>NZ_CP133085.1:3450000-4527066 GCF_030908325.1 Bacillus swezeyi | reverse complement strand
ATGGCGGTTCGTCCCTCCTTTACCAGAAATATTTGCGTGTTCATCATCTGTTATAGAACACAAAAAAAGAGCAAATGGATGGCTCCATTCGTTGATGAAATGTTGAAAACATATAATATAGTAGAAAAACGTCTTTTCGACATCATTCACAAGATGTGGACAAATTCTTACACACCCTGTGAAAAAACTTTCCACATGTTATCCACAGTTTGTGGATAACGATATAACAGCCAATTTGTTATCAAGAGTTAAAACACAAATATAATATCAGAATAAGCGAGACGTTGCAATGGTTGACAAGAACTTATCCACACACTATACAAACTGTTGAAAAAATATTGTCCACAACGGTTAGTTTTGTGAAAATGTTGTCGATAATGATTGTGGATAGAAAAAATGAGGCGAAAGATATCCACATTGGATATTTTCGATCAGGAAGTCGACATTTCCCGCTTCCAAAAAAATCTTTTAAGCTAAAATTGAGGAAAAATGAAAATAGACTTTCGGAGTCGATTCATCTGTGTTATCCTATTATGGTGCGAAAAAGAAATGTATGAGCAAAGTTGACAATGAACGGCTCATCCAAATATAATAAATTAGACTGTCTTTAACAGCTATTCCTCGAGGGAGGTGTCATACATGAAAAGAACATTTCAACCAAATAACCGTAAGCGCAGCAAAGTTCATGGCTTTCGCAGCCGTATGAGTTCTAAAAATGGACGTCTTGTATTAGCACGTCGCCGCCGCAAAGGAAGAAAAGTATTATCAGCTTAGGCCACTGAATAATGTCAGTGGTCTTTTTTACATAGAGGAATGACCAGGGCCCTTTTTGCCAGCTTGTTATCGGAGTGAAGGAAGACATGAAAAAGCGAAATCGATTAAAAAAAAATGAAGATTTTCAAAAGGTATTTAAAAAAGGCAAATCGATGGCAAACCGGCAGTATGTTTTATATGTGCTTCACCAGCCTGAGGCGAAAGAGTTTCGGGTCGGTCTGTCGGTCAGCAAGAAAATCGGGAACGCCGTCGTGCGCAACCGGGTAAAGCGGCTGATTCGCCAGGTCATCCAAGAAGAGCGGAATCAATTAAAACAAGAAAATGACTACATCATTATTGCGAGAAAACCAGCTGCTGATTTGACATATGAAGAAACAAAGAAAAGCCTGCAGCATCTTTTCAGAAAGTCGTTTGTTTACCGGAAAAAATCGAATAAGCCATCATAACCCGAGTAAATAAATAAGCCATAGCCGCATATTTTTAAGCGCTTCCTTTTAGCTTAAAAAATGTCAGCGCCCATTCAGTGGTGAAAGATGATAAAATACGATAAAGTATGTCTTTTTAATGATCATAACCACATTAAAACGGTTTAAGAATGAAGATTTAGGAGGAAATGTTGTTGAAGAGGCGAATTTTATTATTATTCAGTATGATCGGCGTTCTCGTGCTTTTAGCTGGATGTACGGAAATCAATCAGCCGATCACTTCAGAAAGCGAAGGATTTTGGAACAACTACATCGTTTACCCTTTGTCACAGCTGATTACGTACGTTGCAAATGTAACGAATAAAAACTTCGGGCTTGCGATTATTGTCGTGACGATTTTAATCAGACTTTTGATTTTGCCGCTGATGATCAAGCAGACAAGAAGCTCCAAAGCGATGCAGGCTCTGCAGCCTGAAATGCAAAAACTTCGCGAAAAATACAGTTCAAAAGATCAGAAAACACAGCAGAAACTTCAGCAGGAAACAATGGCTCTCATGCAGAAGCACGGGGTTAACCCGCTTGCAGGATGTTTCCCAATCTTAATTCAAATGCCGATTTTAATCGGATTCTATCATGCGATTATGAGAACGCGGGAGATCGCGGAGCACAGCTTTTTATGGTTTGACTTGGGAGAGCGTGATCCGTATTTCATCCTTCCGATTCTAGCGGGTGTGTTCACTTTCATCCAGCAAAAACTGATGATGGCCGGAACAGCTCAGCAAAATCCGCAAATGGCGATGATGCTTTGGCTGATGCCGATCATGATCGTTGTATTCGCTATCAGTTTCCCGGCGGCTCTTTCTCTGTACTGGGTAGTCGGCAACTTGTTTATGATTGCTCAAACCTTCTTTATTAAAGGTCCTGATTTAAAGGCAGAGAAGCAAGAAGCGGCAGCCGGAGGAAAAAAATCCGGAGGTAAGAAAAAGTGAAGGAACTGACTGCTACTGGACGTACCGTCGATGAAGCAGTGCAATCCGGGCTTAAACAGCTGGAACTTCAAACAGACGATGTTGAAATTGCCGTGATAGACAAAGGAAAAAAGGGATTATTCGGCATTTTCGGCCATCAGCCTGCAGTTGTTAAAATTCGAGAAAAAGCAGATCCTATCAAAGAAGCCAAACAGTATTTGGAAAATGTTATTTCAAATATGGGAATTCAAGCACAGGTGATGGTAGAAGAGGAGCCAAAAAGGGTCGTTTTCCGATTACAAGGAGATAAAACCGCACTTTTGATCGGAAAAAGAGGACAAACATTAAATGCCCTTGAAACATTGACACAGCTCGTAATCAATCGGTATTCCGACCGCTATATCCATGTGGTTGTCGATGCTGAAGGATACCGTGCCAAGCGAAAGGAAACATTGACACAGCTGGCATTGAAGCTGGCCGATCAGGCAAGCAGGCAGAAAAAAGACATTCATCTTGAGCCGATGCCTTCCAGCGAGCGGAAAGTGATCCATGACACCCTTTCAGGCTATTCAAAAGAAATTGAAACATACTCTACCGGAGAAGATCATAACCGGCACCTTGTCATCTCATATAAAAAATAACATGAAAACCGAAGTTCTCAAAAACGGGGACTTCGGTTTTTTGTGATGCCAAAACGACCTGAATTTCATTTATCACCGGCTATATCCGTTTTAGTTCGGCTCTTTTCAGTGTAAGCTGTTGATGAAAATGAAATTTAATTGTTATTCACATGTGGATAAGTTAAAGTAATTAATGATGGCTTGCAGCAGTTGTGGATAACGATTCAAGTCACTTCCACTTCAATTCAAACTATGTTATCTTTAAATTTTGATTACAATAAAAGTTTTTCATCTATTTATATTGTTTGGAAGATGACCCGTCAAATGGGGATAATAGATAAAGGAATGAAAAAGAGAGGTGAAAGCCATGGATACAATCGCTGCGATTTCAACGCCGATGGGAGAAGGAGCGATTGCGATCGTCCGGATGAGCGGCCCAGAAGCACTGTCGATTGCAGATAAAGTATATAAAGGACCTCGCGGGAAACGGTTGAGCTCTGTTGATACACACACCATTAATTATGGCCATATCGTTGATCCGGAAACAGAAAAGGTCGTTGAAGAAGTGATGGTGTCCGTTTTAAAGGCACCGAAAACTTTTACAAGAGAAGATATTGTGGAGATCAACTGTCACGGCGGAATTGTGACAGTCAATCAAGTGCTTCAGCTTGTCTTGAGAGAAGGAGCGAGAATTGCTGAGCCTGGAGAATTTACGAAAAGGGCCTTTTTAAACGGGAGGATCGATCTTTCCCAGGCGGAGGCTGTCATGGATCTCATCAGAGCGAAAACGGACCGCGCCATGAATGTAGCCATGAATCAGATGGAAGGAAGGCTTTCTTCACTGATCAAACGATTGAGAGCCGAGCTTCTTGAGACGTTGGCCCATGTAGAAGTAAATATTGACTACCCGGAATACGATGATGTTGAAGAAATGACGCATAAGCTCTTAATCGAAAAGGCGACAAAGGTCAGAAATGAAATCGAGGCGCTCCTTACGACATCAGAGCAGGGTAAAATATTAAGAGAAGGCATCTCAACGGTTATTATCGGCCGGCCCAATGTCGGGAAATCATCGCTGTTAAACAGCCTCGTTCACGAGACGAAAGCGATTGTAACAGACATTCCGGGTACGACGAGGGATGTCATTGAAGAATATGTGAATGTAAGAGGCGTCCCGCTGCGTCTTGTCGATACAGCAGGAATCCGCGAGACCGAAGATATCGTCGAGCGCATCGGCGTTGAGCGCTCCAGGCAGGTATTAAAAGAAGCGGATTTGATTCTGCTTGTCCTCAATTACAGCGAGTCTCTGTCAGAAGAAGACATCAAGCTTTTCGAAGCAACGAAGGGCATGGATTTGATTGTCATCGTCAATAAGACCGACCTCGAGCAAAAGCTTGATCTCGATCGTGTTCAGGAATTGGCCGGAGAACGTCCTGTCGTTACAACCTCTTTATTGAAAGAAGAAGGAATTGACGAGCTGGAGGAAGCTATTCAATCGCTGTTTTTTACGGGAGCGATCGAGAGCGGCGACTTGACGTATGTCAGCAATACAAGGCATATCTCCCTCTTTCATGAGGCTAAGCGCGCCATTACAGACGCTCTTGAGGGAATTGAGAATGATGTGCCGATTGATATGGTTCAAATCGATTTAACAAGATGCTGGGAAGTTCTCGGGGAGATCATTGGCGACGCCGTGCATGAAAGCTTGATCGACCAGCTCTTTTCCCAATTTTGCTTAGGAAAATAAAGGAGGAACAAAGCATATGGGCTATGAAGCAGGCCAATATGACGTCATTGTCGTTGGCGCCGGCCACGCCGGGGTCGAAGCGGCGCTGGCATCGGCCAGACAAGGCGCAAAAACGCTTGTCTTAACCATCAACCTTGATATGGTTGCTTTCATGCCGTGTAATCCGTCTGTCGGCGGTCCCGCTAAAGGGATTGTCGTCCGCGAAATCGACGCGCTGGGCGGAGAAATGGCTAAAAATATTGACAAAACCCACATTCAAATGAGGCTTTTAAATACAGGAAAAGGCCCGGCCGTCCGGGCGCTCCGCGCACAGGCGGACAAATTCCAATATCAGCATGAAATGAAAAAAACGCTTGAAAATGAACCCAATTTGACATTGCTTCAAGGAATGGCGGAATGCCTTTTGATCGAAGACGGAGAATGCCGCGGCATTATGACCCAAACAGGGGCGGAGTACCGTTCCAAAACGGTGGTGCTGACGACGGGAACATTTTTAAGAGGAAAAATTATTCTTGGAGATCTGTCCTATTCAAGCGGACCGAACAACCAGCAGCCCTCTATCAAGCTTTCTGAGCATCTGGAAGAGCTCGGGTTCGATCTCGTCCGCTTTAAAACAGGGACACCGCCGCGGGTCAACAGCCATTCGATTGACTACAGCCAAACGGAAATCCAGCCCGGTGATGAAGTGCCGCGGGCCTTTTCGTATGAGACAGTGGAATACATTACAGATCAGCTTCCTTGCTGGCTGACCTATACGAGCCCGGAAACGCATGAGATCATCGATGACAATCTTCACCGTTCACCGATGTATTCCGGCATGATCAAAGGAACGGGGCCGAGATACTGCCCTTCTATTGAAGACAAAGTCGTCCGCTTTAACGATAAGCCGAGACACCAGATCTTTCTCGAGCCTGAAGGACGCAATACACAGGAAGTCTATGTACAGGGACTGTCAACAAGTCTTCCTGAGGACGTTCAGAAAAAAATGCTGTCAACAATTCCGGGACTTGAAAAAGTGGAAATGATGCGTGCAGGGTATGCGATTGAATATGATGCGATCGTACCGACTCAGCTTTGGCCGACACTTGAAACGAAAAAAATACCGGGGTTGTTCACAGCAGGGCAAATCAACGGGACGTCAGGATACGAGGAAGCGGCCGGACAGGGAATCATGGCCGGCATTAATGCGGGCCGCAAAGCGCTTGGCAGAGAAGAAGTCATTCTCAGCCGTTCAGACGCCTACATCGGCGTGCTGATTGACGACCTTGTGACAAAAGGAACAAATGAACCGTACCGGCTGTTGACTTCCCGTGCGGAATACCGCCTGCTTCTCCGCCATGACAACGCCGACTTGCGCCTTACGGAGATCGGCTATGAAGTCGGCTTGATATCTGAAGAAAGATATCAAAAGTTTCAGGAGAAAAAAGCGGCCATTGAAGCAGAGAAAAAACGACTGCATTCTGTTATTATCAAACCGTCCAAAGAAAATCAGGAATACATCCGGTCATTGGGCGGAAGCGAGCTGAAAGACGGCATCCGTGCCACCGACCTTATGAAGCGGCCGGAGATGAACTACGAAACCGTCACAGCGCTTGCCCCTGCGGAAGAACAAGTCGCCGGCGATGTGGCCGAGCAGGTTGAAATTCAAATTAAGTATGAAGGATATATTGAAAAGTCCTTACTGCAAGTTGAAAAACTTAAGAAAATGGAAAATAAAAAGATTCCCGACAGAATTGACTATGACGCGATCAAAGGCATTGCGACAGAGGCCCGCCAAAAACTGAAAGAAGTCAGACCGCTGTCTGTCGCACAGGCCTCACGGATTTCCGGGGTAAACCCTGCTGATATTTCCATTCTGCTTGTTTACCTTGAGCAGGGCCGGATCGCCAAGGTTGCGGAATAGAAAGGATGACGGCATGAACATTGAGCAATTTACAGCCAGCCTGGAGGAGAAGGGGATCTCCCTTTCTCCCTTCCAGCTTGAGCAGTTTGAAACCTATTATGAATGGCTTGTTGAGTGGAATGAGAAAATTAACTTAACCTCCATTACCGAGAAAAAAGAAGTGTACTTAAAGCATTTTTACGACTCGATCACCGCTTCTTTTTATGTCGATTTCAACAAGCTGAACAGTTTGTGTGACGTTGGGGCGGGCGCCGGATTTCCAAGCCTTCCGATTAAAATCTGCTTTCCTCATCTTCATGTGACAATCGTCGATTCATTAAATAAACGAATTAACTTTTTAAATCAGCTTTCTGATGCTTTAAAACTGGAAAACACAGCTTTCTACCATGACCGGGCAGAAACATTCGGGAGATTGAAAGACAAGCGGGAAAGCTTTGATGTCGTGACAGCACGGGCGGTTGCCCGGCTTTCTGTTCTAAGTGAACTATGTCTTCCGCTTGTTAAGAAAAACGGTTTATTCCTAGCATTAAAAGCTGCTTCAGCTGAAGAAGAAATTGAAGCGGGCAAAAAAGCCATAAAAGTGCTTGGAGGCCAAATTGAAGCCGTGCATTCTTTTCAGCTGCCGATAGAAGAAAGCGACAGAAACATCATTGTGGTCAAAAAGGAATCACAGACACCGAAGAAATATCCAAGAAAACCTGGAACACCTAATAAATCTCCAATTGAAGGTTAAATTATTCGTTTTCTTCAAAATTCGTGATGTCCATGAAGGAAAATTCATGAGAAAATAGAATTATAAAAATGGCAGTGTTTAAAGGTGGTGTAGGTACATGAAGCATTCATTCTCTCGTCTCTTCGGAATTGGTGAAAAGGAAGAAGAAGCAGAGATTGCTGAACATGATACAAACAAAGAAGAGATTCAAGATATTCCAGTAGGCGATATTATTCCTAACCGTTTTCAGCCGCGCACCATTTTCTCAGAAGAAAAAATTCAAGAATTAGCCGCAACCATTCATACACACGGCATTATTCAGCCGATTGTCGTCAGAAAAACAGACCGGGAAGGACAATACGAACTCATTGCAGGGGAGCGGCGCTGGCGAGCGGTTCAAACGCTCAATTGGGAGAAGGTTCCCGCCATTATTAAGGATTTTTCAGATACAGAGACAGCTTCTGTGGCTCTGATTGAAAACCTCCAAAGGGAGGAATTATCTTCGATTGAAGAGGCGCATGCATATGCAAGGCTCTTAGAGCTTCATGATTTGACACAGGAAGCTCTTGCACAAAGGCTTGGCAAAGGGCAGTCAACGATCGCCAATAAACTCAGATTGTTAAAGCTTCCGGAAGAGGTTCAGGAAGCGATATTGAAAAAAGAAATATCAGAGCGTCATGCAAGAGCGCTCATACCGTTAAAACAGCCTGAACTTCAGGTCAAATTGTTAAACGAAGTCATTGAAAAAAACTTAAATGTCAAACAAACCGAAGATCGTGTCGTCAAAATGCTGGAACAGGATAAGCGAAAGCCTAAACCAAAGAGAAAAGCGTTCAGCAGGGACGCGAGAATCGCGATGAACACGATCCGCCAGTCCTTATCGATGGTGGAAGACAGCGGTGTCAAACTGAATACGGAAGAAGAGGAATTTGAAGAATATATTCAGTTTACGATACGGATACCGAAATAAAAGCTCCCTAAGAGCTTTTATTTTTTTAGGTCAAAATATCTAGGATGGGGGCAGCGATGGAATATTATCAAACATATCGTTCATTGCTTTTTTCAATTGCTTATCGAATGATTGGATCCATACAAGATGCCGAGGATATGGTGCAGGAATTATTTGCTGATCTTCAAGAAAAAGATATCAGCCAAATGGAACATGTTCAATCATATTTAACGAAATCAATAACAAACCGCTGCATTAATTTTTTGAACTCAGCCCGAAACAAGCGCGAGGTTTATGTGGGAGAGTGGCTCCCTGAACCGCAGGTGATGCTGTCAGACCAGAATCCGGCTGACTTCGTTGAAAAAAAAGAAATGGTCTCCTATGCTTTTATGGTCATCATGAGCCGGTTGAATCCTGTTGAAAGGGCGGTATTCATGTTTAGGGAAGTGTTTGGGTATCAGTATAAGGAAATATCGTCCATTATCGGAAAATCAGAAGCAAGCTGCCGGAAGATCTACAGCCGGCTGCAAAATAAATTAGAAATGGACATTTCTGCTTTATCCAAACCGGAAGAAGAGCAGCAGCTGGCAGAGTTGTTTATCGATTCAGCTAAAACCGGAGATTTCAAAGAGTTTGCCAGAAGATTGACCGAAGAGGCCGTTTTATTTACCGACGGCGGCGGAAAAGTACGCAGCGCCTTAAGACCGATCTATGGAAGAAGCCGAATTTTTGCGTTCTTTACAGGGATTGTTTCAAAAGGGCGCTTTACAGGCCGTTTCGTGCCCGCAGAAATCAACGGCCAAAAAGGCGTGCTGATCGTACGGAACAATCGTCCGGTTTACATCATCTGTTTTGCTTGGAATCCAGAAGGGAACTCAATTAAAAATGTCTACATTGTTTCCAACCCAGATAAATTAAAACAAATCAAAATGTAGTGTTTCCTGTCACAAATCGAATGCCTTACTTGTTATATAAGTGAATCAACAAAAGGAGGAATTGATATGGAAACAAGATTTTTAATGGAAGAGGCAAACCCGAAGGGGTACGCCGGCATGTTCGAGCTTGAAAAAGCACAAGCTTCTTCAAGTATTGATCCCGTTTTAAAGGAGCTCATCAAAATCCGCGCTTCACAAATGAACGGATGTGCTTTCTGTCTGAATATGCATACGAAGGATGCGAGACAAAACGGAGAGACAGAACAGCGCATATACGCGCTCAACGCTTGGAGAGAAGCGCCTTTTTACACAGAAAAGGAACGGGCCGTACTGGCATTGACCGAAGCCGTAACGAGAATTGCAGATGCCGGGCTGCCAGATGACATTTATAACAAAGTAAGGGCACACTTCAGCGAAGCCGAAACAGCGGAGCTCATCATGCTGGTCGTGACGATTAACGCATGGAACCGCATCGCGGTGGCCACCCGGAAAATGCCTGCAAATTGATTAATGTGAACCCCTTGGAAACCCTTGTATGCGTCAGAGGGTTTCCCCTCTTTTTATTATATTAATATAATTTAAATATTATCTTCTTTTTCAACCAATCCCTTTTGAAATGAAAAAATGTGTTTTTTATTGTCAAATCATGGAATATCATTGCCGATCCAATTTGAACAAAACAACGCTCTTTCAAAAACAAAAATTCAAAAAAAGCAAACGGCTGATTCTTTTTTTGTTAAAATAGAGAAATGAGAGAAACTTGTTCAATGTGAAAGTAGGTGACATTGTGGGGAAAATTATTGCGATCACAAACCAAAAAGGGGGCGTTGGCAAAACAACAACCTCTGTTAACCTGGGAGCTTGCTTGGCTTATATCGGGAAAAGGGTTTTGCTAGTCGACATAGACCCGCAAGGAAACGCAACAAGCGGAATTGGCGTAGAAAAAGCTGATGTTGATCATTGTGTGTACGATATATTAGTAGATGATGCAGATGTCAAAGACGTGATAAAAACAACATCCGTCGAAAACTTGGATGTCATTCCTGCAACGATCCAGCTTGCAGGGGCGGAAATTGAACTGGTTCCGACCATTTCCCGAGAAGTCAGGTTGAAGAGGGCTTTGGAATCCGTCAAACAAAATTATGATTTTATGATCATTGATTGTCCGCCTTCATTGGGGCTGCTGACAATTAATGCGCTTACGGCTTCAGATTCCGTCGTGATACCGGTTCAGTGTGAGTACTACGCTTTGGAAGGACTGAGCCAGCTGCTCAATTCAGTGCGGCTTGTACAAAAACATTTAAATACCGACCTCATGATAGACGGCGTATTGCTGACAATGCTTGATGCAAGGACGAATTTAGGCATACAGGTCATAGAAGAAGTGAAAAAGTATTTCCGCGATAAAGTTTATCAAACTGTCATTCCCCGGAACGTCAGATTAAGTGAAGCACCAAGTCATGGAAAGCCGATTATTTTATATGATCCGCGTTCACGAGGAGCGGAAGTCTATTTAGATTTAGCAAAGGAAGTGGCTGCGAATGCCTAAAGGTCTCGGAAAAGGGATTAATGCACTGTTTTCAAATGTTGATTTATCTGAAGAAACGGTTGAGGAAATTAAGCTGCACGATTTGCGGCCAAATCCTTATCAACCAAGAAAAACGTTTGATGACCAATCGTTAAAAGATTTAAAGGAGTCCATTTTACAGCATGGCGTATTGCAGCCCATTATCGTCAGAAAGTCAATCAAAGGCTACGATATTGTAGCCGGAGAACGCCGCTTTCGAGCTGCAGAAAAAGCCGGTTTAGAAACCATTCCTGCGATTGTGCGAGAGCTGTCAGAATCCCTGATGATGGAGATTGCCCTATTGGAAAATCTTCAACGAGAAGACCTGTCTCCGCTTGAGGAAGCCAAAGCATATGAATCTTTGTTAAAACACCTTGATATGACACAAGAACAGCTGGCGAAAAGGCTCGGGAAAAGCAGACCTCACATTGCCAACCATCTAAGATTGCTGACGTTGCCTGAAAAAGTCCAGTCTTTAATAGACAACGGCACATTATCGATGGGGCATGGACGTACATTGCTGGGGCTGAAAAACAAGAAAAAGCTCGAACCGCTCGTTCAAAAGGTTGTATCCGAACAGCTCAATGTCCGTCAGCTTGAAAAGTTGATCCAACAGCTGAATGCTGATGTTCCACGTGAAACAAAGAAACCGAAACAAGTAAAAGATGCCGTCATAAAAGAGCGGGAGTCCTATTTGCAAAACTACTTTGGAACACCGGTCACCATTAAAAAACAAAAGAAAAAAGGTCGAATTGAAATTGAGTTTTACTCAAATGAAGATTTGGACCGTATTCTTGAACTTTTATCCGAAGAAAATTCATAAGCCGCAAAAACCATCTGAAGACACAGATGGTTTTTTTTACATCCTCCCCGTCAATCGCTGAATCGGAGCGGCATGGCGCTGCTGCCATCCTGCTGATTTCTCTAGATGTGATAAACCTTCGGCGAGAACATTTGCCATGCTCATGACAAGATTGAGCCGGGTATTTTGCAAAACAAAATACTCCATAAAACCGCTCACATTGACAATCCCGTTGATGTGTACGTGGCCCACTTCAGGCAAACTTTTTTGTACTCCGGCTCCCGGCTTTAAAGGTCCTTTGCCGATCTGAAAAGATCCCACGCTTTTGGTTCGTCCAAGACAGGCATCAATTGCGATCATAAAAGGATTTTGATGCTCCAAATGGATGTTCTCCAGCTTCTCATTTAAGTTGACGGCGTGAACCGGATCAGCAAGCGTTCCATAAACATGAAAACGCGTCAGCTGTTTCGCGGCAAGCTTCATTCCAACGAGAGGACCGAGAGAATCACCTGTAGAGCGGTCAGTACCAATGCAAACGACTACAATTGGTCGGCTGCCTGCCTCCTTTAAATAAACAGAAAGAACCTTCTCTATTTGTTTCACAGCTAACGGATCTGAATGAGAAATATATTCTTTTATCGGTTCTTGAGAGAAAATCCCGCCTTTGCGATTCATAGGGCTTCACATCCTTGTCAAAATGGTAACAGCATTCCTTGGCGTGTTTTTTTGCGTATGAATGGTTGTTTACAGTATATCCAGCAGTCTCTTTTTTTATGCTTTGGATGTTCATCCAGCGGGGCTGAATCTTTTGATAAGGAAGTGTGGTGTTTTATAGATGGTAGAAGGAATGAAAAATATGATCTACCTTTACCTTTTTATTATATTGATATAATTTTAGGTTTTTGGTGAAAAAATTTCTGCAATGGTCTTTCGATAATTCCATGAATTTTTATTGTGAAAGGACAATATAGTGTCAGTAGATGCGTAAACAAGCTTAAAACTGATTCCGATGGGGTGAGAAAATCGTGTGGAGAGCCGGACTGAAGTGGATGCTTCTTATTTTAGGGAGCTTAATAGGCGCAGGATATGCATCCGGCCAGGAGATATGGCAATTTTTTGGTGATGAAAGCGGACTGGCTATCCTTTTATTCACGATTATGTTCAGCCTGTCGACCTATATTGTCATGAAGATCAGCTATGAAGAGAAATCGGCGCATTTTCTGCCTGTTCTTGAAAAATTGATCGGCCCTCTGCTGGCGAAAGTGTATGATTTGCTGATCATTCTTTATTTGTTTACAACTACGATTGTGATGATCGCCGGAGGCGGGGTAACGCTGCAAATATTTCATGTCCCGTTTTGGGCGGGAGTCGTACTGTTTTCTTTATGTGCCGGGCTCCTCTTTCTGTGGGGCCTGAAAGGAATTTTATCGGTCAACAGCTATTTGATTCCGATTTTAGTAGCGGGATTGCTGTACGTGCTGATTTCTTTTCAAACGGCTCGCCACCAGCCGTGGCTGCTCAATCTAAATCATCAGTACAATTGGCCCGCCGGCATCGCATTCGCTTCGCTGAACATTTTATCAGTCGTGGCCGTTTTATCTGCGGTCGGCAAAGAGCTCAAAGGAGTCGGTGAAGCCAGGATTGCCAGCATTTTAAGCGGTTTGGTCTTCGGCGCTATTTCATTTATGTACAATGAGACGCTCGTGGAGCTTGCCGGTGAACTATCACATTATGAAATTCCTTTATTCGCGGTTTTGGAAGGCGCTCCTTTTCCCATTTTTATTTTTATGACAGCCGTGCTTTGTGTGGCGATTTATACGACAACCATTTCAAGCATTCTTGGCCTCTCAAGCCGTTTTCTTTCGCTTGTGAACTGGCCGAGATGGATCATGGTATTCTTGCTTCTTTTGATTATGCTTCCTTTCACCTCTTTTGGATTTTCAAATTTAATCGCTTTTTTATATCCAATTTACGGGTTGTTGAATTTGTATTTATTGGTTAATATCTTGTTGTATCCTTTATTAAGTAAATGGAAATAAAAAGATAGTATATGTTATTTTGGAATATACCGTATTATGATATTTTTATTGAGCAATTGCCCTTTCCTTGTCGTTTTTTGTACAATAAGATCACAACAAAGCAAGCAAAGAGGTGAACGATGTTGGCCGATAAAGAATTTGGCCTGAATGACGTGGTCGAAATGAAAAAGCCGCATCCCTGCGGTACAAACCGCTGGAAGATCATTCGGATGGGAATGGACATCCGAATTAAGTGCGAGGGCTGCTCTCACAGTGTCATGATCCCCCGCAAAGAATTTCAAAGAAAAATGAAAAAGATCTTAGTCAAGCATGAGGAGTCCGATTCTTAATATACACGGACCCCCTCATGCTTTTTTATCACTGTAAAGGTAAAAATTGATTTTCGCACGGTTTCAGTTATTGAAAAGCAAGTTTTGTCAGCTTGTCTTTTACAGTAATCATCCTTATAATTGTTGCAGGTTTACATTACACGACTACACACGGATGTTTAATGATAGAGGAGATGAAAGAATGGCTTTAACAGCTGGGATTGTTGGTTTGCCGAACGTTGGTAAATCAACCTTGTTTAATGCGATTACACAGGCCGGGGCAGAATCGGCCAACTACCCGTTTTGTACGATTGACCCAAACGTCGGGATCGTCGAGGTGCCTGATGAGCGGCTGCAAAAACTGACAGAACTTGTCAATCCGAAGAAGACCGTTCCAACCGCGTTTGAGTTCACAGATATTGCCGGTATCGTAAAAGGGGCATCAAAAGGTGAAGGACTTGGGAATAAGTTCCTTTCCCACATTCGCCAAGTCGATGCCATTTGTCATGTTGTCCGCTGCTTTGCAGACGACAATATTACACACGTCTCCGGAAAAGTAGATCCGATCTCTGATATCGAGACGATCAATCTCGAGCTGATATTGGCTGACCTGGAAACCGTTGAGAAGCGGATCGGCCGGGTAGGCAAGATGGCCAAGCAGAAGGATAAGGAAGCTGTTTTTGAATTTGAGATTTTGACAAAGTTAAAGGAAGCATTTGAACAAGAAAAACCTGCACGCTCTGTTGAATTTACAGAAGAGCAGCAAAAAGTGCTGAAACAGCTTCATCTGTTAACAACCAAACCTGTATTATATGTGGCAAATGTCAGCGAGGACGAGGTGGCTGATCCTTCAGGAAATGAGTACGTTCAGAGGGTGAGGGAATTTGCCGCTGCTGAAAATGCGGAGGTCATCGTCGTCTGTGCGAAAATCGAATCTGAAATTGCCGAGCTTGAAGGTGAAGAAAAGGCGATGTTCCTTGAAGAACTCGGCATTGAAGAATCAGGACTCGATCAATTGATTAAAGCATCCTATTCCCTGCTCGGTCTTGCTACTTATTTTACGGCGGGGGAACAGGAAGTCAGAGCCTGGACGTTTAAAAAGGGAATGAAGGCTCCGGAATGTGCGGGCATCATTCATACTGATTTTGAACGCGGCTTTATCCGGGCGGAAACGGTGGCGTATGCCGATCTGGTTGAAGCAGGAAGTATGTCTGCCGCAAAGGAAGCGGGAAAAGTCCGCCTTGAAGGAAAAGAATATATCGTGAAAGACGGCGATGTGATTCATTTCCGTTTCAATGTATAACACAGTTGAAAAGGGACTAGAGCTTTGATATAATATAAAATTGTGAGTAATAGAATTATTGCTTCTTGCCCAATATGATGGGCCGCTTAGTCCAAAAGGAGGTGCAAATACAAATGAGAAAGTACGAAATCATGTACATCATCCGCCCAGACGTTGATGAAGAGTCTAAAAAGGCTGTTGTTGAACGTTTTAACAACATTTTAACGACAAACGGTGCGGAGATCACTGAAACTAAAGATTGGGGAAAACGCCGTCTTGCTTACGAAATCAACGATTTACGCGACGGATTTTACCAAATCGTATACGTTCAATCTGGTTCTGAAGCAGTTCAAGAATTTGACCGTTTAGCTAAAATCAGTGATGACATCATTCGCCACATCGTGGTTAAAGACGAAGAATAAACAGTATTGAATTATATATTCTAAAGCAAAAGGATGGTCTCTCAATATGCTTAACCGAGTTGTTTTAGTCGGCAGACTGACAAAGGACCCAGAGCTTCGTTATACTCCCAGCGGTGCAGCTGTTGCCACCTTTACGCTCGCTGTAAATCGTACGTTTACGAATCAACAGGGCGAACGTGAAGCTGATTTCATCAACTGTGTCACTTGGAGAAGACAAGCTGAAAACGTAGCGAATTTCCTTAAAAAAGGAAGCCTTGCGGGTGTAGATGGACGTTTGCAAACGAGGAACTATGAAAACCAGCAGGGACAGCGTGTGTTCGTCACAGAAGTTCAAGCTGAAAGTGTTCAATTTCTGGAGCCTAAAGGCGGCGGTTCTGGTTCCGGCGGTTATAGCGGCGGCCAGGGAGGCCAATACTTTGGCGGCGGACAAAACGAACCGAATTCATTTGGCGGCAATCAAAACAACCAGAATCGCAATCAAGGCAACAGCTTTAATGATGATCCATTTGCAAACGATGGAAAGCCGATTGACATCTCAGATGACGATTTGCCATTTTAATGGATGACGGACGAACTTATAAAAAAACAGAACAGAAAGGAGGGAAATAACAATGGCAGGAGGACGCAGAGGCGGCCGTGCGAAACGCCGTAAAGTGTGTTATTTCACTTCTAACGGCATTACGCACATCGACTACAAAGATGTAGATCTTCTTAGAAAATTTATCTCTGAGCGCGGTAAAATTTTACCACGCCGTGTAACAGGAACAAGTGCGAAATACCAACGCAAATTGACTGTTGCCATCAAACGCGCTCGTCAAATGGCTTTACTTCCATACGTATCAGGCGAGTAAGCCGAAATATAAAAAGAACAAGAACCGTTAAAGGTCTTGTTCTTTTTTGTTTATATGGATTAACGGCTTTCATTCAGCAATCATCTTCCAAATAACGATACAGCGTTGTTTTGCTGATTCCTGTCTCCGCGGTGATTTGGGCGATGCTGTATTTTTTGCTCTGATACATGTCTAATGCACGTCTGACGTTATGGTCTGGCTTTCTCGGACGGCCTCCGGTTTTCCCCTTCAATTTTGCTTCATAAATCCCTGCTTTTGTACTTTCACTTAAAACATCACGCTGAAAATCTCCAACTTTATCCAGAAGTTTAAAGAATATTTTCCCTTCTGCGGTTGAAGTATCCACCTGGTCAGTGATCGAGATAAAGTCAATATTTTGCTGCTGAAATCGTTGAACCAAGTCTATTAAATGCCGGGTTGAGTCGGCGATATTATACAGCTTGTATACGATGACTTGATCTCCGCTGCTGAGGGTATGAAACAGGCTTTTTAATTCCGGCCGGTTTTTTGCCGAGCTTGTTTGTTCCTTAAAGATCTTGTCACAGCCATGCTTTTCAATGGCGTTGATTTGCAGCTTAAGATCCTTGTCTTGGCTGAATGGACGTACATAACCAAAAATCACTTTATCATCTCCAAGAATAGAGCTTTCAGTCATTATACCAAAATATTGTTGCAGCTTGTATGATTTATATCGACAGCACCAAAAAAGATCGTTTTTGGAACAAAAAATTATAGACATTTAATTGATGATCTGTTAAATTTAAATATGTTGCAAACGGCTCCGGCTTCTATGAGAGTTAGAAGTCATTCAAATAAAAATAGAGAGGTGTTTTTCAATTGATGTTAAAAAAACTAAATAATGAATGGTTTCCAAATGTGAAAGGGGACGTTTTAGCCGGAATCGTCGTTGCCCTCGCGCTTATACCCGAGGCCATTGCTTTCTCGGTGATCGCGGGTGTAGATCCGATGGTCGGCCTGTATGCGTCATTTTGTATAGCAGTTGTCATTTCGTTTATGGGAGGCCGTCCTGCGATGATATCAGCCGCGACCGGAGCGATGGCTCTTTTAATGGTCACTTTGGTGAAAGATCACGGCATCCAGTATTTATTTGCGGCGACGATTTTAACTGGAATACTCCAATTGATATTTGGGGCGCTGAAAATTGCGCGCTTTATGAAATTTATTCCGCGTTCGGTTATGGTAGGTTTCGTAAATGCGCTGGCCATTTTAATCTTTATGGCACAAGTGCCTCATTTTGTTGGAATTTCCAATATGACCTATGTGATTGTAGGCGTTACGTTGGCGATTATTTATCTGCTGCCCCGCTTCACAAAAGCTGTTCCGGCACCGCTTGTGGCGATCGTGGCGATGACCGTTCTGGCGATATTCGGCCATTTTGATCTTCGGACTGTCGGAGATTTGGGACAGATCTCAAGTTCTTTGCCTGCTTTTATGATTCCAGATATTCCTTTTAATATTGAAACGCTCTCGATCATTTTTCCGACCGCTTTGGCACTGTCGATTGTCGGTCTGCTCGAGTCATTATTAACCGCTTCTATTGTCGATGATATGACAGATACGGAAAGCGATAAAAATAAAGAAAGCCGCGGACAGGGAATAGCCAACATCGTAACCGGATTTTTCGGAGGCATGGCTGGATGTGCCATGATCGGCCAGTCCGTGATCAATGTGAAATCAGGCGGAAGAGGCCGCTTGTCCACTTTTGTGGCCGGAGTCTTCTTAATGTTTTTAATTATGGTGCTGGGAGATTGGGTCGTCCAAATACCGATGGCTGCATTAGTCGGTGTCATGATTATGGTTTCGATTGGAACATTTGACTGGTCATCGCTTCGAGCGTTGACAAAAGTTCCGTTGTCAGACTCGATCGTGATGATAGTCACCGTTGTGACGGTCGTAGCAACCCACGATTTATCTAAGGGAGTTTTTGCGGGAATTATTCTAAGCGCCATATTCTTTGTGGCCAAAATCTCAAAAGTGCGGGTAGAGGCTTCAGCGGCTCCTTCAGAAAGGGAAACCGTTTATGATATAAAAGGACAAATTTTCTTTGCTTCAGTGCAAGACTTTATTCAATCATTTTCTTTCCATGAGGCAAAAGAAAAAGTTGTGCTGAATTTTGCAGACGCACATATTTGGGATGATTCAGCTGTGGCTGCAATCGATAAGGTGGTTTTAAAATTCAAGGAACAGAAGGTGGATGTCACGCTGGCGGGATTAAATGAGTCAAGCCGCCGGTTGGTCAAAAGGCTGGCTACTTATGATCAGCCGAATGCAAAAGCATCCAGTCACTAAAGGGAGGCAAGATGATGTATCAAAAAATCCTGCTGGCTGTTGACGGATCAGCTCACTCGAAGAGATCGGCTGATCATGCCATAAAAATTGCAAAGCTTGCGGCAGAAGCCGAAGTGGAGCTTATCTATGTGCTGGACTATTCCAAATCCAAAAGCGAAGTTTTGCATAGTGCGAGTTTAGCAGAATTAGAGAGTGCCAGACGGAATAAACTAAAAAATATAGAAGAAAAATTTCAAACAGCAGATGTCTCTTATCAAATTACAATGAAGCACGGCGAACCGGGCCCGACCATCGTTTCCCATGCCAATGACCACGATTTTGATATGGTGATTGTAGGAAGCAGAGGATTGAATTCTTTGCAGGAAATGGTGCTTGGAAGCGTCAGCCACAAAGTAGCCAAACGTGTGAATTGTCCGGTTATGATCGTCAAGTAGGGGTCTATAGAAAGCAAGCCGATTTTCCCGCAAAGCAGGGGAAAGTCGGTTTTTCATTTTTAACTCGGGGGAATATTTTATGAAAGGAAAAATACAGCAATTACCGTTTTATTATGGATGGACGATCGTATTGATTTCTGCCTTGGGCGTCTTTTTTTCAGGGCCCGGTCAAACGTATTCCAACTCGATTTTTATTGATGAATACATTCACGATTTTGGCTGGTCGCGGTCTGAGGTGTCCGGCATATATTCGGCTGCTACTTTATGCGCGGGGATCTTGATGATGTTTGTCGGCAGGTTTGTAGATAAACTGGGCCAGCGCAAAATGATGGTGATCGTCGGTTCTGTTCTTGGTGCTGCTTGTTTTTTTAACAGCTTTGCGGTGAACATATGGATGGTGGCTGTTGGCTTTTTTCTGATCCGTTTATTCGGGCAGGGAGGCATGACACTGCTGCCAAACACACTTGTTCCGCAATGGTTTATTAAAAAAAGAGGACGAGCGATGAGCTTTATGGCTGTCGGAAGTTTTGCGAGCGCGGCCTTATTTCCTGTGCTGAATGCCTGGATGATTGAGAAATGGAATTGGCAGTTTACTTGGCAGGTGTGGGGCTTTCTGCTGCTGTTTTTCTTTGTGCCTGCAGCTTTTTTCGGCGTCAGAAACCGTCCGGAAGATATCGGATTGCTGCCGGACGGCAGTATGGATGATGGTGATGCTCATCAAGATATTGCCATGCGTCCGAACCGGCCAATCGCTGAAGAGGATTGGACACTAAAAGAAGCAATGAAAACCGCTTCCTTCTGGTATGTCCTAATATGCGTCGGGATTCCCGCATTAGTGAATACCGGCATCACCTTTCACCTTCTGTCTATTTTGGGAGAAAACAGTCTGTCGCCCCAGACTGCCGCTACAGTCCTCAGCTTAATGGCTCTGATCGGATTTCCGATTTCCATGGTTTCTGGATTTATATTGGAAAAAATAAAAACAAACCTGCTGCTTGCGTTTATTTTTATCATGGAAATGATTTTGCTTCTCCTTCTTTTGGCGACGAAAAGCATAGCGGCTGCCATTCTCTTCGGTGTCGTCTGGGGAATGGCAAACGGTCTGGAGCGGATTACGCTGAATATCATTTGGCCGAATTACTTTGGCCGCCGCTATATCGGCAGCATCAACGGGATCGCAATGGCTGTAATGGTTGTCGGTTCCGCATTCGGTCCGCTCCCGCTCGGCGTAGGGTTTGACTTTTTCCACAGCTATACACCCGTCTTGCTGCTGCTGATGATCTTGCCCGGCGCCGGTTTCATTTGCGCCCTTCTTGCAAAAAAACCTGTCAAACAAAAAAACCCGTCATAACGATCTGAAGCCCCGCGACAAAATATCGGCGCTTTAGATGGCTATCCATTTTTAGTCAATATAATAAGGCTTTCTGAAAACTGCTCAAGCAATGCAATTGTTTTAAGAATTGATACACTCTCATAGCGATGATGAGCTGCTTCAAAGTGAAATAAATCCAGTTTGTCTGTTCCAATATATTCATCATATTTCCTAAAGATAGCTAAGGTTTTGGTTTACTTCACTGTGAGGCATGGCTTCGTATTTCACAGTGATTCACCGCATCTATTGTCGCAGGAGAAACTCAAAATCCCTCTCATGGTATTTTTTATGGAAAAGTTCTTATTATTGTTGCTAAAATAGCTCCTGTAAGGGAGTCGGCTTTTTTCCTAAAGTCTAACTTATAAGTGGGAACGCCTTGATGGACGGTCAGGGGCGTTCTTACTTTTATTCGTGAAATTATAGGCTAGTGTCAGAATCCCTACAATAAGGATGCCGAAGGAAAGCATCAATTGAAATGCGCTTTCTGTTGCCATGCTCTCTCCTCCCTTCTTAATTTTCACTTTATAGGAATTGATTGAAGAACATAAGACCCCATCTTTTTTAGGATGGGGTGGTCTATTAAGGTATTTCTAGGCTGCTTTTCTTCTTTCTGCTTTCCTCATCACGCCGTCGCCTGTCAGGCACAAGTTTGCTTAAGACCAGGACTTCACGCTGATCTTGAGAGTGTGTAAAGTCTTTGGAAAACTGGAGAGCCGTCATAACAGCACTTTATTCATGTTTCGCAATCTGAATCCGCTCTATATCCCCGAGGACAAAAAGGTAAAACACCAGCCCCAGCAATAATACGACACCTGCCACTAAAAAACTGAGAGTAAACGAACCCGTCATATCCACCAAATATCCCGTTAGTGAAACCGCGATAATGCCGCCGAATAAGTTATTCGCCAGATTGACCATTGAACTGAGAAGCGAGAGTGAGCCTGCCGGTGCAATGTCGGCCGAGATGGACCAGCCGACAGGCGCCGTCGCGGAAATTCCGGCCAAACCGACGGAAATACAGATGATCGCAATGATGATATTGTGCGTTAAAATGGCGCCTAAAAAAGTAAACCCCAAACTCATGCCGATGATGATAATCGTCTGATATACTTTCGTATTTGAATGTCCCTTCTTAATTAAGAAATCGACAAGCCATCCGCCGACAATGATTCCGGAAATCGTCGAAATCAGCCAAGGAACGGCCGTAAATAATCCTGAGGACATGATGTCCATTCCATAGGTTTCTTTAAAAAATGTAGGAAGCCATGTTAACAGCAGGTTGAATGTATAGCCGTAGCCCGTGAAACCGATCATCAGCCCCCATGCTTTTCGATTTGTCAGCATCGCTTTCAGAGCAGTCATTGTGCGCTCTGATATGTCTTCACCAGAAACGGCATTGCGCTTTTGAATATAATGTAGTTCTTCCTTTGAAATTCGTTTATGCCGATCAGGCTGCTCATAGTACCGCCAGAAAAAAATCGTAAATAACACATTGATGATGCCGATCGTTAAAAAAGCGGCACGCCAGTCAAATGCCGTGACCAGAAATGCAACGAGGGGTGCACCGATGACATTTGCGAATTTTGCGGCTGAATCAAACAGCGAGTTGGCAAGGCCGCGTTCATTTGGCGGAAACCATAATGCCGTGGCTTTGGAAGCGGCCGGAAAAGCAGATGCGCTTGTCAGACCGATCAAAAAACGAACGATATATAAAAGCAGTATTCCTTGTAGAAAAGCTAATATGATGGTTAAAAAACTCCAGATGGTCATCCCGATTCTTGTGACCCAGGCGACGCCGAATCTGTCCAGCAGACTGCCGACCGGAATCTGCATCAGCGTATAGGAGTAGGTATAGATTGAAAAGACAATGCCTAATTGTGTTGCCGTCAATTGGAAGGAATTCTGGATCGCAGGAGCTGCGACGGAAATGGCAACACGGTCAAAGTAATTTAAAATGATCATGCTGCTTAATAAGGATGAAATATACCATCTCGTATGCCCGGGCCGTTTTTCCAGCTCTTCTGCCATGTTGAAGCCTCCTCTTTTCCTTAGATTGGACTCTTTTCTGAAATTACATTCTCTCTTTCTTGTGTTCATTTCCACGGGGTTCTTTCCGGTAAACTGAAGTGGCAAAAAAACCTTATAGACAATTGTATACAGGTTTGCTAAAGTGAAACATGTTAAAAACAGTTTGGCTTCTATGAGAGTTAGAAGCAAATCATGATAAAAGAGGTGTCGATTCTTTGAATGTCAAACAATTAAATAGTGAATGGTTTTCAAATGTGCGGGGAGATATCCTTTCGGGTATCGTCGTAGCGCTAGCTCTCATTCCCGAAGCCATTGCGTTTTCCATTATTGCGGGCGTCGACCCGATGGTTGGCTTGTACGCGTCATTTTGTATTGCCGTCGTGATCTCGTTTACAGGAGGCCGGCCGGCGATGATTTCGGCTGCAACTGGAGCGATGGCTCTTTTGATGGGCACTTTGGTTAGGGATTATGGGATCGAATATTTATTTGCAGCTACGATCTTAACAGGAATCATCCAATTGATATTTGGGGTGCTGAAAATTGCGCGCTTTATGAAATTTATTCCGCGTTCGGTTATGGTAGGTTTCGTAAATGCGCTGGCCATTTTAATCTTTATGGCCCAGGTTCCTCATTTTGTTGGCGTGTCTAATATGACGTATGTTGCGGTCGGTATTACATTGTTGATTATTTATATTCTCCCCCGTTTTACAAAAGCTGTTCCGTCTGCTTTAGTTGCGATTATTGCAATGACTGTATTTGCTATTTTCAGCCATTTTGATCTGCGCACTGTCGGGGATTTGGGAGAAATAAAGCAATCACTGCCTGCTTTTATGATTCCAAATATTCCTTTCAATTTTGAGACATTGTCGATCATCTTCCCAACCGCTTTTGCGCTATCTATTGTCGGTTTGTTGGAATCATTATTAACATCTTCTATTGTCGATGATATGACAGATACGGAAAGCGATAAAAATAAAGAAAGCCGCGGGCAGGGGATAGCCAACATCGTGGCTGGGTTTTTCGGAGGCATGGCTGGATGTGCTATGATCGGCCAGTCCGTGATCAATGTGAAATCGGGCGGAAGAGGCCGCTTGTCCACTTTTGTGGCCGGAGTCTTCTTAATGTTTTTAATCCTGGTGCTGGGAGATTGGGTCGTCCAAATACCGATGGCTGCTTTGGCAGGTGTCATGATTATGGTATCGATCGGAACTTTTGATTGGTCTTCATTTAAGATGTTGACGAAGGTGCCGCTCACTGATTCTATTGTCATGCTGGTGACCGTTATTACAGTCGTGGCTACACATGATTTGTCCAAAGGGGTATTTGCGGGTGTTATTTTAAGCGCGATCTTCTTTGTGTCGAAAATTTCCAAAGTGAAAATTGAGCAGACATCAGCGGGAAATGAAATGAAGTACACGATCAAAGGACAGATATTCTTTGCATCGGTGCAGGATTTTGTAAAGTCCTTTCATGCCGATTCAAATGCGAAAAGAGTTGTCCTTGATTTTTCAGAAGCCCATATTTGGGATGATTCCGCTGTGGCGGCAATTGATAAAGTCGTTTTGAAGTATAAAGATCAGGGGACTGACGTTGAATTGATAGGCTTGAATGAATCAAGCTGGCGGTTAGTCGAAAAATTAGCAACTTATGATCAGCCTCATCGTTCAGTATCAAATCACTAAGAAACGGGTGATGAAGGGTGTATAAAAATATTCTGTTGGCTGCGGATGGCTCCAAGCATTCAGAAAGAGCCGCTGATCAAGCGATCCGTATGGCTTCTCTTTCAGATCAAGCGGTTGTCGAGATCATGTATGTATTAGATTATGATAAAGCGAAAAATGAAGTGCTGCACAGTGAAAGCCGCGCAAAACTTGAACGTGAGAGAAGAAGCAGACTCTTGGCGGTTGAAAACAAATTTAAACATGCAGCCGTTCCTTATAAAATGACGATGAAACACGGTGATCCGGGTCCGACGATTACAGCTTACGCAAATGAGCATGATGTTGATATCGTGATTATAGGCAGCAGGGGGCTGAACACTTTGCAGGAAATGGTGCTGGGGAGTGTCAGCCATAAAGTCGCGAAAAGAGTGACATGTCCTGTTTTGATCGTGAAATAAAGGAAAATCATGATGAAGCCAGCGGGGATCATATCCTTGCTGGCTTTTTTAGCGCATGCATTGCGTTTGCTTTTAAAAGTTCAGCGAGATTGTACGCCGGGTATAATCCCTTTTGATACATATAATAAAAGACTTGTTCATGCGTTCATGCAGTTTAATGACTGTGTTGATCTGTTTAACCAGCACTCTTCTCTGCCGTTTCTGTAATGGAAATCGCATCATTTCGGACAGTCGTTTTCACTAAGACTAATAAATCTCCTGCACCAAAATAGAGGTTTGCTCTTTCTTGTTCCCGCTGAAAAACCGGAGCTTTAGGCAAAAAAGGAAGAAGCTCTTTCAAATTCTGCTCCATCGATTTTGCTGATACGGTGTACAGCTGTTTCAATTGGGGGTCGCTGATCTTTTTAAGGCTTTTCTTCATCTTCACCAATCCAACAGACTGAGCCGCGCATTCATGCAATTCCATTGTTTCATGCCATGCCAATGTTTTCGTCGTATTCATTTGCATTCTCCTTCATCGTTTAATCTTGGATAACATATGCCCAAATGAGTTGAACGCTGAATCGGATTCAACAAAAGGAGACGTTTTAGACCGTTTTTGAAAGGGGAATTCATATACCACAGCATGTTTTCAGCTTAGGGATATACATGGAGAGGTGATGAAGGTGTTGGATATTTTGAAGGACTTTTTTTTATTTTTAAGCGGCGGGCTTCGAATCACGGCGCTGATCATGATTTTAATCATCGTTTTATTGATCAGAAAAGCGAGACAAAAAAATAAAGATAAATCCGGATTTTTAGATTGATCCAGAGAATGTTTCACATGGAACATAAAAGGGAGTTCTGGGGGCCGAATTCTCATGTCCTGCAATCGTTTTACTTAAGATTTGACCTTATGTTAAAATAAAGAAACAATGAGAGAAGGGCGTGCACCTGCTCATGTTATCGTCTTATTGAAAACGAAAATTGCGACGTTAAAAAAGAGCAGTCGTTTATGCTGCTCTTTTTGATTCATGAAAAAAAATACGAGGTGAACAAGTGAAACAAACAAGAGCTTTGGTAGAAGGCGCTATATTGATCAGTCTATTTGCCGTTTTAATGATGGTAAGCCTCTATATCCCTTTAATCGGAACGTTTCTCTTATTTACTTTGCCTTTGCCTGTCATGATGCAAACGATCAGACATGGAGTAAAGCCCGGGCTTTTGATGGGGCTGGTGAGTGTGCCCGTTTCATTGATTGTCGGTTCCTTGAGCGGGATGATGCTGGCTTTTTCCGTCAGTGCGGCCGGGGTTATCATGGGCTATCACTACAGGAAAAAAGATCCTGTGCATGCGATTGCTTCAGCAGCTGTTACATACATGGTTTCAATGGTGCTGCTGCTTTTCATTAGCATTCAATTTTTTGGGTTAAACTTAATAGAAACAGCCAATCAAACATATAATGAAACATTCAAAATCTTTGAATCAAGTTTAAAACAGTTTGGAAATGATAAAGAGACGGCAAAACAGCTGGAACAGATGAAAGAACAGTTAAAGCAGATACAATATTTATATCCGATGGTGATTGTGATGATGTCCGGCATTGCCGCTTTTTTGAACCATCTCATTGCAAAGCCGATCCTTCGGCGTACTGCTGTGCAAATACCGTCTTTAAAGCCGTTTAGGGAGCTGAGGTTTCCGCAAAGCATCATCTGGTTCTACTTGCTGACGATTGTTCTCTCGCTTGCTCCTTCTGAAGAGGGTAGCGTGTTTTACTCCATTATTTTAAATGCGAGTATGATTATGGGATTCATCCTGGCCATCCAAGGTTTTTCATTTGTGTTTTATTTCTGTCACGCGAAGAAGATGCCAACGGTCCTGCCGGTTCTTTTTTTGATTATTGGACTTCTTTCGCCCTTGCTGTTCCTTGTTCGTATCTTGGGTATAATTGACATAGGCTTTAACTTAAGAGAGAAAGTGAAAAAATCGTAAGATGATGTTCTCTCCAATGGTGAGGAGTTGATTTGAGTGCCAAGTTTTTATGAAAAGCCGTTATTTCGATATCCCATTTATTCTTTAATTGTCGTCACAATCATTTCTGTCCTCATCAACATCTATTTTAATTGGGTGGCAGGAGCGACCGGCGTAGTGATTCTCGGCGTCATTTTATTCTTTTTAAAGCGTGCGGACTCTCAAATCAGAAAAGAGCTGGACGATTATATATCGACTTTGTCTTACCGGCTTAAGAAAGTGGGAGAAGAAGCGCTTCTCGAAATGCCGATCGGGATTATGCTTTTTAATGATCAATACTATATAGAGTGGGCAAATCCGTTTATGGCGTCATGCTTTAGTGAAAATACGCTTGTCGGCCGGTCGCTTTACGATACTTGTGAATCTGTTGTCCCTTTGATTAAGCAGGAAGTGGACACAGAAACGATTACGTTAAATGACCGGAAATTCAACGTGGTCATTAAAAGAGAAGAAAAACTGCTGTATTTCTTTGATGTCACAGAGCAAACACAGATTGAAAAGCAATATGAAAATGAAAGAACGGTTCTCGCCTACATATTTCTCGATAATTATGACGATGTGACACAAGGGCTTGATGATCAGACAAGAAGCACGATGAACAGCGAAGTGACATCACTTCTTAATCAATGGGCCCAGCAGTACGGAATCTTCTTGAAGCGGGTTTCTTCCGAGCGGTTTATCGGTGTTTTGAATGAGCATATTTTAAGCGAACTGGAAGCATCGAAATTTTCAGTCCTTGATGAGGTTCGCGAAAAAACGTCCGTGCATACGATTTCACTTACGCTAAGCATCGGGATTGGCGCATCTGTTGCCTCATTGAAAGAGCTTGGCGATCTTGCGCAATCCAGCCTTGATCTCGCGCTCGGGCGAGGAGGAGATCAGGTGGCGATCAAGCAGCCGAACGGAAAAGTGAAATTTTACGGCGGAAAGACAAATCCGATGGAAAAACGGACGCGCGTCAGAGCCCGGGTCATTTCACATGCTTTGAAAGAAATTGTTTCTGAAAGCAGCAATGTCATCATCATGGGGCATAAGTTTCCCGATATGGACTCCATCGGTTCAGCCATCGGAATTTTAAAAGTTGCGCAGGCGAATGGCAAAGACGGTTTTGTCGTCATTGACTCCAATCAGATTGGGGCCAGCGTTCAGCGGTTGATCGGGGAAATCAAAAAATATGAAGACCTGTGGTCCCGTTTTATTACACCGGAAGAAGCGATGGACATCGCAAAGGATGATACGCTTCTTGTGATTGTCGATACACATAAGCCTTCCTTTGTTATCGAAGAAAGGCTGGTCAATAAAATTGAAAATGTCGTCGTGATCGATCATCATAGAAGAGGGGAAGAGTTTATCAAAGATCCGCTGCTTGTCTATATGGAGCCGTATGCTTCATCTACGGCAGAGCTTGTGACAGAGCTGCTTGAATACCAGCCGAAACGCTTGAAAATCAATATGATCGAAGCAACCGCACTTTTAGCGGGAATTATCGTCGATACAAAAAGCTTCTCGCTTCGCACCGGTTCCCGTACGTTTGATGCGGCGTCATACTTGCGTGCAAAGGGTGCGGACACCGTATTGGTGCAAAAGTTTCTAAAGGAAACAGCCGATCATTATATTAAAAGAGCGAGGCTCATTCAGCATACATCTTTTTATAAAAATGGCATCGTCATCGCTTCTCTGCCGAGCGGTGAGGCGGACGAATACTTTGACCAGGTCATTATTGCACAAGCAGCGGATTCTCTTTTGTCCATGAGCGAGGTTGAAGCTTCTTTCGCAGTGGCGAGAAGGGATGACAGCACGGTATGTATCAGTGCGAGATCGCTTGGCGAAGTGAACGTTCAAATCATCATGGAGACTCTGGAAGGCGGAGGGCATTTAACAAATGCGGCCACACAGCTGACAGATCTATCTGTTGAGGAAACGCTCAGCCGTCTGAAAGAAGCGATTGACGAGTATTTTGAAGGAGGCATTCAAAAATGAAGGTAATTTTCTTACAGGATGTTAAAGGCAAAGGGAAAAAAGGCGAGGTTAAAAATGTAGCGGATGGATACGCGCATAACTTTCTGATCAAAAAAGGTCTTGCTGTTGAAGCGACATCCGCCAATATCAGCGCGCTTGAAGGCCAGAAGAATAAAGAGAAAAAAGAAGCGGCTGAAGAACTGAAGCAGGCGCAGGAGCTGAAAAAAACGCTTGAAACGATTACGGTTGAGCTTTCTGCTAAATCCGGGGAAGGCGGCCGTCTATTCGGCTCTGTCACAAGCAAGCAAATTGCCGATGCGCTTCAAAAAGCCCATCAATTAAAAGTCGACAAACGCAAAATTGAACTAAATGATGCGATTCGTTCTTTAGGATATACAAATGTTCCGGTTAAGCTCCACCAGGACGTGCAGGCGACACTGAAAGTGCATGTGAAAGAGCAATCATAAATGCAAAAAGCCCCTTCTATGGAGAAGGGGCTTATCTTTTATTCCGTATGTTTTCGCATTTCATTTGCCAAAAATTCGACGTCTGTACCGACGATGACCTGGACCTCATGCTGGTTGAGCTTCACGATACCTTTCGCTCCCATGGCTTTCAGCGCTTTTTCATCTAGTTTGGCTGCATCATAGATTTTGAGGCGGAGACGGGTGACACAGTTGTTCAGCGTTTCGATGTTTTCTGTTCCGCCTAGCGCCTCAAGATATTGAATCGCAAGCGCTTCGTATTTGGAAGAACCCGCTGCTGTGCTGACTGGTTCTGGCGCATTTTCCTGTTCTTCTTCATCTTCCCGTCCCGGCGTTTTCAAATTCAGCTTCGTGATCAAGAAGTAAAAGATAACGAAATAGATGATACCGTATACAAGTCCGACCGGCAGCAAGAGCAGCGGTTTAGTGGCGATGCCAAAGTTTAAGAGATAGTCAATCGTTCCCGCTGAAAAGGTAAAGCCGTGATGGATGCCGAGCATATTGGTCACGGTCATGGCACTTGCGGTTAACAGGGCGTGAATCCCGAAAAGCAGCGGCGACAGGAACATGAATGTAAACTCAATCGGTTCCGTAATACCCGTTAAAAATGAGGTAAACGCGAGTCCGATCAATAAACCGGCTGTTGCTTTGCGGCGGTGTTTTTTCGCAGCGGCAATGATCGCGAAACATGCCGCGGGCAGACCGAACATCATGATCGGGAAGAACCCTGTCATAAAGGCGCCTGCACTCGGGTCTCCGGCGAAAAATCGGTTCATATCACCCGTTTTGCCGGCAAATTCTCCAAAGACCATCCAAACCATGTTGTTTAAAATGTGATGGAGGCCAAGCGGAAGAAGGAGCCTGTTTAAAAGGCCGAATATTCCGACTCCTAAAGCCCCGGCTTGAATGATCCAGCTGCCGACGGCATCGATTGCTTGCTGTGCATATATCCAGACAAACCCGAAAATCCCTGCGAGAATAATAGAAGTAAAGGCTGTCATAATCGGAACGCTGCGTTTTCCGCCAAAGAATCCGAGCCAATCCGGCAGCTTTGCATCTTTAAAGCGGTTATACATAAGCGCGGCGACGACACCTGAGATAATTCCGCCGAGAACCCCCATATTAAGATCTGTGTTTATAGCTGCAAGGCCGCCCGTCAATACAAAATAACCGATGGCTCCAGACAGTGCGGCGGCGCCGTGGCCATCCTTTGATAAGCCGATGGCAACGCCTATCGCAAAGATGATCGGCAATTGATCAAGAATCGACTGTCCTGAAGCGGCGATAAACGGAATGTTAAATAAGTCTTCTCTTCCCAAGGCGAGCAGCAGTCCCGCGGCAGGAAGAACGGCGATCGGCAGCATCAGCGCGCGGCCGATATTTTGAAGAAATCCCAACATCGTTAAAACCCCTTTCGATAATATTGAATCGCTTTTTTTAAATGTCCATTTTCATGGGATAAACAGCGGCTGGCATCTTCCAATGTTCCGTTTGTCAGCACCATAAAGATCGCAGCTTTGATGTTATAGCGGCTTTCTTTTAAAACGTGTGATGCTTCATCCTGTGATAGGCCGGTTGTATTCATTAATATGCTGACGGCCCGGCTGGACAGCTTTTGATTGAGCAATTTCATATTTACCATCTCGTTTTGATAAACATGGCCCAGCCGAACCATTGCAGCGGTAGACAGCATATTAAGGATCATTTTTTGAGCGGTGCCGGCTTTTAAGCGGGTTGAGCCGCGGAGAATTTCAGGTCCAGTCTGGACCTCGATCGCAATGTCGCTGAACTTGGCTGCTTCTGTTCCTTTATTGCAGCTGATCGATACCGCAGCGGCTCCCAGCTGTTTTGCATAGGATAAGGCCCCAAGTACATAAGGGGTTGAACCGCTCGCTGTAACGCCGATTAACACGTCGTCTTTTGAAAATGAGTGTTCCTGTAATTGGGAAACGATTTTTTCCTGGTCATCTTCATTTTCTTCGAGCGGTTTCCACATTGCTTCATATCCGCCCGCCATAAGGCCGACCCACTGATTTTCGTCAATGGAGAAAGTAGGCGGCAGTTCGGCGGCGTCAAGGACAGCTATTCTGCCGCTTGTGCCGGCTCCGGCCGTAAACACTCTGCCGCCTTTCTCAAGGCGGCTGACAATCGTATCAGCGGCACGGGCAATCAGGGGAAGGCAAGGTGTAATGGCACGCGAAACCGTATGATCTTCCTCATTCATCAAGGTTACGATATCCAACGCGTTCATTTCATCAAGTGCTCTGCTTTTTTCGTTTGCTTCTTCTGTCTTTTTCATATTTCTTTCCTCTTCATATCGATGACGAATTTATAACGGTCGCCTCTGTAGATGGATTTGACCATTTCAAACGGTCTGCCGTCTTCCAAATAGCTGCATCGCTCAATAAGCAGAACAGGCGCGCCTTCATCAATGTCCAGCGGTTCGCTCTCAGCCTGTGAGGCGACGGAGGGCTCCAGTGTTTGCGCCGCTCGCTCGATTGTAAGAAACAGCGTATTTTCGACATAGTCATACAATGAGGCGCTCATAATGTCTTCTGTCAGGCCTTTTATCAAATCGGCCGGCAGATAAGAGATTTCGTAAGCCATCGGAATATCATCGGCAAGGCGGATCCGCTTTACTTCATAGACGGGGGAGCCTTCCGGTATCTCGAGTTTGCGCGCTGTGCTTTGATCACAAGGGATGATGCCGAATCCGAGCATTTTAGTGCCTGGTGTCATGCCTCTTGATTTCATATCCTCAGAAAAGCTTGTCAATCCTTTAAGGGGCTGCTCAATCTTAGGCTTGGCAATAAATGTACCTTTTCCCCGCTGCCTGACGAGAATCCCTTCATTGACAAGGTTGTTGACTGCTTGCCGAACGGTCATTCTGCTTACTTCGTATTTTTCCGCAAACTCCCTTTCCGACGGAATCAAATCCCCGGGTTTCAAATCCTTTGTTTCGGCAAGCTTCTTGATTTCCGTTTCAATCTGGTAGTAAATCGGAATGTGTGAATCTTTTTTGATCAATAGGTGATACCCCTTTCTTTCACAATCGATAAGGCGTCACTGTCAGCGATGATGACTACGTCTTGATGCATTTTTAATAAGGAGGCGGGAGTGTCTTCATTCGGTTCTTCACTGAGCAGTTTTGCCAGAATACCGGCTTTTTTCGCGCCTGAGACGAGCAGCAGTATCTGTTTGCTTCTCATGATTGTAGAAATGCCCATTGTCACAGCTTGAGACGGGACAGATGAAAGAGAATCAAAATAGCGGGCATTGGCTTCCCTCGTCGAGTCTGTCAATTCGACCGTATGAGTTTCTGATGAAAACGGTGTGCCCGGCTCATTAAAGCCGATGTGGCCGTTCAAGCCGAGTCCGAGCAATTGCAGGTCAACGCCACCCAACCGTTCGATCAACGATTCATAGCGTCTGCATTCAGCCTCCAAATCTTCGGCCATGCCATCAGGCAAATGGGTATGGCTGGGCGGGATGTCAATATGGTCAAAGAGCTGTTTTTTCATATAATACGTGTAGCTGTTGTTATCATCAGGCGCAACCCCGACATACTCATCCAAGTTAACGGTGTACACGTGTTTGTAGGAGGTTCCATTGTTCTCGTGATCCTCCCGCAGGCATTGATAAGTCGCAAGAGGTGTCCCTCCGGTTGCTAATCCAAGCACTGGAGCAGGTAAACGATTCACTTTTTCAATGATGAATCGGGCGGCTTTTTGGCTCATATCCTGATAATGTTTAGCTTCAATCAACTTCATGGTTAAACCTCCCTTTTACTGAAAGCGATAGCCCCTCTGCATAGTGTCATCACAACTTCATTTTTTTCATTCAAAACGATCAAATCGGCATCTTTTCCACTTTGAATGCTGCCTTTGCGGTCAAAGACGTTAAGCTGTTTGGCGGGGTTTACCGCTGTCATATAGACGATGTCTTCGAGTGAACAATCCGAGAATTCCATCATGTTCAGTGCAGCCTGATCCATCTTCAGAATGCTGCCTGCCAGCGTGCCGTCCTTTAACACGGCTGTTTCGCCGTTGACAAAAACCTCCTGTCCGCCTAAAGTATAAGTGCCATTTTTTAGACATTTGGCTCGCATGGCATCCGTGATTAAAATGATGCCTTCTTTCTGTTTTCGCTGGAATGTCAGTTTAATGACGGCAGGGTGGACATGGATGCCGTCGGCAATCAGCTCTGTCGTAAGTTCATCATGCAAAAGGGCGCTGCCCGCTACGCCCGGCTCACGATGATGCAGGCCACGCATGCCGTTGAACATATGTGTGACATGTGAAACACCTGCTTTCATCCCGGCTTCCATGTCCTTTAATCCCGCGTCGGAATGTCCGGCTGAAGCGACGACGCCGGTTTCTTTCAAATAGGAAATCAGTTCCAAAGCCCCTTCAAGCTCAGGTGCGATGGTGACGAGTTTAATATGATGACCCGCAAGCTCCTGCCATTTCTTAAATAAAGACAGATCCGGCGGAGTGATGGCGTCAAGCGGCTGGGCGCCGCACCGCTTTTCTGAAATAAAAGGGCCTTCTAAATGAACCCCTAACACTTCAGCAGTGCCGGGCTGAATGTCAGCCTCCATATGATGTTTGACGTTTGCCAGTGCATGTTCGATGGTGGCTGCATCCTGGGTCATCGTTGTTGCGAGAAAGCTTGTTGTGCCTTCTCTCGGAAGGGCTTCAGCCATCGTGTTTAAAGCCTCAGCCGTTCCATCCATGACATCTGCGCCGTTTGCACCGTGAATATGAACATCAATCATGCCCGGCAGCACTTTAAAGGTTTCCGGAAATGTCAGCGGCTCAGCCGAGTGTGCAGAATCGGGAAGATCAGCCATTGATCCGTAAGCCTCAATCTTTTCTCCGTCAGTCAGGACAAATCCGTCTTCTATCATTCCATTTTCACTGTAAATATGAAGGTGTTTAAAAACAAAGCGTTGAGATTGGTTAGTTTTCACAGTCAAAAGTCCTTTCTTGAAAACGTTATCATCAGTATAGAACATTATAGATCTAGTTGTCTAGACCATTACACAAAAATATTTTTTGAATATATTAGATCATATACCATTCCATCCGGTGTGGCTGCTTGTTTGTCAGGTTAAGTGACGTTGTTCTTTATGCGCCAGCCCAATAAAAAAACCGACAAGAATGTCGGTTTTCTTATGCAGCTTTGGCATAGATGTATTGATTTCTTCCCGCCCCAAGTCCTGCACCAATTAAAGCGACCAGCGCAGTGATGAAAAGCAGAATCGGTCCGTTCCATGAATGCGTATGATCGTACAGAAACCCGACAAAACTAGGGCCGATTGCCGCCAGCAGATAGCCTGCCGATTGCGACATCCCAGATAGAGCGGCGGCTTGATCGGCGTTTTCGCTTCGCAGCCCGATTAAAGCCAGAGCTAAGCTGATGCTTGAGCCTTGTCCGATTCCGATCAAAATTACCCATAAGGTCAGCATGGCCGTATTGCCTCCGTAAAGAAGACCTGACATGCCGGCTAAGTAAAGAATGCCGAGCCCGAGGACAATGCTTTTTTGACTGCGGAAACGGCCGGCGAGAACCGGTGTTAAAAATGTTGACGGCAGACTGGCAAATTGCATAAGCGACAGCATCCAGCCGGCAAGCGAAATGCTCATCCCATGAGAGCGGAGAATTTCAGGAAGCCAAGCGATCGTACAATAAAACAAAAAAGACTGGATGCCCATAAAGAACGTCACTTGCCAGGCGATTTTCGAGCGCCAGACGGTTTGTCCATCCGTTTGAATTTGGACCGTGCGGTTTGTCGTATCATGATAGCGAAGCTGGGGAATCCAGATCAAAATTCCAAAGAATGCGAGGCCCGCCCAAACCATCAGGGAAGCGCTCCATCCCCACTGTAAACCGTGTGACAGCGGAATGCTGATGCCTGAAGCGATCGCCGCGAATATCGACATGGATGTCGTATAGAAACTCGTCATGATGCCCGCTTTATCCGGAAATTTGTGTTTGATAAGGCTTGGCAGCAGCACATTGCAGATGGCAATCCCGACTCCGATCAAAGCGGTTCCTGCCAATAGTGTAAAAGCATCCCCATAGGAACGCAGCAAAATGCCGATCAACAGAACGACCAATCCAACCCACAGGGTTCTTTCATTGCCCAGCTTTTGTCCGAGCTTAGGGGCGATTGGAGAAAGTAAGGCAAAAGACAAGAGTGGCAAAGTCGTCAAAAATCCTGCCATCCCGTTTGTCATATCCAAATCGCAGCGGATCGAACTGATCAATGGACCGACTGATGTGATAGCGGGTCTTAAATTAAAAGCGATGAATATGATGCCCGCAATAAGCAAAATGTTGTTTATACGGGTGCGCTGATCGTCAATGTTGTGCATGCTGTATTCTCCTTTGCTTTCAGGTGAAAAAGTACATGAAAAAGAAACCCGGAGCATGATCCAAGGTTACTTTTGGTGATCTTGCTTCTGTATTTCGGCAAGTTTCGCCAGCAGAATGTGCTGCGGCATATGCATAATTTGTTCAAGAGGGAGATTTAAGGATTCCGAAAGTTTTTGTGCCGTTTCGGCAGATATTTGTAAAGGTCTCATATTTTCCTCCATTTTCTATTGTACTCGAGCGGTAATGGGACGCAACAGTAAATATCAACATTTATTGTAACATCATATAACAAATGAGTTGGAAGAAAAAGAGAAGGAGGATATAAATAAAATAGGAGGTGACGGTCATGAACACGACCATATCGGCATTGAAAAAGAAATTGTATGAGCAGCAGATCAGATCAAAAGGGCTCTACACGTTCGAAGAGTACAAAGATATGCGCAATGTGCTGCAAATGCTCAGGCTGAAATTTGCCGCTTATGAAGAATGGGAATTATATCAAAACGCGACCGACCTGATGGTGAGCATGCTGTTCAAAAACAACTGGAACGGCAGGAACGATTTGTACTGAGGGACAATAAAAAAACACCTCAAGGAAGGTGTTTAATAAGTTCGTTCCTCTTCTTTCTTGTCCTGCCGATCATAGATGATCAGTTTTGCAGGACGGTTCTCTTTCGCCATTTCCTCTCCTTTTTCCACCGCCTCTGCCCTTGTGTCATAAAGGTCAACAGGCGCGGTATCTTCCATTTTCACAAACCATCCATCCGCATCAACATGTGGTGTTACGGTATATATTTTCATCGGTAAGGAGCCTCCCTATCTATCATATTTATATGTGTCTTACCCGGAAACAAAAAAGGATGAAACATGATAATTGGCCAAAAAACATGCCGAAGCTGGATGCATCGCTTCTCACTATGAAAATATTTCTAAAATAAGGGATTTGGCTAGAGTCTATTTTTTTTCTGCAAAAATGGTAGAATAGACGTTGGGTTATTTTTAATGGGAGGACGGTGCTTAACATGACAGATCTTCTGAATGACAGGCTGCCGCCGCAAAATATAGAAGCCGAACAGGCCGTGTTAGGTGCTGTTTTTTTAGAGCCGTCGGCATTAACTTTAGCGTCAGAAGTCTTAATTCCAGATGATTTTTACAGAATGTCGCACCAAAAAATATTTAACGCCATGCTTGTTCTCGGAGACCGCGGCGAGCCTGTAGACTTAGTGACAGTCACATCAGAGCTTGCGAATACGGATCTTTTGGAAGAAGTCGGTGGAATTTCTTATTTGACGGATATTGCAAATTCTGTGCCAACAGCGGCTAATATAGAGTATTACGCAAAAATCGTGGAAGAAAAATCGATTCTCCGCCGCTTGATCCGTACGGCAACGACGATTGCACAAGATGGATATACAAGGGAAGATGAAGTCGAGGATCTCTTAAGCGAAGCAGAAAAAACGATTATGGAAGTGGCCCAGCGCAAAAATTCAGGGGCCTTCCAGAATATTAAAGATGTTCTTGTTCAAACGTATGATAATATTGAACAGCTTCACAACCGCAAAGGGGATATTACCGGAATCCCGACCGGTTTTACAGAGCTTGACAGAATGACGGCCGGCTTTCAGAGAAACGATCTGATCATCGTTGCTGCACGGCCTTCTGTCGGTAAAACCGCTTTTGCTTTGAATATCGCGCAAAATGTAGCGACAAAAACGGATGAAAGCGTCGCGATCTTCAGTCTTGAGATGGGAGCGGAACAGCTTGTCATGCGGATGCTTTGCGCAGAGGGCAACATCGATGCCCAAAATCTCCGTACCGGTAATTTGACGGAAGAAGACTGGGGCAAGCTGACAATGGCGATGGGAAGCTTGTCAAACAGCGGTATCTTCATCGATGATACACCTGGCATCAGAGTCAGCGAAATCCGTTCGAAATGCAGACGGCTGAAGCAGGAGAACGGTCTTGGGATGATTTTAATCGACTATTTGCAGCTCATCCAAGGAAGCGGCCGTTCAAAGGACAATCGCCAGCAGGAAGTATCGGAAATCTCCCGTGCGCTTAAATCGCTGGCGAGAGAACTTGAAGTGCCGGTTATCGCGCTTTCCCAGCTTTCCCGCGGCGTCGAGCAGCGCCAGGATAAGCGTCCGATGATGTCGGACATCCGGGAATCAGGAAGTATCGAGCAGGATGCCGATATCGTTGCTTTCCTATATCGTGATGACTATTATGACAAAGAATCAGAGAACAAAAACATTATCGAAATTATCATTGCAAAACAGCGGAACGGCCCTGTCGGCACCGTGTCACTCGCATTTGTAAAAGAATATAATAAGTTCGTGAACCTGGAGCGCCGCTTTGATGATGCGGGTGTTCCGCCTGGTGCATAAAACCCTGAGCCATGTTCTCAGGGTTTTTTCTTTTGTCTTGTATCGCGGTTTTTACCGATTTCAAAAAGTCCTGTCGCCGTTAAACCTGCCAGTCCGCCAGCCCAAAGCCGTAAAACCAAATCAAGGTCGGTAAACGGATATGCAGCGGCGCCGATTAATAAACCAATCAGCAGTGATACAAGCGGGATCAAATTTTTAGGCACCCTGAACGTTTTTTTCACCAGTTCGACAAGCGCTAAAATGATAGGCGATAAAACGGATGCAAAAATCAATACGGTCTCCATCGGCATCTCCCTCCTTACTTTATTAAGTATTGATGGAGATGTCTTTTTATGTGTCTTTGTCCAAGAAATTTAAAAATAACTAGTTTTTGAGTTTTTAACTAAAAAATTAACCCGCAAAAAGAAAATATATAAAATTAAATTTATAATAACGAACAAATGTGTTTTGTTTTAAAAACAATGTTCGGATTTAAGATTGACTTTATATCATGACACTGATAAACTGAATTTGTTTGATATTGATATCGTTTGAAAAGGTTAACGGAGGTGCACGGATATGTCTTCAGTAGTTGTTGTCGGTACGCAGTGGGGTGACGAAGGAAAAGGTAAGATTACCGATTTCCTATCAGAAAACGCAGAGGTAATCGCACGGTACCAAGGCGGAAATAACGCAGGACATACGATTAAATTTAACGGGGTAACGTACAAGCTACACTTAATTCCATCCGGTATTTTTTATAAGGATAAAAAATGTGTGATCGGCAACGGAATGGTCGTTGATCCGAAAGCATTGGTAACAGAACTTGCATATCTTCATGAACGGAATGTCAGTACAGATAACCTGAAAATCTCGAACAGAGCCCATGTCATTCTCCCGTATCATTTGAAGCTTGACGCGGTGGAAGAAGAACGGAAAGGGGCAAATAAAATCGGCACGACGAAAAAAGGAATCGGCCCGGCTTATATGGATAAAGCTGCACGCGTCGGAATCCGCATCGCCGATCTGTTGGACCGGGAAGTCTTTGAAGAAAAGCTTGCCCGCAATCTGGAAGAAAAAAACCGTCTGCTTGAAAAAATGTATGAGGCGGAAGGATTTAAAATAGAAGACATTTTAGATGAGTACTATGAATACGGTCAGCAAATTAAACAATACGTCTGCGACACGTCAGTCGTCTTAAACGACGCGCTTGATGACGGACGCCGCGTCTTGTTCGAAGGGGCGCAAGGGGTTATGCTCGATATCGACCAGGGAACATATCCGTTTGTCACTTCTTCAAACCCTGTCGCCGGCGGCGTAACGATCGGCTCAGGAGTAGGGCCTACAAAAATCCAGCATGTCGTTGGTGTATCTAAAGCTTATACAACACGTGTCGGAGACGGTCCTTTCCCGACCGAGCTTGAGAATGAGATCGGAGACCAAATCCGCGAGGTCGGCCGCGAATACGGCACAACGACTGGACGACCCCGCCGTGTCGGCTGGTTCGACAGCGTGGTTGTCCGCCATGCCCGCCGCGTCAGCGGAATTACGGACCTTTCTTTAAACTCAATCGATGTATTGACCGGTATTGAAACGCTGAAAATCTGTGTCGCGTACAAGTATCGCGGAGAAATTCTGGAAGAGTTCCCGGCAAGCCTGAAAGCTCTGGCCGAATGTGAACCAGTCTATGAAGAAATGCCAGGCTGGACTGAGGATATCACAAGCGCTAAAAACCTGAGCGAACTGCCTGAAAATGCCCGCCATTACCTTGAGCGAGTTTCTCAGCTGACAGGCATTCCGCTTTCCATTTTCTCTGTCGGCCCTGACAGATCTCAGACCAATGTAATCAGAAGCGTGTACCGTCCGAACTAATGCTGAAGCCTCTGCAACCCGCAGAGGCTTTATTTTTCGGGTAAAAAGGAGGAGAACAAATGAAGCGCGTTGATGTCGTTTATTCATTCGCAGAAGAGAACGGGCAAGTCCTGATGGTCAAAAATAGAACAAATCAGTCTTGGACGCTGCCGGGCGGCAAGGTTGAAGCGGGAGAGTCCCTGCCGGAAGCGGCAGCAAGAGAAATGAAGGAAGAAACGGCCTGCGGCATTGAGCTCCTCGGGATTTTAGCTTTAAATGAAGCGGTGATCGATGACGAGCACGTGTATTTTATTGTGTTTAAAGCACAGCTCACAGACCGTCCCGAGACTATCACATTCGATGAGAACATTATGGAAGCGAAGTGGATGCCTCTAGATGAGGCGAATCGGCTGTTGTTGGTATTTCATCCGCACGGAATCATGCACTGGGTAAACAGCGAAGGAGCAGAGTATTATCATGAGGGAGAAAAATAAACAGAAAAAATATAAAAAATATATTGCCACCTATGTTTGTTCTATGATAATATAAATCTCGTTGTTGCGAAAATGAATTTGGACAGCATGAAGAGCCATTAGCTCAGTTGGTAGAGCATCTGACTTTTAATCAGAGGGTCGAAGGTTCGAGTCCTTCATGGCTCACCATTTTCCGAGGCCCGTTGGTCAAGCGGTTAAGACACCGCCCTTTCACGGCGGTAACACGGGTTCGAATCCCGTACGGGTCATTGATTTACTTTAGCGTTATTGCTAAATCCCCGCTTGCTTCGGGAAGACCACGATTCCTTTCCGAAGCAGGTACTGTAAAAAAACATACGGTCCGGTAGTTCAGTTGGTTAGAATGCCTGCCTGTCACGCAGGAGGTCGCGGGTTCGAGTCCCGTCCGGACCGCCATTTAAAATTTGATACTCGGCTCGGTAGCTCAGTTGGTAGAGCAACGGACTGAAAATCCGTGTGTCGGCGGTTCGATTCCGTCCCGAGCCACTTTAATAAAGCGCGTCTGTCTATTATGCAGATGCGTTTTATTTATAGGGTGAAATTGAAACATACTGAAGTGTATGAAGAGAGGAAAAAAAGGGAGGCCGGAGGACCGGCCGAAGAAGAAGACGTTACTATATAGACGTTTTAAACTGAAAAATGTTTCATTTTTCAGTAAAAAAGGTCACATTAATGTAATGGTTGTGACAGAAATAAAAAAACCCCGATCGGATGATATGTCCAAACCTTTTCCTTTGAACTATTTTTTTAACTTTTGCCTCATTAACGTTATAATGTATAAGAAATCTATTTTAATGAATGTGATTTTAAAAACGATTTGATATAAAACATAACAGCATTTTATGAGTGCTGTATCTCATTCTGAACCAGGAGGAATTCAAAATGGAAAAAAAGATACTCGTTGTAGATGATGAAAAGCCGATTGCTGATATTTTAGAGTTTAACCTGAAAAAAGAGGGCTATGAGGTTCATTGCGCTTATGACGGAAATGAGGCGCTGCAAATGGTCGAGGAGCTGAACCCAGATTTAATCCTCCTTGACATCATGCTTCCCAATAAAGACGGTGTGGAAGTATGCCGTGAAGTCCGTAAAAAATACGACATGCCTATCATTATGCTGACCGCCAAAGATTCAGAAATCGATAAAGTCATCGGCCTTGAACTCGGTGCCGACGACTATGTGACAAAGCCGTTCAGCACCCGTGAACTTTTGGCCAGGGTGAAAGCCAACCTGAGAAGACTGAACACAGCAACACCAGCTGAAGAAGAAACGTCTTCAAACGAAATTCAAATCGGGTCGCTCGTTATTTTTCCGGATGCCTATGTCGTTTCCAAACGCGATGAAACAATCGAACTGACACATCGGGAGTTTGAGCTTCTGCACTACCTTGCAAAACATATCGGACAAGTCATGACCCGCGAGCATTTACTGCAGACCGTGTGGGGGTATGACTACTTTGGAGATGTCCGCACCGTTGACGTTACGGTTAGACGCCTTCGTGAAAAAATTGAAGATAATCCGAGCCACCCAAGCTGGATTGTCACGAGACGCGGCGTCGGTTACTACTTGAGAAATCCAGAACAGGACTAAAGCCCAAATGAATAAAGTCGGTTTTTTTCGCTCCATCCACTTTAAGTTTACTTTAATATATGTCCTGCTGATCATCGTCGCCATGCAGATTATCGGGGTCTACTTTGTCAAGCAGATGGAGGAATCCCTCCTGACATCTTACAAAGATGCACTTGACCAGCGGGTGAACAACCTCTCGTACTATCTTGAGCAGGAGATGACGAAGGACAGAAGCAATGATTCCTCTACAACGTTGAAAGACGATGCAGAGCGGATACTAAATGATTTCAGCAAGGAAGGCGAAATCCTTGAAGTCAGCTTGATTGATAAAAGCTATGAAGTCATCGCAACCTCCAATCCGTACAATCGGGAGGTAGCCGGTAAAAAGACAACAGAGGGCATCATAAAAAGAACATTGCTTGTCGGTATTCCATATGAAAATAAATTTTTTGATCCGGAGCGGGACAGCAGAGTGCGGATTTCCGTCACACCGATTAAAAAAACGAATCAAGAAACGATCGGGGCCATTTATGTCGTCGCTTCGATGGATAATGTCTATGCGCAAATCACGACGATCAATACGATTTTAGCGTCTGGAACTTTAATTGCGCTTGGGATCACCGCGTTCCTGGGGATTTTTGTCGCGCGGACGATCACCCATCCGCTTTCAGATATGCGCAAACAGGCCATTGAGCTGGCAAAAGGGAATTTCTCGAGAAAAGTCAGGAAATATGGAAACGATGAGATCGGTCAGCTGGCCACGACTTTTAATTATTTAACGAGAGAGCTGAAGGAAGCCCAATCGATGACAGAAGGAGAACGAAGAAAACTATCCTCTGTTATTGCATATATGACAGACGGGGTTATCGCGACCAATCGCAACGGTGCCATTATTTTATTAAATTCACCGGCTTTAGAGCTTTTAAATGTTTCACGTGAAACGGCTCTGGAAATGCCGATCACCTCATTGCTCGGTATTGAGAACGAATTTACGTTTGAAGATTTAGTCGAGCAGCAGGAATCTCTTCTTCTTGAAATTGAGCAGGAAGAACGGACTTCTGTGCTGCGCGTCAATTTCTCGGTGATTCAAAAAGAACACGGAAAGATTGACGGGTTAATCGCGGTTATTTACGATGTCACCGAACAGGAGCAGATTGACCAAGAGCGCAGAGAGTTTGTGGCAAATGTCTCACACGAGCTCAGAACACCGCTCACGACGATGCGGAGCTATTTAGAAGCGCTTGCGGAAGGCGCTTGGGAGGATCCAAACATTGCACCTCGTTTCTTAAATGTCACGCAGAATGAAACAGAGCGGATGATCAGGCTCGTCAACGACCTGCTGCAGCTTTCAAAGTTTGACAGCAAGGATTATCAATTCAACAAGGAATGGATCCCTTTTATGCGCTTCTTCTCACTTATTATTGAGCGCTTTGAAATGACGAAGGAGCAGCACGTTGATTTTATCAGCCACCTGCCGGACAGAGATTTATATGTTGAAATGGATCCGGACAAAATTACACAAGTGCTGGATAATATCATTTCAAATGCATTGAAATATTCGCCTGAAGGAGGCCATATCACGTTCTCCGTTGGTGTCAATGAAGAAGAGGAGCTGCTTTATATCAGCGTGAAGGATGAAGGCGTCGGCATTCCGAGAAAGGATATGGACAAGATTTTCGAACGTTTCTACCGTGTGGATAAAGCCAGAACAAGAAAGCTTGGCGGCACCGGACTCGGTCTGGCGATCGCAAAAGAAATGGTGCAGGCCCATGGCGGCGACATTTGGGCGGACAGCATCGAAGGAAAAGGAACAACCATAACATTTACCCTGCCATATAAGGAAGAACAAGAGGATGATTGGGATGAAGCGTGAGACAATTAAAACAGTAGTACTGTCCCTTTTGATTTTGATCAGTCTTCTTTTTACCTTCAATATTTGGGGGGGGCAGGGAGATTACGAAAAAGTTGAAGATTCACAGGCACAAGTCAGTGATAAACAGCCGATTACAAACCAGACAAAGTTGTTAAATGAAGCCGTTAAGCCGCAGCAGATGTTCATTCACGACAATGGGAATCATTATTTGCTGAATGATATGACACTCTATTCCCAGCTTTGGGATGACATGAGCCGCTGGGAAGTAAAGTCGTTGAGAGACGTCTCGGACGAATTTGACAAGCAGCAGTTTAAAAATTGGCTGTACGCGAAAAACAAATTCGCCTCTAAATTGGATCTCGTCTTTAGCGACAATATTCCAATCGATGTGCTGCAGCCGCTGTTTAAATGGTCTGCAAATTCTTATGAATATAACTCGTTTGACCGAATTGTTCTTCCTTTCAATGGAGGAAGCGGTACGAAAAAGATTTATTTTGTCTCCTTTAGTAAAGAAACGGTTGTTGAAGCGGTAATTGAATCGGCAAATTACCGAAACATTCTTTCAGACATCGATAAAGAAAAAGCGCAGATGCCTCTTTATAAAGATTATCAAATCAACTCAAGAAGAGATGTTCTGCTTCCGGTAAAACGGCTGAAGATGTCTGAAAAAGAATTTTTCACAGAAACAATCAGCCCGACGAGTTTTAAAAAGGCATTATTTGATGATCCTCAAACCGTACGGCAGGAAACGAACTTAAACAGGCCGGTATATTCGGATGGAACAAGCCTTTTGGAGGTTTACTCAAACAACAGAGAGGTTAAGTTCCAGCATCGCAATTTGGAGCCGAGTTCCTCCTATCAAAATGGAGAGCTGATCAATAAAAGCTTTAAGTATTTAAATGATACAGGAAGCTGGACGGATGATTATCAGTTTTTCGGCTTGAATGAAAATCAACAGGTCAACTTTAACTTATTCATGGATCAGCTGCCGGTCGTAAACAGCCAAAGGCAGCCTTTTGGAACAACATCTATTGAGCTTCGCTGGGCAAACAATGACATCTTGGATTATAAACACCCGACATATGTCTTGGGGGCGAATGCAAATCCAGTCAGCAAAAAAGATAAAGAAATCATGAGTGGAGCCGAATTGATTAAGTACTTGAAAGAGAATGAAGAGTACAACTTTGACAAGATTGAACAAATTTTCCCCGCTTATGAAATGGTTTCAGTATCAGAGGAACAAGACCCGCTTGTTAAACTGGTGCCGACATGGTGCATTAAAATAAACGGCACAATGCAGCCGGTTTCGGAGAAGGATGCAGCGGTGAAGGAGGGCGTTGAAAGTGGAGTGGAATAGGACAAAAACGATCTTTATCATCGTCTTCCTCATCCTGGATATCTTTTTGGCGTTTCAATACTTTGATAAGCGAAGAATCAACCAGTTCCCGATTTTAGAAAAATCGACGCTGCAGGAAGATATGAAAGCTGACCATATTTCTTATGGTAATTTGTCTAAGGAGTCTTCAAAAGGCTCCTCAATCTCTGCGCAAAAGAGGATCTTTAAAGAGAGCGAAATTAAATCGTTAAAAGGACAAAAGCCGAAACCGTTAATGAACATGTCAAAAGGTGACCCTGTGACAGAAATAAAAATGGAATTTGACAATCCCATTGCACTTCCGAAAACGGATATCAAGACTAAGGCAAGGGAAATCGTCAACCAGGAGATCATTGACGGCAGCAAGTATAAGTTCTGGAAGATCGATAAGGCTCAAAATCAGATCATCTTCTTCCAAACTTATAACGGAAATTACATTTTTCAGGATCGGCAGAATAATGCCAACAATGAAATGGGCGAAGTCGTTCTTTATTTCAATGATAAAAACGAAGTCGTTTCCTATAAGCAGTCGATGCTGCAAGAAATAAAAGAAGTCAAAACAGAAAATCTGATTTCTGCAGTCGGTGCGGTTGAAGCTTTATACTACCCGGATTATCTGAAGAAGTACAGCAAAATTAAATCCGCTGAGCTTGGATATTTCACGCAGTATCCTTTGGCAAGCGCACAGATTTTCGTGCCGGTCTGGAGAATCGAAATCCAGCGCAAAACGGACGACAAAACGATACATGAAGAATTTATCGTGGATGCACGGGACGGCGCTGTTCTTCAAACACAGGAGAAAAAGGAAAAATCATAATGGAGTGAGAAACCATGAGCCTGCAATTTAGCGTACTTGCGAGCGGGAGTACCGGAAATGCATTTTATTTGGAAACCGATGACCACGCTTTTCTAGTTGACGCAGGACTTAGCGGGAAGGCAATCGAAGGGCTGATGGCGCAGATTGACCGCCATTTGGACAAGCTCGACGGAATTTTTGTCACTCATGAGCACAGTGATCATATTAAAGGTCTCGGCGTGCTGGCAAGAAAATATGAGCTGCCCGTCTATGCCAATGAGAAAACGTGGAAGGCGATGGAAGGGCATATCGGTAAAATAGACAGCGGCCAAAAATTCGTATTTCCAATGGAATCGGTAAAATCGTTCGGTTCCCTTGATGTTGAATCTTTTGGCGTCTCCCATGATGCCGCAGAGCCGATGTTCTACGTGTTTCATTACAATGGACGAAAGCTTGCGCTGATTACGGATACCGGCTATGTCAGCGACAGAATGAAAGGCATTATTCGATCAGCCAATGCCTTTGTCTTTGAGAGCAATCACGATGTGGGTATGCTGCAAATGGGCCGTTATCCATGGAACATTAAGCGTCGAATTTTAAGCGACATCGGCCACGTGTCAAATGAAGACGCAGCACTGGCTATGACAGATGTAATCGGAGATGAGACGTCTCGCATTTACTTAGCCCATTTAAGCCAGGATAACAATATGAAGGAACTGGCTAGAATGTCAGTTCAGCAAACCCTTGCAGCTAAGGGTTTGCTAGCTGGAGAAACGTTTGATTTATTCGATACAGATCCCAAAAAGCCAACACCTCTCGCAGCGGTGTGAATTTTCCTGAATCAGTGATTAATCTGGCGGCATATGATCCACACTATATACATATATCGTTCCTTGAAAGGATTTGAATATAGTGGAGTTTAATCATGATGAGGAAAAATTCGTTCGGGAAAAGCCGCAAAGAAATTGGAGAAGCTTTTTATTTTCAAGTTTGATCGGTGCTGTGATCGGCGCCCTGCTAACAGTTTTTGCACTGCCTTACCTGTCAGAACAGGGGATGCTGCCATACAGCCTCCAAGTGATTGAGTCGCGGGGAGGACAGAGGGCGGCTGAACAAGGCGGTGCTGTTCGTAATGTTTCCGTCAATGTGAATAATGAGGTGACTCAAGTCGTCTCCAAAGTATCGGATTCCGTTGTCGGCGTCATCAATATCCAAAAAACAGGGGTTTGGGATGAGGACAGTGAAGCGGGAACCGGCTCAGGTGTCATTTACAAAAAGAACGGCGCAACATCCCATATTGTGACAAACCACCATGTGATTGAAGGAGCATCTCAAATTGAAGTCAGCTTGAATGACGGGACAAGAATTCCTGCAAAGCTGATCGGCAGCGACAAGCTGATGGATCTTGCCGTTCTGCAAGTCAACAGCAATAAAATAAAAGCGGCTGCTGATTTTGGGAACTCCGATAAAGTCAAAACAGGTGAACCGGTTATTGCGATTGGAAATCCGCTCGGACTGCAGTTCTCGGGGTCCGTCACACAAGGCATCATATCGGGAACCGAACGGGCTGTACCCGTCGATTCGAATGGAGACGGGCAGCCGGACTGGAATGCAGAGGTTTTGCAGACAGATGCCGCTATCAACCCGGGAAACAGCGGAGGCGGGCTGTTTAATATTGATGGAAAAGTAATCGGCATCAATTCGATGAAGATTGCAGAATCGGCCGTTGAAGGAATCGGACTGAGCATACCAGCAAACCTTGCGATTCCGGTTATTGATGATTTAGAAAAATACGGCGAAGTCAGACGTCCGTACCTCGGAATCGAGATGAAGTCACTTGGTGACATCGCCAGCTATCATTGGCAGGAAACGCTTAAACTGCCGAGCAATGTGACTTCAGGTGTTGTTGTGATGGGAGTGCAGCCAGTGTCGCCTGCAGGAAAAGCGGGGCTGAAAGAGCTTGATGTGATCGTTGAATTTGACGGCGACCGAGTATACGATATCGTTGATCTGCGCAAAAAGCTTTATACCAAGCATGTCGGCGATACAGTCAAAATAAAATATCTGCGCAGCGGCAAAGAGAAAACGACAGAAGTGAAACTGTCGCTATCCAAATTGGGCAGTTGATCAAAAGCAGTCTGGCGTATGCAGCCAGGCTGTTTTTGTATGTGTTCATTATGATCTGGTCAAAGAATTTCGTCAAAGCACTAAAAACGGTTTTTTAACAGCAAAATAAGAGGGCGGAAGACTCAACTATCGTTTTTTGCTTAAGCAATTTATCATTTCAAGTCTTTAAAAAGCAATGATTAAGAAAAAATGGACAAGCGGCCGTATTGCGTTTCACTTCTTCGTACTGTATGATGATCTTAATATTTCGACATGGGAACGAGTCCCAATGCCGATACATTTAATGAGAGCGTTATGGAAGGCTTTATGTAATCAGGATGGAAAGGGAGATGGGATGAGTCAGCATGCACTAGTGTTACAGTCGGATTTTGGCATTGACGACGGGGCGGTCAATGCCATGTACGGAGTGGCTTATTCGGTTGACAGTTCGATCCGGATTTTCGATTTAACGCATAATATCCCTGTCTTTCACATTTGGGAAGCTTCATATCGGCTGCTGCAATCCGTTTCTTATTGGCCTGAAGGAACGGTATTTGTGTCCGTCGTCGACCCTGGTGTCGGCTCAGAGCGGAAAAGCATTGCAGTCAGAACCTCAACAAATCAATATATCATCACACCGGACAACGGTACACTCACCCATATCAGCCGGCAAAACGGCATCGCCGAAGCCCGCCAGCTCGACGAAGTGCAAAACAGGCTTCCGAGATCAGGTGAATCACACACGTTTCATGGCCGTGATATATACGCATTTACCGGAGCCAGGCTTGCAGCCGGCGGCATTTGCTTCGAGCAGATCGGCCCGGAAATTTCTCTGGATTCCCTGATTACACTCCCTGTCATGGACGCTTACATAGAAAATGAGTGGATAACAGGAACGATTGATATTTTAGATATACGCTTCGGGAATCTTTGGACGAATATCAGCCGGACACTTTTCAAAACATTAAAGATTCATTACGGTGATGCCTTAGAAGCCGTCATTATGAATGATGATATCGAAATTTACCGCCAAATCATTCCATTTGTACGTTCATTTGCCGATATATCAGCGGGCAATCCGCTTGTGTATGTCAACTCATTAGACAATTTAGGCATTGCAGTCAACCAAGGATCTTTTGCAGAGGCGCACCATATTGGAACTGGGATCAAGTGGCGGATTTCACTTCGCAAAATGAAGTTAGAATATTGATAAAGCCGTTATGTAACAACCTGGAAGGAATCCAGGTTGTTTTTTGTTTCGTTCTAATTTCATAAAAAATCACAAAAGCAATTTTTTCAGCTGATCAAGAAGAGAGGGAGAACTTCAAAAAATGGGTCAAATGTCATCTTAGTACATAAGACTTATTGTCTAACATCCGAGAAAAGAATATATTGGTGGGGTGTGCCGCTATTATGAAAATATTCATTCAATTCATTTGTTTGGAAAAAGAATATCCGGAGGAATGATATGAACGACAAATTGCAAATGGCCGTGAAAACGCTGTCTAATGAGAAAAACAAAAGTATAATGTCCGTTTTTGTGTTGTGTCTCGTCACCCTGGGGATTTATATCCCATACTGGTTTCTGTCCAGAAAAAAAAGCTTCGATTTGCTGCCTTATCATGATATTCCCTACACCACGTTAAAAGCAATTATATTTTATCATTTATTTTCTATCCCAATGAGAATATCAGCTGCAATCACATTTTCAGAGATACACTACAGCCTCTACATACTGATGGACAGAATCATTTTGATCTTGTCCGTAGGCGTTCTGATTTACTGTGCGCTTGTCGTGACGGCTTCTTTAAATAAGCTCTCAGGAAAAGAACCTGCGAAAGGCTCTGTCTTGGCGTTCCTTTTAAATGTCGTATACATTCAGCACAGAATCAATAAACTCTCTGAACCAAAACACGAATTTTTAACAAGAGCTTCGTAATGAACAAACAAGGAAGTGAAGTACAAATTGATGTTGAAGACGAAATTAAAAATAGACTTGAATAAACAAAGAAAAAAGCCGGCGATTCTTCTGACTCCGATGTCACAAGAAGATTTTAGAACCTATCAAACATACTCAATCGAACATTACGCCATTGAAAAAGTAAAAGCGGGCACATGGACGGTGGCGGATGCTCTGGAGAAGTCGGAAGAACAGTTTAAATCGCTATTGCCGGACGGAACTGCGACCATCAATCATTACCTTTGGTCGATCGTGAATGACAACAAGGACGTTATCGGCTGGCTTTGGATCTACGCTGATCCGCATCACCCCCAAAAGGAAGCGTTCATTTATGATTTTGGACTTTATGAAGCATACCGCGGACAGGGAAACGGCCAGCAGGCTTTAAAAGCGTTGGAAGAAGAGGCGCAGCAGCTGGGAATCAAAAAACTGTCCCTTCATGTATTTGCCCATAATAAAACGGCAAAGCGCCTATATGAAAAGATGGATTTTGAGATCACTGATTTGCAAATGAGCAAGCGGCTCTAAAGAAAGGATCAAAGCTTTTAAAGCTTTGATCCTTTTTCATGCCGGGAAACGGCAAGTCCTTTATTCCTATTTAAAGCTGCTGAAACATAACGAAAAAAAGACAAAATGATCATAATGAATCACTTTATGTTACAAAAAGCAAAATGTAATATTACAAAGTGAAAAATATGACGATCAATGACCTATTGATTGTCAGTTTCCGAAAAATAAACATGAAATAAGAATCGATCTAAAAGGCCTGTTTTATTTATCACTATCAAAAAAAAGAATAAATATACCTAAAATTATTCCATTTTATAACTTGGACAGGTTTTGATTTATCAATTGCTTTATAGTACCTTTTGTTAAGGAAAGTGGAAAAGTATAGATGTAAAGAATAATCTGGAAAGCCAATGTATTTAAAGAAAGAAGTGTTTAACAATGAATGAAGAACGATTAGGAGACTTTCCGAGACTGAAGGTCATATCAGCCATTTTATTAACGATCTCAACTTTTGGAATGTATATCCCATATTGGTTTCTTTCAAGAAGACAAGCGCTTGAAAAATGCCGGATCAAACTTCCGTATGTTGCAATTAAAGTAACGGTGCTCTTATTTGCTTTTACAATACTTGAGTCATTCTGGGTATCATTTTTATCTTTAGGAGAAGATCCTTTGCCGTATCATCATATCCTGCTTCTCCCTCTGCATCCGGAGCGCAGTTTTTTGCCGCAGTTCTCATTTCTTCTATTCTGCTCCGTCAACATATTCAGCAGCTTTAGAATTCGAAAGGCTTTTCAGAGGAAGCGCTTAAAGATAAACGGATTATGGACCTTCTTGTTCAACATATCTTATTTACAGCACATCATGAACAAGCATATTTCTGCAGCCGGACTTGATGAGACAAGAAAAGCCGTATAAAGTGTGAAGCATTGACTTTAGCGGTCATTGCTTTTTATTTTGAGGATAAAATAAGTTATCCAGAGAAATCATTTTCACCTGTGGATAAATAAGCTAAAGAAGGATAAAACCTATTAACATGTGCATAAATAGGGTATATTGGATAAGGAGCTTTTTGATAAAAGAGCCCAATGATACAGATATTGGAGGGACTTTTATGAAGTCTTGCGAGGAACATATTGAAACCGTCATCGACATGTATGTAGATGAGGAAGAATTGGCCCCGGAAATCAGAAAAATCGAACATACACACAGTTTATCCACAACCTGTGAATTGTGTGATAAGCCTGCGGTATATATAGTGGGGAACGAATGATCGGACACAAAATACACAATCTTTATCCACAGTTGTGGATAATGCATATGAATAACTTGTTCTTAAAGTGGGGATGACCTGTGAATATATCAATCGTAGCAATCGGAAAACTAAAAGAAAAATATTTAAAACAAGGAATTGACGAATATATAAAACGGCTTTCGGCATACGCAAAAGTCGACATCATCGAACTGCCGGACGAAAAAGCACCGGAAAACTTAAGCGATCAGGACATGAAAATCGTCAAAGACAAAGAAGGAGAACGAATTCTCTCCAAAATCAGCCCCGACGCCCACGTCATCGCCCTGGCGATCGAAGGAAAATTGAAAAGCTCGGAAGAATTAGCCGATAATATGGATAGACTCGCCACATATGGAAAGAGCAAGGTAACCTTCGTCATCGGCGGCTCCCTCGGCTTGAGCGACGCCGTCCTGAAGCGCGCGGATGAGAAGCTGTCGTTTTCACGGATGACGTTCCCGCATCAGCTGATGAGGCTGATTTTGCTTGAGCAGGTTTACCGGGCGTTTCGGATTAATCGGGGGGAGCCTTATCATAAGTGAATGAGATTATCTAATAAATATTAACAAAGAGGTTAATCGGTAATATGTTTAAATAATTGCCGATTTATTTATGATAGGTATAAAAGATGATTAAATGATTCTTGGAGTATTTATCAATAGTTTCTCGCAAACCTTTCTCTAATATAGTAAATAAACTAGAGAATAGTCATTATATCGAGTGAACAATATTATAGAAAGTTATTATAATTACATTTATGTACTAGTTGAGCAGTAGCACGTTCAACACTGAAAATTAGAAGTCCCTCTCCCTATTTAGAAGAGGGACTTCTTTATCCATTGAAAAGATATCTAGAACTTTATTGATTTAAGCCTACGTTATGCCGAAAATTGTTTAGTTTAGGGTTTACTACTCTAATATCATTGTTCATCTGTTTATCAAAAGAGATATTCACTCTAAGATATATTCTGCAATTTATCCATTATATCTGGATCATATTTTATGGAGCTAAATAGATATTAGGTGTCGGTGGAGTATCCATTTCACTTCCTAGGTAATAGTCTGTTAAATGCGACTGAGTATAACCTTTTATCGCCATGGAATTTCGATACATTGGATTTTGAGCAAGTGTGTATAAACGGTGATCAGTCGGTGTAGAAGTAGTAAAGATTACAAGTTTTGAGTAATCTCGACTTGTCTGGATCACTTCTTCACGCCAATCCCCGAAAATATCACCATAGAATGGCATAACACTTCTATCATTTTTTGTGGCATTTTCATATTTCCAAGTGGTGACTAAACGGCCTACTTTATTCTTTTTATAGTACCATTTACCTATATTGCCAGAATCCCATTTCTCACTTAAAAGATCTCCATCCCACCATAGACGGAAATTAGGATAAGGTTGATGCTCTTTTGTGGTAATTTGGGTATTCGTAGGGGCATTGTATATCCCATCAAATGCCCAAATTTCATAACCAGGATATCTAGGATCTATATCACCAATATTACCGCGTCCCACATCCACTTTACCTGCAGTGGATAGGTCTTTATGATGCCAAATAATGGAACCGTTGGATGCATCATAATAATAATCTAGTAATCCACTTTTATTACGCTGTTGAACGCCGTATCCCTGAAAACCATCGCTGTTCGGATCAAACTTTCCGATAAAGAAACGGTCACCATGACGCACACCATCTAAAGAGTATTTCATTGTACCGTCACCATTTAATACAAAACCAATTGTACTAATTTCATCTTTTCCGTCTCCGTCAAAATCACCGATTCTATTTTGATGGCCATCTGCATACTCTTGTGATTCTCGCAGCCATTTCCAATCCATCTCTAGTTTCGAACCGTGATAGCTATATGCAGAAAAGACTAGATTAAATGCTTTTCTATCTTTCGTACGATTCTTCGCATATGCTACAATACTTGGTGTTTTCCCATTAAGATAACCAATTCCCAGTTGAGTGGCTAAAGGGCCATCAGAGATGAAATCATCAGGTAGTGGTTGGGCACTTTTAAGTTTACCTGTCATGCCATCAAGCACTGCGATCCATTGTTTGGTGTCGCTGCTGTCGCTCCATTTTTCACCATCACCAAAAGTTACACCATTAGCAATCTTTAAGATTACTTCTGATTTTCCATCGCCATCTAAATCATAAACCGTGGCATTATCCCACATACCTACATCTATTGTTGCTGAGTTGTAAGCGCTTTTACTATCGCTGTTTGGCCCCATGCTTGCGGACCATAGTAATGTGCCGTCTTGTTTGTAAGCTTCTACGACTTGAGGTTTTTCTTTATAACGAGTGAGGAAATAATCATATTCTCCATCTCCATCAAAATCTCCTACCCAAACATTTCTGATAGGTCCGCCTTTTTTTAGAGGGACTGTCACATAGGGACCATCAGCTTTTCCAGCTTCTAGAGTAAAGGAGGAGCCTGCTGTTTTATTGTCTTTGACTTCTTTACCATTGATGACTGGCTGCACACGGTAAACATTGCTTACGGATAAGTCAGCTGTCTTATCCTCATAATTAGTACCTTTTGTTATGACTGACTTGTTAATTTTGACTTCTTTGCCTCCTGCTGAAGAACGATAGACATTAAATCCAATATCTTTCGAATCTAATGCAAGTAAGCGCCAGCTAATAAAAACAGTTGAGCCATTACGGACAGCAACAACACCACGTCCTAGATTCTCCATTTGTCTTGGCCCAGCCTTTTCTTTTACGTTCGCAGTATTTGCTTTTGCTATAAGGGTCGGAGAAGAAAATGATAGGATAAGAGTAAACGCTATCAATAACCCTATAGACTTTTGAAACGACTTCCGCATGTAAAACACTACATCATCCTCCTATGATTGAATACATCATATAATTAGACCATTATCTTTCTGCTGATCCTGTCGTTATATGAGATATGCAATCTTTTATTTTATATTTCTTCTATTTTATCGACTTGATTTTACATTATTTAATAGTTCTTTTGGTTTAATTTCTCTTTTTAGTAAATAAGCAGAAATAATTAGATGTCAAATGTAAGTATTTTTTTTTATTTTTAGAAAGATGAAAACAATAAGGTATGTCCTTGAAACTATACAAGCATCAAGTATAGATATTAAAGCAGCTACATATTCCTCCAAATTTACTCCTTTGTAGTTCATAATTAAATCGTTAGTATATAATCCTAATTATAGTGAATTTAAAGTGAATATAAATTTGAATATGTATAGATTTTATGAATTCATAACAATTTAAGTGTAGTATCTGAAATAGTTGTATGTAGTATCTGGTGGATTGAAGTTATAGCTAAGGATAAAATTCCTGATGAATAAAGATTTACTTTACAAAGAGTATAGAATTAATTACAATAGTTCAAAATAAAAAGCGCCTTTTAGACTAGTAACGGAGAACCATATCATCAGTAAGTTAATACCGAATGCTGAACACTTACTCCCCGCGCCATCCTCTGGCGATCGAAGGAAAACTGAAAAGTTCAGAAGAATTAGCCGATAATATGGATAGAATGGATACATATGGAGAGAGTAAAATAACCTTTGTCATGGCGGCTCGCTCGGCCTGATTGATGCCGTCTTGAAGCGTACGGATGAGAAGCTGCCGTTTTCACGAATGACGTTTAATGACGTTTCCCCATCAGCTCATGCGGCTAGGTTTATTGGGCGTTTCGGATTAATCGGGGGGAGCCTATCATAAGTAAATGAGGTTTTTATAGATGTCACTATTATAGATAAAAGAGGTCGTCTGAAAAGAGAAAACTCCTCCCTTTCATACCACCTCCGCAAAATGGACTTTGTGAAGATCAACAATACCAAAGGGTTTGATTTAATGGGTCCATTTTGTCATCAAATATAAAAATAAATTTTTGGAGACTTATTGGGACAGCCTCGTTTTTATGGATTTTTACTTTTTCAATAACAAATAAATAAAATAAGGTGCCCCGATTATTGAGACCATGATTCCAGCCGGTATAGTGGTTTCAATGATATTACGTCCGATTGTGTCGGCGAATAATAATAACCAACCGCCAAGTAGAATAGCAACAGGGATAAATAGTTGATTTCTGGGTCCTACTAAAGTTTTTGCGATATGTGGGGCCATTAATCCGATAAAGGAAATACCTCCTGTGACAGAAACGGCAGCAGCCGCTAATGCGACAGCTGTTAAAAGTAAAACGATCCGCTCCCTTTCAATGGAAACCCCAACTCCAATGGTTACAGGCTCGCTTAATCCTAATAGATTTAGTCGATTTGCTTTGTACAAAGTAAATGGAATCAAGATGACTAACCAAGGCAGGAGAGCCCCAATAAATGGCCAATCTGTACCCCAAATATTTCCTGACAGCCATTTGGCGATGAAATCAACTTTTGTCCGTTCAGCAGAAGAAATAATGACAATCATAGCTCCGGAAAGTGCAGTTGAGAATCCGACTCCGATGAGGACTAAGCCTATAGGCTGCATACCACTATTTTTGTTATAGGCTAACAGATAAATGAAGGAGCCCGTTATAATTGCTCCTATAAAGCCAACAATTGGAATCATATAAACAAATGATCCGGCTTCAGCTGGGAAAAATAAAAAGAAAACGGCAATGGCAACCCCAGCACCGGAATTAATCCCAATAATGCCTGGATCAGCTAAATCATTTTTTGTGATTCCTTGCAAAATAGCACCTGACATAGCAAGTGCCATCCCAGCTAATAAAGTAATCAATATTCGAGGCAATCGAATAGAATATAATATAAATTCCTCTTTAAAGGTTCCTTGACCTAATAGAGTCTGGATGAGTCTGTCAAAAGATAAACTAGCAGACCCTATTCCCATCCCAATTATAGCTGTAGCTATGATGAGTATTAGAGAAATCGATAAAATAATTCGCTGTTTTTTGATTAATGCTGAATGTATCATGAGAGTGTTTTTCCTCCCTTTCGGACAATGATCAGGAAGAACGGTAAACCAAGCATAGCGACAATGGCTATAACAGGTGTTTCATATGGTGCATTTAAGGTACGGCCAAGTGTATCAGCAAATAGCATAAAAGTAGCTCCGCAAGTTGCAGACATTGGTAAAATAAAACGATAATCGGTTCCAACAATTGCCCGAACAATATGAGGAATCATAAGACCGATAAAGGTCATATTGCCAACCAGAGCAACAGATGCTCCCGCGAGAATGATAATGACAATAAATAGAAGGATTTTAATTCTAATGATATTTTGGCCTAAGCCAACTGCAACTTCTTCATTTAAGCTGAGAATGGTAAGTTGTCTCGAAAGGAAGAAGGAAACAACAATTCCAATTATAATAAAAGGTACGATGATTTGCAGTTGATTCCAAGTCGTTCCGACCATCCCTCCTGCTGTCCACATCGAGATATCTTTAGAAATTTTAAAATAAAGGCCAAGCCCTTCAGCAATGGCGTATAAAAAGGCGGAAACAGCAGAACCCGCTAATACAATACGGAAAGGAGAGAATCCGCCTTTTTTCATCGAACCAATTCCAAAAACCAACAAGGCACCGATTGCGGCTCCAATAAAACAGGCAACCATCGTCAAAAAGTAATTGGCTGATGGAATGAAAGCGATCGTAACAGCCAATGCTGCATAAGCCCCGGCAGATAATCCTAGTAAACCTGGATCAGCAAGTGGGTTTCTTGTTATACCTTGCATGATTGCACCAGAGACAGCAAGAGCTGCGCCAACAAAAATGGCAGCTATTTCACGAGGTAACCGAATATCACGGATAATCGAAATATGATCACCGGATGCAGAAGACGAAAGAGCCAACCATACATCTTCAACTGAGACGGCTGCAGCTCCAAATACCATTGCCATAAAAAACATACCAATAAAAACTAGAATTCCTAAGATCAGTTTGAAGGCAAATGGGGTAAAAGATTGAGTTTTTCTTATCATAAAGCTCGTAATTTTCCTTTCTTAGAATGGGAAAGGGGCTGCCCTTTCCGGTCAACCCCTTTCAATAGACTTCTACTTTTCTAGTCTTAGTTTCCTAGAAACGCTTTTTTAAAGAATGCTAGTTGCTTTTCAAGTGTGATTGGGTCAGTGAATGATGCGCCTTCACCTTGCATTTCAATGACATGTCCGTTTTGGACAGCAGGAATGTTCTTGTATGTGTCTGTTTCTTGGAAAGATGTATTCGCATCAGAGTACTTACTTAAAATGACATAATCTCCCGCATATTTTGGAAGCACTTCAGCTGATAACGTATAATACCCTGCTTTTAACGCGTCTTCCTTTACTTTTTCAGGCATATTTAGTTTCATCGTTTGATATAAGATTTCTGTACCGCGCGCCCAGTTATTACCGTAAACATAAAGGTCTTTCCCATATGCTTCAATAACAGATACAGTTGAATCCTCGCCAATTTTTGTACGAATATCTTCTCCAATTTCTTCTGCCCGATGTTTAAAGTCATTAACCCATGCTTGGGCTTCTTTTTCTTTGTTTAGTAGCTTGCCAATTTCCACGTGTTGAGTTAAATAATCTACTTTACCCCATGTATAAGTAACAGTAGGTGCGATTTCATTTAATTTGTCTAAATTTTTTACCGTTGATAACGCGATGATTAAATCTGGCTCTAATTCAATAATTTTTTCTAGGTCATCTTCTGAAACTTCTTGAACATCTTTTAACTTTTCTTTAAAGGTTGGATTGTTTTTAGACCAAGTGTCTACACCGACAACGTTGACTCCTAAATCTAACACATTTCCAGTGTAGCCTGAAAGCATAACAACTCTTTGTGGGTCGGCTGGAACTTCAATTGGCCCTGTTTCCGCTTGGTATGTAATCGTTTCAGATTCTTTTTTCGTTGAGCCGCTATCCTTTGTTGTTGACTCTTCATTGCCGCATGCACTAATAATAAGAGTCAGCAGTAGCAAAAACGGGATTAATAGTTTCTTCATGCTCATTTTCACCTCTTAATAAATAAATTGTAAGTAACACGCATCGGTTTATTTGTTCTCGGGTCACGGCCAATAACGGCATCAATTTGAAAGACTTCCCGCAGTACTCATCTCTTCACAAGCCCGGCCTTCACGACTTTGCCGTCTTTTAATGCAATGATATAATCTGAAAAACGAGCAGCTCGATGTAAATCATGAAGTACCATCATCAAGAAAAATAATGCCCGTCTTCCGTACAAGAGCCATAGCATTTTTCGCCAAGGCTTTTGTGTCTTCTTTTGAAATGTCTTTTCCATCTAAAAGGACTGAGCCTGATTGATGTGGAATAATACGCTTCAGTAGATGTTGATTTTCCACAACCATTGGGTCCGAGATGGTTGTCACCTTTTATTTGGAATCGTTACACTGAGATTTTTTACAATTAAACGTTCCCCATAGCCAGTACATTAATTCTTCAGTAAATAGCCAAATCACCTTTATGGCCCGCAGAATGAAAAACAAATAAATAATCGATAATGATTATCAATATCAACAATAAATATATATTTCATTTTTCAATATGTCAATACAGAAATTCGATGTGTCCTTATCATAGTACCCTCATGAAAATGAAAACTTTTAGAAAGATAAAAATAATTATTATGAAAATAGGTTTAATAACTTATCATTGATAAGCAATTACGAATGATGTTTGGGAGTGAACGGTGATGAATCAACAGGATGATTTCAACCTTTTATAGCGGGTTAAGAGAGATGAAGCTAATTGAATATTGGCCGAAACTTGGCTGGGAAATCCTTGTTTACCCGGAGAAAATAATTTGGGATGTTAGTTGATTGATCTTTGATCCAACAGCGGTGTTGAATGAAAAAATAGAATTGATACCCATTTTTGCTAAGCACGGCGTCAGGTCAAAATCATTATACAAAGACAGTGATTATTGCTGTTGGGAGTGGAATTTTGCATTTTAAAAAGCTCGAAATTGAAGGAGCAGCAGAGCGGGTTTAAAGTCGCTAATTTTCATTATACGATGACTTCGCTTTTATAAACATTTCGTCTCGCCTGAGAACGATCCTAATTGAAAATGCTATGACTTGGCAGCAGTCCTTAGGTGAATTATTGAATCACTTTAGAGTGGTGAACCATATCAGGTCCTGTATATTGTGTATGATCATTACTTTTTAGAGGGGGAGGCAACTTAAAATGAACAACTGGACAAGGTTTATAGAAAGAAAAAAGCCGCCACACTGCCATTTAAGCAGTACAGCGGCTTTGTATACTAGTTAGTTGCGGATCAGGTAATCAAACGCGCCTAGAGCAGCGTTCGCTCCAGATCCCATCGAAATAATAATTTGGTTATACGGGCTGTCTGTGCAATCGCCGGCAGCGAATAGGCCAGGGATGGTTGTTTCGCCGCGTTTATCGACTGCGATTTCGCCGATGCGGTTGCGTTCGACGGTTTCAGGCAGCCATTCCGTGTTCGGCACAAGACCGATTTGGACGAAGACGCCTTGGAGCTCGACGTGTTTTTCTTCTCCTGTTTCACGGTCTACGTAAGTGATGCCGTTTACGTTTTCATCGCCCGTGATTTCTTTTGTTTGGGCGTTTTTCACGACAGTCACGTTAGGGAGGCTGTAGAGACGTTTTTGCAGAACTTCGTCAGCTTTCAGCTCCGGTGCGAATTCAAGAACAGTAACGTGGTTGACGATACCTGCAAGGTCAATCGCTGCTTCGATACCGGAGTTGCCGCCGCCGATGACGGCTACGTCTTTGCCTTCAAACAATGGTCCGTCACAGTGAGGGCAATATGCGACACCTTTGTTTTTGAACTCTTGTTCACCGGGTACGCCGACATTGCGCCAGCGTGCGCCTGTTGAAAGGATGACGGTTTTGCTTTTCAGGACAGCGCCGTTTTCGAGTTCTAGATGGAAAAGATCTTTTTTCTCGAGACCTTTTGCGCGTTGCAGGTTCATGACGTCGATCTCGTAATCCTTCACGTGTTCTTCAAGGCTTGCCGCAAGCTTAGGCCCTTCGGTGCGCTTCACGCTGATGAAGTTCTCGATGCTCATCGTGTCAAGGACCTGGCCGCCGAAGCGTTCGGCAACAATTCCTGTGCGGATGCCTTTGCGCGCCGCATAGATCGCCGCGCTCGCACCGGCCGGACCGCCTCCGACAACAAGCACGTCGAACGGATCTTTATCAGAAAGCTCAGACGCATCCGTGCCGCTGCCCATCTTCGCAAGAATCTCTTCGAGCGTCATCCGGCCGCTGCCGAACGGTTCACCGTTCAAGTATACGGTCGGCACGGCCATGACGTTTTTGCTTTCAACTTCTGATTTGTATGCCGCACCGTCAATCATCGTGTGTGTGATATTCGGGTTGAGCACGCTCATCATGTTTAATGCCTGCACAACGTCAGGGCAGTTGTGGCATGTCAGGCTGATATAAGATTCAAAGCGGTATTCGCCGCTGATGTTCTTGATTTGATCGATGATTTTTTGATCGACTTTCGGCGGTCTGCCGCTTACTTGCAAGAGTGCCAGCACCAAAGATGTGAATTCGTGACCGAGCGGAACCCCGGCGAATGTCACGCCTGTTTCTTCTCCGGCACGATTGACGCTGAAGCTTGGCGTTCTGTCGAGCTGCGCCTTTTCAACAGTGATTTTTGATGACATGGAAGCCAGCTCTTCTACAAGAGCCAGCATATCCTTGGAGACACTGTCATCGCCTGTACTGACTTTAAGGACGATGTCATTTTCAATCATCTGCATGTATTGGTTTAATTGTGCTTTGATATTTGCTTCAAGTACCAATTGAATGCACTCCTTAGATTTTGCCTACTAGGTCAAGGCTTGGTGTCAGTGTTTCAGAACCTTCTTCCCATTTCGCCGGACATACTTCGCCTGGGTTTTGGCGGACGTATTGAGCCGCTTTTACTTTATTGATCAGAATGCTTGCATCACGGCCGATACCGCCAGCGTTGACTTCAACCGCTTGGATGACGCCGTCCGGATCGATGATGAATGTTCCGCGGTCAGCAAGACCTTCTTCTTCGTTCAGCACTTCAAAGTTGCGGGAGATGGTTTGAGATGGGTCACCGATCATCGCGTAAGTGATTTTGCCGATTTTTTCAGAGCTGTCGTGCCAGCCTTTATGTACGAAGTGAGTATCTGTGGAAACAGAGTATACTTCTACACCAAGTTCTTTTAGGGCAGCATATTCGTTTTGCAGATCTTCAAGTTCAGTCGGGCAAACGAATGAGAAATCTGCCGGATAGAAGCAGAAAATGCTCCATTGACCTTTCAGACTTTCGTTTGTTACATCGATAAATTCACCGTTTTTGTAAGCTTTTGCTGTGAATGGTTTTACTTCTTTTCCGATTAGAGACATAATGCATCTTCCTCCTGAATGTGGTTTAAGAAAAATAAAATAATAAACTTTACTTTTCTAGAATTATTATAATTATATATAGATTATTAAATAACAAATATTTTTTGTCAAGGACTTTGTTTTTTATAAGGTAAGCTAGTTGAAAATTGATTTTACTAGTGAGAAAGATGAGAATGAAAAGTTCTAATTGAAAATCAAGCATGTACGGTAAATAGAAAAGCCATCCGCTAAAAGGATGGACATCAGGTCTAAGACTTTTTCTTTTTTTCAACATTTTTGATCGTTTCTCCGTTAATAACACTGTATAATCGGCTCTTTGGTTCATATATTTTTTGAGACGGCCATAGTCCATGATGGCCGGAACATATATAGCTAACGAGACAAGCAACAAAAAAGTACTCTAATCCTTTTCCATCAAACATTTCCAGTGCCAACGAGAACGCTGTGATAGGGGTATTAGCACCGCCGCAAAACGCAGCAATCAGTCCCAATGCTGCTAAAAATGAGAGAGGTAAATGGACAATGGAGTGTAAGGTATTACCTAGTGTTGCACCCATGAAAAATAATGGTATAGCCTCACCGCCGACAAAGCCCGTCCCCAAAGTAACGGCTGTAAAAATGAGCTTGGCGAGGAAGGCAAAAGGAGGCACCTCTTCTTTAAAAGCCTGCTCTAACATGTTCAAACCACGGCCATTGTAATCTTGTGAACCAGCCATTAAAAATAAACATACAATAATGATTCCTCCAACAAAGGCTCTTTTCATATGGTTTTTATTAAAAATTCTCTCGGTGAATGTTTCTATTCCGTGTCTCAATTGGCAATATGCGACGCTTAATAGGCTGAACATAACAGAAACAAGAAGAATTTTTACAAATGTGATGAAAGATAACTCTGGTAGAGCATGGATGAGAAATTCTTCGTGCTTAACTCCCCAAGCGGCAGTCGTGATATAGTGACCGGTGAAGCTGGCCACAAAACAAGGGACAAGCGCTTCAAATTTCAACTTTCCTAAAGCAGTCATCTCCATTCCAAATACAGCGCCGGTTACGGGTGTACCAAATGCAGCACCAAACCCGGCACTAATACCGCTCATCATTAAAATTTTAGTGTCTAAAAAATCGACCTTAAACAACTTGTTTACCATTGCAGCTGCACTGCCTCCCATTTGGACAGCAGCCCCTTCTCTCCCGGTTGATCCGCCGAAAAAAACCGTTATAAAAGTTCCGAGATAGACAATAGGTCCCATTCTCTGCGGAACTTGTTTTTCTCCATTCACAGCGTCAATCACAAGATTATTTAATTGGGCGGTGTCATTTAAGGTGTTATGTAAGACTACTTTTCCATAGTTCATGTATATGTAGCCAATGACAATTCCTCCAAGCGGCAGGAGGTATATGAGCCAGCCGTTTTGTTCTCTTACTTCACCCAGATAGTCGTTCGCTTCTAGCAGGAAGGCTGTCGTTGACCCCACAATTCCGCCAATGATGCCTCCATATAATATCCATTTACCAAGAATCTTTAAAAAACTAGTATCCTGTATCACTTGATCTGTAACCTCATTTCAATTCGTTTGAATGCTTTTTGGCATGCATAGGGTTTTTGATTTCCGTAAAAATGTTATCTGAGGCATTTGCTTGTGGTACGGGGGGTTCAATAGGAGGTTGATTGAGATTCATTTCAATCAGCAATTTCAACTGTTGAATATCCTCTTTAGTAGCATATTGTTTATTCGGTTTTAACATATATCCTAACTGACCGTTCGATTCGATTGTCGCCCATTGTAAATCCTTAAATGTTTGAATATTTTGTTGTCTCAATCTGACTTCAAGCATATCAACAGTTAAGCGCAGTTTTTTTAAATTCCTTATATTCATTTGCCCATTTTCGACTACCAGAACTGATTTTCCATAAATAAAGCTCTCTAAAGCATCAAATTTTAAAGCGATATACTCAATCAAAAGAAGAGTGAGAATCATTAAAAATGTGACGCTCATTGTAATCCAAATATTTCTGTCATTAACTGGTTGAATAATTAATGAACCAACAGCTATCATGATGACAGTCTGTGCAACAGTAAGCTGTGAAATGGATTTTCTGCCGGCTAACCGCAAAATGAGGACTCCTCCTATGACAATGACAACAGCTTTCCAGATGAAATGTAAGTCCAAGAACATTCCTCCTTCCAAAACACATCGAATAATTATATGTTGTAAAAGAAATATAAAATTATTCATGGCTGAACCGCCTAGACTGCAATTAAAGTGTTTTAAAAACGGCAAAAAGCCATCCCTTGCAGGATGGCTTTTCACTGAATCGAGGATTAAACTCCTTTAAACGCAGAACGATAAATCTCAGCCAGTTCAGACACCAATGGGAGCTTCGGATTTGCTGTTGTGCATTGGTCTTCAAAGGCGCGGTCTGCCATAAGATCTACTTTGCTTTCGAATGTAGCGGCATCAATGTCGTTTTGTTTGAGGCTCATTGGAATTTTAAGCTCTCTGGCAAGCGAGATGATGGTCTGAATCAGGCTTTCGACGCCTTCCTCCGTTGTCTTTGCCGGCAAGCCCAGCATTTTGGCAATGTCCGCGTAGCGCTGATCGGCTACGAAGTGGCTGTATTTCGGGAATGCCGCGAATTTCTTCGGTTTTGCTGCATTATAGCGGATGACGTGCGGCAGAAGAATGGCGTTTGCACGTCCGTGGGCAATATGAAATTCCGCCCCCAGCTTATGGGCTAAACTGTGGTTAATGCCAAGGAATGCGTTGGAAAATGCCATACCGGCAATCGTTGATGCGTTGTGCACTTTTTCTCGGGCCAGCTCATCGCTGCCGTTTTTGTACGCTCTTGGCAGGTATTCAAAGATAAGCTGGATGGCTTTCATCGCCAAGCCGTCTGTATAGTCGTTGGCCATGCAGGATACATAGGATTCGATCGCATGTGTCAATACGTCCATTCCTGTATCTGCTGTAATATGTTTCGGTACGGTCATGACAAACTGCGGGTCAATGATCGCCACATCCGGCGTTAATTCATAATCGGCGAGCGGATATTTCGTATTTGCCTCTTTATCTGTAATGACAGAGAATGAGGTGACTTCAGAACCGGTTCCGGATGTCGTTGGAATCGCAACGAATTTTGCTCTTTCTCCCAATTTCGGGAATTTGACGATGCGTTTGCGGATGTCTAAAAATTTCTGCTTTAATCCGAAGAATTCAGCATCAGGGTGCTCATAGAACATCCACATCCCTTTAGCGGCATCCATTGCAGAACCCCCGCCGAGTGCAATAATGACGTCGGGCTGGAATTTAGCCATCATCTCGACGCCGTTCATGACCGTTTCAATCGATGGGTCAGGTTCTACATCAGAGAAGATTTCGCAATGAACGTAGTCCGGGCGTTTTCTTAAGTAGTGAAGGACGCGGTCCACATAGCCCAGTTTTACCATTCCCGGGTCAGTCACAATAAACGCTTTTGAGATATCAGGCATCTTCGCTAAATATTGTGTTGAATGTTTTTCAAAATAAATTTTTGGCGGTACTTTAAACCACTGCATATTGACATTCCTTTTTGCCACTTTTTTAGTGTTGATTAAGTGAATCGCACCCACGTTTGTCGATACAGCGTTTCCTCCATACGTACCACAGCCAAGTGTTAAGGAAGGCATATAGGCATTATAAATATCGCCGATCGCTCCTTGGGAAGAGGGAGCATTGACGATGATCCGCCCTGCTTTCATCCTTAATCCAAACTGCTCAATGGCTTCCTGGTCGGTTGTATGAATGACCGCAGAGTGGCCTATGCCGCCGAATTCAAGCATTTCTTCGGCCCGCTTTAATCCTTCTTGGAGTCCGTTCACCTTATAACAGGCTAGAACGGGACTTAATTTTTCCCTTGAAAGCGGGTATTCCGGCCCGACCCCTTTTAATTCTGCCACAAGGATTTTTGTGTCTTCAGGAACCTTTATGCCTGCCATTTCGGCAATTTTACAGGCTGACATGCCGACAATATCAGCATTGACCGCACAGGTATTTTCGTTGATGACCAATTGTTCAACCTTTGTTCTTTCTGCCTCATTTAGTAGGTAGCAATTGTTGACGGTCATTTCCCTTTTCACGTCTGAATAAATGTCTTTATCGATGATGACTGCCTGTTCTGAAGCGCAAATCATCCCGTTATCGAATGTTTTGGATAAAATCAGATCATTTACGGCTTGTTTTACGTTTGCAGATTTCTCGATATAGCATGGCACGTTTCCCGGTCCAACGCCAAGGGCCGGTTTGCCGGAGCTGTAAGCGGATTTCACCATGCCTGCGCCGCCAGTGGCAAGAATCAGAGAAACCTTTGGATGGGTCATTAAGGCTTGGGTTGCTTCAAGTGATGGTGTTTCGATCCATTGAATGCAATGTTCAGGCGCCCCTGCCCTGACAGCCGCATCTTTAAGGATTTTTGCAGCCTCACTGCTGCATTTTTGTGCGGATGGATGGAATGCAAAAATGATTGGATTTCTTGTTTTAATCGATATCAGGGACTTGAACATGGTGGTGGACGTCGGGTTCGTCACTGGTGTTACCCCGGCGACGACACCGACAGGCTCCGCAATTTCAATGACCCCGTCATGTTCGTTTTCATGGATGATTCCAACTGTTTTATTGTATTTAATATTGTGGTAGACATACTCTGTGGCAAACATGTTTTTGATGATTTTATCTTCGTATACGCCGCGTTTTGTTTCCTCGATCGCAAGCTTTGCAAGGGGCATATGCTGATCAAGTCCGGCAAGCGCCATCTGTTTGACAATTTCATCAATTTGCTCCTGATCAAAGCTGCGGAATTCTTCCAATGCCGTAAGACTTTTTTCTACTAAACGATCAATCATTGTTGAGACATTTTGCTTCTGTTTCATTTCCTTTTCTTCGACTGCCATTGTAAACCCTCCAATGAATTGATAGGAATTCTACAAACAGGATTCTTGGGATTATCTCGAAAGAAAAATGTCGCCGGTAAGTTTGTGAATAATTTCACAAACGAGACTAAAAATTTTTATGCTGATATGGGAATTTTTATTTTTGATGAGATAATAAATGTTCTCATCCCGATCTCATCTCCTTGTTTTTATGAATGAATTTATCTTATCACGGAATTAAAAATAGTAATTTGTGAAATGTTGAACAAAGTATGAATCATGATAAAAATAGTAAATATTTCTTATTCATACTTAGACAGACAAGTCTCTGAATGCTAAGACTAGGGGGGAGCGGGGAGGTAGATCGGGCAATTAGTCCCAAAAATACTTTTTAAAAAGAGAAAAACTGCACCTCCTATTGGGATGCAGTTTAAACTTTTAGTGATACCATTCAGTGTGAAAAACACCTTCCATATCTGTACGTTCATACGTATGGGCGCCAAAGTAATCACGCTGCGCCTGCAGCAGGTTTGCGTTTGAACGGCCTGTCCGGTAGCTGTCGTAATAAGATAGGGACGTGCTCAAGCATGGGAATGAGATGCCGGAGCTGATGCCCTCACAGACTACTTTTCGCAAGCCTGTCTGATATTTTGTGAGCTTTTCTGCAAAGAAAGGCGCGATCAGCAAGTTCGACAGGTTCGGCTGTTCTTGGAATGCTTTACTGATGAGATTTAAGAATTCGGCGCGGATGATGCAGCCGCCGCGGAATATTAAGGCGATATCCTTTAAAGGTAAGTCCCATCCGTACAGCTCAGACGTCATTTTGTATTGGGCGAAGCCTTGTGCATAGGCGCAGACTTTTCCCATGTATAACGCCTGTCTGACGTAGTCGATCCACAAGTTTTTATCCAAGTGCCGCTCTTCTGTTTCAGGTCCGGCTAACACCTTTTCCGCAGCCATCCGCTCATCTTTTAACGATGATATATAGCGGGCAAACAAGGATTCCGTGATAATCGAAGATGGGATGCCGTTGTCAACGGCTTGCATGCTTGTCCATTTGCCTGTGCCTTTTTGACCTGTTTTGTCAAGGATGACATCGATCAGCGGCGCACCCGTTTTTTCATCCTTTTTCCTTAAGATTTCTGCGGTGATTTCGATTAAATAGCTTTTCAGCTCGCCTTGATTCCACGATTCAAAAATGTCAGCGATTTCATGAATAGGCAAAAGCAATTTTTCTCTTAAAAATGTATAGGCTTCTGCGATTAGTTGCATATCAGCGTATTCAATCCCGTTGTGCACCATTTTGACAAAATGCCCTGCCCCTTTTGGACCGATATACACACAGCATGGATCATCTCCGACTTGCGCTGCGATTTTTGTCAGGATTGAAGCGGCTTTTTCATAGACATCCCGATCTCCGCCAGGCATGATGGAAGGGCCTTTTAAAGCACCGACTTCGCCGCCGGAAATGCCGATTCCCAAGTAGCCGATTCCGTTCGCTTTCAGCTTAGCATATCTTCGTTCTGTATCTTCGTAATGGGAGTTGCCGCCGTCCATGATGACATCCCCTTCTTCAAGCAAAGGGAGGAGGGAGTCGATCACTGAATCAACCGGTTTTCCTGCTGTCACCATCAGAAAGATTTTTCTCGGCGTTTCTAAAGACTGAACAAAATCTTGAAGCTCATAGTACGGATTGACAGTCTGTCCTTCAGTCTTTTGTACGAGCTGGTCGGTTAAATCCCTTGTGTAGTTATAGACAGCGACCTGTTCCCCTTTGCTGGCCATGTTTAGGGCGATATTGCTGCCCATTACCCCTAAACCTATGACACCGATTGTATTCAACATTTGGTACCTGCTCCTTCATCAATTTAATCGTTCATTTTATACTGCGAGAGTGAGTAGTGTGTTATACAACTAAACTCATCAATAGAATAAATCCAAGTCCGGCTACAGAGATGAACGTTTCCAGCAATGTCCATGTGGCAAATGTTTCTTTCATACTTAAACCAAAGTACTCTTTGAACATCCAGAAGCCGGCGTCATTGACATGGGAAGCAATTACACTTCCGGCCCCTGTTGCCAGCACCACCAATGCGAGATTGGCATCCGTTTGTCCCAGCATTGGAATGACGAGCCCGGTCGTGCTTAATGCAGCAACTGTGGCAGACCCCAAGGAAATGCGCAGGATTGCTGCGATCACCCAGGCAAGCAGGATAGGAGACATTGACGTTCCTTTGAATAATTCGGCCACATAGTCGCCTACTCCGCCATTGATTAATACTTGTTTGAAGGCGCCGCCGCCCCCGATGATTAAGAGCATCATCCCGATTTGTGTAATGGCTGAAGAGCAAGAGTCCATCACTGTTTTGATTGGGATTTTTCTGGCGATTCCCATCGTATAGATCGCGACTAATAAGGAGATCACCATTGAAGTAGATGCATTACCGATTAAACGAATTGCTGCCAGTACGCCATTATCTTGCAGCCCGGTCGTTTCTTGAAGCAGCGTAATAATCGTAGAGATGGACATGATGATAACCGGAAGCATCGCCGTAAATACACTGATGCCGAAGCCTGGCGTCTCTTCAAGCTTGAATGTTTTTTGTTCCCCTAAAGATGCAATATTGCCGGTTTTCGTAAATGATTGCGGTACGATTTTTTTAGCAAGCTTCGTAAATAAAGGTCCGGCTACAAGCACTGTTGGAATTGCAACAATGAAACCGTAAAGCAAAACTTCCCCAATGTTGGCGCCGTATTCCCCAGCGATCGCTGTCGGTCCCGGGTGCGGAGGCAGGAAGCCGTGTGTGACGGATAAAGCTGCGACCATCGGGATACCGAGGAAAAGAATCGAAATCTTTAATTCTTTTGAAATAGCAAATACAATTGGAATTAATAAGACCAGTCCGACTTCAAAGAATAAAGCAACACCGATAATGAACGAGGCAATGACGACCGCCCATTGAATGTTTTTTTCGCCGAATTTGTTGACGAGGGTCATCGCAATACGCTGCGCTCCCCCCGAATCTGCGATCAGCCTGCCCAGCATGGCGCCGAGTCCAAAAATTAATGCGATGTGGCCAAGCGTTCCGCCCAATCCTTCTTCAATCGTTTTCACAATGTCATCCAACGGCATTTCGAGTGCTAAAGCAACGCCGAACGAGACGATAATCAATGAAACAAACGTGTTCAGCTTTAACCCCATAATTAACAGCAATAATGCGACAATCCCGATTGCTACAATGAATAATGGCATGATAACGCCTCCAATTCTTCCCCTATTTGTTGTTGGTTATGCTTCTTTGATAATTTGCAATTTGTGTATACTCATGTTCCAATGCCCTCGATAAGTTGATAAAGATCGGCATCAGCTTTCTGTATTCTTTGGCCGATTCTTCTTTTGGCGCATGTCGGTGAGTGCTGCCGATCATGTCAGAGACGACATCGAAAGATTCGATTTTTCCTGTCGCATAAAGACCTAAAATACAGGCGCCCAGACATGAGCTTTCATAGCTTTCCGGCACGACGACTTCAGATTCGAATATATCGGCCATCATTTGCCGCCAGACATCCGATCTTGCAAAGCCCCCTGTCGCTTGAATTCGGGTGACAGGTCCGTCCATGCATTCTGTTAAAGCCAAAAAGACGGTGTATAAGTTGTAAATAACCCCTTCCAATGCCGCGCGAATCATGTGTTCTTTTTTATGTGACATGGTGAGGCCGAAGAATGAGCCGCGCACATCCGGATTCCATAACGGAGCGCGTTCACCTGCGAGATATGGGTGGAATAGCAATCCATCGGCGCCGGGTCTTACGCGTTCGGCGATTTTTGTTAAGACATCGTACGGATCAATTCCAAGGCGCTTTGCCGTTTCGATTTCTGAAGAGGCAAATTCATCTCTGATCCAGCGAAGAACGATTCCGCCGTTGTTGACGGGTCCGCCGATGACCCAATGCTTCTCCGTTAAGGCATAGCAAAAGATTCGTCCTTTTTCATCGATTTGAGGCTCGTCGATAATCGTCCGAATCGCGCCGCTTGTCCCGATCGTGACGGCAATTTCCCCTTTTTTAATGGCGTTGACACCGAGGTTGGACAAGACGCCGTCGCTTGCGCCGATGACAAATGGCGTTTTCGGATCGATCGCCATCATCGCCGCTATTTCCGGATTGCAGTTTTGAAAGATCTCAGTTGTCGAAACCAGCTTAGATAAATGATCCCGCGTGATGCCGGCAATGGATAAAGCTTCATCATCCCAATCCAGTGTTTTCAGATTCATCACGCCCATGGCTGAAGCTAAGGAATGATCGACAACATATTGATCAAAGAGCTTTTTAAAAATATATTCTTTGATCCCGATATACTTTTTTGCTTTGGCAGCGGTTTCAGGATGCTCGTTGACAATCCAGGCGATTTTGCTCAGCGGCGACATCGGGTGGATCGGAGTTCCCGTCCGCTTGTAGACGTCGTGCCCGTTCAATTCTTCTTTGATCTTGTGAGCCCAGCCTTCGCTTCGGTTATCCGCCCAAGTGATGCACGGTGTCAGCGGCTCGTCGTTTTCATCCATGGCAATGACGCTGTGCATGGCGCTGCTGAATGAAATGAATGACAGCTTTTTTTCAGGGTGCTGCTGCATGATTTTTGCCGCTGTTTGGATGACGGCTTGAAAAATTTCATCCGGGTTTTGTTCAGCCGTTGAGATGTCCGGTGTGTAAAGCGGATAACCGATGCTTTCTTTTTGGATAACGTCCCCCTTTTCACTGAATAAAACGGCTTTCGTACTTGTCGTACCGATATCTATGCCTAACATATAACTAGTCATTTTCTTGTTCGGCCCCTTTCGTCAGCATTTGTTGTGACAGCCAAAGATCTTCAACTTTATCTTGTACGTCATCGAAATTTTGATGTAGGGACTTGATCATCAGGGCCCTGTCTTTCGTTTTGATCGCTTGAATATAAAGTTCATGGTTATCGAGAATTCTTTCAAAGTCTTCGTATTTTTCTTTTAAGCGCGCCCGCATGGATAAAAGAATAAAGCTTTCCATAACGGGTTTAAGGTTGTTCCATATCATCAGAATGTAGGAATGATTGATGGAGCGTACAATCGTTTCATGAAATAAGACATCTTGAAATGAGAATTCATCAGCATCTTTGTATTTGATGGAGATTTTCATCATTTCCAATATTTTGCTTAGGTCTGTTGCCAGTTCGTCTACATTTGCTTTCCCAAGCCGTTCAAATACGAATGTTTCCATCAATAAACGGACATCATAAATTTCTTCAATTTCTTTTTCGGTCAGCCCGATGACAACGGCGCCCATCCGTTCCAGGCGGATGATTTTTTCCGATGCCAGTATTTTTAAAGCCTCGCGGATGGGAGACCGGCTCACCGAAAATTCCGCAGCCAATTTATTTTCAGACAAAATGGTACCGCTTTCAATCATGCCGGAAATAATGCGCATTCTGAGCTCGGATGCGACGCGAACACCAGTTGAAGCCCTTGAAAGCCACTTTTCTGGGTATAAAAGACCTTTAGATTCGCTCATACACTCACCTTCCTAGTTATACGAGTATACTTGTATACAAGTATGATAACGCGATTATTTTGATTATGCAAACACTTTCATTTCAAATTTTACAGAAAATTTTTCCATTAAAAAACACTTTGTCTATGTTAAAGCGCTGTTTAAAGAACCGAACGCAATGTAGAACAAGGGGAACCGGATAATTGGCGAAGGTCCTGCCAAGGCAAAAAAATATAAAGGGAGTCACCGCCCTTTATATTTTGATCATTTGTTTAAAAATGAGTTTGAAGTCTTGTTCGCTGATTTCTGTATGTCCAAATCGGAAGGAATAGCCCCAGTGCTTTTTGTTTTTGATGAAAGAGAGGGAAGAAATGAATGGGTGGATGGACATTTCCAGACATTTCAAAAAGTCGATTTTTCTTCTGTAGGGCATGAATCCTTCTCCTGCGTCAAATTTGTACACCCTGTCATCAGCCACTTTTCCTACAGCTGTAAATTTTTGATAGGGTGCATGATCTTTTAGATTCTGCTTTGGAGAGTAATAAATGATCCAATCACCAGGATTCATTCTTTTTAGAGGGGCCTCTTTTCCGTGGCAAAGCTGGGCAAAGCCTCCGGATACCCCCTTCAAGACATGATCGCGGGAAGCCACACCAATCCAATACTTTGTTTTCATCTGCTTCAGCACCCGCAATGATCCTTGTCAGTAGCCCCTTCAGTACATGCTGACACAGGAAAATTCATTTCTCTCCATGCCGCAATGCCTCCGGTCAACTCTTTCACTTGATAACCATTTTCTAATAAAAATTTAGCCGCTTTAGCTGCTGTATTACACCAGACATCCCAGCAGTACACAATGATTTCTTTATCTTTTGGGATGTCGTTTAATCGATTAGGGAGATCCTGTTCAGGTATCACTTGAGCATCTTTTATCGTCACTTTCTTGAATTCGCTTGGTCCGTTTCTTACATCCACTAAGAAATGTTTCTCAGGGTTGAGCTTTGCTGATTTGACAAAATCCATCGGACTAATAGTGGCTTCTAAACGTGCATTGAAAAAATCGAGTGAATTCATGCGGCACTCCTCCTAGTTTTTATATTTGCTCCATACTTTCAAAAGCAAATCTTTCAATAATTTTTGTTCATTTTCATTTAGGGGGGATAAAACTTCATATTCTGTTTGTACTAAAACCTGTTTGCATGATGACAGTACATCACTGCCTTTTTCAGTAATGAGCAGGCTGTATGCTCTGCGGTCACTTGCATTTTTGGTCCGTTCCACAAAGCCTGATCCCTCTAAATGGTCAACATGGCTCACCATTGTGGTACGGTCGATCTGCAATTTCTCGGAAATCAGCTTTTGCGAAGAGTAGGGGTTTTCTTTAATAAATATAAGCACTCCGAATTGCCTGGCATTAAGGTTAAACGGAGCCAAAACTTCAGCGAATTGATCCTCCATTTGCTGAAGAATCTTTCCTAACAAAAACCCATAAAACTGGTTTAATTGTGCCAAAATCATCACCTCCTGAGATAGTCAATGAATAATATAATCAGTTTAACTGATTATTATACCGAATGCAACCTTTCTTATTTTCGTTTGTTAATTTAATTAACTAACCGTGATAAAATAAAACCTACTATATGTTTAAAATGGAGGATTCCCCATGCAGCGAGGAACATTTCAATTAATGAAGTCGGTGAACAAATCGATCATTCTCAATAAAATCAGAACATCAGAGCCGATTTCCAGAGCGCAAATCGCCAAAGAAACAAGGATTACGCCGCCTACGGTCAGCAGCATTGTCAAAGAGCTTATAGATCAAGGGCTGGTAAAGGAAAGCACGCTCGGCCACTCCAGCGGGGGAAGAAAACCGACGATGCTGCACATCAACACAGGTGCTTTTTATGTGATTGGCGTTGATGCGGGGCCTGAGACGGTGGAATGTATATTAACCGATTTAGCTGGAGACATTTTTCAGCGGACATCCAGTTTGCTGGAAAAACCGTTAACGAACGATATGTTCATGGCTGTTTTAAAGGAGAATATAGATACAATTTTAAGCCAGTCCAGTGTCGACCAAGAAAAAATTATCGGCATCGGAATCGCGATGCACGGGGTGGTCGATGCGGAAACGGGAACGTCTCTGATCGCACCCATTTTAAACTTAACCAATATCCCCATAAAAGAAGCGCTGGAAAAAGAATTCAACTTAACGGTAAAAGTTGAAAATGACGCTCGCGCGATGGCGCTGGGTGAATCATGGTTCGGCGGCCATGGCGATGTTGACAGCATGGCTGCCGTTAATATTGGCAGGGGCGTGGGCGCCGGTATTGTGATCAGCGGGAAATTATATCACGGGGCTCAAGGGATCGCCGGAGAATTGGGACATATGATCATTGATATGAACGGTGAAATATGTGAATGCGGAAACCGAGGGTGCCTGCAAACATTAGTGAGCGGACCTGCTATTGCCGAACGGGGGAGAAAACAGCTCAAAGAGCGCGCGGGCGGACTGACGGCTCAAGACATGTTTGAGATGGCGCAAAGCGGAAACCAAACCTGCATCGATCTATTTCATGAAACGGGCAGCATCATCGGAATCGGATTAACCAACTTCATTCATCTTGTCAATCCAAGTAAAATGGTGTTGGGAGGCGGGGTCATGAAGGGCGAAAAATTCATGATGCCTGCTATTGTGGAAACGATACAGAAAAAAGCTCTGACAGCTGAAGCGAGACAGACAGAGGTGGCTGTTACCCGGCTTGGTGAAGAGGCCACGTTATTGGGCGCTGTTTCGTTACTGCTGACGGAATTATTTGATCCGGTGCTGAAATAGGCTGAACCCTTTTGGAACAGCCTATTTTCATCCTTAGTTTATCTGTTGAATCACCGCATCAATAAAACGCATAAAAGCTTTCCGCTCTTTTAATACTCCGGCATCTTCAAGGGCTTTGACAAATTTATTTCCGAGTTCCTTCTGTAAAACCAATTCAGCATGCTCCGGGCTGGAAATTTCTCGATACTCGGATTTAAGGTGTTCTGCCCATTCTTTATGATGGGCTTCGATCCGGCTTGGACGGCCAAGCAGAAACTCTTTGATTGCCGCCAGTTCAGCCTTTAAACGAGGCGGCAGGATGGCCAGCCCCATTACCTCAATTAATCCGATATTTTCTTTCTTAATATGATGCACGTCTTCATGCGGATGAAAAATGCCGAATGGATGTTCAGCAGATGTCCGGTTGTTTCTGAGCACAAGGTCAATTTCAAAGATTCCATTGCGATTTCTGCCAATCGGCGTAATCGTGTTATGTGGCGTGTCATCAGTAAAAGCGATGACATCTGCTAATTGATCCGAGTAGTTTTTCCAGGTTTGAAAAATATCATCCGCCGCCTCAACAAGGCTGTTTATTGTTGTTCCTTTCAGGCGGATCACGGACATCGGCCATTTTAATACGGAAGCTTCAATTTGCGGATGGCGATGTAATTGAAATGAAAAAGCATCTTCCGCGCGCGTCATGGCAAACTCATAACATCCGGCCTGATAATGGTCATGGCTTAAAATAGATCCGCCGACGATCGGCAAATCGGCATTTGATCCGATAAAATAATGCGGAAACATCTCTGTAAAAGTGAGAAGCCTGTGAAATGCCTGTTTGTCGATTTTCATGCGGCGGTGTTTTTCCGAAAACAAAATGCTATGCTCACGGTAATAGACATAGGGTGAATATTGGAAATACCAATTTTCATCAAGAAGCGGTATTTGGATGATCCTGTGATTAGCCCGTGCCGGATATCCGATCCGCCCTGTGTAGCCTTCGTTTTCCTTGCACAACAGGCATTTAGGATAGCTGTGGGTTTGTTTCGCTTCGCGTTCCCGCTTGATTTGTTCGGGATCTTTTTCAGGTTTTGATAAGTTGATTGTAATATCCATTTCGCCATAGGCAGTATCCACCTTATACGAAATATTTTTCTCGATCTGTTTTGTCTGAATGTAATGGCTGTTTTGGCTGAGCCGATAAAAATACTCGGTAGCTGCACTCGGAGATTCATGATATCTCTGGTTGAAAACCGCATTGATGACAGACGGTCTTGCAACAAAGCAATTCATGATATTGGCTGATAAAATCTCCTTGTCATCTGAAGCGTCTGTTATGATGCCGTGTTTGGCAGCATAGCCGGTCAGCTTTTCAAGCAGGTCGGGGATGGATTCATCGGTTGTTCCAACACCCTCTTCAGGAAATGACTCCAGCCCCAGCAGGTGCATCAATTGGTTGCGGGCGTAATTCACATCAGCCGATTCAATTAAATCCGCTTCCAGCGCTTTTTGAATGAGGCCCGCTATATCTTGGTAAATCATGTTGACACTTCCTTCCGATATCCGTTTGGATGTGAAGAATGCCATTTCCAAGCGTCTTCAATAATCTTTACCACAGAAGTGCGCAACGGTTTCCAGCCTAGGACTTGTTTTGCCTTGTCGGAACCGGCAATCAAAATGCTTGGGTCGCCGTCTCTCCGCGCGCCGATTTTAGCAGGAATTTCTTTGCCAGTGACGGATCTTGCCGCATCGATCATTTCTTTCACCGAAAATCCCTGGCTGCTGCCAAGATTGAAGACATCGCTTTGGCCGCCGTCTCTTAGATAATCTAATGCCGCCAGGTGGGCATCGATGAGATCCTCCACATGGACGTAGTCGCGGATGCAAGTTCCGTCAGGCGTATTATAATCGTCACCAAAAATGGTGATGTGCGATCTTTGTCCGAGAGCCGTCTGCAATATAATGGGGACAAGGTGTGTTTCCGGACAATGATCTTCCCCGATCTCTGCCGTTTCTCTTGCCCCCGCTACATTAAAATAACGCAAGGAGACATAATTGACGCCATAGGCTTCATCAGTCCGCTTCATTAACTTTTCCATGATCCGTTTCGTTTCTCCGTAAGTGCTCGTCGGAAGCGTCGGCATCGCTTCTGTAATCGGTGTGGATTCGGGTTCTCCATAGACGGCCGCGGTCGAGGAGAAAACGATTTTTTTCACATCGTGTTCGATCATGGTCTGAAGTAAAACCTGGGTTCCGTACACGTTGTTGTTATAGTACTTGAGGGGATTTTTCATGGACTCGCCGACAAGTGAATTGGCGGCGAAGTGGATCACTTCTTCAATCGGTTCCTTTTCAAAAACAGAGCGAAGAAAATCGATATCACGGATATCCCCTTCATAAAAGGCTGCATCAGGATGTATCGCCTGCCTTTGACCGGTTTCGAGATTGTCAACGATGACGACAGTTTCTCCCTTGTCGATTAATTGATACACGGCATGTGAACCAATATAGCCAGCACCGCCCAACACCAACACACTCATAAAACCACTCCTCTCTCAATTTCTTTTGCACCGTCGCCTATAGCTGCAGTATAAAACGTTGCCTCATAACCGACTGTTTTCCGGTAGACGGCACTTACGTTTTTCTTAACATCATCTGCACTCTCCTTTTCAACGATGGCAATCGCACAGCCGCCGAATCCGGCCCCGGTCATACGGGCTCCCAAGACGCCGTCTTGTTCCCATGCGGTCTGTACGATCGTATCAAGCTCAAGGCCTGTGACTTCATAATCATCTCTTAATGATAGATGGGATTCATTCATCAGTTTGCCAAAGCCGGCGAGGTCGCCTTGCTGAAGTTTTTCCCGTGCTTCTAGCGTCCGGGCATTTTCGTAGACGACGTGCTTGGCGCGCTTTTGATTCAATTCATACTGTATGAGATGTTTATTTGCTTCGAATGCCTCTATTGTCAAATCGCCGAGGCATCTGAGCGATATTTCCCTTTGTAAATCGCTCAGCGCTTCTTCGCATTGGGCGCGTCTTTCATTGTACTTAGACCCGGCTAAAGTGCGCTGTTTATTTGTATTGATGATGATCATCACGTGATCCTTCAAAACGAATGGTGCATATTTGTATTCTAACGTTTTGCAATGTAACAGGATGGCATGATCTTCCTTCCCCATGCCGATGGCAAATTGGTCCATAATGCCGCTGTTTACGCCAATGTACTCGTTTTCAACTTTTTGTCCAAGCTTTATCATAGGGATGGATTCCATTTCTAAATCAAAAAGTCCTTTTAATAAAACGCCTGTTGCAAGCTCAATAGATGCAGAAGAAGAGAGGCCGGCTCCGTGCGGAATATTTCCATAAAACAAAATATCGACGCCGTGTACAATTTGATGTCCCGCCTCTTTCATAAAATGAAACATTCCCTTCGGATAATTGGCCCAGCTGTGGGATTGGGCAAAAGCTAAATCGGATAAGCTGCATTCAATAACCCCCATCTCGGGGAAATTCATTGAGTAGAATCGAATGATTTGGTCGTCCCGCTTCACGCCCAGCGCATATGTACCATATGAGATAGAGGCGGGGAACACATGTCCTCCATTGTAATCCGTATGTTCTCCAATCAAGTTGATTCTTCCGGGAGCAAAAAAGATTCTTGGTGTCTTTGCCGTATTGAAAATCGAACGAAATTCATTTGATAAAGCGGCTAAAGAATTCATAAGTCCTCCTATACATTTGAGACATTGGCTAAACTTAATAAATTAATTTAATTAAGTTAATCCAAGTGTACTATGGCTTTTTTCTTTGCGCAATAAACAAATTCAGCTTGTCGAACAAGGCCGGCACCCGGCTTTAGCGTCCCAGCCGGCTGATGAAAATGTATAATATACCCTTTTACTATTTTGATTGCGTCGATTTGACACCCGGCACTCCCCTTATGTTACGATGAATTTACTGAAATCATGAACATGTTCATATAATGATCGTGTTCATGTTTTAGTGAAAGGAGAAGGAGAGCGAAAACATCATACTGGAGGAATGCAAATCACATGAACCATTCAAAAGTTGAAAAATCAATATTGTTTCCATCGCTAATTTTGGTGGTGGCCGTTACGGTGCTGCTGGTCATTTTTCGGGAGTCGGCGGGTCCGGTTTTGGAAGGGATGCTGAGTGGTATTACAAATCGACTGGATTGGGCATTTGAATTTTTGACGATCGGTCTGTTTATGATTTTGCTGTGGCTGATGCTCGGGCGCTACGGCCGGGTGAAGCTTGGCGGCGCAAATGATCGGCCGGAGTTTTCCAAGTTCAGTTGGGGAGGTATGCTGTTTACGGCGAGTATGGGGACCAGCATTATGTTTTGGTCGATTGTAGAGCCGTTGTATTATTACACATCACCGCCGTTTGGACTTAAAGCTGAGTCGAATGGGGCTGCAGAATATGCAGTCAGCTATGGATTGTTTCACTGGGGGATTTCTGCTTGGGCGCTTTATGCCTTGCCTGCGGTTGTAATGGCATACAGCTTCTATGTACTGAAGAATCCGTCGTTGAAAATCAGTTCTGCCTGTCGAGGTGTGCTTGGAAAACACGCGGATGGCTTTGCAGGAAAAGCGATTGATGTATTGGTGATTTGGAGTATGATCGGCGGACTTGCGACATCACTCGGTCTCGGCGTACCGATGATTTCAGCTGTGATCGGCAGTTTGTTTGGCGTGGAGCCGTCGCTTGGCTTGAATATTGCCATTATTATCATTTGGACGTTTATTTTCAGTTTCAGCGCGTATTTCGGCCTGTATAAAGGAATTCGCAGGCTCAGCGACTGGAACGTCTATATGGCTCTCGGACTGGCTCTGTTTGTTATCATTGCGGGGCCGACGCTGTTTATTTTGTCCTACTTCACCAACAGCTTAGGGGTGATGCTGGACGACTTTATGAAAATGAGTTTATATACCGATCCGATTAGCAAAAGCGGGTTTCCGCAGGCGTGGACGGTGTTTTATTGGGCTTGGTTTGCGGCGACTGCGCCGTTTATCGGGATTTTTATCGCACGGATTTCAAAAGGGCGTACGATCAGAGAGCTTGTGTTTCATGTTCTGTTATGGGGAACTGTCGGAAGCTGGCTCTATTTTGCGGTGTTCGGCGGCTATGGAATGAGCCTGCAGCTCACAGGAAAGCTGAATCTAACGGATATCCAGGCGCAATCTGGAGACCCGAGTGTGATTGTGGCTGTATTACATTCGCTGCCTTTGCCTGTTGTCGTTTCAACTTTTTTCATTATTTTGGGATTCATCTTTTTGGCAACTTCGCTTGATTCTGCAAGCTATGTGATTGCAAGTGTCGCGACAAAAGAGCTTGGTCCGAATACCGAACCGGCCCGCTGGCATCGGTTAATGTGGGGAATCGTTCTGTCGGCGCTTGCGATCAGCCTGACGATGACCGGCGGTCTCAATGTGGTGCAGACCACTTCTGTGCTCGTCTCTGTACCTGTTTTATTCATGTATGTTCTGATGGCTGTTTCTTTGGTAAAGTGGTTGAAGCATAATGAACAAAAACATATATACGAGACAGACAGAGAACAAAGGAGTGCTTAATCTAAATGAACAGAGGGAGAAAAGATATTCAGCGTGCGCGGATGTGGAGGTATTTTCTCGATGCAGCGACAGAGCTCATCAATGAGGAAGGGATCGATCAGATAACGATTCGCAAAATTGCGGACCGCGCCGGTTTTACCGCATCCACAGCGTACAACTATTTTAAAGATCTTTCTCACTTGAAATTCTTTGCAGCTATGCGGTTTACATCTGATTATGTGAGTGAGCTGCCCGAGTATATGGCTTTAGGGCGGAATACTGTGGAAAAGTGGCTTTATTCATGGGAGTGCTTTTGTAAACACTCTTTCACCCAGCCGGACATTTATTCGGTCATCTTCATGGACAATTTGGGGACGCAGCCTCAAGAGCTGATGAACGAATATTATGCCATTTACAAAGATGAGCTGACAGATTTGCCTGAGCAAGTTCAGTCGATTCTCATGGAGCACAACTTTTCAAAGCGGAGCGCCTTGTACATTCAAGGGGCTGTCGAAGAAGGGTTCATCAAAGAAAAGGATGTCGATATGCTCGCAGACATGACGTTGATGATTTGGAAAGGCATGATGAACACGTACATGAACCATAGGCGCGCTTATACAAAAGATGAGGCCGTCAAGCGGACTGTGCAATTCGTAAAGGAATGCGTAATGAATGCAGTCGATGCAAAACGGAGGAATGAAATCGAGTTTGATATATAGGAAAGGATGAGTGAAGTGGTTTTTAACGTCAAAGATTCTCCGAAACGTATGGTGAAAACCGATTACCCGCGGGATATTGAGAAAAGAGAAAACGTGTGGATTCCGATGTCTGACGGGGCGAAGCTGTCGGCGACGATCTGGCTTCCCGAGGATGCGGACAAATACCCGGTGCCAGTCGTATTGGAGTATATTCCATACCGGAAAAATGATTTTACAGCCATTCGGGATTCCATCCGCCACCCCTATTTTGCGGGGCACGGCTATGCAAGCATCCGTGTGGACATCCGCGGTTCCGGAGACTCTGACGGATATTTGAAAGATGAATATGCCAAGCAGGAGCAGGACGATGCGCTTGATGTATTGAGCTGGATTGAGAAACAGCCGTGGTCAACCGGAGCGGTCGGGATGATCGGCAAATCATGGGGCGGCTTCAACAGTCTGCAAGTAGCAGCCCGAAAGCATCCTGCCTTGAAAGCGATCATTACCCTTTGCTCAACGGATGACCGCTATGCGGACGATGTTCATTATCGGGGCGGCAATGTTTTGGCGTCAGATATGCTTTGGTGGGCATCGACGATGTTTGCATACAATGCCCGGCCTCAGGACCCTGATGTCGTGGGCGTCAGCTGGAAGGAGAATTGGCTTGAGCGTCTTGAAAGAACGCCGCCATTTGTTGAGGAATGGCTTCGCCATCAGCGCCGTGATGAATATTGGAAGCATGGCTCAGTCTGTGAAGATTACTCAGACATTGAGATTCCCGTCTTTGCTGTCAGCGGCTGGCAGGACGGCTATACAGATTCAGTTTTTCGTCTGCTTGAGCATCTTCCTAAAGAAAGCAAAGGCTTGGTTGGACCATGGGCGCATGAGTATCCCGAAGTGGCGGCGCCTGAGCCTGCCATCGGTTTTTTGCAGGAATGTCTGCGCTGGTGGGATCAATGGCTGAAAGGTGAAGATACCGGAATGATGGATGAGCCGAAGCTGATCTCATGGATTCAAAACAGCGAGCTTCCCGCTGTATCATATGATGAACGCCCTGGAAAATGGGTGGAAGATCCCGCGTGGCCGTCTCCGAATGTCAAGCACAAGCCGCTTTGGCTTTCAAGTGCGAAATTAACCGATCAAGTGACGGACGCTCCGTCCATCCTCGTTCCAAGTGTACAGGAGCACGGATTTTATTCAGGCGTGTTCTGCCCGTTCGGACAGCCCGGCGACTTGCCTGCCGATCAGCGCTTAGAAAATGGAAAAGCGGTTGTGTTTACATCAGAGCCATTGGAGGAATCGCTTGAGCTGTTGGGGCACCCGATTTTCCGCGCAGAACTTTCTGCAGATCAAGAGGATGCTCTTATTGCGGTCAGATTGATGGACAAGGCGCCGAGTGGAGAATCGACTTTGATCAGCTGGGGAATGCTCAATTTGACGCATCGAAATTCCCACGAACATCCTGAAAAGCTTGTACCTGGGAAAAAATACGCTGTAAACGTCCAGCTGGATTCACTTGGCCAGCAAATACCGAAAGGCCATCGGCTTGAAGTGGCTGTGTCGCCGACTTATTGGCCGTCTGCCTGGCCTTCGCCCAAACCGGTCAGTTTGACACTTTTTCCAGGAGAGAAAACACGAATTGAACTGCCGGTAAGAAAGCCGCAGCCGGAGGATGAAAACTGCGGCCGGTTCGAGGCGCCTGAAACAGCGCCTGTCATGGATCGCGAAGTCATTCGCAAGGAGAAGCGCACACGTGAAGTGATTCATGATCCGATCAGCGGAGTATGGATATTGGCCGATTTCTCAGATGAAGGAGAGCGCCGCCTGCCGGATAACGGCCTTCAATATGGAAGCTGGAACAAAAATACGTGGACGATTAAAGAAAACGACCCGCTGTCAGCCCGCAACCGCTGTGAGTGGGAGCTGACCGTAGGCAGAGGAGAAATCTGGAAAACAAAGCTGGAAACGGTCAGTGAGATGTGGTGTGATGAAAAGAATTTTTATCTGCTGAATACGCTGACTGCCTATGAAGGCGATGAACAAGTCTTTACGAAAACTTGGGAGACAAGTATTGAAAGAGATCATGTATAGCTCGGTCCCCACCCTCTGATGCCCAGACAACGCCTGGGCATCTTTTTTATTTCTTTCTCTCGTCAAACAGATAATCCACAAACTTCACTTCAGGGAACTTTTCATCTGGCCCTTCAAGCAGCCGTCCGCCTTTGTTTTTTAAATGCTTGTCAAAAAAGCTTAAAGTATAGGCGTTGATGATGGATGCGGCTCTTGATGGATCGATTTGACCTGTCAGCCCGATATGCCGGAGAATCGGAGTGAGAAACTGTACATCGGCAAAGTTGTAGTGCTCCATGTCTTTGACATATAGAATGCGGCTGCCCCGGCTGGCTGCATATCTAAAATGTGCGATCTCGGCTTCGGCGTCTTTAGTCTCCTTTTTGATTTCTTCTCTCGTTGCTCCCATTGTTTTTAATTCTTCATCAGTATAGACGTGATGCTGTCTGACTTTATTGAAGCGGTCAAATGTGCTTTCAGAGAAAATAAACATAAATGGCTTTGTCGTGCCAGGACGATTATGGTAGCGGTACAGACCGCCGTCAAGATCAATTCCCGCCGTGATTCTGCCGTCATAAGAAGCATCGTACGAGGCGGCCCCGCCGAAGGAATGGCCGAATACACCGATATGATCCAAATCGAGTCTTCCTTTAAACTGGGTGCGAATTTGCCCGGAATTGATAAGCTCAAACTGATCGAGAACGAATGCGATATCGTCTGTCCAAACTTTTCCTACCATATTACGGTAGTCTTTTTCAGCGATCAAATACTCATCTGTTTTCATCGTAGCTGTTCTCCCATCAGGAAATACGGTGGCAAATGCACTGTATGTATGGTCGATTGAGGCGACGATATAGCCATGACTAGCAAGGTTTTCTGCTTGTGAAGCATGATAGATCCGCGATGACTTGTAGCCGTGGTTTAAGATAATGAGTGGATAAGAACGGCTTTTAGTGGAAACCTCTGCTCCTCCATAGGAATGGCTCGGAATGTATTTTAGGTAGTTCATGACAATAGACGGAAAGCCTAGGGTTTTGGAGAGCGGTTCTTCCTTCAGCACAGGACCCTCTTCTATAAAAGGGGCGGGCTGTCCATTTGCATGTTTTGCAGGATACCAGATTTGAACCATTAATTCTCTTTTTCCCTTTTTTTTCTCATCAAAAATCTCATCTCTGCCTGTATCGACGAAATGAAAAATCTGTGTTCCCACTTTGTGTTCTCCCGTCGGTTCCGGCAGCTGAAACACAGGAAATGCATACATGAGGCATGCCGTCAGCGTCAGCATGACGGCGCTCACGGTATAAGCCAGTCCCAATATGAAACGGGGGATATGTCGAAAAGCAGTCTTTTTAAAACAGCCATAAATTGATCCGGCCAGAAACAAGATCGTCAGTACGTAAGGGAAAAGCAATTGCACCCTTAAACCCTCGACTTTCCAATGAATGGCCAGCACAAGCAGGGTAATTCCGCTTGCAATGAAGATCGGAACCCTGCGTCGTTCTTTTTTCAGCAAAACGGTTAATCCCAACAATCCTATATTCGATATCAACAGCAGCAGCTCAAACAGTCTCAGGATCAATTCCCCCTCTTTCAAGTCGATCATTCTGTAATGTCACCTTAACTTGTCCGGCCGCTTCTGAGCTATCGATTTTCCTTACATCCCGGTGACAATTTTGTCACTTAAAACAGAAAAAACCCCCTCCGTCAATAGACAGAGAGGGCTGGGATTATACAGCCGTTACTTTGCGAAGTGCATTCTCTACAGTTTCGTATTCATATCCGAGGTCACGGGCTACTGCCTCATATGTGATGCTGCCGTTTGCAACGTTGACTCCGCGAGCCAGGGCTTGATTATCGGCAACCGCTTTTTCGACGCCTTTGTTTGCGATTTGCATGGCATAAGGAATGGTGACGTTTGTTAATCCGATCGTTGATGTCCGCGGAACGGCGCCAGGCATATTGGCTACGGCATAGTGGACAACACCGTGTTTCGTATATGTCGGGTTATCATGTGTAGTGATATGATCAACTGTTTCGATAATGCCGCCTTGGTCAATCGCTACGTCAACGACGACTGAGCCTGGCGACATGGACTTGATCATGTCTTCTGTTACAAGCTTAGGCGCTTTTGCTCCGGGGATTAAGACGGCGCCGATCACAAGGTCTGATTCTTTTACAGATTCCGCAATGTTGAGCGGATTGGACATCAGCGTTTGAATGTCTTTGCCGAACATGTCATCAAGCTGGCGCAGACGCTCTGCGCTCAGGTCAATAAGTGTGACGTCAGCGCCAAGACCGACGGCGATTTTAGCTGCGTTTGTACCGACCACACCGCCGCCGATGATCGTCACTTTGCCGCGTTTCACACCTGGTACGCCAGATAAAAGAATACCTTTCCCGCCTTTTGATTTTTCAAGGAACTGTGCGCCGATCTGCGATGCCATGCGGCCTGCCACTTCACTCATCGGAGTCAGCAGCGGCAGCGTCCGGCTGACTTCGACCGTTTCATAAGCAATTGCAGTGACACCGCTGTCGGAGAGCGCTTTGGCAAGCTTCGGCTCGGCAGCTAAGTGCAGGTACGTAAATAAGATTAACCCTTTGCGGAAGTAGCTGTATTCAGAGCTGATCGGTTCTTTAACCTTCATGACCATCTCCGCTTTTGCCCATACATCTTTGGCGTCAGGAATAATTGTCGCTCCGGCTGTCGTGTAGTCGGCATCTTCAAAGCCGCTTCCGATTCCGGCGCCTTGTTCAATTAAGATTTGATGGCCGCTCTTTGTCAGCGCCACTACACCCGCTGGAGTAATGGCTACGCGATTCTCGTTATTTTTGATTTCCTTAGGAATACCAATGATCATGTTGTCGTCCCCCTAAACAAGTAAATGTGATTCTATCGCTAGTATAAATCTCCGAACAAAGAACGACATCGTGTGTAAAATTAAAAATGTAAGCGCTTTTTTGTGAAATTTAACAAATTAGTGAACATTGAAGGAGATTGAAAGTATGAAAGGTTTATTTGTATATTAAAAAAATTTTTCTTCCCAAAATAGGTTTGTTAAAAAAACAAAGGAAAGCGCTTACATTTTGTGTTGTTTCACAAACATAAGTTTTTTTCGTTATGATAGAATATCTCTTGCAGCTATGAAAGCGTTATCTTTGTCAGGAGTGAGTCGTGTGGATATCTTAGAGATACTAGGCAAGATTAATAAGGTATTATGGGGGCCGCCCAGTTTAATTTTATTATTTGGGACAGGCTTATTTTTAACGATTGTTTTAAAAGGATTGCAATTTCGCCGCCTGATCTATGCGTTTAAGATTGGGTTTGGGAAAGAAGATAGCAAGGATGCAGCCGCTGAAGGGGATGTGAGCCACTTTAAAGCCCTTATGACCGCGCTCGCTGCAACCATTGGAAACGGCAACATCGCCGGTGTCGCAACTGCCTTGACGCTCGGCGGCCCAGGTTCAATTTTTTGGATGTGGATTGTTGGTTTACTAGGGATGGCTACGAAGTATGGGGAAGCATTGCTTGCTGTGAAGTACCGGGTGAAAAATGACAGGGGCGAATATTCAAGCGGGCCGATGTATTATATCGAACGCGGGCTCGGCCGCAGATTTAAAGGGCTTGCGATCGCCTTTGCCCTGTTTGGCGCCTTTGCCGCGTTAGGGATAGGCAACAGTGTACAGTCCAATACGATTGCCGATGTGACAAAGAACAGTTTTGGCATGGACAATTGGGTGACAGGCTTGATTTTAGTCATCCTTGTCAGTGTGATTATTTTCGGCGGCATCCAGCGGATCAGCACCGTTGCCAGTTTCTTTGTGCCGATCATGGCTTTCTTGTACATGGGCGGGGCGGTCTTGATCCTCATTTTAAATTACGATATGATCATCCCCGCTTTTGAGCTGATTTTCAATTATGCTTTCCACCCTGTAGCGGCAGCCGGCGGTTTTCTTGGAATTGTCGTCTCTGAGGCCATTCGCAACGGGGTTTCCCGCGGCATTTTTTCAAATGAAGCAGGTCTTGGGACAGCGGCATTAATCGCAGGCAATGCCCGTGCTGATCATCCGGTTAAACAAGCCCTTGTGGCGATGACTGGTACATTTATTGTAACGATTGTCGTTTGTACGATGACCGGTTTAACCCTTATCATTACGGGATTCTGGGACCCGTCCGGCGGATTGATTTCAGGTGTGCCGCATGACGCCGCTCTGGAGGGCGGGGCATTGACAAGTGCAGCTTTTGGCTCTGTTCTTGGTGCAGCCGGTGAATATATCGTGGCGCTTTCCGTTATCTTCTTTGGCTTTTCTACGATTGTCGGCTGGTATGTATACGGAGAAAAATGTTTTGAGTATCTGGCCGGATCTAAAGGAATTGCAGGCTATCGCCTCGTCTATATTATGGCTTGCGGAATAGGAACGGTTGCCAATCTTGTAACCGTATGGGCGTTTGCCGATATGGCCAATGCGCTGATGATGATTCCCAACTTAGTTGCGCTTCTTCTTTTGTGGAAAGTCATCGTAGCGGAGACAAACGATTATTTTCATCATTTCTATAAAAATTCCAAAGCGGCAGGTTCAATAAATCAACCAACCGACCAATAAATCACAGGGCTCTGCTGGCAGGCAGGGCCTTTTTGGTTCCTCATCTCGTCTTCATCTAAACTTTTCTCTATAAAACTTCTTGGCTTATACCATCATTTCCAAACCAATCAACCTAAAAAAATTGACGAAATATGTCGATATTAATGGCAGTAAGCATTTTGTAATTGCACATCGCAGACATTTGCTTGGACATGCTTTGTTTCATAGATGACATAGATCAGAAAGGATAACCATAATGAAAGTGAAAACGAAATTGCTAGGGATTATTTCAATTTTAGTCGTTTCAATCGTTGGAATCGGAGGCTCCTCTGTTTTTATGATTACTTCTACTGTAAAAAAGAATGAAGTGCTTAAAGACAAAATGGAATTTCAAAAAGAGATTAAGCACATTCAATATCGGTTGGCGGGTTTATCGAATGATGAAAGAGGTTTTATTATTACCGGCGACAAAGACTATGGCGAGGGGATGGAGGAGAAAGCTGACGATGTCCTGAAGAGCCTCGACCGAGTCAATGACCTGATTCATGATGAGAAATATCAATCGAATGTTAAAGAAATTAAAGAAAGTTTCACGAAGTATTGGGATTTAAATCAACAAGTATTGCAGGCATATGCAACAAGCCCGGAAAAAGCTGAAACCATCCACTTCGGAGATGAAAGAACATTAAGAAAAGACGTCTTGGATCCGTCTGTCAATAAGCTGGTCAAAAGCCTGGACCAAGAGGTGGAGGGTCTAAAAGCGGAAATCCGCGACAACGGAAAGATGAGTGAATGGTTCATCATCACCGTCACAGGCGTTTCCGCCGTTTTAGGGATTATGTTAAGCCTATTGCTGTTAAAGTCCATTATGGTGCCGCTCAGAAGCCTTAATAAGCAGCTTGAGGAAATTGCTCATGGAGAGGCCGATTTAACCAAAAAAGTCATCGTCAAAAATAAAGACGAGTTTGGACAGCTGGCGCAGTCTTTCAACGCTTTTGTTCATTCATTGTCGCAAATTGTAAAGCAGATTAGCAGCTCGTCTGAACAAGTCGCCGCATCTTCAGAAGAATTGTCGGCAAGCGCGGAAGAATCGAAATCAACTTCTGAACATATTTCCAACGAGATGCAGACGATTGCCGACAGCAATACGGAGCAAAGCTCGATGACAGAACAAAGCTCACAATCCATTAATGAGTTATTGGAACGTTTATCATCTGTTGCTTCAAACACAGGCAGCATAGCAGATCTTTCTTCTTCGATGAGAGACAAAGCCGAAATAGGGTCTAAGTCCGTTCATAAAATGCTGGACCAAATGAATTTCATTGATAAATCTGTCGATTCCGCCGGGAATGGTCTGCAGGCATTGGTGTCCAGCACTGCGGAGATCAGCGATATTTCTTCGCTTATCACAGATATTTCAGAGCAGACGAATTTGTTGGCGCTGAATGCGGCGATTGAAGCGGCCAGAGCTGGGGAGCAAGGAAAAGGGTTCGCAGTAGTAGCGGAAGAGGTTCGGAAATTGGCGGATGAAACGAATCAATCTGCCAATCACATTCAATCATTGGTATCGACCATCCAAAATGAATCGGTTGAAACGGTCAATAACATAAAGGTTGTTCAAGAGAATGTAAGCTCTGGGATCGCTCTTTCACAAGAGACAACCGGGAATTTCAATGAGATTCTGAATCTGGTGGAACAGGTTGCTACTCAAATACAAGAAGTGGCAGCATCCACTCAGCAGCTTACATCAGGTGTAGAAATGGTTCAAAACGCCATTCATACATTGGATGTTGGAACAAAGGAAACATCAGCAAGTACACAAGCGGTCGCTTCCTCGACACAGGAGCAGCTGGCTTCAATGGAAGAAATCTCATATGCAGCAGAATCATTGTCTCAGCTGGCAGAAGAACTTCAAACCATTATCAATCGCTTTAAATATTAATTGATCATCTGCGTTTAAAGCCCCATCATGACGATGGGGTTTTATTTGACTTCAAGCTAAATCATTCCATTTTCGCCAGAGCACCTTCAGGAACCTCTTCTTTTGTTACTTCAACCCAGCCTTTTCCCTTGGCTCCGGCAGCATAAATCTTAATGAAAGCGCCGGGGTGCAGTTTTTTGTCTATTTCTGTTTTGATTTGCTGCTTCTTTCCGCTTGCATCATATCCGGTGAGTGTATAACTGTATTTGCCATTGCCTAACATTTCGGCATTGTCTGTGGTTTTGACGTAGTATGCTTCAGACTGTTGAAAGCTTTGGATCACTTCATCGGCCAGCGGTACAAGCCCTCCTGTCAGCTTTTGCAATGCAAATACTGCGGCAACAGCGATAAGAACCGCCGCAATAAGTCCCATTTTCGGCTTTCTCATTGTATCTTTCTCCTCTTTCGGTTTAGTTCATCAGTCATCTGGCATCATTTTATAAAAAAGGACTGAAAGAAGATATTGATTCATATTACAGTACACTTACATGATTGTAAGGTTGGCCGGCCAAGGGGTTTTGTGTATCTGCTTGCTTCATGTCATAATATATCCAAACGAAGGAGAGACGGAAAATGCAAAAAATCATGATAGTAGAAGACGACCCGAAAATTGCGGATTTATTAAGATCCCACATCGTAAAATACGGGTATCAAGTAAGCGTGGTCGAAGATTTTGACCATGTCATGGATGAATTCAGGAGCGAACAGCCTGATCTTGTGCTGCTTGATATCAACCTGCCAAGCTTTGACGGCTATTATTGGTGCCGGCAAATACGGCAGGAATCGATTTGCCCTGTCCTGTTTATTTCAGCGCGAACGGGGGAAATGGATCAAGTCATGGCATTGGAAAACGGCGGGGACGACTTTATTACGAAGCCGTTTCACTCTGAGATTGTCATGGCGAAAATCCGCAGCCAGCTTCGCCGCGCTTACGGAGAATATGCGGCAAAGGCCGAGGAGCGCCTGCTTGAAAAAAATGGACTTCGGCTGTACCCGGAAAGGCTTGAATTGACTTTCGGCGGCAAGGTGGCGGCTTTAACGAAAAAAGAAGCCGATATTATAGAAAGCTTAATGGAACGCCATCCGCGGATTTCAGGCCGCGAAGACTTGCTTGCAAAGCTGTGGGATGACCAGGCATATGTTGACGAAAATACGCTGAATGTCAACATTACCCGCGTCAGAAAAAAATTTCAGGAGCTGGGTATCGAAGATGCGGTGGAAACTGTCAGAGGCGCCGGCTATCGCCTGAATGTATCCTGGGTGAAGGCGGGAGAGGAATGAAGCTTTTTTTTAGAGAGCACTATCTGTTGATAGCCGTTCAGGCGCTGCAGTTTTTCACGATGCTGCTGATCTACTGGCTTGATGGGTACAGGCACATCAGGCCTGCTTTGTATGCCGTTTTTCTCGGTTTTTTCCTTCTCGGATGCTACCTTTTCTACCATTACTATACACGCCGCAAGTTCTATCAGCGCATCAACAGCCGGCTGGTGTCACTGGATGACACCTTTCTAAAAACGAATCAGCCCCAGTCCCCTCTGTCTGAAGCGCTTGAACAGCTGCTGAAAAGTCAGTACAGGCATTATCGGCATGAACTAAAAGCGCTGGAGAGCGGAAAAAAAGAACATCTGACCTTTATGGATCAATGGGTTCACCAGATGAAAACGCCGCTGTCCGTGATTGAGCTGACAGCTCAAAACTTGGATGAACCGGAATCATCCAGCATCCGTGAGGAGACGGAGCGGATCAAAACCGGGCTGAATACCATTCTCTATATGGCTCGACTCCGCACGATCGAACAGGATTTTCGCGTCAAACCGGTCGTTTTGGCGGACATTGTTCATGAGGTCAATCAGGAGAACAAGCGCTTTTACATTCGCAGCCAGGTATATCCTAAATTCGAGGAACAACAGAATGGCATTATCGTGGAAACAGACGAAAAGTGGCTGTTTTTCATGCTTTCACAGCTTATAAACAATGCTGTGAAATATTCAGCGGGAAAAAGCAATACCATCATGATTTCCCTTTATGAAAAAGAGGGTGAAGCAGTTTTGGAAGTGCAGGATTTCGGTGCAGGCATCCCGGATATCGACCAAAAGCGCATTTTCGATCCGTTTTTTACAGGAGAGAACGGCCGCAGGTTCAGAGAATCAACGGGTATGGGCCTTTATTTGACAAAAGCGGCGGCTGATCATCTCGGCCATCGAATCGAACTCGATTCGGAGGAAGGGAAGGGCACGACAGTCAGATTGATTTTCACAGCGACGCAAAACCTTACATCGATGTAATGAAAGTGAAAGAAGAATCGATAGTTAATATTCCGGATATTTAGGTAAACTGATCACAGATCGAAAGTGAAATATGAAAGGAGATCTTGTGATGCTTCATGTCAAACAAGCAAGTAAAATCTATGAAGGTAAAATTGCATACCGCGCATTAACGGATATTAACTTAACAATTGATAAAGGTGAATTTGTCGGAATCATGGGTCCTTCCGGAAGCGGAAAAACGACCCTTTTAAATATGATTGCAACCATTGATGAACCGACTACTGGGGAAATTCTGATCAACGGAGAAAATCCGCATTTGCTTAAAAAAGAAAAATTGGCCAAGTTTCGAAGAAGAGAATTGGGATTTGTGTTTCAGGACTTTAATCTTTTGCCTACATTAACGGTTGAAGAAAACATCGTTCTGCCTTTGACGCTTGATGGAGAAAAGGTCAGGGAAATGAAGCGGAGAGCGCAGGATTTAGCCGAGAAACTCGGGATTACGCAAATCATGAAAAAACGCACATTCGAGATATCAGGGGGGCAGGCACAGCGAGCCGCTGTGGCTAGAGCAATGATTCATGCGCCTAAGCTTTTGCTTGCCGACGAACCGACGGGAAACCTCGATTCAAAGTCATCAAAAGACGTCATGGAAATGCTTGAATCGATCAACCGGAGCGAGAAGACGACGATGATGCTTGTCACGCACGATCCTCAGGCTGCAAGCTACTGCAATCGGGTCGTCTTTATTAAAGATGGAAAGCTGTATTCGGAAATAAACCGCGGCGATAATCGCCAGGCCTTTTTCCAAAAGATTCTCGACACACTTTCATTGTTGGGAGGGAATGCAAATGACCTTTCGTCAGTTCGCGTTTAATAACGTCATTCGCAATAAAAGGCTTTATGCCGCTTATTTTCTCAGCAGTTTGTTTACAGTGATGGTGTTTTTTACATTTGCGATTTTTGCTTTCCATCCGGCTTTGGGCGGTGATTCCTTTAGTTCCGGTTATGGGCAGAAAGCCAACGGGGGCCTTTATGTGGCCGGGGGCATTATCTTTGTCTTTTCTTTCTTCTTTGTATTGTACTCGATGAGTTCGTTCCTTCAATCAAGAAAAAAAGAATTCGGCGTATTAATGATCCAGGGAATGTCCATGCGCCAAATCCGCATGATGGTGTTTCTTGAAAATATGGTGATCGGGTTTTTCGCGACGATCGGAGGCATTGTGCTTGGATTGGTATTTGCGAAATTGATTTTGCTTGCCGCCGAAAATGTCCTGATTATTGGAAATAAGCTCGATTTTTATTTTCCGCTGATGGCGATGGCCGTGACATTTGTTTCTTTTACTGCTCTGTTCTTATTTATATCTTTCCTCGTTTCGTTTGTGCTTCGCAGTGAGAAGCTGATCAATTTGTTAAAAGGGAATAAGAAATCAAAAGGAGAGCCGAAGGCGTCCATCCTGCTGACGCTGCTTGCGGCTGTATTGCTTGCATCAGGCTATTATGCTGCATTGTCTGCAAAGGGAAACGGCGTTTTTATAGCGATGCTGCCGGTGACAATTGTCGTCATTCTCGGAACATATTTGCTGTTTACGCAACTAAGTGTTTATGTCATTCGCCGGCTCAAAAAACGGAAAAACCTGTTTTGGCGAAAAACGAATATGATATTATTTTCCGACCTTTCTTACCGAATGAAAGACAATGCCCGTACGTTTTTTATGGTGGCGATCATATCTACCGTAGCGTTCAGCGCGATCGGGACTTTATACGGTTTTCAAACGCTTTTGACCGGCGGGACAAAAAATATGAATCCCCATACATTCACTTATAGCTCTGGGGAAGATAACAAAAACACCGAAAAAGATGTAGCTTTCATTAATGAAACATTGAAAGAAAAAAACATTAAAACTGAAAAAGCCGAAACGGTACTCAAGTATTTCGACATCAACGGCGAGAATGAGCTGATTGCCAAACAATCGGATTATAACCGGTTCGCCGCTTTGATCGGTGCGGAGAAAATCAAGCTTGCTGAAGGAAAAGCCGCAGCAGTCGATTTTGACGGACGAACGGACCGCGAAGGAAAAGAGCTGCTCAAGCAGCCGATCACCCTTGCATCAGGCAAGAAAATTCATGCTGATCAAGTCATCCAATCAAAAGCATTGCCTGAAACAGGCTTTTATTATGTTGTGACAGACAGCGACTATGAACAGCTGAAAAAACCAAAAATCGAAACATGGTTCTATGCATGGCAGGCTCAAGACAAAAATGATAAGCATGTAATTGAAGCCGGAGAAAAGCTGACAGAAAAACTCGAGCCTTTTCAGTTCTTTGCTGTAGATTATGAAGTTTATAACCTCAATAGGGGATACGGCCCCATTTTATTCATAGGATTATTTATCGGAGTCGTCTTTTTCGTATCAGCAGGAAGCTTTCTGTATTTTCGCCTATATGCTGATTTGGAAGATGATAAGCAGAAATTCCAATCAATTGCCAAGATGGGCTTGACAGACCGTGAACTGAAAAAAGTACTGAGCAGACAAATCGGGCTTCTTTTCTTTGCACCGATCCTTGTCGCCCTCGTTCATGGAGCGGTGGCGCTGACGGCATTGTCACATGCGTTTCAGTATGACCTTTTTAAGGAATCTGCAATGGTGCTCGGCATATTCTTTTCGATCCAGTTGTTCTACTTTTTCATTGTTCGTTTCTACTATACAAAACAGATTAAAGCGGCGATTTAGCCGAAAGATTAGACAGCCGTCTAATCTTTTTTTATAGTGTTGATTCAAACAGGCCGCAAGTGGAAAATGCATAAACATACCTAAGTACTTTGCCTCTTCCTCTATTTGGATGATTATGTTAATTTGAAATTATTTCAAATTCGAAAGAGGAGTGGTAGTTGTGCAAGTGAAAGAAATTTTCGTGATTCGCTGTATCTCCTGCTTGAGCGTTGTTTTACTTCATGCGATATCCATGGTCCTTGTCATACGGGGGGAATTGCTTGGTGATGCGGTTCGCGTGATTGAGTCTTTCCGGACCCTCCTGATGTTCAGCACCCCGGCGTTTATTTTTATTTCCGAATTTTTGCTGGCACACGCATACTCCGGCGGTGTTCCGGAAGGCTTTTTGAAAAAGAGATTGAAAACGATATTCATACCTTTTCTATTTATTGCTGTTCTGGATGCCTTTTTAACGGCAGGCCTGATGATGCAGCAGTTTCATGCAGCCGCTATTTTAAACAAGCTGTTGGCCAACATTTTTTTGGGGAATTTCATCGGCTATTTTATCCTCGTGATCTTTCAGTTTTATCTCTTGCATATGTGCTTCCATTCTTTTTTGCAAAAAGCATCGCCAAAATGGGTGCTTTCCATATCTTTTCTGGTCACAGCCGCTTATTTAAGCTATTTTACGTTTGTGAATCCGCCCGTCGTACATGAGCAGGCGCCGTTTCCATTTTCGTGGGTGCCGTTTCCCGGCTGGCTTTTCTATTTTTGTTTGGCATATTATTGCGGGAAAGACTATAAGCGCTTTTTGGCGCTATTGGATAAGCACCGCTATAAGGTTTATGCAGCCGCTATCGTGTCGGCCGTCTCTATTGTTGCGATATCCTACTTCAGCCAAAGTCTAGCGATTTCTTCCAAACGGCCGGATATCTTGTTTTACTCGACAAGCATCATTTTCTTATGCTTCCATCTGTTTTCCAAGCTGAAGTCCGTTCCAAAACTGATCATGTTTATCAGCAACTATTCTTTCTCTATTTATTTGCTGCATGCTTTCTTTCTGATTATCGGAATGGTCATATTAAGCGATATCGACAGCATCAGTACAGTGCCGGCCGTTGTGCTGCTTTTCTTCGTTTGTACGGGCGGTGCGATTGTCGTTTCTTGGGCCGCCAATAAGCTTAAATACGGCTATATGTTTGTCGGGAAAATTTATCAGCCGAAGCAGAAGAGACCAGAGCCAAAAGCCCACCACCATGCAGGCTAAAATAGACGAAAGCGAAACATCAGCTCGGCGGAAATCCCGGCCTGATGTTTCGCTTTTTTGTTTAAATTGTTCTCATTTTGACACATGTCAGTTCTATTAAAAGGTGACTTGTTACCTATAATCATAGTATGATAACGATTCTCATTTTCAGATGTGGAGGCATCGACGATGGTTTTAGCAGATTTAAGACAAAAAGAGAAAGCAAAAATCATAGATTTTTCAGAAGTGAATGAATTGGTACAGCGGAGGCTCATTCATCTCGGCATGAAAGAGGACGCGGAAATTTGTGTGAAGCGAAAGCTGCCGTTTGGCGGTCCGTGCATGTTTGAAACAGGCGGGCAGTGCGTCAGTATACGGCTGCATGATGCGAAACAAATAAGGATTGAAAAGCTATGACCCGCCAGGAAATTGCACTTTTCGGAAATCCGAATACGGGAAAAACCTCATTATTTAATGCGTTAACAGGCTCCTATGAATATGTGGGAAACTGGAGCGGTGTAACCGTAGAGAAAAAAGTGGGCATGCTCCGCCATAAACAAGGAATGATGATCGACCTGCCGGGGGTTTATACATTGAGTCCTCTATCGCGTGATGAAGGGGTTGTCACCGATTTTTTATTAAAAGAATCGTTTACAGAAGTGTTAAATATCGTAGATGCTTCACAGTTAAAGCGGAATCTTCATTTAACGGTGCAGCTGCTTGAATTCGGACATCCGCTGACGATCGGATTAAATATGACAGATGTGGCCAAGCAGCGCGGCATTTTCATTGACCACGAGGCCATGTCGGAAGCACTGGGCGTTTCCGTCATCCCCATTGTAGCCCGCAGCGGCAAAGGGTGTGATGAACTCAGCCGTCATCTGTTATCACAGAAAGAGAAACGGCAAAAGCCGTTGAGGATGGACTATGGCAGCATATTGGAGCAGGCGATAAGCGAGCTGGCCTCCATCATACCGGATCGTCCCGGCGTACAAAAGCGCTGGATGGCCCTTCAATATTTAGAAGGCAACTCAAAAATGAAGGAACAGCTGGAATCAACGGTTGAGCAAGCAAGATTACAAGAGATTTGCCAGACGGCTGAAGAACGCCTCATCCGAGAAAACATAGCGAAATCTCTGCATCAGCATATTTACAATGTCAGGGAACAGTACATCGATGATGTGGCATCGTCTTCTGTTCAATTTCCACAAGATCGCAAGCAGACGTTAACTGAGCGTGTTGATGCCGTTGTGACGCATAAAGTACTGGGAATTCCGATATTTCTGGCATTTATGTATCTCATGTTTATGCTGACATTTGACTGGCTCGGCGTTCCGTTGTCTGATGCGCTTGACGGATTTATCGGCGGCCCCTTGACGGAGTGGACGGCTTCAGGATTGACCGCGATGGGAGCCAGCCCGTTTATCGAAGCGTTGATTCTCGATGGCATCATTGCCGGTGTGGGCGGTGTTTTAGTATTTGTGCCGCAGATTTTTATTTTATTTTTCTTTATATCACTGCTTGAAGATTCCGGCTATATGGCGCGGGTCGCGATGGTGATGGATCGTCTGATGGAGGCGATCGGTTTAAATGGTAAAGCATTTATTCCGTTAATCATCGGTTTTGGATGCAATGTCCCCGGCGTCATGGCAGCCAGAACCGTTGAACAGCCAAAGGAAAGGCTGCTGACGATTATGCTGACACCTTTTATGTCTTGCTCGGCAAGACTGCCGGTCTACGCTTTGTTTGCAGGGGCCTTTTTTGCGGCGCATCAGGCTTTAGTCGTTCTTTCCTTATATGTTCTTGGAATCGCGGCGGCATTGGCGCTGGCCAAATTTTTATCATCGTCAAAGCTGAAAGAAGAAACATCATTCTTTGTCATCGAGCTGCCGCCGTACCGTTTGCCTCAAGCCCGCACATTATGGCGCTCGACATGGGAAAAAGGAAAAGGATTCGTCCGCAAAGCCGGGACCTATATTTTTGGCGGGTCTGTCCTCATTTGGCTCTTATCCTATACGGGACCGGGCGGAACGGGTGTTGAGATGGATGACAGCTTTTTGGCGATGATTGGCGGTGTGCTTGCTCCATTGCTGATGCCGCTGGGGTTTGGTACATGGCAGGCAGCCGCGTCGCTGTTAACGGGCTTTCTTGCAAAAGAAGTCGTCGTCGCCTCAATGAGCATTATCTATTTTGTGCCTGAAGCCCAGCTGCAAGGCATGATGGCACAACAATTTACACCGCTGGCCGCTTATGGATTCATGGCTTTTGTTCTTTTATATGTTCCTTGCTTGGCGACAGTAGCCGTGATTAAAAAAGAAACGAACTCGAAAAAATGGATGTTCTTGTCCATTGCTTACGGCTTGGTGATTGCTTATGCCATCGCGTTCCTGATTTATCAGGGCGGCAGACTGCTTGGATTTTCATAAGGAAGGATGTGGCAGCATGCTTTTTAATATTACGATCGGGGCGCTTATCTTCGGATATGCGGCATGGACGCTTTTTAAGCTTGTTAAAAGAAGCCGGAAAGGTAAATGCGCCGCCTGTGAATTGAATCGTTCCTGTCCATCCGCTTGTGATGATGGGAAAATGAAAAACAGCTGAAGTGATCAGCTGTTTTCATTTTGATATTAACACTTCACTCATCAAAGCGTGGGTATTTTCTTCGGTATCTTTAAAAAATGCCATCCACGTTTCCGTTTGCTCCATTTTGGCCACAATATGCGGCTTACCGAGGAAGGAGACGCCTTTACCCGTCAATTTTTCATATGATCCTGCCAAATCTTCAACTTGAAAATAGATGATAGAACTGGAGTGGGCAAATTCGTCTTTTTCCGGAAGGCTTAGCAGAAGGCGAAGTCCAATGCATTCAAAGAAAGCCATGCCGTCTGTCCGAAATAAAAGGGACAGGCTCAATACATCTTGATAAAATCTCGCCGCCCGGTCCAAATCTTGAACAGGCACCCCGATTTGTCCAACCTTTTGGATTCTCATCGACCATCTCTCCCTTGCTTGTCTTTAACTTCATCATATCCATTTTTCTTTAGCATTTCTTATCCAATATCACTTTTTTCCGAAGGCTGTTTTCGTAAACTTTGTTGTTTTTGATTATAGTTATATTTCGCTTTATAAGAACAATTGTTCTATAATAGGGATAGTTAAATATGGAGGTTTAATTTATGAGACCTAGTCTAACTAAAGATATAAGTGTAGAAAGTTTTAAAGATTACTACTGGTTAAAGGAAGAATTACAATCCTTTTGTAGAGAAAATGGAATAAGTGCTTCTGGTTCTAAAATAGAGATTTCCAATAGGGTTGAAACATTTCTTCGGACAGGGGAGATAAAAAAACCTACCAGAAAATCTAAAGCGAATAAGAAGATGCAACCTCAAGTAGATTTAAGTCTTGATACAGTTATTACAAAAAACCATCGTTGTAGCCAAAATGTAAGAGCATTTTTTAAGTCAGTTATCCCAAAATTTCATTTTTCCACCTATATCCAAAACTATTTTAAAAACAATGTCGGAAAAACATATCGTGATGTAGTGGATGCTTGGTATGAGGAAGAAGAACGAAAGAAAGACCCTTCGTACAAGAAAAACATTGCACCTCAATTTGAATATAATCAATTCATACGTGACTTTTTTGCTGACCCGAAAAATCAAGGAAAAAGTCGTGAAGAAGCGATTGAAGCCTGGAATGAAATCAAGAAACTTCCTGGAAGCAATAAATATACGTCTAATATTAGTTAAGCACTTCTCAACATTTCTACTGTGGTGTGATTTGACTTTCGACAGGCAGAAACAAGCATTTGTTTGACTCGTTCATCAAATGCTATTTGTTTGCCTAATTCAAGCCAACGAAAAGTTGTCCAAGTATTTAGTTGGAAAGCGTTCCATCCATCCTTTAGCGGCTATACGGTTACTTGGATATGTTTTTTCATAGAAGTGGAAAGAAGGTTGACTGTTGTATGGGTCTGAAAGAAGCTGATCGGCGGATTCAATCAAAGAATGCTTCACCTCACCTGCAAAACCGTCTTTAAAAAAGATACAGAAAGACTCGACTTTGGTTTGTTCTTCGATCGAAATCGTATAATGCCCTTTATTAAGAAGCAGAAATCGATCTTCTTCAACTGCAAAAAAACCGTTATGTGTCCGATAAAACGCCTTTCCGTTTGAAAATGTTTTAATCGAAAGCTGTCCGTCGCCTTCCCACCAATATTGTTTGCTTTGTGCCTTCCATTTTCATTTCTCCTGAAAAAGTAATCTTGTTTCACGTGGAACGGAGGCAGAGGGAATTTTTATTGAAGCGGAGTCAAGCTGATATCTCATGCTGGTTATAATGATATCATTTGTTTTCACCTGTATTTATTGTTCATATATTTCTATTCGGAATAAATGGAAAACAGTGGAAATGAACAGGCTCAAAATACTGTAAGAAAAGAGGGGAAATGATGAAAGAAGAGAGAACGGCTCAGCTGGAGCAAAAAATGGGATTTGTGGTTCTTCTTTCACTCCTATGCATATGAAATACCGAGTACCATTCTGATGATTTCTATTGATGATCGGAAGCGGCTATTATTCTTTTAGAATGGCGAGTAAAGGATATTAAGGAATATGGTGCTTCGCTTAAAGACGGTGCTGCCAGCCTTTATCGTTTGGAGGGCATTATCTTTTCTGTTTCAAGACATTTCATATCCTTTTCATTTAAAGGAGTTATTGTTTCAAATATTGATGTTTATCCTATTCTTCATTCCTTTCTTCTTCACCTTCAATTTTGCTGTGAAACGATCAAACATGCAGGCAAGAAAACATTAAAAAAGGCCGGAAATCAAGATTCCAGCCTCTATTTTTTCTGAATCTCCTTCTCACGTTTCACCAGCATCTCCGTAATCAAATCAACTTGCTTGCTGACAGAGATCGGGTCGTACGGATAGAACGTGTCAAAATCATTGATGAAGACACGGTTGTTTTTGACGGCGTCAAGGTTTTTCCAAATGGAAGACTCTTTCAGCTTGTCGAGTGTTTTGCTGTCACCGTTCGGGTTATAATCTGTGACGAACATATAATCGGCAGTATACTCGGGCAAGACTTCCAGAGAAATTTCTTTCATTTCGCCTGTTCTGATGATGTCTTTTTCAATCTTTTCAGGCGCTTTTAAGCCGAGTGCGTTATAAACGGCTTGTCCGCCGCGGCCGCCGTTGTCATTGAACACCCAAAGCTTTCCTTTATCTGTGTTTTCATAAATGCCGAATGTGGCATTTTTGTCGACCGCTTTGGCGATTTTTTTCTGGGCGGCTTTTGATTTTTCTTCAAAGTCAGCAAGGAATTGATCGGCTTCTTCTTTGGCGCCTGCAATATCGCCGAACATCTTCACCGTTTCCTGAATGTTTTTCGCCGTGTTATAAGGAACAACAACGGTTGGCGCGATTTTAGACAGCTTGTCGTAATTGTCATCTTTCATGACGACGATTAAATCAGGCTTCAGTTTCATGACCTTTTCGACGTTGATCGGGTCGCCTAAATCGGTTATATCTTTCATCTGATCCTTCAAAAACGGATTGGTGAAAGACCATGAGCCTGAGCCGACTACGTTTGCACCGACCGAAAACAATTCACCCGCATAGAAGTCAGTGACGATACGCTTTGGATGTGCGGGAATTTCGACATCTCCGCGCGTCGATTTATAGGTTCTTGTCGCATCTTCGCCGGCTTTTTCATTGCTTCCATTATCACTTGATTGCGTCGCACTGCCGCATGCACTGACCACTAAACATAACAGCATAACCCATCCTATAATAAATAAGTTCTTTTTCACTTGACCCTCCTGATTATAGAAAGCATACTAACTTTTCAATTGATAATGATTCGCATTATCAATGTAAATATAGCAGAAAAAGTCCTCATTCGTCTATCACTTTTTTTCTTTGTATGATTATTGTTGTATTGGATAATTTGTTACTATAAACACAAAAGGGTGGATAAGAGATGGCAGAAGCACATCCGGTTTAAGGACTTTGGACAGCCCGTGCTCATTATGCATGCGCCGGAGTCCTATGGTGAAATCATGGCTTCATTTCAAGGCGGCGTACATCATCGTCCCGAGATGGCACATATGATTTTGTACAAGTTTTTGGTGCAACAAATGAAAAGCTGCAGGCATCAGCCAGAGAAGCGGAACATCATCTGGTCGAGGATGGACTGTTTTGGCTTTGCTGCCCGAAAAAATCGTCTAAAGTATACAAGGAATCAGACTGCAGCCGTGACACGGCGGCCGGACTGCTGGCAGATCAAGGCTATAAACCTGTCCGGCAAATCGCAATAGATGACAACTGGTCTGCTTTAAGGTGTCGAAAGGCGGAAAACATCAAGACTATGAAACGAAAATTTGCGGTGACGGAAAAAGGAAAACAGAGTACGGAGAAAGAATCATAAACATGTTATGATTCTTAGTCAGGCAAGAATGTTCATCTTGTGAAATAAAGTACACAAAAAAGAAATATTATCTTGTTCAATATTTCACAAACTTTCTGTATAATGAATCTAATCTTTTAAATACCATAGAAAAGAGGTATGCAGCATGAAGAAATGGGCATTTGTATCAGACTTTGATGGAACGATTTCCAAACAGGATTTTTACTGGATGGTGATTAATAAATATTTTCCCGAAGGCCGTGAATTGTTTAAGAAATGGAAAGCAGAGGAATTAAAAGATATTGAGTTTCTAGGCACCGTTTTTGCTTCAATCAATCAAAGCGAGCAAACCATCATCGATGACATCCATTCCATCCCGATTGATGAGTATGTACCAGACTTCATTCAGCATGTCCAGGAAAATGGCGGCGACTTTTTCATCTTAAGCGCAGGAACAGATTATTATATTCATTATATTTTAAAGAAATATGGCATCAAAGATGTTGAGGTGTATTCAAATAAAGGCTTTTTTAAAGAAGACAACGTCCATATGACAATTGATGAAAATCATTGGCACTATTCTGAACGCTATGGCATTGATAAATCAAAGGTGATACAGAAGCTGAAAGAAGAGTATGAAATGATTTATTTTGCGGGTGACAGCGAGCCTGATTCCCATCCGGCGAAATTTGCGGATGTTACGTTTGCAAAAGACGCGCTCCAGGATTTATTGCGTGAGCAGGATGTGCCGTTTGTAGCAGTTGAGACATTCGAGGATATCGAACGGTATTTCAAACAAAAAGGGCTGATCGTCTAATGCCGCGACAGGTTACAAGTATAGCCATTCCCGCGGTTTTGGATATTAGTGAAGGCGTGCTTGGCCGATTGGAGGCGATATTGGAAAAGCACCAGTTTGCCAAGGCCGTGATGTTTTTTGATGAGTTTTCATATCAGCAGTATGAAAACTCATTAAAAGCTGCTTTTCAAAAGGTCAAAGTCGAAGCCGTTAAACTGGCTCCAAGCCTTGATATTCAGGAGCTGATTCAGAAAGCATTTTCAATCGGAAATTATGATGTCATGATTGCCATGGGCGGGGGATATGTCGTTGATTGCGGAAAATACATCGCCTTTTCCAAACGAACTCCGTTCATCAGCATTCCGACATCGGCATCCAACGACGGGTTTGCGAGCAGCAATTGTTCGCTTCAAGTCGAGGGTAAAAAAACAACGGTTCCGGCGCGGGTTCCATACGGGATTATTGCTGACTTGAATATCATTCAAAAGGCACCGGAATGTTTTATTTTAGCTGGCATCGGTGACTTGATGTCCAATATTACAGCCCTTTATGATTGGGAATTCGAAGAGCAGCAAGGAGTCAGCGATGTGAATGCTTTTGCATCTATGCTCAGCAAGAAGGCGGTCAACAGCTTTGTCAGAACGCCGATGCAGGATATTAAGCAGCCGATCTTTTTAAAAGAATTGGTCAGTTCATTAACCATGGGCGGGATCGCGACGGAAATCAGCGGGAACAGCGCGCCTATCAGCGGTTCAGAGCACCTCGTATCCCATGCGCTTGACAAAATCTCAAAAAAACCGCAAATGCACGGCATTCAAGTGGGGGTGGCCACCTATATAATGGCCCATGTACAGAATCATCGGGCTGAGCGGATTGAAAAGGTGTTTACTAGGACAGGCTTTTTCGACTATGTACAGTCGCTTCATCTTGATAAAAATGAGTTTCGCGAAGCGATCCGTCTTTCTCATACCGTTAAGCCAAACCGCTTTACGTACTTGCATGAAAAGGCATATCGCGAAAAAGCGCTCCGCTTGCTTGATGAAGACCCCATTCTTCAAGAGATATTTTAAGCCATGCAAACAGCCTCTCGCGAGAGGTTGTTTTTTGTTCTGCAAGGACATTTGGTCGTTCCAAATCATGAAGAAAAATAAAAGTTAAGCGCTGTGATAAAATAAAGAAGAAATAGGTCAGAGGTATGATTTCAAGCACGATTTTAATCAGGGAGAGTGGAACATGTACAAACTAATCGCGATAGATATGGATGGAACATTATTGAATGACCTTCATGAAGTAACGGAGGAAGTGAGGAACGCGCTTCATGCGGCGAAAACGAAAGGTGTGAAGATCGTCCTTTGCACCGGACGCCCTCTCGGCGGAGTGAGCCGCTATTTAGAAGAGCTGAATTTAAATGAAGATGGCGATTATGTCATCGCCTATAACGGTGCGCTTGTTCAAAATACGCATACACAGGAGGTCGTGTCAGAGCTCACGCTTGGCTATGAAGATGTGACATCTTTATATGAGCTCAGCCAAACGCTTGACACGCCGATGCACTTTTTTGACTCATCTCATTTGTATACGCCAAACCGTGAAATCAGTCCGTATACAGTATATGAATCATACGTCACCAAAGTGCCGCTCCGTTTTCGGACGATGGAGGAGATACCGGAAGATATACTGGCGCCAAAGGCAATGTATATTGATGAGCCGGAGAAGCTGGACCGGACGATCGCCGCAATACCGGAGGAAGTAAAGGAACGTTATACAATGGTGAAAAGTTCTCCGTTCTTTTACGAAATCCTTCATCCGGCGGCCAGTAAAGGAAATGCCGTCCGTCAGCTCGCAGACCTGTTAGGTATCGCAAAAGAAGAGGTTATGGCGATAGGCGACAACGGCAATGACCTGACAATGATCGACTGGGCAGGCTGCGGAGTTGCGATGGGAAATGCCATACCTGAGGTCAAGGCGTCTGCAAATTATGAAACGAAGTCAAATAATGAAAACGGCGTCGCTCACGCCATTCAAGAGCTTGTATTGTCAAAATAAGCCCGGATTTTGTCGTCTTTTAAAACGTGGCCTAAAAATCCTTGAAGCTTAGGAAGAACAGCGGGCTTTCATAGAACGTGATGACGGCGGCGTTCTTGTCTTAAACGTGGGTACCGAAATGCAGGCTTGTCCACGAATGCGGCACACGGAAGCCGGCCTCGGGGGGCCGGCTTTTTCTTATGTTCGGGTCCAATCTTGAATCTGCCAAATGTGTGAAACCCAGTTTTGGTAAAAGGATGGATCATGGGATACAAGCAAAACCGTTCCTTTATAGTTTTGCAGCCCTTGTTTTAAAGCTTCTTTAGCTGATATGTCAAGGTGATTCGTCGGTTCGTCAAGGATGAGCAAGTTGCTTTTTGTAAGCATCAGCTCTGCGAGTCGGACTTTTGCCCGCTCACCTCCGCTGAGTGTGGAAAGAGGCTGCCTGATATGGTCCCCTGTCAAACCGGCCGCGGCCAGCTTTTGTCGGATGTCTTTCTCAGTTAAATCAGGCAAACCACTTAAAAACTTTTTCATCCTTTCCTCTCTTTCAAAGTCTTTTCATTACAGTTATAATATGCCAAACTATTTGGAGGTTAAGTAGACAATGACTAATTTTGACCCTCAAAAATTCAAGAGTTTCCTAAATGCTATGTCAAATACTAGGGATTCAAAAATAAGAAATGATCATTCATTTGAGGAAGCCGTAAGCTTTGATATTGATTTTGAAAACGTAGATATTGCCCTCCGTATTGAATGACCCAGAACTTTTAACATTCCTTGATCAAATATCAAAAAGCAGACTTTTCAGTGTTCTGACTACCGTTAGGGGTTCTCACAAAAAAGCCTTTTCCACATTTCATCAAATGTGAAAACAACAATAGCAAGAACAATCAAAACCATTGTTGTCACAAAAGGAGAAAAAATTTTCTTTAACAGTCACCATTTTTATTACGCCTAAAGCTCCAAATATAAAACTCATAGATGCTTTCATAGCAGGGTTACTCCTGCTTTTTTCTGTTTTTTTGAAAGACAATCACTCTAAAAATAATTATTATTAATGCTAAAAAACTTATTAAAATGTACACAACTTGTGGCAGCTTGAAAAATATGAGAGTTAATAAACCAATAAGCATTAATGCAAAAACGTAATTATTATTGAGAAATCTCACAATACCTCACCTTTAAAACGTTTACTATAAATCCTTTTTATGGTACTATTCTATCTGAACTGTAAATATATTATAACATTGGGATCATTTGAATGGGTACATTTTTAACAAAATGCATTTTGTCTTTATTAACAGTTACACTTGTATTCAGTAGCATTGGATACAACACAGCTAGTGCATCTGATAAGACAACCACTAGTTCTAATCATCTATCGGATGAAAATTTCTTTCATGAGGATACTTATAAACTATTAGAATCTGTAGAGAATATACCTGAAACGGTGATAAACCAAGGTACCGATTCAATACTTGATTGGTTGGAGAAAGATTCAGGACTAGATTTAATCGTTGATGGCGACATTATTAAACTTAATTTAGAAGGATCAAAATATACTTATTCGGATTCAAACATCCAATTAGCGGGTTTTTGGGGATGTACAGCTGCTATCTTAGCTGCTGTAGCTGGTGTAGGAATACCAATCTCTAAAATCTTAAAATTAAAAAAAGCCCTAAAAGCAGTAGGTGGGGTTAGTAAGTTTGTAGATAAAGTCCTTGACCTTGCTACCAAGTATAAAAGAAAAGGCTATGGAAAAGCAGCAGCATTAAAAAAAGCTATAAAAAAGGCAAGTTCAACACTGGGAAAAGACTTGCAAAATGCTCTTTTAGATCTTGCTGGAATTACTGCAATAATAGCCAACTGCGGGGGAGATTAAGAAGAAAGTAAAATCAATAGGCCCCATTTACACCGACGAGTCCAGCGTGCTCGCCTTTCAGCAAGCGAAAGCTGACATTTTGAAGGGTGGCCCGATCCCCATACATATGGGTGAGATGTGTAACTTGAACAATACTCATAATGAATTCTCTCCTTAAGGCTTATTTTTAAAAATGAGCCATCTAAAGAGAACAGTGTGAAGCATAAATATCCTGTTGTATAAAAAAGAGGGTAAGGCGAATACACCTTACCCACTACATATCACATATCGTAAGAAAGGATTCGAAATCGTATCAAACTGTTCTTGAGATGGCTTTCTAAAAAAGGGCAGACTTCTCCCGTCTTAAGCCAAATCTCTTTTAAGAACAGTTGATAAAATTTCCATTCCTTTCCACCTCGTTTTAGTCAAAATTTCCTTCACAACAAATGATATGAAAAAGGTGCTCGATTGTCAAATCGGCAAACGCCCTCACAAGAGTCACGCCTCGGCAACTCGTAATATATTGACATCCATCAAACGGTATGTTATTTAAGATGTGAAAGAACTGAACCACATATCTACATATTCTTCACTAAGTTTGAACCAAAAAGGAGAGAGCAAAGGTGGCTAAAAAAGAATTCAAAGCAGAATCTAAAAGATTGCTAGACATCATGATCAACTCTATTTATTCCCAAAAGGAAGTCTTCTTGAGGGAGCTGATTTCAAATGCGAGCGATGCCATTGATAAGATCTATTACAAAGCCCTGACAGATGATTCTCTGACGTTTAACAAGGATGATTATTACATAAAGGTGTCCGCTGACAAGGAAAACAGAACGCTCACCATTTCAGACACCGGGATCGGCATGACGAAGGAAGAGCTTGAAGAACATCTTGGAACGATCGCCAAAAGCGGCTCGCTTACGTTTAAAAATGAAAATGAATTGAAAGACGGCCATGATATTATCGGCCAGTTCGGTGTCGGCTTTTACGCCGCTTTTATGGTGGCTGATGTTGTGACTGTCATGACAAAGGCGCTTGGCCGTGATGAGGCGTATAAATGGGAGTCTGCCGGCGCTGACGGTTATACGATGGAGCCATGTGCGAAAGAATCGGTCGGAACAGATGTGATCCTGAAACTGAAAGAGAACACAGACGATGAAAATTATGATGAATACTTGGAAGTAGACCGTTTAAAAAATATTATTAAAACATATTCTGATTTCATCCGCTATCCAATCAAAATGGATGTGACCGTCAACAAGCCGAAAGAAGATGCGGAAAATGAATTTGAAGAAGTTCAGGAAGAACAGACAGTCAACAGCATGGTGCCGATTTGGAGAAAAAATAAAAATGAGCTGACAGATGAAGATTATGAGGCGTTCTATGCGGAAAAGCACTACGGTTTTGACAAGCCTCTCGCTCATATTCATACAAGCGTCGACGGTGCGGTAAGGTATCATGCGATTCTGTTCATTCCGGAAAACATTCCGTTCAATTACTATTCGAAAGAATTTGAGAAGGGCTTGGAGCTCTATTCAAACGGTGTATTGATCATGAATAAATGCCCGGATCTGCTTCCTGACCACTTCAGCTTTGTGAAGGGTATGGTCGACTCTGAGGATTTATCCCTCAACATCTCAAGAGAGATGCTCCAGCATGACAGGCAGCTGAAGCTGATCGCCAAAAATATCGGCAAGAAAATCAAAAACGAACTGCAAAGCTTATTGAAGAACAATCGCGACAAGTATGAGTCATTTTATCAATCATTCGGCAGACAGCTTAAGTTCGGGGTCTACAATGATTTCGGCGCCAACAAAGACTTGCTGAAAGATTTATTATTGTTCTACTCTTCAAAAGAGAAAAAGCTCGTCACGCTTGATGAGTATGTATCAAGAATGCCTGAAGATCAGAAATACATTTATTATGCGTCAGGCGAATCCTATGACCGGATTGAAAAGCTGCCTCAGACAGAGCTTGTTTCGGAAAAAGGATATGAAATTTTATATTTCACCGAAGACATTGATGAATTCGCGATAAAAATGTTGGCGAATTATCAAGATAAAGAATTTAAATCCGTATCAAGCGGAGACCTTGGGATCGAGTCAGATGAGGATCAAAACAAATCAGATGCAGATGAAAATCAATATAAAGAGCTGTTTGAGAAAATGAACAGCATTTTATCAGGAAAAGTGAAAAGCGTGAGACCGTCAAAACGCTTAAAAACGCATTCCGTATGTCTGGCGGCTGATGGCGAAGTCACCATCGAGATGGAAAAAATTCTAAATGCAATGCCTGATAATCAGCATGTCAAAGCGGATAAAGTGCTGGAGATCAATACAAACCACGATGTATTTGGCACATTGCAGGCGGCGTTTGAAAAAGATAAGGAAAAGTTCAGTTTATATACAAACCTTCTGTACAACCAAGCGCTGCTAATAGAAGGCTTGCCAATCGACGACCCTGTCGAATTTACCAATGATATATGCAAAGTCATGGCATAAATATAAACAAAGGTACATCTCTGAAAAATGGGATGTATCTTTATTTTGCGTATATGCTATTTACTGTGAAATAATAGAAAGGGAGGGGCTTTTTTGAATAAGAGAATCACAAGTTTTGCTGCAATTGTTTTAAGTTTAACTTTATTTTTAGCTTTTACAATGCCAACAGTTAGTAATGCTTTTTCTTCAAAGAATGGAGCAGTCTCTGTTGAAAAGTACATATCTGTTTTAGAGGCTTTGGAAAATTCAATTGTTAAAAAAGGTTCTAATTATATTGTCGATACCAAAGTAGCAAAGGATTACGGTCTAACTGATACTGAAATTAATAATTTAAAAGAATTTTTAGAAGATAGTTCAAATCAACAAATTGAACAGACGCTAAATGAAGTACCTGAAGCTAAAAAACAAGCAGAAAAAGGACAAACTACATCTTTCCATGTTGCTGATGTAACTGATCGACTGAAAGCGGCTCTTTACGCTGTATTTGTTACACTCTGTGGAGTAGCTTTAGCTCAAGAATTTATTAGCGATATGTACACTCTAGGTGCTCATAAAGCATGTCACTCACTTGGAAAGAAACACCCAAGCATCAAAAAAGCTTGTAAGATAACAGGGTACTGGTAAAAAATAAGAGAGCAGTATTTCTGCACTCTTATTTTTTAATTAGTATTAATCCTTCAAGGCTTTTAGAAGCTTTTTCATACCATAAACCGTAATAAAACCGGATAAAGTTAATCCACCAATAAAATACAGCAATAAATATAATGTACCCATTGGGACTACCTCTTCTTACTTAAATTTTAATCAATTTTTTACTCATTATAACATAAAAAATCCTCTTACCAATTTCTTGAGAATTTATTTATCACTAAAACATCCTCAAATTTAATGAAATTGGTGTCTCCTTTTGAATCCATTACATGGAAAAGCTCACGCTGCTTGGTTTATATAAGTGAGGGGGTTTTCTATGGAACAAAGGAATGTCGGTGATACCAACTTTGATACCAAAAAATCGATTTAATTCTAAAAACTCTTCGAAAGCCCCTTGCATAAAACAGCGAAAACACTGAAATCTTGCGCTTTTGTGTTTTTCTTTCGCCTTTATATAGTCGAGACGGATCTTTTTTATTAATGTTTTACCACTTCTTGACCCCTTACATTCCAAGTAAGCGCAAATATGATGGCTGCAATTACGCAGGAAGCCGTTAATAGTATGAATCCCGCATCCCAGCCGGATGCATCGACGATGACACCCATTAAAGCATTTGCTGTCAAGGTGCCGCCCAAATAACCGAACAGGCCGGTTAATCCAGCCGCCGTACCGGCAGCTTTCTTGGGAACAAAGTCAAGCGCCTGCAGTCCAATCAGCATGACCGGGCCGTAGATGAGGAAACCGATTGCAATTAATGAAATCATATCGATCATAGGGTTGCCCGCTGGATTGAACCAGTAGACAAGCACGGCGATCAATACCCCCAGCATAAAGACAAAGCCTGCAGGGCCGCGGCGCCCTTTAAACCATTTATCTGAGATCCAGCCGCACAGCAGGGTCCCAGGGATGCCCGCCCATTCATAAAGAAAATAGGCGACGCTGGATTTGCTCATATCAAATCCTTTTTCTTCGTTTAAATAGGTCGGCGCCCAGTCTAAGACGCCGTAGCGGACGAAATAAACGAAAATATTTGCGAGCGCTATCGCCCAAACCCATTTATTGTTTAAAACATATTTGAAAAGGATTTCTTTTGTCGATAATTCTTTTTCATAGGTTTTTTTCGTTTTGCTTGAATAATCATTTCGATATTCTTCAATCGGCGGTAATCCAACAGATTGCGGAGTATCGCGAATCAGCAGGTATGCAATAAAGGCAACGACAATGGCGACTAAGGCCGGCAAAATGAATACCCCTTCATAGCCGGTGTCGGAGTTTCCCGCAATTCCTGAGAAGATGGCCACACCTGCGATGGCGATTGGCGCCATTAGCCCTCCCCCGACATTGTGGGCGACATTCCATATCGCCGTTTTATTTCCTCTTTCACTTACACTGAACCAGTGAACAAGGACGCGGCCTGATGGAGGCCATCCCATTCCCTGAAACCAGCCGTTTAAGAATAGCATAATAAACATAATGGCTATAGATGAGGTGAAGAATGGAACAAACCCCATAAGCAGGCTGATGATAGCAGAAAGAATCAGACCGGCCGGCAGGAACATTCTCGGGTTGCTTCGGTCTGAAATGGTGGCCATGACAAACTTGCTGAGGCCGTAGGAAATTGAAAGGGCCGATAAAGCAAGGCCGAGCGCTGATTTTGAAAACCCTTCTTCAATTAAATAAGGCATGGCAAGCGAAAAGTTTTTGCGAATTAAATAGTATGCCGCATAGCCGATGAAGATGCCGAGAAAAACTTGCAGTCTGAACTTCTTATATTCAGAATCAATTTTTTCTTCCGGCAATCTGTCAATCGGCGGAGCAGGTTTAAACAGTTTAAGCATGTCTTTCTCCTTCTTATGAATTACTTGTCTTCACGTAAAACCTCTTGAAGACGGTCTGGGAAATTGGTGAACATTCCCGTCACGCCCCAATCAAGCAGTCTCTTCATATCTTCTTTTTGGTTCACGGTATAAGGGTGGATGAGTAATCCATGGCTCCTTACTTTTTGAATATACGCTTCATCAATACGGTCAAAATTCATGCCGAGTCCGATGCTGTATGATTTATAGTTTTCTAATTCTGCGTCCGTAATGAATGCCGGCTTATCATACCATAACAGCTGTACAAGCGGAATGGCGGGGTTTTGATCATGAATGATTTTTAAGCTTTCTGGACTAAAAGATTGAATGATAACTTTGCTTGAATGCCGGTTTGGCCCTGTTAATTTATATTTATTAAGGATGTTTAATAATTTTTCTTCCATATGGTCATAGACTTCGGGCGATTTGGTTTCAATATAATAGCGTGCACTTCTGCCGAAGGTTTGGATCACTTCCTCGAGAGTAGGAACTTTGAGTCCGGCATATTCAGGCCTGGCCAGCTCCGGATGCTTTTCATTAAACCAAGAACCGGCATCAAGCTTTTTGATTTCCGCCAGTGTATAGTCTTTGACAAGTCCTGTTCCATTGGTTGTGCGGTCTAATGTTTCATCATGCATCGCGATCAATTCGCCGTCTTTTGTCATTTGAAGATCGATTTCTATGTAATCGCCTTTCATTTTTTGTCCGAGCTTGTAAGCTAAAAGTGTATGTTCAGGAGCGTGTCCTGATGCACCGCGATGTGCGACATTTAATATTTTATTCGGGTTAAGTGACGGATGTGCCGGCGCAGCCGCCTCCGCCTGAATGCTCATGCCAAAACCGGCGCCAATCAGTGCGCCCGCCATTAAAACGCTTCGGAAAAGTCCTTTCATAACATCATGTCTCCTTTCAAGTTGTTTTTTTACTGTTCATTTCGATGTCTTTCACATATTCCCTCCTCCTCATCTGAAAAAGAAAAAAGATCCACAAAGAAACCTCTGAAACTGAGGTTCTTTCTGTGGATCTCCTTTTCTCCGTCACTCTTATTAACTTCTTTCCTATCATAACAGAAATGGAAGCGCTGTCAATTGTTTTTTTGAAAAATAAAAACCTATCATAAGAGATAGGTTTTTACATGCATTCAGCGTGCAAACAATTGGTCGATGAAAGCAATTTCATCTTGAGAAAGGCTGACTTCGGCAGTTTTTAAGTTATCGACCAGCTGATCAGCGCGTTTTGCTCCCGGGATTAAAATGTCGATTTCCGGTCTTGCCAAATACCACGCCAGCACGATGTGGGCAATATCAACATTGTGCTTATCAGCAATCGGCGCCAGCTGATTCACTTTTCTGATGTTTTCTTTAAAACGGTCTCCTTGGAAGTTCTCCATCTCTCTTCGAAGGTCGCCTTCAGGGAATGCTGTATCTTCAGTGTATTTTCCAGCCAGCAATCCGGATACAAGCGGGAAGTACGGAACGAATGAAATGTTGTGCTCCTGTGTATATGGGAAGAATGTGGTTTCGGCTTCTCTGTTTAATAGATTGTATTCGCCTTGCAGAACATCGACCAAGCCGTGTTTGTTCGCTTCTTTTAGCTGTTCGAGCGAGAAGTTGGATACGCCGATCGCCCGGATTTTGCCCTCTTGCTTCAACTCATGAAGAGCTTGAACCGCTTCATCTTTCGGTGTGTTTTCATCAGCGAAATGAATATAGAAAAGATCAATGTAATCCGTTTGCAGCCGTTTCAGACTGTCGTCTACGGATTTCTTCAAAAATGCCGGAGAGTTATCGAAGACAAAGTCGTCCCCTTCTTTTCGATGGGCGGCCTTTGTGGCGATCACCACATCTTTGCGGTTAAATTCGCGGAGGACTTCACCGATTAGTTCTTCAGAACGGCCAATTCCGTATATGTAGGCGGTGTCCAAGAAAGTCACGCCATTCTTAAGCGCTTCCCGCACCAAGTCTTTACCCGTTTCTTCATTGAGATTCGGATAGAGGTTATGGCCTCCGACTGCATTTGTTCCTAAACCAATCGGAAATACATGTAGGTCTGACTTGCCAATTCTTACTTTTTTCATTGGTTTCCCCTCCTGAAATGATGAAATATGAGAAAGACTTGACCAGCAGATTGCTAAAATTGCCGGTCAAGTTATTCACTTCAACTATAAACCCTATGCCAGATGAATTTCAATTTTATGGTCTTTGCAGAATGCATTGTACTCCTCATCGAGCGGCTGTGACGTTACAATGCAATGCAGCCTGTCAAAACGGGCATATGTCAGCAAAGTAGATCTGCCGAATTTGGAGTGATCGGCCAATAAATACACTTCTTTTGCTTTTTCGGAAATCTTCTTTTTGATTTCGTATTCAAGCAAATCCGAATTGGTCAGCCCGTGTGTCAATGTTGCCCCGGTTGCCGACATAAAAGCTTTATTGATATTGTATTTATCCAAAGTGCTTGGATCATCCATTCCCACAAAGGACTGCGTTTTCCGCTTATAGTTGTTTCCGATGATAATCAAGTTGATATTTTTCATCGTTGCAGCAGCATTGATGATATCCAGACTGTTTGTTAAAATCGTCACATTTTTATTTGGTTCAAGCGTTTCCAATATGGACTGGGTCGTTGTGCCGGAATCGATGAAAATCAGGTCATGATCCTCGATAAAGCGTGAAGCGTAATGCGCAATCTTTGTTTTTGCATCTTTATTTTGGATCGTCCGGTTTTCAAAAGGGATCAAAGCCGTTTTTTCAATCGCCGTTACACCGCCGTATACTTTTTTAATGACACCTTTCTCGGTCAATTTGTTGATGTCGCGTCTGACCGTATTTTTAGAGACATTGAAGACTTGGCAAAGTTTATCCAAGGAAACGGTGCCGTTTGTCAGAATATATTCTTCCATCTCCTTTATCCGCATTAATTTCATACTAAATATCTCCTTCTAGAATCTTTAATTTAAATATATGATAAAAACCAAAAGTTGACCAATAATTGCTTAAAAAATGATAACATTGGTGGTTGTTCTTTGCAAGATTTGCCCTGTTCTTTTTTATTATACAATGTTTATATCGATAGTTTTAAGGTTTCCTAGAAATATTACAAAAGAAAAAATTTATTCATTAATGATTGACTTATGGGTATGATCAGATTAGAATATAACCAAGAAATGACCAAAACGTGATAATGTTGATGAAACTTTGAGGCTGAAAAATTCTCATGACGTTGCGGTTCTTTTGATGAAGCTGTATTGATTAAGTTTTTGTAAGCGTTTAATTTCCGTCTTTTTGTGAAAATCGGTTATGCAATGAAGGGCTATTCCCGAAGTTCATTCATAATGATTGAATCCTGTCCCATCTGTACTAGTGGATGTTTAATATTTAAGGAGGTTATAAGGATGGCAGAAATCAGAAAGTTAAGAAACTATATCAATGGAGAATGGGTTGAAAGCAAAACCGATCAATATGAAGATGTTATCAATCCTGCGACAAAAGAAGTGCTGTGTCAAGTGCCGATCTCGACGCGCGAGGATATAGAATATGCAGCGCAAACGGCGGCTGAAGCATTTAAAACATGGTCAAAAGTAGCCGTTCCGCGCCGGGCAAGAATTCTATTTCACTTTCAGCAGCTTTTGACTCAGCATAAAGAGGAGCTTGCCCACCTCATTACGATCGAAAACGGAAAAAATACAAAAGAAGCGTTAGGCGAAGTGGGACGCGGCATCGAGAATGTCGAGTATGCAGCGGGTGCGCCGTCATTGATGATGGGAGACTCACTCGCCACAATTGCGACAGATGTTGAAGCGGCGAATTACCGTTATCCAATCGGAGTCGTCGGTGGAATTGCACCGTTCAACTTCCCGATGATGGTTCCGTGCTGGATGTTCCCAATGGCTATTGCGTTAGGAAATACATTTATTTTGAAGCCTTCTGAGCGGACGCCGCTCTTGACAGAAAAGCTGGTTGAACTGTTTGAAAAAGCCGGACTTCCAAAAGGGGTCTTCAATGTTGTGTACGGCGCCCATGATGTGGTAAACGGCATTCTCGAACACCCTGAAATTAAAGCGATTTCATTTGTCGGATCTAAACCGGTCGGAGAGTATGTCTATAAAAAAGGCAGCGAAAATCTGAAACGCGTTCAATCGCTGACAGGTGCTAAAAACCACACCATCGTCCTGAATGACGCCAATCTTGAAGACACCGTAACAAATATTATCGGCGCTGCTTTTGGATCTGCCGGTGAACGCTGCATGGCCTGTGCGGTTGTGACCGTAGAAGAAGGAATTGCTGATCAATTCATGGAGAAATTAGTGGAAAAAGCGGCGGAAGTCAAAATCGGAAACGGCCTTGATGACGGTGTATTCTTAGGCCCTGTCATTCGCGAAGACAACAAGAAGCGTACGCTCGGCTACATACAAAAGGGAATTGAAGAGGGTGCGAGACTTGTTTGCGACGGACGCGAAAACGTTTCAGATGAAGGCTATTTCGTCGGTCCGACAATATTCGACAACGTTACAACCGATATGACGATTTGGAAAGACGAAATTTTTGCCCCGGTTCTGTCAGTTATCCGTGTGAAAAATGTAAAAGAAGCGGTTGAGATTGCCAACGAATCTGAATTTGCAAATGGTGCATGCCTATTTACGTCCAACTCTAATGCCATTCGTTATTTCCGCGAGAACATTGATGCGGGAATGCTCGGCATCAATCTGGGTGTACCGGCTCCAATGGCCTTCTTTCCATTCTCAGGCTGGAAGTCCTCATTCTTCGGTACATTGCACGCCAACGGAAAAGACAGCGTCGATTTCTACACACGCAAAAAAGTCGTCACCGCAAGATATCCGGCGCCTGACTTCAACTAAAAACAAAAACGGCCGAACGGCGTGAATCTCACGCTGTTCGGAACTATGTTTCAAAGAAGATTTAAAAAGGAGGCTTTTTCAATGAGTCATTTGTTGCGCAAGCCGCAGGCGAATGAGCTTTCACAAGGCGTGAAGCTTGTACATGAAGTGAAGAAATCGAATTCCGAGCTGAACTATGTAGAATTTAAAGTCATTGATCTTGCACCAGGTTCCCGTTATAAAGAGGCGCTAAACAAACAAGAATGCTGCATCGTTGCGGTGACAGGAAAGATTACCGTCTCTGATCATGAACAGACATTTGAGAATATCGGCACACGGGAAAGCGTGTTTGAAAAAAAGCCGACCGATAGCGTTTATGTGTCAAATGACCGTGCTTTTGACATCACCGCAGTTACCCAGGCAAGAGTAGCCCTTTGCTATTCACCTTCCGAAAAACAGCTGCCGACGAAGCTGATCAAATCTGAAGACAACGGCATAGAAAACCGCGGGCAATTTAGCAATAAACGAACCGTTCATAACATTCTTCCAGATTCAGATTCTTCAGCGAACAGTCTTTTAGTCGTTGAAGTCTACACCGAAAGCGGAAACTGGTCCAGCTACCCGCCGCATAAACATGATCAAGACAACTTGCCTGAAGAGTCCTTTTTAGAAGAAACCTACTACCATGAATTAAACCCTGTCCAAGGCTTCGTGTTTCAGCGTGTATACACAGACGACCGTTCAATCGACGAGACGATGACTGTAGAAAATGGAAACGTTGTCATTGTGCCGGCCGGCTACCATCCGGTAGGTGTTCCTGACGGATATACATCCTATTATTTAAATGTCATGGCGGGTCCGACGCGGAAATGGAAGTTTCATAATGACCCCGATCATGAGTGGATCTTGGAACGCTAACAATTAGGCGAGGAGTGGCTTTTTAAGATGAAGTATACGTTTAATGAAGAGAAAGAATTTGACCTTGTGGCGATCGGCCGCGCATGCATTGATTTAAACGCAGTCGAATACAACCGCCCGATGGAACAGACGATGACATTTTCAAAATATGTCGGCGGCTCGCCGGCCAATATCGCGATCGGCAGCTCCAAATTAGGCTTGAAAGCCGGCTTCATCGGCAAAATTCCGGATGACCAGCATGGCAGATTCATAGAAACCTATATGAGCAATACGGGTGTCGACACGTCGCAGATGGCACTTGATCAAGACGGACATAAAGCAGGCCTTGCCTTCACGGAAATTTTAAGCCCTGAAGAATGCAGCATTTTAATGTACAGAGATGATGTGGCAGACCTTTACCTGGCCCCTTCTGAAGTTGACGAAGAGTACATTGCAAAATCCAAAATGCTTTTAGTCTCAGGTACGGCGCTTTCAAAAAGCCCATCCCGCGAAGCTGTCCTAAAAGCCGTACAGCTGGCGAAAAAGCATCAGGTCAAAGTCGTATTTGAACTGGACTATCGTCCGTATACATGGGCATCAGCTGATGAAACGGCTGTTTACTATTCACTGGTTGCCGAACAATCGGACATTGTGATCGGAACGCGCGACGAGTTTGATGTGATGGAGAATCAAAGCGGCGGCATCAACAAGGAATCGGTTCAGCATTTGTTTGCACATTCCGCAGATCTCGTCGTCATCAAGCACGGTGTTGAAGGTTCATACGCTTACAGCAAATCCGGGGAAGTCTTTCGTGCGCAGGCATACAAAACAAAAGTCTTGAAAACATTTGGAGCAGGTGACTCATATGCTTCTGCCTTTCTCTATGGGCTTGTCACAGGCAAAGATATTGAAATGGCATTGAAATATGGAAGCGCCTCCGCATCCATTGTTGTCTCTAAGCATAGCTCATCTGAAGCCATGCCGACTGTCGCTGAAATTGAGGAGCTTATCGCGGCGCAGTCATAAATGAAAAGAACGAATAAAGGTGGGATCGTTTGTGGGCAAGAAAATACGCTTAACAACAGCGCAAGCGTTAATTAAATTCTTAAATCAGCAGTACATCAATGTTGATGGGGAAGAAACACCGTTTGTCGAAGGGATCTTCACGATTTTCGGACACGGAAACGTGGTTGGGATCGGCCAGGCGCTTGAACAGGATGCCGGGCATTTGAAAGTATTCCAAGGGAAAAATGAGCAAGGAATGGCGCACGCGGCAATGGCTTACAGCAAACAGATGCTGAGAAGAAAGATTTATGCAGTGTCGACATCCGTCGGGCCGGGATCTGCGAATTTGGTGGCTGCCGCAGGGACGGCGCTTGCGAACAACATCCCCGTCCTCTTGATTCCGGCGGACACGTTTGCGACAAGACAGCCTGACCCGGTTCTTCAGCAGGTGGAACAAGAATACAGTGCGGCGATTACGACGAACGATGCCTTAAAGCCGGTATCAAGATATTGGGACCGCATTACACGTCCTGAACAATTAATGAGCAGCCTGATTCGCGCGTTTGAAGTGATGACCGATCCTGCAAAAGCAGGTCCGGCAACGATTTGTATTTCTCAAGATGTCGAAGGCGAAGCCTTTGATTTCGATGAAAGCTTTTTTGTGAAGCGCGTTCACTACATCGACCGCAAAGAGCCGAGCGAACGTGAAATCGAAGGTGCGGCAGAACGGATCAAATCGAGCAAAAAACCGCTCATTTTAGTCGGCGGCGGTGCGAAGTATTCAGGAGCGCGCGATGAATTAATCGCGATGTCTGAAGCTTACAACATTCCGTTGGTTGAAACACAGGCCGGGAAATCAACGGTGGAAGCCGATTTTGCCAATAACTTGGGCGGAATGGGTATCACAGGAACGCTTGCAGCGAACAAAGCTGCCCGCGGGGCCGACCTGATCATCGGAATCGGCACGAGATACACCGATTTTGCAACATCCTCCAAAACGGCTTTTGATTTTGACAATGCAAAATTTTTGAACATCAATGTCAGCAGAATGCAGGCGTATAAACTGGATGCTTTCCAGGTTGTCGCCGATGCGAAAGTAACGCTCGGCAAGCTGCACGGCTTATTGGAAGGGTATAAGAGCGAGTTCGGTTCGACTATCAAGGAGTTGAAAGACGAATGGCTTGCTGAGCGGGACCGCCTGAGCAAGGTAACATTTAAGCGCGAAAACTTCACGCCTGAAATTAAACATCACTTTTCTCAAGAAGTGCTGAACGAATATGCAGATGCCCTGCAAACCGAACTGCCGCAAACAACGGCATTGCTCGCCATTAATGAAACAGTTGATCCGGACAGTGTTGTCATTTGTTCAGCAGGCTCTTTGCCGGGGGATCTGCAGCGGCTGTGGCATTCAAACATGCCGAATACGTACCATCTGGAATACGGTTATTCCTGCATGGGATATGAAGTATCGGGAACGCTCGGCCTGAAATTGGCTCATCCCGATAAAGAAGTTTATTCGCTGGTGGGAGACGGAAGCTTCCTGATGCTCCACTCCGAGCTGATAACAGCCATTCAGTATAACAAAAAGATCAATGTCCTGCTCTTTGACAACTCTGGCTTCGGCTGCATCAACAACCTGCAAATGGACCACGGAAGCGGCAGCTACTATTGCGAATTCAGAACAGAGGACAATCATATCCTGAATGTCGACTACGCAAAGGTGGCGGAAGGATATGGAGCCAAAACCTATAAAGCCAACACGGTTGAAGAATTAAAAGCCGCGCTTGAAGATGCGAAGAAACAAGAGGTCTCAACATTGATTGAAATGAAGGTGCTGCCAAAGACAATGACTGACGGCTATGACAGCTGGTGGCATGTAGGTGTTGCAGAGGTTTCCGAACAGGAAAGCGTTCAAAAAGCGTATGAAACCAAAGAAAAAATGCTGGAATCTGCAAAGCAGTATTAAAGGAGGCACCAGGATGGGCAAGACAGAAATTCTATGGGGCATCGCCCCCATAGGATGGCGGAACGATGATATTCCGGAAATCGGCGCGGGCAATACGCTTCAGCATTTGCTGAGCGACATTGTCGTTGCAGGCTTTCAAGGCACGGAAGTGGGCGGCTTTTTTCCGGAACCGGCCATTCTCAATAAAGAGCTTGAGCTGAGAAATCTCAAAATTGCAGGCAAGTGGTTCAGCAGCTATATTATTCGGGACGGCATAGAAGAGGCGGCCAAGGAATTTACGGCCCATTGCGAGTGCTTGAAAGAACTCCATGCAGATGTTGCGGTCGTATCCGAACAAACCTACAGTGTACAATCTCTGGATAAGAATGTATTTAAAGAAAAGCCTTATTTCACTGATCAGGAATGGCAGATGCTATGCGATGGATTGAACCATCTTGGAAAAATCGCAGGCGAGCATGAACTGAAGCTTGTCTATCATCATCACCTCGGCACAGGTGTGCAGACGGAGGAGGAAGTGGACCGGCTCATGGCGGGAACTGACCCGGCGCTCGTGCACCTTCTTTATGACACAGGGCATGCCTACATTTCCGACGGAAATTATATGAACATTCTTGAAAAGCATATCGACCGTATTCAACACGTTCATTTTAAAGATGCGCGCCTCAATATCATGAAGAAATGCAAGCAGGAAGGAAAATCGTTTCAACAGGCGTTTTTGCAAGGGATGTTCACAGTTCCAGGCGATGGCTGCATCGATTTTAGAAAAGTGTATCAAAAGCTTTTAAAGCACGGCTATTCCGGCTGGATTGTTGTGGAAGCCGAGCAGGATCCCGATGTTGCCAATCCGCTTGAATACGCATTGATCGCTAGAAAATACATTGATCGTCACTTGTTGAATGCCGCAGCAACCAATTAAGGGGGCTCTAAATTGAGCAATGGAAATGCAGCAGTCTCACCATTCAATAAACGAACCGTCGCGGCAGCTCTGGCAAATTACATTGACGCAGGCTCCATTGTAGCGGGATCGGCAGGTTTATCATTATGGGTCAGCTACCTGAAGCTTTCAGATACACAGATCGGTCTGCTCGGCGCATTTAGCGCCAACGCCATCTCAGCAGCAATCGGAGCGCTGCTCGGAGGCTTTTTGGCTGACAAAATTGGCCGGAAAGCTGTCTATACGAACAGTATGCTGGTTTATGCACTGGGGATTTGTTTAGTATTGTTCGGCGCCAGTTTCCCCATTTTGTTAAGCGGTTACATTATCATCGGTTTATCGGTAGGAGCTGATATTACGGCTTCCTGGACGATTATCGCAGAGAACGCACCTAAGAAAAACCGGGCTCGTCATTGCGGCGTTGCGCAAGTCGCATGGGCTGCGGGAGCGGTTGTGGTCCTGCTGCTGTCGGTCCTGCTTGGTGATTTAGGCTTATTGGGCAATAAAATCGTGTTTGGGCATTTGCTCGTTATCGCATTGATCACCTATGTTCTGCGCAAAAGGCTGCCGGAATCCGATGCCTGGCAGGATCAATCCGAATCGGCTCAAGCCGTCAGGAAGCCGAAGACGTCTTATCTCGATTTGCTTCAGCCTAAGTATTTGAAAAGCATTTTATTCTTAATGGGCGTGTACTTGGTTTGGAATCTGGCTGCAGGTGTCATGGGGTTTTTTATGCCTTACATTTATCAGCAGGTCGGCGATGTGTCAGCGACCATGGCAAACATTTTGCAGATGGGGCTGTTTATTTTCACCGGGCTTGGCGTCGCTTTTATCTTCATGCCATTTGCAGACAAATACAGGAAGACAGTGTTTGGGATCTCCGCATTTGCGGCGGTGATCGGCTGGTCATTGTTTCTGCTTCCGGCAGAGGGCATGCCGATTCTCATCCTCTTTATCGTGATGATCGGCATAAACAATGGGGCCGGGCAACAGGCCAATTATCAATTATGGGCGAGTGAAATTTTCCCGACGAAATATCGCGCATCTGCACAAGGGTTGATGTTCTTCCTCGTTCGTATCTCAATCGGGGCTTGGAGCCTTTTCGTTCCAATGATTATCTCGAATTTTGGAATTGCGTTTATGGCGGCCATTCTCCTTGGCTGTGTAACAGCCAGCATGATCATCGGGCTTGTTTTTGCACCGAATACATCCGGCAAGTCGCTTGAACAAATTCAGGAAGAGCTGTATGGAACTCCTCCAGCTCAAGCTAAGCGAGTACAGACAAGAAAAATTATGTAACTACTTTTGAAGGAGTGGCTATCAATGAAACTACGCATTGGGGTTATAGGTACAGGAGCAATCGGAAAAGAACACATCAACCGCATCACGAATAAATTAGCCGGCGGAGAAATTGTCGCGGTCACCGATGTAAACCAGGAGGCAGCTCAGCAAGTTGTAACGGACTACAGCCTGAACGCCAAGGTCTATCCGGATGACGACAGTTTAATCGCAGCCGAAAATGTAGACGCAGTCTTAGTAACAAGCTGGGGACCGGCACATGAATCAAGCGTTTTGAAAGCGATTAAAGCAAACAAATTTGTATTTTGTGAAAAGCCTCTGGCGACGACTGCGGATGGATGCATGCGGATCGTCAATGAAGAAATCAAAGCGGGCAAACGTCTCGTTCAAGTCGGCTTTATGCGCCGTTATGACAGCGGTTACGTACAGCTGAAAGAAGCGATCGACAACCGTGTCATCGGCGAGCCCCTCATGATCCACTGTGCGCACCGCAACCCGGTTGTAGGCGACAACTACACAACAGATATGGCTGTTGTCGATACGCTTGTCCATGAAATAGACGCCCTTCACTGGCTGATCAATGATGACTACGAGTCCGTTCAAGTCATCTATCCGAAAAAATCGAAAAACGCGCTTCCTCATTTGCGTGATCCGCAAATCGTTATCATCGAAACAAAAGGCGGAGTCGTGATCAATGCGGAAATCTATGTCAACTGCAAATACGGCTACGATATCCAGTGTGAAGTCGTCGGCGAAGACGGAATCGTGAAACTTCCTGAACCATCAAGCATCTTTCTCAGAAAAGACGGCAAATTCTCGACAGATATCCTTATGGATTGGCAGCGCCGTTTTGTAGACGCTTACGATGTGGAAATCCAAGATTTCATTGACTCGATCCAACAGAAAGGCGAGGTCAGCGGGCCGACTGCATGGGACGGCTATATCGCCGCCGTGACGACGGACGCCTGTGTAAAAGCTCAGGAATCCGGACAGAAAGAACCTGTGACGCTTCAAGAGAAACCGGAATTCTATCAAACGTTTACAACTGTTAAAAAATAAAAATTTCCCGAGGAGTGAAAAGTATGAAATTAGCATTGGATCCATCGATGTATCGTGATGATTTAACTTTGGAGGAAACGGTCTATAAAACGGCGGAGCTTGGCTACGAATATATCGAACTATCGCCGCGCGAAGATTTTTGTCCATTCTATAAATATCCGAAAGTCGATTCAGCTAAAATCAAACAATTAAAGCGGCTTTTAAGAGATACCGGTGTTAAGCTTTCATCGCTCCTTCCGCTTTACCACTGGGCAGGTCCTGATGAAGATCGCCGTCAGGCAGCGGTGCGCAATTGGAAAAGGGCAATCGAAATTGCGGTTGAGCTTGAAGTCGATTTGATGAACAGCGAATTCAGCGGTTCAAAATACGATCCTTTAACAAGCGAAGAAAAATTTATCAAATCCATGGATGAGCTTCTGCCAGTCTTTGAAAAAGAAGGCATTAAACTCAATCTTCAAGCCCATCCATACGATTTTATCGAAACACACAAAGGTGCGATGGATATGATCCGCGCGCTTGACAAGGATTGGATTAATCTTGTCTACTCGACTGCGCATACATTCTTCTATGATGACGGCAAAGGCGACATCGAGACAATGTTTGTCGAAGCCGGCGACCGCCTCACACATGTTTTATTTGCAGATACTTATAATCATAAAGCGGCTCATGGCCTTCGCTACATCGTCAATCCGCCTGACGCAAAAGTAACAGTTCACCAGCATTTGGACATTGGTCAAGGCGAGGTCGATTTTAATACGATTTTCAGAAAGCTGAGAGAGATGAAGTTCGACGGAATTGCGACTAATGCCGTTTTTGCTTGGGTCGACAAAAGAGCTGATGAATCAAGCAGATTCATGCTTGAAAAATTGAAACAGGAACTATTAGGATAAGCCGCTGAGTTCGGCGCCATGCTGAACTCTCTCTTCACAAGGATATGAGATAAGGAGAATCTAATATGAAGTTATGCTTTAATGAAGCAACGACGTTGGAAAATTCAAACCTTGCAAAGGACCTCGAATACTGTGAGAAGCATGGATACGATTATATCGAAATCCGGACGATGGATAAGCTGCCTGAGTATTTAAAAGACCATTCTCTATCAGAATTGGCGGAGTATTTTCAAATGCATCATATTAAACCGCTTGCATTAAATGCTTTAGTTTTCTTCAATAACCGCGATGAGCAGGGACACCGGGAGATCATCGCCGAATTCAAAGATATGATGAAAACCTGCAAGGCGCTCGGTGTGAAATATGTGGTCGCCGTTCCGCTTGTCACAGAACAGAAAATCCTCAAAGAAGACATCAAAAAAAGCGCTGTCAGCGTCTTGACTGAGCTGTCCGATATCGCCGAGCCGTACGGCGTGAAGATTGCCCTTGAGTTTGTCGGGCATCCGGAATGTACTGTCAATACTTTCTCACAGGCTTACGATATCGTAAACACGGTCAACCGCGATAATGTCGGGCTTGTGTTTGACAGCTTCCACTTCCATGCCATGGGCTCAAATCTTGAAGACTTGAAGCAGGCGGACGGAAAGAAAATTTTTATTTATCACATCGATGATACAGAAGATTTTCCGATCGGCTTTTTAAGGGATGAAGACCGTGTATGGCCTGGACAGGGGGCGATTGACTTGGATGGACATCTATCCGTTTTAAAGGAAATCGGTTTTTCAGACGTTGTATCGGTTGAATTGTTCAGGCCTGAATATTATAAGCTGAGTGCGGAAGAAACGATTCAAAAGGCCAAGGAAACAACGGTTGACGTTGTGTCGAAATACTTCGAGATGTAACACGAGATAGGAGGGGTGAACGTGGCTTTCGTATCCATGAAGAATCTTCTTCGAGAAGCAAAGAAACAGCATTATGCAATCGGCCAGTTCAATATAAACGGCCTTCAATGGACAAAGGCGATTTTACAAGCGGCGGAAGAAGAGCGGTCACCTGTTATTGCGGCTGCCTCAGACCGGCTCATCGATTATTTGGGCGGGTTTAAGACAGTTGCCGGTATGGTTGCAGCATTGGTTGAAGAAATGTCGATTACCGTTCCTGTCGTATTGCACCTTGATCACGGAAACAGTCCGGAGCGCTGCAAAAAAGCAATCGACGCAGGCTTTAGTTCAGTGATGATTGACGGTTCACATTCTCCGATCGATGAAAATATCGCGATGACAAAAGAGGTCGCAGCCTATGCCCGGCCATACAACGTTTCAGTTGAAGCAGAGGTGGGTACTGTAGGCGGAATGGAAGACGGGCTCATCGGGGGAGTAAAGTACGCCGACATCCATGAATGTGAACGCCTGGTCAAAGAAGCCGATATTGACGCGTTGGCTGCCGCTCTCGGCTCTGTCCATGGTAAATATCAAGGAGAGCCTAATTTAGGATTTAAAGAAATGGAAGAAATTTCACGGGTGACAGACATCCCGCTTGTTCTTCATGGGGCTTCGGGAATCCCGACTGACCAAATTGCAAAGGCCATCCGGCTCGGCCATGCAAAAATTAACATTAATACTGAATGTATGGTGGCCTGGACCGATAAAACCCGCAGCATGTTCAAAGACAATCTGGACCTATATGAACCGCGCGCCTATATGACGCCGGGGATCAGCGCCGTCAAGGAAACGGTAAAGCTGAAAATGAGAGAGTTTGGCTCTTCCGGAAAAGCCGCATACACCCAAGAAATCAAAGTCTGATTTTAATATGAAACTTCCCGGCACTCACTTGCCATAGTGAGTGTTTTTTTATTGTAAAGGAATACTAAAAGTTCCACATTTATATTGACTATAATTGATATAATAGTTATAATTTCCCTCGTACTCCATTCTGATCAGAAAAGAATGTATTTTCTGAAAAATACGTACAGCAAGACGATAACAAAATAAGGTGAAGTGACTATGCTAGCAAACGTTTTGAAGTTTCGGGTTCATATTTTATTTAGTGTTTTATGTTTAATCGGCGGAACGACCTGGGCTTTTCAAAAGGTCGGCCTGAGCGACAGCCTTCCGTTTTGGTCCGCCGGCATGAGATTTATGATCGCAAGCGTCATCATTGCCGCATTTCTTTTCATGCGCAGACAATTTGTGTTTTCAAAAGAATTGCTCGTACTCTCTTTTTTCAACGGCATCATGTATTTTTCCATCCCTTTCGGTTCGGTTTACTGGGCTTCTGTTTATTTGCCGAGCGGATTGGTTTCCATTTTGGCGGCCAGCATCTCTGTTTTTGCCCTGATCATCAATCGTTTAGTCAAAGGAACGCCTGCAACCAAATTGCAAAAGTGGGGGATATGCCTCGCTTTACTTGGCATCACGGTTGTTTTTGGCAATCAGCTGCTGATTAAGGTCGATTTCATTGAAATCATTGCGATGATCGTCATTTTGTGCGCGATGTTTGGCTCCGCTTTTATACAAATTAAAGTACAGCAGAAAATCCAGTCGCTGCCGATCTTGAGCTTTAACTCTCTGTCGATGTTAAGCGGCGGAATCATTTTGCTCCTCAGCAGTTTAATGCTGGAAAGCGGCACAAGGACGTTTTCCGGTGTCAGCCTGTTTGCCTTGTTGTATTTAGCGGTTGTCGGATCGATATTGGGATTTTGGATCAATATTTATTTGCTGAAAAAGTGGCATATTTCAAAAGCGACTTCCCACCTGTTTATTTCCCCAGTCATCGCTCTCTATATCGGATTTTTATTTTTAGATGAAAAATTGAATGCCAATATTTATTTAGGAACATTGCTTGTCATATTCGGTGTGATGTTCATTAACTTAAAAAAAGAAGAGAGGATAGCGAAAATTGACGAAGCTAAACAAACACTTGGCCATCATTTGTCAAAATAAGCATTTGCCATTTATTTTTGAAGAAGCGGAAAGTTTAGGCGTGAAGATTACGTTCTTTTACAATGCAGCAGAAGATTGTCCGGGAAATCTCCCGGCCGTTGACCGGAGTGTGGCGATTCCGCTGTTTGAAGACGAGCAATCGGCAATGGAGATTGTTCAGCAAACATTTGTCGAATCTCCGTTTGACGGCATCATGACGTTGTTTGAGCCTGCCTTGCCTTTTACGGCAAAAGCGGCGGCAGTCCTTCTTCTCCCAGGGCTCCCTTTACAAGCGATTGAAAATTGCCGGAATAAAAATCAAACCCGCAGCATCCTTCAGCAAAACGGGCTGAATACACCTCTCTTCTACGAAGTACATACGATCGATGACTTGAAAGACGAAAGATTGACATATCCTTTAATCGTAAAACCGATCAACGGTTTTTCAAGCCAGGGCGTCGTTCGGGTCGATGACCGGGAACAGCTGAAGGCAGCCATTCAAAAGGTGGAGGCTGTTAACCGAGGGGAGCTCAGTCAGTTTGTGCAGGGGAAAAGCGGCATTGTGGCAGAGCAATTTATTGACGGGCCTGAGTTTGCGATTGAAACATTATCGATTCAAGGAAAGGTGCATGTTTTGTCGATCGGCTATAAAGGGGACAGCAAGGGACCGTTCTTTGAAGAAGGCGTCTATATTGCTCCGGCCAGGTTGGATGAAGAGTGCCGTCTGTCGATCATCAGGGAGGTGGAAGGAGCCGTTTCAGCATTGGGCATTCACCAAGGGCCGGCCCATACAGAATTAAGGCTGGACAAGGACGGAAAGCCTTATGTCATTGAAGTAGGCGCAAGAATCGGCGGCTCTGGTGTCTCCCATTACATTGTTAAAGAAAGTACAGGAATCAACTTCATGCAATTAGTCATACAAAATGCCTTTAAACCGCTGGAGGAGCATCAATTCACAGGGCAGATCCACCCTAAGAAGACGGCAGGCAATTACATCATTCCCGTTCAAGGGGCGGGTACATTTGAAAAAATAGACGGGCTTGAAACGGTGAAAAAAAGACCGGATGTCAAACGGGTGTTTCAATTTTTTAACACCGGCGCCGAGATTCTGCCGTATCCGCATTTTTCCGGGTATCCGGGGTTTATTTTAACAAGCCATGATTCATATGAAGAATGCGAGGCTTTTTATCAGAGGCTGAATGATGAGCTTACCATCATATATCAAAATAATTTGACGGGTACAATAGGAGGTTAAAATGATCCCGACTAAAGTGCAGGAAGAGCAAGCAGTAATGATTGTCCATACATTAGGCCCAAAGGGTACGAATTGTGAAAAAGCCGGCCGGCTTTGGCTGAAAAACCAAGGATTGCGTGGAGAAGTCAGGCTTTATGAAACCCTTGAAGAAGCATTGCTTCATGTTAAAATAACTGAAAATTCGGTCCTTTTAGGCTGTGCTGTTTATCCGTTTTTGCATAATATTGTATTTGAGAATTTATTGGATTTAAAAATCATTGACAGTTTTGTCATGCCGACATACAGCATGGTTTTTGCCGCAAAACCAAACACGAGTGAAACGGAGATTAAAACAGTCGCTTCACATCCTGCACCGGCTCACCTTGCGAAGCTATTCAGCGACCATGTCCAATTGGTCACCAGCAATGCCCAAGCGGCGCTGGTCTGCGCTTCCAATGCGGCTGACGGCTGTATTACAACGATTAAAGCAGCTGATGAAAATAACTTGCAAATCATAAAAGATTTCGGAGAAGTGCCGATGTGTTTCACCATTCACGGGCTTAAAAAAATATGAGGAGGAAGCCGATGCCGACATTGACGCGCGACATTGTAAACATGGTGAATGAACAAATTGTGCCGCAGATTCATGAACTGCAAACATACCAAAATGAAGAAGGACAGATTGTGGAGCATCAAAGGAGAGCGGAACAACTGCTTTTGCAATTGATCAAAGACGCGGGAATCATATATGAGGCGGTTCATTTAAAAGCGGCCGCCCAAGCATTTGAACAGGATGTGTTGGATTGGATCAGCCGCGGTCTGGAAAAAACGCCGTTTTTTGACAGATTATTAACGGCTTACCGTCCGCCGAATGACAAAGACACCACCTTCTTTGCGGCTCCCATCGTTACGCCTAACGGTCCGCATGCAAAAGGCTGTTTTTTTGAAGCCTTTTTAGCTATTCGAGAAGAGCCGGCCATGATGAGGCCGATTGAAGAAGAGATGCCGCATCCGGAAAACGGCTGTCAATCTTTAAAACTTCTCGCCGGAACAAAAGGCTTTACAGAAGAAAAATGCATCGTCTTCTTCCCGGAAAATGTCAAGACGAAAGAGAAAATCACAACGCAGACGTTTGCCATCTTTTACTTTAATAAGTTTTATCAAATTTATCATGGGGACACGCTGAAGAGAGCACAGGCCATTTTTGAAAATGTTCCTTTCAAATCTGCGAATCTGCACCCAGACCGAACATATGAGGCGAGGGTCCTTTGGGGTTATCTGCATGACTATTATCACCACTGCGGGAAAAAGCCGTTTCATCAACACATTCAAGCGAAAATGAATTTTTTTGCGGGAATATTAGAGGAAATTAAAGTGGATTGCCAGTCTATTTTGGCTCTCTCAGAACGGCAATATGACTATTGGGAAGAAATTATCGAATTTGTCTTGTTCGAGCGGCTCCTGCGGTATCCGAGCCAGCATAATGCCACACAAAACTTTGATTCAGGGACGGGTTTTTTTCTGTTCAGCTGGATCATTGAAAACGGCCGTTCCATTCAAAGAGGAAAAGAGAAGCCTGTGTCACTTGATCTTCGTTTGTGTATGAACGATTTGAAGAAGCTTGTTGCCGAAATAGAAGAGCTGGAAGAGACAGAAGATGATTTGGCTTATAAGAAAGCGGCTGAAAGCTATGTGAGGCGGTATTTGCCGCCGGGCGGTGAAGGAGAACGTTTTAGTGTTCCTGTTCAATATTTTATTCATGAAACAAACAATGCAATCGAAACACCTTATTTGCGATTTAAACAAGATGAGGGGTTGAAACATTGAATCTGAGGCTAAGCAACATTGGCCGGAAAATGAATGAAAAGACAGGGGTCAGAGCGGTGATGGGCGATATTCAGGAAGTTCTGGCCGGCGGAGAGCGGCAATATATCAATTTAAGCGCGGGCAATCCGATGATTCTGCCGGGAGTCTCCTCGATGTGGAAGTCTGCTTTAGCCGGCTTGCTCGAGGACGAGCATTTTCCTTCGATCATCAGCCAATACGGGTCAAGCTATGGAACGGACGAACTGATTCAAAGTGTTGTCCGTTTCTTTTCGGAGCGGTATCAGTTTGATATACAAAAGGAAAATGTGCTGATCACGGCGGGAAGCCAGCAGCTGTTTTTCCTGGCCGTCAATTCGTTTTGCGGGGTGGGAAGCGACTCCATGATGAAAAAGGCCTTAATTCCGATGCTTCCCGACTATTCGGGATACAGCGGTGTGGCGCTGGAGCGGGACATCATTGAAGGAATTCCCCCAATCATTTCGATATTAGATGATCACACGTTCCGCTATGAGCTGAATCGAGAGGGGTTTTTAGAAAGAATGCGGACCGACCCGCACATCGGGGCTGTTATACTCTCACGCCCGAACAATCCTTGCGGAAATATATTATCTGCAGAACATGTTGTCTTCATTGCAGACGCCTGCCGTGAAGCCAATGTTCCGCTGCTCATTGATTCTGCATATGCCCCGCCTTTTCCGGCGATTAATTTTATAGACATGGAACCGGTTTTCAATGATCAAATCATTCATTGCATGAGCCTCTCAAAAGCCGGCCTGCCTGGAGAAAGAATCGGAATCGCCATCGGGCCTGCCCGATATATTCAGGCAATGGAGGCTTTTCAGTCAAATACGGCGATTCATTCTTCAAGGCTGGGACAATATATGGCGGCTTCTGTATTGGATGACGGGCGCCTCGCCGCCGTTTCGCAAAATGAAGTGAGGGCTTATTATCAGAACAAATTTACGCTGCTCAAGGAAACGCTGCATTGTACAATGCCAAAAGATATCAAATGGTATCTGCATAAAGGAGAAGGCTCGCTTTTCGGATGGCTGTGGCTTGAAGACTTCCCCGCAGCCGATGCAGAACTGTATGAGCAATTGAAAGCGAACGGTGTCATCATCGTCCCGGGCTCATCTTTCTTTCATCATGAAATAGGGCACATGCCTCATGCGAACCAATGCATTCGAATCAGCTTAACGGCAGCGGATGAAGATATAAAAAGGGGAATTGATGTTTTGGCTAGGGTTGTGAAGGAGATGTATGAACAAAAAGTGATGTGATTGATCCGCTAAAAAAAAGAAGAGACAGGGGTAGTAGACCCTGTCTTATTCTTCAACGCTTCCGGTAGCCGTCTTTCTCTTTCTGCGCCTTACCGTTATCAAAATCAGAATGACAGCTATCACCAAGATCAACACTAGAATCCCGATGTACAGCAGATTTTGCTGACTGCTTTTCTTCGTATCCTCCGTCTGTGTTCCGCTTGTTTTTGCTGTGAGCTGCTGGTGATTTGTGAACAGCTGCTGGCTGTCCGTTTCATTGATGACGGTCGCAGTGTGATCATTGCTGTCCAGAAAGCTGATCAATTCTTTTGTGACCGCGGTGCTTTTCCCATTAAACGGTGCAAATACAGCCATCGAGTAATTTGAATCCCACAGCGATGTTTGGGTAAACGCGACTCGTTTTGTTGTTTCATTTAGCATTTGAAATGATGACACATCGAGCGACCCGTTTTTCGTCTCCACAGCCAGTTCAGATGCTTTCTCCTTCAGAAGAGAAAACTGATCCACGCCGCCGATGAATATTAAGTTTTTGCCTTTCGCGTCCTTCGCTTTGACTTCAGAGGATTTTCTTACTGTGAATGACTGCAGGGCTTCACTTCCGAAGGAATCCGTCACAAGTGAAAGTTCATGAAGCTTCGCTTGATTTACGTCGTCAGGGAGGACAATCAGAGTTGGTTTGTCCTGATCTCCCGCGTAGGGAAGCGGCCAATCTTGAAAATCGGCAGCCGCTGCCGAGCTGCTGGCAGGGTAAGACATGGTGCTGCTTTTATCAATAAAAACCCATTTGTCTTCGTCTGTCGTGTAGCAAGGATTGTTTTCTTTCAAGCCTGAAGCGGCAAATTGAATATCGATGTAACGGTTTTTTTGCAAAAGCTTCGGATCGACTTTTAATGTAACATGATAAAAGCCGTTTTTGTCTTCTTTTCCTAAATCATCAAGTCCGATGGAATGAGGCTGGCCATTGATCATGACCTTCAGCTCTGCCTTTTTAGCAGACAAATCGCTATTGTCCGCCGATTTTTGAATCGTTTTTGATGTTTTCAATGCAAGAGACAGCTTGGCAGATTGATTCTTGTCTAAAATCGCCGGAGTGGGATAATAATAATGCTCCGAAGAGGTTTGGTCAGAGCCGATCGTTAAATCCCCCGCCCCGAAATCCTCAAGCGTCAGCTTATTGCGATCCCGATTTTTATGCTGTTGAAGTTTGCTGATGGCCAGAGTTTCTCCGCTCAGCTGGCCGGTGTACGTTTTATCGGTAATCACGTTGATTTTTTCAGACAGGACATCATCCGATTTGGCGGTGACAAACAGTACAGGCTGCTGTCTGTCCTTTGCTTTGAGCACCCGCTCCGCGAGCAAAAGCTTTTCACCTTGCGCTTCCAACCGGTCTTGTTTCAAAAGCTTTTTCACCTTGCCGCGCCAATGGTGTTGAACACCGATCAAAATCGTCGGCCTGTCGATGCGCGTCACGTCCGATTCGTTCAGGTATGAAATGCTGACACTGTTGTCAACCGTTTTAAGATAGCTTTCCGTTTTGACCGCTGCTTCTATTTCGGCAGAACTTGGATCATCCGGAATGACGATTGCGGTTTCTTCCGCGGTGTTTCCCGATTGGGCAAAGGGATACGGATAATGTTCAAGTGTTGCACCTTTTGCTAGGCTTTTGCCTCCCAATGTCAGACGGCTGTCCGGATAAATTTTGATCCAGTTGCCAGATGAGTCCTGTCTGACGCAGACGCCTTCTTTCACCACTCCGTAAAACTTCAGTGATAAGCTGTGAAAGCCTTGGGATGACTGGCTTTTGCTCAGCGAAAGCTTCAATTTTTTCCGTTCGGCATTTCCGTCAAGCTTGACCGATTGGACCGGTTCGCCATCGACCTCTGCCGTCAGAGAGGAGGGGGCAATTAAAAGGTCTGATGCTTCGTATTCAAGCCAAAGCTGCTGATGGGAGGAGGATGCACCCGCCGGGATTTGATATGTCAGCTCTGTCGAATCCTTTGCACCGTACATTGTGATGAGATCGTTCGTGAGCATTTGCTCCTTGGCTTGTTCGCCGCTGTTTTCCTTCAAAATAGAGCCGTCCACTTCGATGTCCTTGGCTAAGGCTGCTTGTCCTGTCATCGCCGCCAGCAGGACGCCTGCGAGACATATGATTGCATGTTTCAAAAAAGTCACCCGCTTTTCTTTTGATTATATCGTTCTGTTTTGTACCACTTCACTTCTTGCTTGAACAGACGATGCTTGATTTCTACGAATAATGAATAAATCACGAGCACAATCCACGCCTGTGAGTATGTAAAGTACATCAGAAAGACGATGAAAAAGTTTTGCCTGTTCATTTCTGTTTTTTCAATGCTCAGCGTAATCATGACCTCTGTCATGAAGAGGAAGAAAGCCAAAATCCACAAGAGCATTGACAAAAAACCGACCGACAAGTGCAAATCATAAAATAAATTAATCACAAAAATCGTGTTTGACATGATCACGCCAAAGAAAAATAAAAAATACGTAAAGAAGAAATAAAACAAATCAAAAACAATCCGCTTGCGTTTCAGCTTGAAAAACTGCGCTAAAAACTTCAGGACGACATACTGATTGCCGCGCGCCCATCGTGTCCGCTGGCGCCACCACACCTTCCACGTTTCCGGTTCCTGCTCCCATGTAACGGCAGCCGGAAAGAAACGGATATGGTAGCCGAGGTTATATACGCGGATCGTCAGCTCGGTATCTTCGGCCAACGCTTTGTCGTCCCATCCGCCGAGCCGTTCGATAATGCTCCGGCGGATGGCAAAGTTGGTGCCGGGGATCGTGGCGATTTTGAACCATTTCCATCTTCCGCCCTGCGCCATCCATTGAAAACAGATCGTTTCAATGTTAATAAACTTTGTCAGCAATGTTTTCGCCGCATTAATGACGCGGAATTTCCCCACCACGGCGCCGGCCTTACGGTCATTCATCAAACCGAGAACAAGGTAATAAACAGCCATTTTTTCCGGTGTGTTGTCGGCGTCATATACACAAATAACATCCCCGTTCGATTCGGCAAAACCGGAATTGAGGGCCGAGGATTTTCCTTTTCCCGCATAGGGCGGTTTGGTGACCACCATTTTAATGAAACCGTATCGTCTGGAAAACTCATTGACGATGTCGCCTGTCCGGTCGGAGGAATTGTCATTGATGACGATGATCTCCAGTCGGTCCTTCGGGTAATAGAGGTTGACCATCGCTTTCAGCGTCTGCCGAATCACAACTTCTTCATTGTGCGCCGGAATCAGAACGCTGACCTTCGGAAGGTCTTTCAGGTTCTCTTTCCACTTTGGAATGTTCAGTTCGTAGGTCATGTAGTGGCGGAACCCGCCCTGCATCAGAAACATGTGGTACACCAGCATGGCCCATATTAAGCTTAACGAGATAAAGAACAGAACATTACCCACGGCTTTTTCTCTCCTTAAAAATTCGTTTTTTTAATGTGGCTCTCAAGTAAAGGGTGTAGCTCAAAAACATGGCGACAAACAAGAGCACAACGCTTGAGAGAATCCAAAGCGCCTTTTCCAGGGGGCTTTGCTGATGATGGTCGAAAAACTCCTCAACGGCATTCACCTTGCTTTTTACTTGAATGGTTCCATCTCCATTCGTGTGAATGACCACTTTGTCTGTTTTAACCGTTTGCTTTGTTTTCTTTAAATCAAGCCATTCGCTGTTCGGAATGCGTTCCATTTGATCAATAAGCTCAGGCAGATATTCCATCCCAAGATAAGGATGGTAAAATGCTCCGGCTACTCCGCCTTCAAAATCGATCATTTGTGAGATATTGTCCTCGACATCGCCGAGCGGATTCGGATCTGATGCATCGACATAGCCGAGTGTTTCAGGATACAGCGTCATCCCATGCAGCATGGCGGGCTTCGTCACAAACGGCCCCGTACCGGAAGTTTTCCACGTTTCATCACTAAGCTGGACTTGGCCGATAATGCTTGAAAAGTACTGTGAGGTGATTTGATAACCGTGCTCTGACATCGTATAGTGCGGCGCTTCAAATGCTAACGGATACAGCCCTTCAGCGGTTAAATCCTCAATAGCGCGAGTCAGCTTTTGCCGCGTATACGTTTCTTCGTTTTTTCTGAACGGCTTCAAATAATTGTTATAAGCCGCTTCATTCGGAAAGTCCTGTTCTTTTTTTAAAAGGGATGGGGCATCCTCCGCGTTTTGCGATGTGATCGGCTGGTCAGCCTCGGCATCCCAAAATTCGAAGCCCTCCCCGGTTTCACTGTAGCGGTAGGCATGCGTATATCCGTGAACAACCACGCTGCCTCCCATGTCTTGCAGTTTTCGCAACGTTTTGACCAACTTCGGTTTATCAGACAGATAGACTTTATCGCCTGTTTTAGGATTCAGGTAAACCGGAATAACAGACAGGATAAAAGGAATGTTTCTTTCATGCAGATAGGACCCCGCTTGCAGCAGCAATTTTTCATCTGACATCGGACTGATGTCCTCCAGCCGCAAATATAAGAGTGTGTTCCCTGTCGTCTCCCCAAATGCTTCTCTGAGCTGTTTCGCCACAAGCAGGTTGTTGTTTAACAGGTTTGTTAAGCCGATATACACGTTTGCTTTGTCGGTTTTCCATACAAAAGGGTGAGCTTTCCCATCAGCAGATGTGTATGTGTACAATGCCTTCCCCTTCAGTCCTGATACGTCGAGAACTTTGAGCCCGCTTTCCAATGAGGCTTCGCTTTTTTCGCTCGTGCTGCGGACTTGGTATACACTGTCTTTGCTTGTCAGCGAAAGACCGAAAAATTGGCTGAATTGCCCGGCGTTATAGCCGATCGCAATCACGGGTGTTTTGCAGGCGCTGATCTGTGACACAAGCTGCTTGTTCAGCTTTCTTTTTGTTTGGCCGTAATAGATGATATGCTTTTTCTCTGTGAGATCCGTTTGCTTAACATCAGCATCTTTTTTGACAGTGACACGGGACGAGAAATGGCCTGCGATCAGATCGAGCATTTTCACATCGGACGATTCTTTTCCATCCAAGGTCGAATAGATGATGAGAATTCCGCCATTCTCCTGCTTCGCTGCGGCGGAATCCGGTCTGTAAAAAACGGCTGAGAGTATGAGCACTGCTGCGTATACAAGGGATATTCGCTTATAGTTCATTCATCATCATCTCATTCTCCAGTTCTTCTAAAAATTGCTCAGCCGTCTTCAAATCTTTTCGATATGTCAAGTAGCACACATGGAAGGTTAAGGTGACATACTTGCCATTTTGCAGCTGGTACGTGTCCAGCTGTTTTTTCAACTTTGCCAGGACAGCAGGCATATGTTCAGCCGGCGTGTGTGTCAGCACGATGCCGAATCGTTCTTCAGAGGGGCGGAATTTCTTGTCCGTTTCCCGTACACAAGATCTGATTTGGCTGCTGACAAATTGAAAGAGACGATCGGTTTCTTTTTCTCCGTACAGCGATTTAAATTCCTTGAAATAATGCATTTGAAGCAGCAAAAAAACAAACGAATTGCCGTACCGCTCCGCGCGCTTCATTTCTTCTGACAGCTCCAGCTTCATTCTCTGCTGATTATCAAAGCCTGTCACTCTGTCAATCGCTACGAAGCTTTTGATTTCAGACTGCAGACGCTTGACCGAATGCTGAAGCTCAGTCGCAACATCGTGAATTCTTCCTGATATAAAGGAAAACAGCAAAAGGGCCATTCCCCAGACGACGAGCATTCGCAGGCCTTCTTCAGGCGGAAAAACCGCGGCCTGGCTCGTTTGCAAAAACATCATTAAGGTTCCGAGAACAAATAAAACGACGATGGTCCCCGCCAGCGCGTAAATCGGTCCAAGCCATATTCCGGCTCCGATGACGGCAAATGTAATACAAATGATCAAAACTGCTTCGGACTGCTCGGCTGAGACATAATAAATAAATACAGAAAGAGCCGCCGCGAGCCCGATCATGTATGCAAACATTTTCTGTGAATCAGTGAACGATATTTTCATCAAAAAGCTTCCTTTCAGCCAGTAACGGCAGCAGGTTGTCAAAAGAGTGTGTATCATTGCCGCTCATATATCCGCCATAATACGTTTCGGACGAATCAAGAATTTCAAAATCAGTCATTTTTTCATAAAGCGTTTTGATGACGGTTTTGTCTTCAGCTTGATTCATTAAAAACAAAATGGCCAAAGCGTAAACGGATGGAGACTCGTATTGAACAGCCGGTTTTTTGGTATCCGCCCAATACCGTCCATACAGTTTTCCGTTCGCTTGAAACTCCTGTTTGATCCAACCCGCCAAAACCGCGGCTTTTTCATCGCCCGGCTGTAAATGCCAAGCCGCATACAATTGATCAATGAGACTGACTTCATTGTCATAGCTGTATTCCTTCGTCTCTGTGCTGTATGTTTTCGGCAAAAAACCGTTTTTTAAAGGAGCGGTATAAAGAATATTGGCGTTTCGGGCTTCGGTCTCTTCATCGATGATCCCATTCTTTTTCAAAACGGATAACGCATCAGGCATAATATACGAAAGGGTGATATCCTTCGACGCCGCTTGTGAGGAAGCGTCGTAAAAATCGGTAAAAATCCCGTTGTTCATGTTGTGCGTTTTTAAAGCGGCGCCGATTTCCCGGGCTGATTTTTTATATTTCCGGTTTCCCCACAAATCGGCTGCTTGATCCAGGCTCAGCATGATTCTGAGATCATCTATCAAGGCGTTCGCCGCGCTCGCTTGTCCGTTTTCAATTTTCCATGTCACCAGGCCGTTGTCCATGAGAAAGGATTTGGTCAGGTGCTGATATTGCTCTTGAAAATGGGAACTGTCTTTTTTGCGGACTAAAAATTCCATCCACAAGCCGAGTGATTCCGATAAGTAAACAGGCGGATCAGAGAGGTTGGTTTTAATAAGCCCCTGATCACTCATTAAATGATGATAAATAAAGTGCTCGGCTGACTGGAGCGGTTCATTGTTTTGGTCATTGTTAAGTTTGTTTCCGGCTTTGACACAGCCGACGGAAAGACTAATGGTCAAAAAGCATAAGATCACACCAATTAATACATACCTCACGGGCGCACCTCCCTTTAGGCTGAATGTTAAAGTTTTGAGAATAAATCGTGACATATTTCATTTATTATATATGAAAAAATGGAGATTGCTAGGTTTTTTTAATCTTTTTGAACTATTAATAAACAGGGATTAAAGACTTATAATAAATCTTTTCACCCATCATGAACAGATTTTTTTAGTAAGAATATGATCTCATCATTTCTCTTTCGTGTGGGAATGTAAAAATAACCAATTGTAGTGCCGGGGTTTTTGATCATAGGAGGCAATCAGATCAACACTCATTTTGAATGGTGAGTAAGGGGAGGTGTGTCTTTTTGAAGACTTTTGAAAGAAAAAATAGGTGTATAGCTGTCACTGCTGCATTGCATATCATCCGTTTTTGATAGAGCAAGTGAGCGGCTGAAGACAAAAAAGGGGCTGATGCGTTCTGGCGTCTGTACTTGAAGGAGTTTAGACGTGCAAGGAGGACCGGCAGCATTATTTTATATACAATGTATTTTTGCACATATCTTTTTATGAAAAGTTAATAAAATGCTACAGCTTTTCATTTTATTCATGATATTGCTATAACTATCATGGGGGAAATTGAAGTTCAGGAAGACGGTGTGAGCTGTGGCGGCAATCCTTTTCTCAGCACTGCTGAGTACGTATGGGTCAGGGATGCATATCCACACGTGTACGATTCGGTAAACAAAAGAGTTCAAATTTGGAGAGACTCTTTTTATGTAGATTGTGATTTACTCGAATATCTAAAAAGATAGTCTAGTGTGAAGAGAAAGTTGGGTGGCCGCCAACTTTCTCCCGTTTTCAACATTCATCAAACGATTACCCAAACCAGCAGTTTTCCGTTGTTTTAAATTCGCCTGCGGCAAATTCGGCATCACCTTGTGGTGCAAAATTGAGAACACCAGTGACAACAACGCCTGCAATCGCCAGCCCTAAAAGCATTTTTTTCATCGGTTCAGTTCCTCCTTTCTTGTTTGAATGTTGTCCCGAGCGATGATTCCTTCATCAAAATATTTCGCCGCTTGTTCAAGGCAATTCTTTCTTTTGAAGTATCTGGCTGCATTGATGGCTAAGTCTGCCGCGTCTGACCAAAGCCTTTTGCCTCGCAGCACGTCCAAGCCCTTGTCAAGTAGTGCTTCATTTTGCTCTTTATAAATGGAGTGGATAACCAATAGTTTGGCTTGATATGTTTTTTCATTCAACTCTGTTGCGAGTTTGACAGCTTTTTCGTACCATCCGGATGCTTCTTCGATCAGACCTTTTTTGAATAAAACTCGTGCCAACATGTAGGAAGTTCTGAGTGTGGAGAGTTTTGAGTGAAGCTGTTCTAAGGTGCTGAAGGCTGATTCAAATGATTCTTGGGCTGAATCAAGCTTTTCCTGCCTCTCATAGCAAATGCCGAGATTGTGGTATCCGAGGGCTTCAGCAAAACTTTGCCCGGTATCGGCTGCCATTTTGATCGCTTTTTTAAACAGCCTTTCAGCTGCTTCGTATTGGAAAAGATCCAGCTTGTTAGCCGCAATAATCATTTGGGCGGAGGCGGCCCGCTGCTCATAATGATCAATTGCCAAAAAGCTTTCGAGCGCTTTTCCAGCATGATTAATTGAAAAGAAATTTTGTCTGATTTCATAATAAGCAATGGACAGATGATAGTGAAATTCGGCTAATTCGATTTCGTCGGGAATTTTGTGCAGCGAATGCTCAGCGATTTTGTAAAAGTTAATGGCAGCGGTGAAATTTTTTTTATAAAACTCATACATACCGCCGAAAAAGTAGAAATAATATTGAATCATGTTGTCTGTACCGATTTCTTCCGGCGTTCTCGTGATGTTTTTTAAGAGTGTCCCGGATTCTTCATATCGTTCTGTCAACAGCTTAAATCGCGAATCAATGAGGTTGAAGTACAAAAGAACGTCCTGATTTTCTTCCATCGTCTCAAGCGTCCTTTTGATCTCTTCTCTCATGGCGGCCGCTTCGGCGATATTGCTCTGTCTGATCAGCCCATACCATTGATTCAAGCTGTTACCCACTGCTTCGAACGCAATTTTTGCTGCCACTCTTTACCCTCCATTCACCAAGATAATAACCACCCTACATTACCCATTTTATCATAATAATGGCATATTAATAGTTGTAAAGAGAACAAGTTTACTATAGTCAACATGTCATGGAAATAATTAAGTTGGAATATTTTGATCATACTTCTTAAATTTATAATATAATAGAGAATACCAATGAAAGGGATAGCTGGAGGGTTTTATGGAGAATTCCGCAACAATAATTAAAGACCATGAAGATTGGACAGATCGAATATCAGATTGGAAATTGATCAAACGCCAAGAGAATAATGAACATTACATTAAAGTAACTTTAAAAACAGGAGGATATCAGTACTGGAGTTTAGAAAGATGCAGAATCAGACCTGTCCGTAAAATAAAAATCGGAGAAGACGAACAGGTTTTTTTAAAGCAAGAGATCAAGGAGGGAATTGAAAGTATAGTCGTTTACGGAGAAAAGTATGCGATAGTGATTTTTAAAAATAGTAAAAGGTCTTATATTTATCATTTAAAAGATGTTAAAAAGGTTATATTGGGTAACAAACGGTTTAAGAACTATACAGATTATTTTAGATATGTAGCTGAAGAAAAAGATAAAACGCCAAATGATATTCCTCCTCTAAAACGTCAATTTAAAACGTTAAATATCAGAGTAGATAGCGCTCTTTATGCATATTTTGAAAAAAAGAGCAAGAGCCTTGGCGACGCTCGTAATATCATTTTTCCGTTTGGTCTGAATTTGAGTCAAATTCAAGCAGTAGAGTCTGCTTTTTCTTCACAGATTAGTGTCATAGAAGGACCACCCGGAACAGGTAAAACACAAACGATCTTAAATCTTATTGCCAACATCATAATAAAAGGTCAAACAGCAGCTGTTATTTCCAATAATAATGCAGCTGTTTCTAATGTGAAGGAAAAGCTGGAGAAAGCAGGTTTCAGCTTTCTTATGGCTTCTCTGGGAAATAAAGAAAATCAGAAACAATTCTTCAATCAGCTGCCTCAAGTCCCAGGCGATATTAATGATTGGTCAATTGAACCAGAAAAAGAATCCGAGCTGTTACATAATATTATTGAGGATACAGCACTTATTAAAGATCTTTTTCAGCTTCAAAACCGACAAGCCATTTTAAAACAACAGATAAAAGATCTTAAAACGGAAAGAGTGTACTTCAAAGAACACATGAGAACTCAAGAACGTTTAGAACCTAAACTGCTCCCGTTCTATAGATTTGATAATACAAAGATCTTAAATTTTATGGCTGATGAAGTGATGAATAATGAGAAGAGAATGACATTTTTCAAAAAGATGAAATATTTACTTTACTATGGTTTATATAATTTTAAACTTATGGGAGATAGTTTACAAAAACAAAAAATACTCACTGAACTACAGTATAAATTCTATAATCAAAAAATAATGGAACTAGAAAATGAACTAGAGCAAGTTAATAAAACATTGAGAACAAAGAACTTTGAAGAAATTAACAAGCGAATTCAAGAACATTCTGTTTTATATTTTAAGAGTAAAATCCATCAAACTCAAAAGAGAGATTTCTTTGTTCATTTTGATCAAAAAAATTATAAACGATCATCAAATTTTAATATTTTCAAAAGGAGATTTCCAATTGTACTAAGTACTGCTTTTTCTTTGATGGATTCAATTCCTAGCGGTTATTTATTTGATTATTTAATCATAGACGAAGCATCCCAATTAGAGCTGGTTCCAGGTATACTTGCACTCAGTTGTGCTAAAAAAGTAATAATTGTAGGGGATACAAAACAGCTCCCTCATATTCCAGATCAAAAAATCTCTTCCGGAATGATGGGAATTGAACCTTGCTTCGACTATGCAAAACATAGTATGCTTCACTCAATTTTGGAAGTATTTAAAGAAAACATTCCTGTTACATTGTTGAAAGAGCATTATCGGTGTCATCCAATGATTATAAAGTTTTGTAACGAGCGCTATTATAATGGTGAGCTGATACCATTAACTAAAACTGATGATAACAGTGAACCATCAATTGTTCTCATTAAAACTGCAAAGGGAAATCATATGCGGATTTTTGGGAACGGAAGTCGTTATAATATACGTGAAATAGAGTCATTACAAGAAGAGACAATAAGAGATTTGACTTTTTCAAACGATTATCAAGACATTGGTTTTATTGCGCCATATAATGGGCAGATCAATGCTGCAAATGAATATATGGAGAAAGAAATTATAAAAAACACTGTACATAAGTTCCAGGGACGGGAATGTGACGGAATCATCTTTTCAACCGTTCTTGATAAAAAAGCCCGTAAAATAGATATTGAATTTGTGGACGATAGTGCATTAATCAATGTAGCCGTCTCAAGAGCAAAAAAGAGGTTTGTTTTAGTTTCTAATGTTGATATTTTCAAAAAAAGCAATAAAGAAATTTCCGAGTTAATACGCTATATGGAATATTACACTGAATCAAGTCTCTATCATGAGAGTAACGTCATTTCAGTTTTTGATCTATTATACAAAGAGTTCTCTGAAGTGCTTCTTAAAAGGGAAAGAAAGCTAAAGGACAGTGATTCTAAATTTAAATCCGAACGGATTATTGCCAGTCTGTTAAGGGACATATTTGATGAGGATAAGTATAAAAAATTCAATTTTCAAAGAGACTATCTTTTAAAGGATCTACTGAGAAAGACATCTCATTTAAGCCCGGAAGAGCAAAAATTTATACAAACTTCTGCACACTGTGATTTTCTCATTCATTATAAAATGGGGAATGAACCCGCAGGAGTAATAGAAGTAGATGGTGCAGCATATCATAATAAATCTAATAGGGAGCAATCTAGACGAGATTCGTTGAAAGATTCAATTCTTAGAAAATCAGGTATACCTCTGCTCAGATTAAAGACAATTGAAAGTGGCGAATATAATAAAGTTAAAGAGTTTTTAAATTCAATTTTAACTAATGGTTAAAACAACAAATGTTAATGTGCGGCAAGGTTTTAGAATTTCAAGCTACACATGGGGCAAAAGGCGATCTTTATTTAAAAGTTCATCTGGATGAAAAAGACCAACAACCTATATAATATGGTTTAAAACGGTTGCAAAAGGGGAGGCACGTGATGGACAAGGAAAAACAGCAATTAAGCATAGAAGCTGCAAGGCTTTATTATCAGTCGGATTACAGCCAGCAGCAAATTGCCGAACAGCTTGAGATTTCAAGGCCGACCGTATCAAGGCTGCTGCAGTATGCAAAAGATAAGGGATATGTCCAGATCCGCGTTATGGATCCGTTTGAGGATATGGATGCGCTCGGCGCGATGCTTGAAGAGAAATACGGGCTGCTTGAGGCGCACGTCGTGTTTTCTCCGACGTCCGATTATACGACCATTACGCATGATCTGAGCCGCTATGGCGCTGAGTATATGCACGGCGTTGTCAAGGACGGCGACATCGTCGGCGTTAGCTGGGGAACGACCATGTACCAAATTGCGCAAAACATGCATGCCAAGCAGGTGAAAGGCGTAGAGGTCGTCCAGTTAAAAGGCGGAATCAGCCATTCCAATGTCAATACGTATTCGTCCGAAACGATTCAGCTGTTTGCCGAGGCTTTTCAAACGATGCCGAGATATCTCCCGCTGCCGGTTGTGTTTGATAACGCCGAGGTCAAACAGATGGTAGAGCAGGACAGGCATATCAAGCGGATCATTGAAATGGGCAAGCAAGCGAACATCTCGCTGTTTACGGTCGGCACAGTTCGCGATGAAGCCCTTCTGTTCAGACTCGGTTATTTTAATGAAAAAGAAAAAGCGCTCCTGAAAAAACAGGGAGTCGGCGATATTTGTTCACGCTTTTTTGATGCGGACGGAAACATTTGCAGCGATGCGATCGATGCACGGACCATCGGCGTTGAACTGGCTGATCTCAGGCAGAAAGAGCGGTCGATTCTCGTAGCCGGCGGCATCAGGAAAACAGCCAGTATCCATGGCGCTCTGAAAGGGAAGTATGCCAATGTCCTGATTATCGATCAGCATACGGCAAAAGAGCTGTTAAAAGATTAAAACGTCCGGGAAAAACGGCCCGGATTTTACTTTATTTTCTATTGAACAAAATTTCATATGATAATTTACATTTGTTCAAAAATCGGTTATGCTGAAACTATCTTAAATAAAGGAAGTGCTAGTATATGGCGATTGCAAATCAAATTGATCATACAGCATTGAAACCGCATACACGAAAAGCAGAGATTAAGAAATTAATAGAGGAAGCGAAAACCTATCAGTTTGCTTCAGTCTGTGTCAACCCGACATGGGTCGAATTCGCGGCCAAAGAGCTGGCGGGCACGGAAATCGACGTTTGCACTGTTATCGGCTTCCCGCTCGGCGCCAATACGTCTGAGACAAAAGCGTTTGAGACGAAAGACGCGATTGCAAAAGGCGCGACAGAGGTTGACATGGTCATCAACATTGCGGCATTAAAAGACGGTGACAATGATTTGGTTGAAGCCGACATCCGCGCTGTTGTGGAAGCGGCCAAGGGAAAAGCCCTTGTCAAAGTCATCATTGAAACGTGTCTGTTGACAGATGAGGAAAAAGAGCGCGCATGCCGCTTGGCTGTTGCAGCTGGAGCAGATTTCGTGAAAACCTCAACCGGATTTTCCACAGGCGGTGCGACAGCGGAAGATATCGCTTTAATGCGGAAAACCGTCGGACCTGACATCGGTGTAAAAGCATCCGGAGGCATCAGAACAAAAGAGGATGTTGAAAAAATGATATCGGCAGGAGCAAGCCGAATCGGCGCAAGTGCCGGGGTCTCCATCGTCAGCGGAGCGGAAGGGAAAAACGAAGACAACTATTAAGATCAGGTTAGCGGGAAGCCTATGCTTCCCGTGTAATGAAACAAAAATGTAAGCGAATTCATCCTCGGGAGGATCAAAACAATGAAGTATCTCATCGGGATTGTTGGTTTAATTGTCGTTTTAGGCCTTGCTTGGCTTGTAAGCAGCGGGAAAAAACGAGTGAAACGCCGTCCGGTTATCGTCATGATTGTGCTTCAATTTGTATTAGGATATATTTTGCTGAACACAGGTGTCGGCAATTATCTTGTCGGCGGTTTTGCGAAAGGCTTCGGCTATTTGCTCGAATATGCGGCAGAAGGTGTGAATTTTGTTTTCGGCGGACTTGTGAATGTGAATGAATCCACATTCTTCTTAACCGTACTTCTTCCAATCGTATTTATTTCAGCTTTAATCGGAATTCTTCAATATTGGAGAATCCTTCCGTTTATAATAAAATATATAGGCATTGCGCTCAGCAAAGTAAACGGAATGGGGAAGCTTGAATCCTACAATGCTGTGGCGTCAGCCATTTTGGGCCAATCTGAAGTATTCATTTCACTGAAAAAACAACTGGGCTTGCTGCCGAAGCACAGACTCTATACATTGTGTGCTTCAGCAATGTCCACTGTATCGATGTCAATCGTCGGTTCCTACATGACGATGCTTCAACCGGAGTATGTGGTTACCGCCCTTGTATTGAACTTATTTGGCGGGTTTATCATCGCTTCGATTATCAATCCTTATGAAGTGGATCCAGAACATGATATGGTAGAGGTGCAGGAAGAGGAAAAACAATCCTTCTTCGAAATGCTTGGCGAATACATTATGGATGGCTTTAAAGTCGCGGTCGTCGTGGCGGCCATGCTGATCGGATTTGTGGCGATTATCGCGATGATCAACGGTATTTTCAGCGCTGTATTGGGAATATCCTTCCAAGAACTGCTCGGATATGTGTTTGCACCGTTCGCTTTCTTAATAGGTATTCCGTGGAACGAAGCTGTGAATGCTGGAAGTATCATGGCAACGAAAATGGTGTCAAACGAGTTTGTCGCCATGCAGTCGCTCGCGCAAGGCGGATTCCATTTCAGCGGCCGCACAGAAGCGATTGTTTCCGTATTCCTCGTCTCATTCGCCAACTTCTCATCCATCGGCATCATCGCCGGTGCCGTGAAAGGGCTGAATGAAAAGCAAGGAAATGTCGTCGCCCGTTTCGGATTGAAATTATTGTACGGTGCCACACTTGTCAGCTTCTTAACGGCTACAGTTGTCGGCTTGATTTATTAAACATTGACAAAAGGATCGGTGATCACAATGAGAATGGTCGATATCATCACAAAAAAACAAAACGGAAAAGAATTGACGACAGAAGAAATTCAATTCTTCGTAGGCGGCTATACAGATGGCAGCATTCCTGATTATCAAGCCAGTGCGCTTGCCATGGCTATCTATTTTCAAGATATGACAGACAGAGAACGCGCCGATTTAACAATGGCTATGGTCAATTCCGGGGAAACGATCGATCTCTCTGCTATCGAAGGCATCAAGGTCGATAAACACTCCACCGGAGGCGTCGGCGACACGACAACGCTTGTACTCGCACCGCTTGTTGCCGCGCTTGACGTGCCGGTTGCCAAAATGTCAGGACGCGGCCTTGGACATACCGGGGGAACGATTGACAAGCTGGAAGCAGTTGAAGGGTTTCACGTGGAACTTTCTAAAAACGAATTCATTGACCTCGTCAACCGTGACAAGGTCGCCGTCATCGGACAAAGCGGAAACTTGACGCCTGCTGATAAAAAACTATATGCGCTTCGTGATGTGACAGGGACGGTCAATTCGATCCCGCTGATCGCAAGCTCGATCATGAGCAAGAAAATCGCTGCAGGGGCAGACGCCATCGTCCTTGATGTCAAAACAGGGGCCGGCGCCTTTATGAAGACGGACGAAGACGCCGCCAATCTTGCAAAAGCGATGGTTCGTATCGGAAATAATGTCGGCCGCCAAACGATGGCCGTCATCTCCGATATGTCTCAGCCGCTGGGATTTGCCATCGGAAACGCGCTTGAAGTGAAAGAAGCGATCGACACATTAAAAGGTGAAGGACCAGAAGACTTACATGAACTTGTCTTAACATTAGGCAGCCAAATGGTCGTTCTCGCTCAAAAAGCCGAAACACTTGATGAAGCAAGAGAGAAATTGATTGAAGTGATGAAAAACGGCAAAGCGCTGCAAAAATTCAAAGACTTCCTGGAGAATCAAGGCGGTGACAGCTCAGTTGCAGATGACCCGGCAAAACTGCCGCAGGCCGCTTATAAAATTGACGTCCCTTCCAAAGAAGCGGGTGTTGTTTCAGAAATCGTCGCCGACCAAATCGGAGTTGCAGCCATGCTGTTAGGTGCCGGACGCGCGACAAAAGAAGACAAAATCGACCTCGCCGTCGGCATCATGCTCCGCAAAAAAGTCGGAGATGCCGTCGAAAAAGGCGAACCATTGGTCACGCTCTACGCCAACCGCGAAAATGTCGATGATGTCATCACAAAGGTATACGAAAACATCCAAATCGCCGAGAAAGCGGAAGCGCCAAAGCTGGTGCATACGGTGATTACTGAATAATAGGGAATGGGAACAGCACACGCCTGAAAGGGATGTGCTGTTTTTTTATTGAATGAATATTCTTTTCTAAAAGCAAGACTTTTTTCTCATTTACCTATTCTATTCCATCCTGTAGTATGAAAAAGGTCTGTATTGTAATCTTTTTACATAATCGAATAGTCAAAGGCTACAGGAGGATATTAGAAGGTGACTAAGCGAATATTTGCATCTGTTATCGTTAGTATTTTAATTTTAATTCTTACTTTTATCATTTCGTTTATTCTGTACGCTGTTGCTTCGTATTTTATCATGCAATTATTCGTGACGGGAGAACCTTCACAAGATGAGGCGCTCGGATGGGGATATTTGGGTCTGCTGTTTCTCTCTTTTATCTTGGCGATTATTACGGGAGGAATCGTTGGCACCGTTTATTTTTTAAAATACTTTAAAAACTACAAAAAGAAAACGATGCATAAAAAAGAAAAAACACAAACTGAATCAGGCTGATTTGGTCGGGTACTATTTTGGATTCTAGTGTGTGTTTTTCTATGAGATGGCTGAATTTCTTCAGCCTCTTTTTTTATTTTCAAAAAATAAAACCTTTTAAAATCAAAAATCTTTATCGTATAATCGCATTCAAACACATACAACATCGATCACAGGAAAACATATAACCAAAAGGAGTCCATTCATGAGCAAAGCCAGTTTTAGAGACTATGTATTAAGCGCCGATATTATTAAAGCACTCGATCATTTAGGATATAAACATCCGACTGAGGTGCAGAGGGAAGCGATTCCCGCAGTGCTCAGGCAGCGGGATGTTGTGGTGAAATCCCAGACGGGAAGCGGGAAGACGGCTGCGTTCGGAATTCCGCTTTGCGAGCTGTCCGAATGGGAAGAAAACAAGCCTCAGGCGCTGATTTTGACGCCGACGCGCGAGCTTGCTGCACAGGTCAAAGAAGATTTGACTAATATAGGCCGCTATAAAAGGATAAAAGCAGCAGCTGTTTACGGAAAATCGTCCTTTGAGCGGCAAAAAACGGAACTCAAACAAAAATGCCATGTGGTCGTTGGGACTCCGGGTCGTATATTGGATCACATTGAAAAAGGAACGCTCCCTTTAGAAAAACTGAAATACCTTGTCATCGATGAGGCGGATGAAATGCTGAATATGGGATTTATCGATCAAGTCGAAACGATCATTCGCCATCTGCCGAAAGAACGGCTGACCATGCTGTTTTCAGCGACCTTTCCGGAGGATGTGGAGCACCTTTCCGATCAATATATGAATAACCCTTTGAATATCGAGATCAAAGCAAGCGGTATGACAACCGCAGACATCGAGCATGTGTTGATCATCGTAAACGAAAATAATAAACTTTCACTGTTGCGGGATATTTTAATTGCTGAGAACCCGGACAGCTGCATTATGTTTTGCCGCACACAGGAGCATGTGAATGATTTGCACCAGCGGCTGGCCCGTTTGGATTATCCATGTGCTAAAATCCACGGCGGGATGGTCCAAGAAGAGCGTTTTGACGTTATGAACCGCTTTAGACGCGGAGCGTTTCGCTATTTAGTGGCCACAGATGTAGCGGCGAGAGGCATTGACATTGAAAACATGACACATGTGATCAACTATGACCTTCCATTAGACAAAGAAAGCTATGTGCACCGCACCGGAAGAACGGGTCGAGCCGGAAGCCGGGGAAAAGCGATTACCTTTGCCGGACCACATGAAAAGAATAGGGTAGCCGAAATTGAAGATTATATCGGCTTCGCCATCCCTGTTATTGAAGCTCCATCAAAAGGAGAAATTGCAAGGCAAAAAGAGGCGTTTCAAAAGAAAATCCATAAGAAGCCTGAAGAAAAAACAGATAAGAGTGAGCAGTTAAATAAAGGGATCATGAAATTATATTTTAACGGAGGTAAGAAAAAAAAGCTCAGAGCGGTGGATTTCGTCGGAACAATCGCTAAAATCGACGGTGTCTCGGCAGATGATATCGGCATTATCACGGTAGAAGAGCAAGGTTCATTTGTTGAAATTTTAAACGGCAAAGGCCCCATTGTATTAAATGCGATGAAAAAGACGACTGTGAAAGGGAAATTGTTGAAAGTGCATATAGCGAGGAAGAGATAAACTAAAGGCTGTCGACTTTGTCGAGAGCTTTTTATTGTCCGTAATAAACAAAGGATAAGCAGCATATGATGGATTGTCAAAATATGAAAGCGTTTCAAAAGAGAGGAGAACAAATGAATATGAGTAAGCGTTCCTTTCAAGTCCTTGCGTTGCTTTTCATCATCACTGCCTGCTTCATGCCAAGCTCAGCTTTTGCACAAGCTCAAAAACCTGTTTTTTCGGAAGTTACGGTTCATGATCCATCAATCATTAAAGCCAATGATACTTTCTATGTATTCGGCTCTCATTTGGCTTCCGCCAAATCAACCGATCTCATGCAATGGACGCAAATTTCTTCAAGTGTAAACAACAACAACCCCCTGATTCCCAATGTGTATGAAGAATTAAAAGAAACCTTTGAATGGGCGGAGAGCGATACATTGTGGGCGCCGGATGTCACACAGCTTGAAGACGGCAAATTTTATATGTATTACAACGCTTGCCGCGGTGATTCGCCGAGATCGGCCCTTGGTCTTGCCGTCGCAGACGACATTGAAGGTCCGTACAAAAATCAAGGCATCTTTTTAAAATCGGGAATGGACGGCATCAGCAATGACGGAACTCCTTATGACGCCACAAAGCATCCGAATGTCGTCGACCCGCACACATTCTTTGATAAAGACGGAAAGCTGTGGATGGTATATGGCTCCTACTCCGGCGGGATTTTTATTTTAGAAATGGACCGGAAAACCGGGCTGCCTCTGCCGAATCAGGGATATGGCAAAAAGCTGATCGGCGGCAACCACAGCCGAATTGAAGGCGCATACATTCTCTACAATCCAGAAACACAATATTATTACATGTACATGTCCTTCGGGGGCCTCGCTGCTGATGGCGGATACAACATCCGTGTCGCCCGCTCCAAACATCCTGATGGCCCGTATTATGATGCGGAAGGCCATGCGATGATTGACGTGCGCGGCAAAGAAGGCACGCTTTTTGACGACCGTTCAATCGAACCGTACGGGGTCAAGCTCATGGGCAATTTCTCGTTTGAAAATAAAAGCGGCTATGTTTCACCAGGCCATAACTCAGCCTTTTACGATGAGGATACCGGCAAATCGTATTTAATCTTCCACACCCGCTTCCCTGAACGAGGCGAGGAACACGAAGTCCGCGTCCATCAAATGTTGATGAACAAAGAGGGCTGGCCTGTCGTCACACCTCATCGCTACGCAGGAGAGAAGCTCGGGAAGGTGAAAAAATCTGATGTGACTGGAGACTACCAATTGGTGCGGCATGGGAAAGACATCTCCGCAGACATCAAAGAATCGGTCGACATCCGTTTAAATCAGAGTGGTAAAGTATCAGGCGAGGTAACAGGGAAATGGAAGAAAACAGGGAAAAACCGTATTGAACTGACCATCGACGGAAAAAAATACCACGGCATGCTTTTGCGACAGTGGGATACGAACGCCGAGCGGAAGGTCATGACGTTTAGTGCGTTGTCTCGTGATGGTGATGCGGTTTGGGGGAGTAAGTAATTTGATTAAAATGGCCTCGTGCTACAGGGAGGCCATTTTAACTCTTTCTTTTTGACGAATCTTTTCCAATTCGATAACATTAAACATAAATTGTTAACTAAGTGTAATATCAAACGAAAAGGATGAAGTGCAATGTGTACAAGTATGACATTGAAAACCGCTGATCAGGAGCATTTATTGGCAAGAACAATGGATTTTGCTTTTCAGCTTGATGGAGAAGTGCTGCTGCATCCGCGGCATTACAAATGGGAGAGTGAAGCGGACGGCAAGGTAAATGAGGGTTCCTACGCGTTTATCGGGATGGGCAGAAGGCTTAAGAATGCTTTATTTGCCGATGGTGTGAATGAAAAAGGGCTCACCTGTGCCGCACTTTATTTCCCGGGCTATGCTGTATATGAAAAAGAGGTGAAAGATCATCGCCATAATATTGCCCCTCATGAATTTGTGACATGGGTGCTGTCCGGCTGCGGTGATGTGGAAGATGTGGAGAAAGCTGTCGCTTCGCTTGCCATTGTGGAGAAAGAGGTCGAGCTGCTGAAGACGGTAACGCCGCTCCATTGGTTCATATCTGATCGCACTGGCCGAAGCATCGTTGTTGAACCGACGGCAGACGGCATCCAAATCCATGATAATCCGGTCGGTGTGTTGACGAACAGTCCGGAATTTCCATGGCATTTGACCAATTTGAGAAATTACATTGGGCTGCGGCCGGGGCAGTTTACCGCTAAAAAAGTCGGGAAGCTGACATTGTCCGCCTTTGGCCAAGGCTCGGGATTAGCAGGGCTGCCGGGAGATTTCACGCCGCCATCACGCTTTATCAGAGCCGCATATTTGAAAGAGCATATAAAGCCTGTTTCCGGCGAGACAGAAGGTGTATCGGCAGCCTTTCATATTCTCTCCAGTATGAATATACCAAAAGGGGTTGTCATCACAGAACAAGGTGAAGATGATTATACCCAATATACGGCGGTCATGTGCAGCGAAACGTGCAGCTACTATTATCACCACTATCAAAATAGACAGGTTCAAAAAGTATGCTTACTGAAAGAAGACCTGGATAGGAAGGAGTTAAAATCGTTCCAGGCCAATCAAGAACAGGCGATCCACTCGCTTCAATGATGACATGAAAGAAGGAACGACATGCAAAACAAAGCAGCAAACAGACTCACCTTATTAGGCATCAGCTTACATATCATTTATTGGTTAATGATTTTATTGGCGTTTTTTCATTTCAAACATCAGTTTGACTTTTATACCGTTTGGAATCCAAATGTCGTGAGCGGTTACACGCAGGCAGCGACTTTCGTAGACATGCTTAAATTGATGGTTTACTCGGGCACTTTGTTTAACTTGGCCCTCCTTTTCATTTTGATCATGCTGATCGGCATTCTAGTGCAGTCGCTTATTTTTATTGCCCTGGAAATTACGTCCTATATAAAAATTAGAAAAAATCCATATTCGGCGTGGGGCTCTTTTATTTTGGCAATGGGCATCAAAAATATTTTCACAAATTTGTCAGGTATTCCTTTTCTGGTCGCCGGCTTTATTCTTCATAAGCAGCAGGAACCGGAAGAAGCCGGCACAAAGCAGACAAAACAAAGGAAAACAAGAAGAGCGCCTTCATTGCTTGGACGGAAAGCAGCGAAAGCTAAGAAGTTGAGAAATAAGGGTATAAAGCCTTAGTTTCCTTATACCGGGAGTAAATTGATTCTCACTATTCTATTTTTATATGACATTCGTAATGAAAGCGTTGACATAAACAAAAGCAGGTGCTAAAGTAAAGTTACAAACTAATAGCACCAAGTTCCTAAGGATTGTTACTGCTAAGCAGGCAAAACCTAAGTTACGCATCGTTCCGGGAGATTGTCCCGTCAGCGTTGGCGTAATTTAGGTTTTTTTTATGCCTGAAATGAGGAGGTGAGGCGAAATTACTAAAATCTTAATCAAAGAAACACAATAAAAAAAGCCGGGTGAAGGCGGCCACCTTCAGTCCGGCAGATTCCCCCAAAGAGGAGGTATACTCATATGGATTATAATAAAGTATCAAAAGACATTTTACAACTCGTAGGCGGTGAAGAGAACGTACAAAGCGTCATTCATTGCATGACAAGACTGCGTTTTAACCTTTATGACAACACGAAGGTAGACCGCGTGAAACTGGAAAATATGCCTGCTGTAATGGGCACGAATATCAGCGGCCAGCAATTTCAGATCATTATTGGAAATGATGTGCCAAAAGTGTATAAAGCGATCATTGCCAATAGCGGACTCAGTGATGAAAAAGCGGGCTTGCAGCAAGGCGGCAAAAAGAAAAATGTGTTATCCGTCATCTTTGATGTGATTTCCGGCGTATTTACACCGATTCTGCCGGCGATTGCCGGGGCTGGTATGATCAAGGGGATCATTGCTATCGCCGTCACGTTCGGCTGGATGTCGAGCGAAAGCCAAGTGCACACCATTTTATCCGCCATCGGCGACGGAGCGTTTTACTTCCTGCCGATTTTGCTGGCGGTCAGTGCGGCAAGAAAGTTTGGCAGCAATCCTTATGTTGCCGCGGCGATCGGAGCGGCGATTCTGCATCCCGATCTTACGGCGCTCCTTGGTTCCGGAGAAAGCATCTCCTTGATCGGTTTGCCTGTAACCGCTGCCACTTATTCGTCAACAGTCATTCCAATCTTGCTTGCGATTTGGATTGCATCGTATGTGGAGAAATGGATTGACAGATTCACCCCGACATCATTGAAGATGATTTTTGTGCCGACGCTGACGCTTCTGGTTGTCGTGCCAGTCACATTAATTACGGTCGGTCCGCTCGGAGCGATTGCCGGAAACTATCTGTCAATCGGTGTGAACGGTTTATTTGAAAACGCCGGTATAATAACCATGATTCTTTTAGCTGGAACGTTCTCGCTGATCGTCATGACAGGAATGCACTATGCTTTCATTCCGGTTATGTTCAACAATATTACCCAAAACGGCTACGATTATCTGATACCTGCGATGTTTTTGGCGAATATGGGTCAGGCGGGCGCGTCATTTGCCGTCTTTTTACGATCCAGAAATAAGAAGTTCAAATCATTGTCGCTCACGACAAGCATCACGGCTTTGATGGGGATTACAGAGCCGGCGATGTACGGTGTCAACATGAGGCTGAAAAAACCGTTTGTCTCCGCGCTTCTCGGCGCCGCCGTCGGGGGTGCCTTCTACGGCGTCACCGGTGTAGCCGCATATATTATTGGCGGAAACGTTGGTTTGCCGGGAATTACGACGTTTATAGGCCCAACTTTTATACAGGCGACGATCGGTATCGTCATCGCGTTTTTTGCAGCGACGGCAATCGCTTATTTATTGGGATTTGAAGACATTCCGTCAGATGAAGTCGATGTTCCTGCAGCATCTCAATCTGATGTAGCTGAAGGAGAAATCATCAAAAGCCCGCTGAAAGGCGAAGTCAAAGCGTTAAGCGAAGTGGATGATGCGACATTTTCCGGAGAAGTGATGGGGAAAGGTGTTGCCATTGAGCCTGAGGAAGGTGAAGTGGTATCACCGGTATCAGGGACAATTACAACGGTTTTTCAAACGAAGCACGCGCTTGGCATCACAAGCGACAAGGGTGCGGAAATCATTATTCACATCGGGATCGATACAGTGAAATTAAACGGCGAACATTTTACGGTGCATGTACAGGAAGGAGACATTGTAGCACCTGGTGACCAGCTTGTCTCATTTGATATGGAGGCCATCAAGAAAGCCGGCTACCAGCTGATTACACCGGTCATCATCACAAATACAGAGCGGTATCAATCGGTTAAACCTGTGAAAACTGCTGAAAACGTCAAACCTGAAGAAGCGCTGATCGTGTTAACGTAGAAATAGCGAGGCCGCTTTTTAAGGGTGTTGGCCGACAAACTATAGATGAGGTGAAATGATATGAGTAAAAATGCGAAAAAATTTCCTGAAGGTTTTTTATGGGGCGGCGCGGTTGCCGCAAATCAGGTGGAAGGCGCGTTTAATGCCGGCGGAAAGGGACTTTCTACAGCCGATGTATCACCGAACGGGGTGATGTATCCTTTTGATGAATCAATGGATTCATTGAACTTGTATCATGAAGGTATTGATTTTTACCATCGCTACAAAGAAGATATCGCCCTCTTTGCCGAAATGGGCTTTAAAGCGTTTCGTACATCGATTGCCTGGACGCGGATCTTTCCAAACGGCGATGAGAGCGAACCGAATGAAGAAGGCCTTCAATTTTACGACAATCTGTTTGATGAGCTCCTAAAATACAACATCGAGCCTGTGGTCACCATTTCCCATTATGAAATGCCGCTCGGCCTGATTAAAAAATACGGCGGCTGGAAAAACCGGAAAGTGATCGAATGCTATGAACGTTTTGCGAAAGCGGTTTTTACCCGGTACAAAGACAAAGTGAAATACTGGATGACATTCAACGAAATCAACATGGTTCTGCATGCGCCGTTTACAGGCGGAGGCCTTGTGTTTGAAGAAGGCGAAAACAAATTAAATGGGATGTACCAAGCGGCGCATCATCTATTTGTCGCCAGCGCCCTTGCCGTAAAAGCGGGCCGAGACATTATTCCGGACGCTAAAATCGGCTGTATGATCGCCGCAACGACGACATACCCGATGACGCCAAAGCCGGAAGACGTGCTCGCCGCAATGGAGAATGAGAGAAAAACGCTGTTTTTCTCAGACGTTCAGGCACACGGCGCTTACCCAGGCTATATGAAACGTTTCTTAAAAGAAAACAACATTACGATTGAAATGGCTGAAGATGATGAAGGCATCCTAAAGGAAAACACCGTCGACTATATCGGTTTCAGCTATTACATGTCAATGGTCGCGAGCACGAATCCGGAAGACTTGGCAAAAACGGAAGGCAACTTGCTCGGCGGAATTAAAAACCCGTATCTCGAATCTTCCGAATGGGGCTGGCAGATCGATCCTAAGGGGATCCGTATAACGTTGAATACATTGTACGATCGTTATCAAAAGCCGCTTTTCATTGTTGAAAACGGGCTCGGCGCCGTTGATGTCGTCGAAGAGGACGGCTCCATCCAGGATGACTACAGAATCGACTATTTACGCGACCATTTAAAAGAAGTGAGAGAAGCGATCGCAGACGGTGTCGACTTAATCGGCTACACATCATGGGGACCGATCGACCTGGTCAGCGCCTCCACCGCGGAAATGAAAAAACGCTACGGCTATATTTACGTTGACCGCGACAATGAAGGAAGAGGAACGCTGAAGAGAACGAGGAAGAAAAGCTTTTACTGGTATAAGAACGTGATTGAAACGAATGGCGAAAGTTTGTAAGGCAATGATAAAGAGCTGTTCCCTAGGGGAGCAGCTTTTTTCACTATACATTGAGCTTTACGGGGGAGGGGCAGAACTTAAATATAAAGGTGATATAGGATTTTGATGAGGGTTTAATCGATTGAATGTTCACAGTGAAACTTATTTCTCTTTGATGAGATTTTTAGGGCCGGCCCTTCTCTGTAGCACATGAAAATGTTTTGCTATACACTTGACATATAAAAGAAAAAAGTGCGGTGAGTCCGATGTTTAAACTGTTGCTGATTGAAGATGATGAATCACTGTTTCAAGAAATGAAAGAACGTTTAACTGGATGGTCATATGATGTGTACGGCATTCAGGATTTCAACCAAGTGATGCAAGAATTTGCGGAGATTAAGCCTGATTGCGTGATCATTGATATTCAGCTCCCTAAATTTGACGGGTTTCATTGGTGCCGGTTGATCCGCTCCCGTTCAAATGTTCCGATTCTCTTTTTATCCTCGCGTGATCATCCGGCTGATATGGTGATGTCAATGAAACTCGGAGCGGATGATTTTATTCAAAAGCCATTTCATTTTGATGTGCTGATTGCCAAAATCCAGGCCATTTTCCGTCGTGTTTATGACTATAATACAGAGCCCAATATTCTCAAATCCTGGTGCGGAGCGACCGTGGATATCGAACAAAATCTCGTCAGCAATGAGGCAGGCGCCATTGAACTGACAAAGAATGAAATGTTTATTTTAAAGCAGCTGATTGAACAAAAAAATAAAATTGTGAGCCGGGAAGAGCTGATCAGAAGCTTGTGGAACGATGAGCGTTTTGTAAGCGATAATACGCTGACGGTCAATATAAACCGTCTGAGAAAAAAACTGGATGCCTTGAATCTGGGGCAATATATCGAGACGAAGATCGGCCAGGGCTATAAAGCGAGAGAAGAAGGATCAGTATGATGATCAAAGCGTTTTTTACTGAAAGGCGAAGCTGGATTGCCATGTTTTTATTTCAGCAGGTCCTTATGCTGTTCATTGCCTATGTCGATTCGTCCATCCCATTAACGCCGATCCTTTATATGGTCTACGTGTCTATTCTGATCTTTATTGTTTTTGTCTTGATTCGCTGCCGGAAGGAAACAGCGTTTTATAAAAGTCTTAAAGCATGGGAAAACAACCTTGATGTCACAAATATCAGTGAAGCGGAAACGCCTTTTGAATCGATTATTGAGAGAAGCATCACAGGACAGACAGAACAATTAAAGCAATCGGCAACACGGCACCGTTTAGCATTAGAGAATGAAAAAGATGAACTAATGGCTTGGATACATGAAGTAAAAACACCGTTAACCGCTATGCATTTAATCATTGAGAGAACAGAAGATCAATTGTTAAAATCCCAGTTGGCATACGAATGGCTGCGCATCCACCTGCTTCTCGATCAGCAGCTGCATCAAAAGCGGATGTCATTTATCGAAAATGACCTGTCCATAGAGGTTCTTGAGCTCAAATCATTAATATTCAAAGAGATTAAAGATTTACAATCGTGGTGTATTCAAAAAGGGATTGGTTTTGATATTCAGCTTGCAGCAGAAGAAGTGCTCAGCGATGCGAAGTGGCTCTCTTTTATCATCAGACAGCTGTTGACCAACTCAGTGAAGTATAGTGAAGCATCTGATATTTTGATTAGAAGCTATGAACAAGGTGAACAGGTGTATCTCGAAGTGAAAGATTTTGGGCGGGGCATTGATCCCAAAGATATATCACGCGTGTTTGACAAGGGATTTACATCAACAACGGAGCATCATGACCAAACTTCTACAGGAATGGGGCTGTACTTGGCGAAAAAAGCGGCAAAGCCGCTGCTGATACAGATTGAGGTATACTCAACTCCGGGGGCTGGTACAACCTTTACGCTAATTTTTTCAAAACGAAATGAATTGGCGCAGGTGATAAGCGTGTGACAAAAATGTCACATGCTTTTCTTTTTTGTTAGCTTAATCGAAGGAAAACCATTGTACTCCTTTCTATAATAAAATTATCCAACTTAAAGGAGAATAAAAATGATCATTTTAGAAGCTAATAAAATTCGAAAAAGCTACGGAAATAAATTCAATAAACAAGAAGTATTAAAGGGAATCGACATTCAGATTCAAAAGGGTGAATTTGTCAGTATAATGGGTGCGTCAGGTTCTGGCAAAACGACTTTGCTCAATGTTCTATCCTCTATTGATAAGGTGAGTGACGGAACCATTACCATTAACCAGAATGAGATGACCAATATGAAGGAAAGGCAGCTCGCTGAATTTCGCAAACAGCATTTAGGTTTTATTTTTCAAGAATACAATTTGCTCGACACGCTGACAGTGAAAGAAAATATTCTGCTGCCGTTGTCGATTACGAAAATGTCTAAAAAAGAAGCCAATCGAAAGTTTGAGGAAGTAGCGAAGGAATTGGGAATTTACGATTTGCGGAATAAATACCCGAATGAAATTTCCGGCGGGCAAAAACAGCGTACATCAGCCGCAAGGGCGTTCATACATGAACCAAGCATTATTTTCGCTGATGAACCGACCGGTGCGCTTGATTCAAAATCGGCCTCGGATTTGTTAAATAAGCTGAGTCACTTAAATCAAAAGCGTCATGCCACGATTATTATGGTTACCCATGATCCGGTTGCCGCCAGCTTCTGCAGCAGAGTGGTTTTTATACAAGACGGTCAAATTTATACACAGCTGAATAAAGGCGGCCAGGACAGGCAGATGTTCTTTCAGGATATTATGAAAACACAGGGCGTGTTAGGCGGGGTTCAGCATGAACATTAATCAGCTGATCATTCGCAACCTGAAAAAAAATATACGGAATTATTACCTCTATGTGTTCGCGTTAATTTTCAGCGTGGCGCTTTATTTCGCGTTTGTCACACTGCAATATGACCCTGCGATTAATGAAGTGAAAGCTTCGATTAAAGGGGCGGCGGCAATTAAAACCGCATCTATTTTGCTCGTGGCAGTGGTATCGGTCTTTATTTTATACGCCAATACGATTTTTATTAAAAGGCGGAGTCAAGAAATCGGTTTATTTCAATTAATCGGCATGACGAAGCATAAAATCTTCCGCATCTTGAGCGCGGAAAATATCATGCTTTATTTCGGTTCTTTACTGGTTGGGGTATTTGCCGGGTTTTCGATGTCAAAGCTTGCTCTTATGATTTTGTTCAAAATTGTAGATGTTAAAGCGAAAGCGGAACTGCATTTTTCCTGGGAAGCATTGGTCCAAACCATCATTGTCTTCTGTGTCATCTACCTTTTGATTATGGTCATGAATTATACATTTATCAAAAAGCAAAGCATTTTATCTTTGTTTAAGGCGACTTCATCTACGGAAGATCAAGTCAAAAGAATATCCGTTTTCCAAATGCTGATCGGTTTGCTGGGGATCTTGTTTATTTTGTCTGGATATTATATTTCCACCGAGCTGTTCGGCGGAAAATTCAAAACGATAAACGAATTGTTCTATGTGATGAGCTTGATTCTCGGGTCTGTCATCATCGGCACATACCTCTTTTATAAAGGTTCAGTCACCTTTATCTCGAATATCATTCGCAAAAGCAAGGGAGGATACTTGAATGTTTACGAAGTGTTATCCCTTTCGTCGATTATGTTCCGAATGAAATCAAACGCTTTATTGTTGACGATTATTACGACTGTTTCCGCGCTGGCAATAGGGTTACTGTCCCTATGCTATATTTCGTATTATTCCGCGGAGAAAACAGCTGATCAATCCGTAGCGGCTGATTTTGCCATGACCAATCAAAAGGGTGCAAAACAATATGAGCAGTTATTAAACGAAAATGGCATTTCGTATAGCAAAGAAGAAATCCATGTAGCACAAGCGATCTTCAACTTAGAAAACATTGTAGAAGGAGAACCTGAAGATATGGCTGGAGATCCTCGGAAACTACAGCTCGCAGTGGTTAGCGATAAAGAGATTGACGGGATTGACGTGCCGAAGGGAGACGCGGTTTTCTCCGGATATACCGATCTTCTGCAAAAGTTTATGGCTTTAAAAGATTCCGGCAGGATTACAATCAGCGGTCGGCATAAGACGAATTCATTAAACTATTTAGGTTTGAGAAAGGAGTTTCTTTTATCCTATAACTTTACCAGCGGGGGATTGCCTGTTGTCATTGTGGATGATGAACGATTTAAACAGCTGAACAATGATAAAGATCCGAAATTGCAGCAGCAACCGAGTGTTTTTATTGGGATCAATGTGAAAGATGATGGTCAGCTTCAGCAAGCAAATGAGCTTTTTGCAAACGTAAATAAAAGCGATCGGCATTTATCACGCCTTGATTACAGTGTCGCTCAAAAATCTATTTATGGCATTGCCATGTTTATCGTAGGCTTTTTAGGATTAACGTTCCTGATCACATCGGGATGCATCCTTTATTTTAAACAAATGGGTGAAAGTGAAGATGAAAGACCGAATTATACCATTTTAAGAAAACTCGGTTTTACACGGGGAGACTTGCTGAAGGGGATACGCATCAAGCAAATTTATAACTTCGGCATTCCATTGGTCATTGGCCTTTTTCACAGCTACTTTGCCGTTCAATCCGGCTGGTTCCTATTCGGAACAGAGGTGTGGACGCCGATGATCATGGTGATGGCTGTATATACCGTCCTGTATTCTATTTTTGGTTTGCTGTCGGTCCTTTACTATAAAAAGGTGATTAAGTCAGCGCTGTAAGCAGAGACTAAAAATAATAAACGCCCATCGGATTTCTACCGATGGGCTTCTTTCATTCCTTACAACTCAACTTTATAAAGCGTTTCCTGCTGTCTGCCGCCAGGGCCGCCCCTCATGCCCTGCTGTGTGGTGCTGTCTGTGTTGCTTGAGGGGCTGCTGTATTCGTCAGACGCAATTTCGGTTCCGTTTTCTTTGATCCAAGAGACGAGCTCACTGTTGCCTGAGTTATCGCTGATCAGGAAATATTTCACTTTTCCTTCTTTGACGAGATTCTTCAGCTCACTGACCGTCAGGATTGGGTCAGTGCCGTTAAAGCCGCCGAGCGCCATGACGGATTCGTCGGCATTGATGATATACGGTGCTGCGGTCACTGTCGTCAAGGTAGCGAATAAGTACTCTTCGCCCGTATTTTGTTCCCGAAGGTATGAGAGCAGCCCTTCATCCATTTCCGAACTGAACATTCCGCCGCCGCTTCCTCCCATTGAGCTTTTCAGCTGCGGTCCTGATTCAGGAAGGACGCTGTTTCCGCCGTATAAAAGCGGTGTCGCCGACCAATAGACAGGTGTGAGAAGAAGAATGAATAAACTGATGATGGTCAGCTGCTTGCCGAACGGATGGCTTCGCTTGAGCATGAGAAGGGCGATGGTGACGCCGAGTCCCAGGATTGCCAAGACGGACATCCAGGCGCTGCCGATTTGTTCCGTATAACTACTTAAAATATAGACTTGGAATGCGGCCGTGATCAATACGGCTGCCGGAAGCAGGTAGCTTGCCCAGTCTTTTTGATTTTTGTATAAGCCGTACATGGCGTACCATCCGATTCCGGACAGCGCGGCGATCGGCGGTGCCAGCATGATCAAGTAATAATGATGGAAGAACCCTGCGATACTGAAAAATCCGGCGACAGGGACGAGCCATGCGGCCCAGAAAAGGGTTTCTTTCATTTCATCCGCTTTTTCGCGGCGGTCGCGGAACCAGCTGATGATCATACCAAGCAGTCCGAACAATGCGAACGGAAGCATCCAGCTGATTTGGCCGGAAAGCGCCGATTGGAAGAGTCTCAGCGGGCCTGCGTCGCCGGTGCCGAACATGTTCATGCTTTGTCCGCCGCCATTGCCTCCTCCTGGACCTCCGTTTCCTCCGCCAGGTCCGCCTTGTCCGCCGTTCGGCGGCTGCATACCCCCGTTAGGAGTGTTGCCGTCTTGCGTTTGAGAATGGCCATCTGATGAATCGTTTCCGCCCGGCGGCTGCATGCTGCCGTTAGGCATGTTTCCGTTTTGACCATTGGAGCCGTCAGATGACTTGTTTCCATCCTGTGCTTGAGAATTGCCGTCAGACGAGTTCTTTCCGCCCGGCGCTTGCATATCCCCTCCAAAGCCGTTCATGTCGCCGCGTGCGTTGCCTGTCGTTTGCCCGAGAAGGCGCTCTGTGCCATTGTAGCCGAAAGCCAGCTCAAGCACGGAGTTGGTTTGGCTGCTTCCGACATAAGGACGGCTGTCCGCTGATGTATAGTCGACGACAAACGCCCATGAAAGTGATATGCCGGTGAGGACAATAAGCGACAGTACAGCTGAGATGATTTTTTTCTTCCATTTCGCCTTTGCCGCGATCAGGTAAAACAGCAGAAAGGCCGGGAGCACCATGAAGGCCTGAAGCATTTTCATATTGAATCCGAGTCCGACGAGGCCGAATGCCGCCAATAGCCAGATGAGCTTGCCCTGTTTGAGCGCTCTCATTAGACACCATGTGCTGAATAGCAGTGTAAACACGAGCATGCTGTCGATATTATTCGTCCGGCTGACGGCCGCGGCGATCGGGGTCAGCGCCATCACAAGAGCTGAGATGCGTGCTGCGCCTTTTCCGAATCTGGGCTTTATCATGATGTAGAGCAGATAGACAGAACCGACCCCTGCCAGCGCCTGCGGCAAAATCACACTCCACGTATGGACGCCGAAGATCTTCGCAAAAATCGTTTGAATCCATAAAACAAGCGGCGGCTTATCAACTGATACAAATCCGGAAGGGTCAAATGAAGCATAGAAGAAATTGTGAAAGCTTTGCGTCATGCTTTTGACCGCTGCTAAATAATACTGGTTGGCAGCATCATCCTGCCAAATGTTATATGTATTCAGAATAAGGGCTGCCAACAAAATTGCAGCAAGAATGAAATCGGGTTTTTTTATTTTCATCATCAAGTTCACCTCTTTATAATCCCTATTCTAAAAGAAAAATATGAACAAGTTATGAATAAAAAGAGAACATTCTATTTTTTGTTTGAATGGAAAAAAATAAATATTTTTTGGAAAAAGTGTGTACATTTTCATTTTTGCGCAGTATACTGTACTACAACAGAAACAAAAAACACAATCTGTGTTATAAAAGGAGTGAAAACAATGAGCATGAAAAGCCCGATGGAGTTTTTCAGAACGCTTCCCAAAAAAACGTGTCCTGAATGCGGGGAGCAGGTGGAGGAGCAGGCTGAATCCTATTTCATGGAATGTGAGCGCTGTCTTGCTAAGAAAGGCGAGTAAGGGAAACTGTTTGATAACAATGATGAAAAGGGCGGGGAGAAAAATGAAAACAGAAGTGAAAAGGATTTATATTACCGGATCGATGAATCCCCAGTATGAAGAGATTTTAACAAAGGAAGCGCTTCAGTTTATCGGACGTCTTGAGTACCATTTTGGCGGCAGAAGGCGGGATTTATTAAACCTCAGAAAAATCGTTCAGGCAGAAATTGACCAAGGGAAAAATCCCGATTTTTTGAAAGAGACGAAGCATATCAGGGAAGAAAACTGGACGGTCGCACCGATTCCGCCGGATTTGGAAGATCGCCGGGTTGAAATAACCGGCCCGGTTGACAGAAAAATGGTGATCAATGCCCTGAATTCAGGAGCAAAGGTTTTTATGGCTGATTTTGAAGATGCGAATTCGCCGACATGGAAAAATTGTATAGAAGGCCAGATCAATTTGCGAGATGCGGTCCGCGGGACGGTTTCCTTTACGAATGAGGCTGGAAAGCGCTATCAACTGAAGGAAAACCCGGCTGTCATCAAGGTCAGGCCGAGGGGCTGGCATTTGGAGGAAAAGCATGTTTTGGCTGACGGCAAGCCTGTGTCAGCGAGCTTATTCGATTTTGGCCTATATTTCTTTCATAACGCAAAAGCGCTGATCGAAAAAGGAAGCGGCCCTTATTTCTACCTTCCGAAAATCGAAAACCATCTTGAAGCAAGACTCTGGAATGACGTGTTTGTCTATGCTCAAAATGACTTGCGCATTCCACAGGGCACGATTAAAGCAACGGTCTTGATCGAAACGATTTTGGCGGCTTTTGAAATGGATGAAATTTTGTATGAATTGAAGGAACACTCAGCCGGCCTCAACTGCGGCAGATGGGATTATATTTTCAGCTTCATTAAGAAATTCAAGAAGCGGGATGAAGTCATCCTTCCTGATCGCTCAGCCGTGACGATGACAGTCCCCAACATGAGAGCCTACTCCCTTTTGGCCATCAAAACGTGTCATAAACGGCATGCCCATGCCATCGGAGGGATGGCGGCGCAGATTCCCGCTAAAGACAAACCGGAAATTAACGAAGCCGCTTTCGCAAAGATCCGTGAAGATAAGGAGCGGGAAGCAAAAGACGGCCATGACGGGACATGGATCGCACATCCTGGGATGATTCAAACAGCCCTTGACGTATTTAATGAACATATGCCGACGGAAAACCAGATTCATAGAAAACGAGAAGATGTCGAGATTGAGGGGAAAGACTTGCTTGAAGTGCCGAAAGGCCGAATTACGGAAGAAGGCGTCCGCACCAATATCAGCGCCGGCATCCGCTATCTCGCTTCCTGGTTGTCTGGCAGAGGTGCAGCACCGATTGACCACTTAATGGAGGATGCGGCAACGGCTGAAATCTCGAGAGCCCAGCTATGGCAGTGGATTCGCCATCCAAAAGGGATTCTTGACGACGGCAGGGAAGTGACGGTTGAGATGTTCAAGACGATGAAAGAGGAAGAAATGGAGAAAATCATCGGTGGAGTCGGTAGGGAACAATTTCAGAGCGGCCGGTTCGAAGAGGCAGGACAGATTTTTGAACAACTGATTTTAGATGATGAATTTGCGGAGTTTCTTACGATTCCCGCTTATGAAAAAATGTAATGGGAGGAATTTCATGATGATGGCAGAAAAGGCAAGGCAGATTGAAGAAAGCTGGGAGCATGACAAACGCTGGGGCGGAATCACAAGACCTTATAAGGCATCTGAAGTCATTCGCCTGAGGGGTTCGCTGGAGATTGAATACACGATCGCAAGGCACGGCGCCGAAAAGCTGTGGAAGCTTCTCCACACAGAGGATTTCATTGCTGCGCTTGGCGCTTTAACCGGGAATCAGGCGATGCAGCAAGTCAAGGCGGGATTGAAAGCGATTTATTTAAGCGGCTGGCAGGTGGCTGCGGATGCAAACCTTTCTGGAAGCATGTATCCAGACCAAAGCCTGTATCCGGCAAACAGCGTTCCAGATGTCGTCAAAAGAATCAACCGCGCCCTTCAGCGTGCAGACCAAATTCACCATATGGAAGGAAAAGATGATATAGATTGGTTTGCGCCGATCGTAGCCGATGCCGAAGCAGGCTTCGGCGGACAGCTCAATGTGTTCGAATTGATGAAAAGCATGATTGAGGCTGGCGCCGCGGGGGTCCATTTCGAAGATCAGCTTTCATCTGAGAAAAAATGCGGCCATTTGGGCGGAAAAGTATTGCTTCCGACGCAGACGGCGGTTCGCAATTTAATTGCCGCGCGCCTTGCCGCAGACGTCATGGGAGTGCCGACCATTCTCATCGCCCGTACCGATGCGAATGCGGCCGATCTCATCACTAGCGATATTGATCAATATGATGCGCCGTTTTTGACGGGAGAGCGCACATCTGAGGGTTTTTACAAAACAAAATCGGGTCTTGATCAGGCGATTGCCAGAGGCTTGGCATATGCGCCATATGCCGACTTGATCTGGTGTGAAACATCTGAACCGAACATTGAAGAAGCGCGCCGATTTGCTCAGGCGATCCATGAGAAATTCCCTGGCAAACTTCTCGCTTATAATTGCTCTCCTTCTTTCAACTGGAAAGCCAAACTGGATGATAACAGCATTCTGAATTTCCAAAAACAGCTCAGTGAAATGGGCTATAAATTTCAATTCGTCACACTTGCAGGATTCCATGCATTAAATCACGGGATGTTTGAGTTGGCTCGCCAATATAACAATCGAGGGATGGCGGCGTACTCTGAGCTGCAGCAGGCTGAGTTTGCCAGTGAAAAACACGGATATACGGCGACAAGGCACCAACGCGAAGTCGGAACAAGCTATTTTGATGAAGTGGCGCAGGTCGTCACAGGCGGAACCTCTTCTACAACGGCGCTGAAAGGCTCGACGGAGGCAGAGCAGTTTCAGCCGTAAACAGCCTTAAGGACATGAAAAAGCCGCCTATCTTAAATAGGCGGCTAGCTTATTGATGGTGTATGGAATGTGAATTTAGCAGTTTGCGTCATTGGAAGGGGCTGTCAAAGGATGTTCCCGAAGTACAGTCAATTTACGATGCTGAGCCTTGTCACTTCTTTTGGCCGGCCGATTGTCTTTGCTGAAAGAGTAAAACAAATACCCAGCCATTGTCAAAATCAAGATAAACATCATCATAATATCCCCTCCAAAAATTTTTTGTTTTCTATATATTAGACGGATGAGCTAGGAAAAAGTTTCAGAAAATTTATATTTTTCTATAAATATTTTAAAATTGTGTAAATCATATTGACAAAAACCCGCCAGGCAGAAGAAAGCGGCTTGGACACAATGGTCGGAAGTTTCTTCAAACCCGTCACAGGTTGACATCATGAACTTTGATGTGTAGAGTAAAAGTTAATGTAATAGGAAGTCCACTAGGGGAGCCATAAGCTGGCTGAGACAAGAAGTAATCTTGGACCCTTTGAACCTGATCTAGTTCATACTAGCGTAGGGAAGTGGAGTCGGTGTCTTTATGATGTTATCATGTCAAAGCCGCTCCATTTTGGGGCGGCTTTTTTGTATAAAAGAAGCCGCTTATTTCCCCCTGTGCCTTCCTTAAAATGATGAAGGAGGCTCTCTGTCATGAGTTTTTCAGCAGAACTACGCCGTGAGGCAGACCCCATTTTTGAAGCGATTTTTCAGCATCCATTTGTACAAGGATTGGCCTCAGGCCGCCTGGAAAAGGAACAGCTGATCCATTATGTGAAACAAGATTATGAGTATTTGAATTCCTTTATCCAAATCTATGGAATTGCAATTTCAAAGTGTCAGAATCGCAAAGACATGGAAATGTTTCACCAGCAGATTTCCTTTGTTTTAAACAGTGAAGTGCATCCGCATAACAATTTGTGCCGGGCTGCAGGCGTAGCCTATGAATCTCTGCAAGGCTATCCGCTGGCCCCGTCTGCCCATCATTATATCCGCCATTTGCTGACGGCGGCGCATGAAGGCACGCTTGGAGAGATTGTAGCCGTTTTATTGCCTTGTCCGTGGACTTATTGGGAGATTGGCAAAAAGCTGCTGAAGGAAGTGCAGCCTGATCCGTCGCATCCATTCTATGACTGGATTCATTTTTACGGGGACAGAACCGATTCAATCACGACGATGTTCTGCACCCGTTTGGACGAATGGGCAGAAGCAGCGGGCGAGGCCGAAAAACAAAAAATGAAAGAGCTTTTTTTGCAGAGCTGCCAGCTGGAATACGGATTTTGGGAGATGGCTTACACAGTTGAAAATTGGCCGGTTGAAATGGAGGAGGCGAGACGATGAATTGGAACATGAAAGAAGTCGTAATGACAGTGATATTAGCGGTAGCCTGCGGTGTCATTTACTTAGGCTGGTCTACGTTGTGGATTCCTGTATCGGCCATTGTCGGCCCTGTCGGCGCAAACTTAATGTTTGGCATTTGGGTGATTGCCAGTCCGATCGTTGCTTATATCATCCGCAAACCGGGGGCAGCTCTGATTGCCGAGACGGCCGCAGCAGCGGTTGAGCTGTTGACAGGCAGCCATTTTGGCTTGTCCGCATTGCTGATCGGCGTTTTCCAAGGTGCCGGGGCGGAAATCGCGTTTGCGATGTTTCGCTATAAGCGCTATAACCTGTTTACTCTTATGCTTTCCGGTGCGCTGGCAGCGGTCGGCAGCATGGCATACAGCTTGATGGCAAACGGTTTTGCCTACTATACGACGGAAACGCTGATTCTGACCTTAGCCATTCAAATCATCAGCGGCATTATTCTGGGCGGCTGGCTTGCCAAAGCCGTTGTCGGAGCACTCGCGAAAACGGGTGTCCTTGATCAGTATGAAATCATGAAGGAGCACCGTAAAAAGGATGAATCAAATGAATTCATATCTAGGATGCAATAATCTCTCCATTCGCTTTTACCATCGGTCTGAAACGATGTTGGACCGCGTCACCTTATCGATTCAAAAAGGAGAGAAAGTGTTGATACTCGGGCCGAGCGGAAGCGGAAAATCGACGCTTATTTCGGCTCTGTCCGGGATTATTCCCGAACACATTGAAGCGGATGTCAGCGGTGAAATAAACCGCAGAAGGAGTGCGGGCGTTATGTTTCAGGACCCGGATTCACAGTTTTGCATGCTTCATGTTGACGAAGAAATCGCTTTTAGTCTTGAAAACAGGTCTGTTCCCCGTCAACATATGGATCAAATGATCGGGGATGTAATGGAGCAGGTCGGATTGGACATCGACAGGAGGACGCCAATCGAAACCTTGTCAGGCGGGATGAAACAGCGGCTCGCATTAGCCTGTCTATTGGCTCTGGAGCCGGAAGTGCTGTTTTTTGATGAGCCGACCGCACAGCTCGATCCGGCAAGCAGAAAGGAGATATTTGCTTTACTGAAAGATCTATCCGCAAACAACGGGCAGACGATGGTATTTATTGAACATGTGCTGGACGGCTGCATCGAATGGATGGATCGCGTCATCCTTTTAGGCAAAAACGGACGGATCATTGCCGACGGGAAGCCGGAAGACATTCTGCATGACTATCAGCAGGAAATGAAAGAGGCAGGGATATGGCAGCCGAAGCTATATCCGGCTTCATGGCGTGAAGTCGTCGATGATGAACGTCATCCGCTTGCCGTCAAGCTCTCCGCCCGGCTGAAAATCAGAGCACTGGCGGAAAAAAGCGATCTGAAAAGCGGCGCCGCATTGATCCGCTCCGAAGATGCGGCAATCGGCTATCGGAAAAAGACGGTGGCAGAGGACATCAATGTGCAAATTCCAAAAGGCGGATGGGTGTCGGTTATCGGGGAGAACGGCAGCGGAAAAAGCACCTTTTTAAAAAGCTTGATCCGGCTGGAAGCAGTGAAAAAAGGCCGGCTTTATTTAGAGGATTGCGACCTGAAAAAATGGTCTGACCGCCTATTGTATGAAAAGGCCGGTTTTGTTTTTCAAAATCCGGAGCTTCAATTTATTCAAGATACAGTGTTTGAGGAAATCGCATTTGGCGCAAGACAGAGAGGCTGGCCAGAGCAGCAGATCGAGGGGAAAACGGCTGAATTGCTGAAGGAATTCGGGCTGACTTCTCATGCACAGGCACATCCTTTTACATTAAGTTTGGGGCAGAAACGGCGTTTAAGCGTAGCGACGATGCTTTTGTTTGACCAAGATTTGCTCCTGCTTGATGAACCGACATTCGGCCAGGACGAAAAAACGGCAGGAGAACTGATTAGGCGGTTAAAAGATCGCCAAGAACGCGGAACGACGATCGTCATGGTTACCCATGATATGGATATCGTTGACCAGCATTCGGATCAAGTCATCGTTTTCCACCGGGGGAAGGCGGCTTATCAGGGAACACCATATCAATTATTTTCCGATCAAAGCCTGATTCGAGAGTTCTCATTGATCCCGCCCCTTCATTACCAGCTGATGCACGCCGCAAAGGAGAAAGTGCTGATATGAAAAGCAATCATTCGCTTCTTTCAAAACTGAATCCGAGCGCCAAGCTTTTTTCCCATCTGTTGGCGATGTGTATTCTAATGGCTGTATCAGATCCGAAAGCAACCTTATTAATTTGGCTGCTCGCTGTTTCCATCGGCGTCTTTCTCGGCGGCTGGACATTGGCCTATTTGGCTAAGCGTCTTTTGCCTTATCTCGTGTTTTTCATTCTCGTATTTTGGATGATGGCCGCTTTTGGTAAAGGAGAAGAAACGCTGTGGCAATGGGCCTGGTTCCATGTCACAAAGGAAAGCGTGAGCAATGGCTTGACGATTGCGCTGCGGATGCTCGGATTTGTCACTTATGGACTGCTGTTTACGTCAACAACAGATTTAACACAGTTCATCATGAGCTTGATTCATCAATGCCGGCTGTCACCTAAATGGGCGTACGGTCTATTGGCGGGTTTTCGCTTTGTTCCGCTCTTTCAATCAGAGCTGGCGCAGATGAAAGCTGCCCATAAAATCAGAGGCTATAAGCAAAAAAACAGCTGGAAAGCCTTTATCCGCTATTCACTGCCGCTGTTTTCGCAAGGCATCCGCAAATCGGAAAGAATCGCGGTTGCCATGGAAGCGCGCGGATTTACGGGGACGAGAGACAGGACGTACTATCAAACGACCCGGCTATCCGTAAAAGATGGAGCATATTTAGCAGGTTTGCTTTTTGCTGTGGCGGTCATATTGCTTGCAGCTTAATTAAAGGAAATGATTAACATTTTTATGGTTTCAGAGCCCGGACGCGGCTCTTTTTTTTATAAATGCTGCAAGGACAGGGGTTCTGGTAATATAAAACATTCAAGGGAGATTGACTGAAAAACATTGACCTAGGCAAAATAGGTTGTACAATCAATGTGTAACATATGAAAAAAGAAATATAGAAAATCCCCTTATTTAAAACAAGATGGGAGTGGCGCGATGTGAAAATTGCCAAAGTGATCAACAATAATGTGATCAGTGTTTTAAATGAACAAGGTCAGGAATTAGTGGTCATGGGCAGAGGAATCGCTTTTCAAAAAAAGCCTGGCGAGCAGGTGGATGAAAAGAGAATTGAGAAGATTTTCAGGCTTGATAATAAAGATGTATCAGAAAGGTTTAAAACGCTTTTAGATGAAATCCCGATCGAGTTTATGGAAATGTCTGAGGAGATTATCAGCTATGCGAAAATGAAGCTCGGCAAAAAGCTGAATGACAGCATTTATGTATCGCTGACTGATCATATCCATTTTGCTGTCGAAAGGCACAAAAAGGGCTTGGATATTAAAAATGCTTTGCTTTGGGAGACGAAACGCCTTTATAAAGACGAGTTTGCCATCGGCAAGGAAGCATTGCAGATCATCGCAAATAAGACAGGGATCACTTTGCCCGAAGATGAAGCCGCTTTTATCGCGCTCCATATCGTAAACGCTGAATTGAATGAAGAAATGCCGAATATCGTGAATATCACGAAAGTCATGCAAGAAATTTTGAGTATCGTCAAATACCATTTTCATATTAATTTTGATGAAGAATCGCTCCATTATTACCGGTTTATTACCCATTTAAAGTTTTTTGCGCAGCGGCTGTTCAGCGGAACCTATATGGAAAGCAAAGATGATTTTTTATTTGAAACTGTGAAAAATAAATACCGGGATGCTTATGTATGCACAAATAAAATCAGACAGTACATTCAAAAGGAATACCAGCATGATCTGACAAGTGAAGAATTGCTGTATTTAACGATTCATATCGAGAGGGTCGTTCACCAAGCATAAGGGGATGATACAAAAATGAAAGCGTTGACAATCGGTTGAATGTGTGCTAATTTTGATGTAAATCGACTCATAAATGTATTCTTTAGGATTGTTACTGATCATGCAGGCAAAACCTAAATGACTGTGATGCGGGGCAGCTGTGCGCCTGTTTTTCATAGTGATTTAGGTTTTTTTCATTTTCATAATGATTACAGCAAGGATTGTTACTGTTCGGCAGGCAAAACCTAAACTAAGCCGTTTGAAACGGGCTTTAGTTTAGGTTTTTTATTTTTTACTACATACATAGGTTCTTTTAGGAGACGGGAGATGGTCATGGATGGATGTTCAATCATTAGCCAAGGAAATTTTGAGGCATATCGGAGGAGAAAAAAATGTTGTTTCTCTAGTCCACTGTGCAACACGGCTGCGTTTTAAGCTGAAGGATCGCTCCAAGGCAGATAAGAAAGCGCTTGAAGAGACCGACGGGGTTCTGACGGTGGTCGAGAGCGGAGGACAATTCCAAGTCGTCATCGGCAACCACGTTCCTGAAGTATACAAAGAGATTGGCAGGATATCCAATATACTGGAAGATTCCGCGGCTGATCAAAGCCAAAAAGAAAAAGGAAATATAGCAGGAAGATTGGTAGATGTCGTGTCCAGTATTTTTACGCCTCTGCTCGGCGTGATGGCGGGAGCCGGGATTTTAAAAGGGCTGCTTTTGATTTGTACGAACGCGGGCTGGCTGACGGCCGAAGAGACGACATATACCATTCTGTACGCGGCAGCCGACAGTTTATTTTACTTTCTGCCTTTGCTGCTGGCCGTTACGGCCGCAAAGAAATTCGGGGCGAATCTATTTGTGGCCCTTACAATGGCAGGGGCGTTGATTTATCCATCCATTCTTGAATTGAAAAACAGCGGTGCAGATACGGAGTTTTTCGGGATTCCCGTTGTCTTGATGAATTATACTTCCACCGTGATTCCGATTATCCTTGCCGTATTTGTGATGAGCTGGCTTGAGAAGTACTGCATGCGTATCATCCATGATAGCGTGAAAAACTTTATCACCCCCGTAATCTGCCTTGTCGTGATGGTGCCGCTAACCTTGATCGTATTTGGTCCGCTTGGCGTATATACGGGGAACGGCATCGCCGCTGCGATTCTGTCCGTGTTTGATGTCAGCCCGATTCTGGCGGGTGCGATCATTGCGGCGTTGTGGCAAATCCTTGTCATCTTCGGGATTCACTGGGGCATCGTTCCGGTGATTCTCAATAACATTGCCGTCCATGGGAAAGATTACATCAAGCCGGCGACGGCAGCCGCCGTGTTTGCCCAAACAGGTGCCGCTTTCGGCGTCATGCTCAAGACGAAAAATAAGAAGCTGAAGACATTGGCGGGATCAGCCGCCATAACGGGGATTTTCGGAATCACCGAGCCGGCGGTCTACGGTGTGACCTTGAGGCTGAAAAAGCCTTTTGTATGCGGTGTCATCAGTGCGGCCGCAGGCGGCGCCATTATTGGCTATTCCCACAGCGTCGCGATCGCCTCGGGGGCACCGGGCTTGTTGACGATTCCGATATTTTACGGACCGGGCTTTCTCGGGTTTATCATCGGAATCTCAGTCTCTTTTGTTTTATCGATCGTGCTCACTTATATTGTCGGCTTTGACGATCCTATTGACGAGAAACAGCAGCAGCATACCGGGAAAGGCTCCGGAGAAAAGATTTACAGCCCTTTGCAAGGAGACGTGCTGCCGTTGACAGAAGTATCTGATAAAGTTTTCTCATCCGGAGCGCTCGGAGAAGGGATCGCAGTGCTGCCGGCAAAAGGAATCGTAGCAGCGCCGGCGGACGGCGTGGTGACAACTGCCTTTCCGACAGGGCATGCATATGGCATCACAACTGAAAGTCAAGCCGAAATCCTCATTCATATCGGTGTGGACACAATAAAGCTGGAAGGGAAGCATTTTGATTCAAAAGTGGTGCAAGGACAAAAAGTGAAACGGGGTGATATTCTCGCAGAATTCGATTTGGAGGCTTTGATTCGTGAAGGTTTTGACGTGAAAACGCCTGTAGTCGTTACAAATTCAAATCAGTACAGTGATGTTGTTCAAACCGATCAAAAACGGGTTAAAACCGAAGATTTGATCATGATATTAATTTAATCACACATAGGAGGGAAAAGTGATGAAATACAACACATTAGCTCCATTTCCTGAAGGGTTTTTATGGGGTGCTTCTACATCGGCCTACCAGGTGGAAGGCGCTTGGAAAGAGGATGGAAAAGGCCCGTCTGTCATCGATGCACGCGAAAGCTATCCCGAAGGTACGACCGATTTTAAAGTGGCCAGCGATCACTACCATCGCTATAAAGAAGATATCGCACTGTTTGCGGAAATGGGATTCAAAGCATATCGTTTTTCAATCGCCTGGACGCGTATTATTCCGGATGGCGATGGCGACATCAACCCGAAGGGCATCGAATTTTACAGCAATCTGATCGATGAACTGCTGAAATATGATATCGAGCCGATTGTGACGATGTATCACTTCGACCTGCCGAACGCTTTGCAGGAAAAAGGCGGCTGGTCGAACAGGGCGACGATTGATGCGTTTGAAAAGTATGCAAAAATTCTTTTTGAATACTACGGAGACCGGGTAAAATACTGGCTGACCATCAATGAACAAAATATGATGATCCTTCACGGTTCTGCATTGGGGACGCTTGATCCGAATTTGGAAGATCCAAAAAAAGAGCTGTATCAGCAAAACCACCACATGCTTGTCGCACAGGCAAAAGCGATTCATCTGTGCCATGAGCTGCTGTCGGAAGCAAAAATCGGGCCAGCTCCAAACATCGCACTGATCTATCCCGCCTCTTCCCAACCGGAGGATGTGTTAGCCGCTTTTAACTATAATGCAATCCGAAACTGGCTTTATCTCGATATGGCCGTATACGGGCGGTATAACACAACGGCATGGGCCTATATGAAAGAAAAAGGCTGCACGCCGCAGATTGCCGAGGGGGACATGGAGATTCTAAAATCCGCCAAGCCGGACTTTATCGCATTTAACTATTACACATCGCAAACGGCCGAAGCAAGTAGAGATGATGGGAGCGATACGGCGGCCCGCGGCGGTGATCAGCATTTGCAGACCGGGGAAGCAGGCGTATACAGAGGCAGCAGCAATCCTCATTTGAAGAAAAATGACTTCGGCTGGGAAATCGATCCTGTGGGATTCCGCTCGACACTGCGTGAGATTTATGATCGCTACCAGCTGCCGCTGATCATTACAGAAAACGGCCTCGGAGCATTTGATCAGCTGGAAGAAGGAGATGTCATCAATGATGACTACCGCATCGATTATTTAAAGCAGCATATTGAACAAATTCAGCTGGCGGTAACCGATGGTGTTGATGTTTTCGGCTATTCGCCTTGGTCAGCGATCGATTTGATTTCAACTCATCAAGGCTGCTCCAAACGCTACGGATTTATTTATGTGAACCGCGATGAATTTGATTTAAAAGATTTGCGCCGTATCCGCAAGAAGAGCTTCTACTGGTATAAAGAGCTGATCGCTTCAAACGGAGAAAAGCTCGACTAGGCTTGGCGCCGGGAGGATTTTCAGAGACAATCTGGAAATCCTCTTTTTTTAGTTTGAAAGAAACAAAACGAGGGTAAATCTTAAAATAGCAATCAAGAAAACGACATAGATCAAAATAGGGAGGGAAGACAAGTGAATAAACATGAAGGACGCCGGAAGGTCAATGAGCATAGCAAGGATCAGCAGCTTGAACATTACCGTTCTGACAACCGGGGCAAAAAGATGACGACGAATCAAGGCTTGCGCGTATCTGAAGATGAGCACTCCTTAAAAGCCGGAGTGCGGGGCCCGACGCTGATGGAGGATTTTCATTTCCGCGAAAAAATGACCCATTTTGACCATGAACGGATTCCGGAGCGCGTCGTCCATGCGAGGGGATTCGGAGCGCATGGTTATTTTCAGGTTTATGAGCCGATGACAGAATATACGAAAGCGAAATTTCTGCAAGATCCATCGGTGAAAACACCGGTGTTTGTACGGTTTTCAACGGTTGCGGGTTCAAGGGGATCAGGCGATACGGTCCGCGATGTCAGAGGGTTTGCAACGAAATTTTACACAGAGGAAGGGAACTATGACCTCGTCGGAAATAACATCCCTGTTTTCTTCATTCAGGATGCCATCAAGTTCCCGGATTTGGTGCACGCATTTAAGCCTGAGCCTCATCATGAAATGCCGCAGGCTTCAACGGCGCATGATACATTTTGGGATTTTGTCGCCAACAATGAGGAAACGGCTCACATGATCATGTGGGCGATGTCGGACAGGGCGATTCCGCGCAGCTATCGGATGATGGAGGGCTTCGGCGTTCATACGTTCAGGTTTGTGAATGAACAAGGCAAGGCGCGCTTCGTTAAATTCCACTGGAAACCTGTACTGGGCATACATTCACTCGTCTGGAACGAAGCACAGACAATCGCCGGGAAAGACCCTGATTATCACCGTCGCGATCTTTGGGAAGCGATCGAAAGAGGCGATGAAGTGGAATATGAACTCGGTGTGCAAATGATAGATGAAGAAGATGAGTTCAAGTTTGACTTCGATATTCTCGACCCGACAAAGCTTTGGCCGGAAGAAATGGTGCCTGTCAAAATCATCGGTAAGATGACGCTGAACCGAAACCAGGACAACGTGTTTGCGGAAACGGAACAGGCGGCTTTCCATCCGGGAAATGTCGTGCCGGGCATCGACTTTACGAACGATCCGCTTCTGCAAGGCCGGCTCTTTTCATATACGGATACACAGCTGATCCGATTAGGCGGACCGAACTTTCATGAAATTCCGATCAACAGGCCGGTCTGCCCGTTTCACAACAATCAGTATGACGGCTACCACCGGATGACGATCAACCAAGGGCCTGTCGCATATCATAAGAACTCGCTTCAAAACAACGATCCGGCGCCTGCTTCAGAGGAAGAAGGCGGATATGTACATTACCAAGAAAAAGTCGAAGGCCGAAAAATACGCCAGCGCAGCGAGAGCTTTAAGGATCACTATTCACAGGCGAAGCTTTTTTGGAACAGCATGTCCCCTGTCGAAAAAGAACATATCATTTCCGCGTTTCGCTTTGAAGTCGGAAAGGTGAAAAGCAAAGACGTCCGCCGGCAGGTCGTTACGATGTTCAACCGTGTTGACGGAGATTTGGCGAAGCAAATCGCCGCGGGCGTCGGCGTAAAACCGCCTGAAAAAGACGAGGGTTCCAAGGTGACGCTCAAGTCTCCGGCCTTGAGTCAGGAAAATACGGTTCAAACCCCTGTGACAAGAACGGTCGCCATTTTAGCTGAGCACGGCTTTGATGATGCAGAAGTCGGCCGAGTGATGAAAGCTTTCCATAAAGCCGGCATCATTCCGGAAATCATCAGCACAGCTTTAGGGATAATCAAAGGTGATAACGGTAAAGAAATGGAAGCAGTCAATACATTGCAGACGGTTGATTCAGTCCTGTATGACGCCGTCTATATTCCGGGCGGCCATGAAAGCGTTGAACGTTTGAAGAAGCAGACAGCCGCTTTGGACTTTATTCATGAAGCCTTCGGACACTATAAAGCGATCGGAGCTTCAGGTGAAGGCATTGCCCTGCTGCTGTCCGCCGCCGGATCTCATGCTGGCTCACAACCCGGCGTCATCACGTCCCGCAATCACAAAGATACAGATTCTTTCAGCAAAGACCTGATTGAAGCCATCGCCAGACATCGCCATTGGAATAGGAAAGTTTGAAGAAAGCAGGCTGAGTGCCTGCTTTTATCATTAGGTTAAAATTTCTTTGATAAAATAATCCATGATGAAAATATTGTAATAATCTGCAATGAAACCAAAACCCGAACCACATCGACTGCCGCTAATGTGATAAAGCCCAGCTGCATTCCTAAAATCAGTACAAGAAAATATACGGATAAAGCGATCATGGAAAATTCCATTCCTTTTTGTCTAATGAGCTGTGATCGTTCATCCTTTTGTTTGAATTGCGGATAGAGATAGCCTGCGGCAAAGCTTAAAAATGCCATTGCCCCCAACATTAAAAGTTCTATCAAAGATAAAGAAGCAGTGGTTATTCCAACAACCATTTGCACAACAAATATAAAAACAAATAATCCCCCAATGATGTAGCAGCTTTTTCGATACGTCATAAAATCTCCTCCTCATTAAGGTTTTAACGATTCATCATCTAGAAAAAAAATGCTCTCCACCTGTGTATGAAATGTACGCGCAATTTGCAGCGCAAGAGGGAGAGACGGATTATACTTGCCTTTTTCGATCGATATAATCGTTTGCCGGCTGACGCCGAGCAATTCAGCCAATCGATTCTGTGAATACTTATTCTGTTTTCGAAATTCAGCTAATTTATTTTTCAATCTCACAATCCCCCTTCACGGTCAAATGTGTTATTTTCCCATCAAACCTAATTGTAAAGTAAAGCAAATCACACATAAAGCTCACTTTACATATCGATCAAAAAAACTTGCCAAATTAATGGCAAGCTGATAATTCATCGATGTAAACCGGGCTGTTGGCTACCACACAAACAGCCCGACGATTCCAGCGCTCAGCAGCGAAACGGCCATTCCGCTGACAAGAAGCTTCCAAACGTTTTTTCCGATGATCGCTGATTTTTCTCCATTAAATAAGGAGTTATACGTTCCGTAGATCATGCCGATGGTGCTGAAGTTGGCAAACGATGTTAAAAATGTCGTAGCAACAGCGGCTGTATGGGGTGAAATCGAAGCTAATTGTGTTTTTAAATCCATCATCGCGACAAATTCATTTGTGGCAAGCTTCATGCCCATCAGCTGTGCGACATACATCGCGTCATGTACAGGCAGCCCGAGTAAAAATGCAAACGGACTGAAGATATAAGAAAAGATTTTTTGGATTGTGAGGCCATCCATGATCAGTCCCAGCATTCCGTTCACACATGATGTTAAGGCAACATAGCCGATCACCATGGCGAGAATGACAATGACCATATTCATCCCGACCAGCATGCTGTTGGAAATCGTTGAGAAAAAGTCTTTCTTTTCTTCTTTTGGCGGTACATAAATGATGTCTTCTTCTTTTTTGACTTCAACCGGATTTAAGATGCTGGCTAAAATCAGCGCATTCAAACAGTTTAATGGAATGGCTGTAAAGACGTATGTTGCGGGAACCATTGTTAAATAAGACCCGATGATGGAGCCGCTGATGCTGCTCATACTCATGATTCCAAATGTCAGCAGGCGGTTGTCTTTTAAAACGGCCAACTGCTGGCGAATAACGGCCAGCGCTTCTGTATTGCCCAAAAACATCATTTGAATGGAGAAGAAGCTTTCTAATTTAGGCAGCCGCGACACTTTTGAAATCACCCATCCGATCTTATCGATCAGCCACGTTAAAATCCCAAAATAAGCGAGAATGTCAAAGAATGTGACGACAAAGATGATCGGCAGCAAGGCGCTGAAGAAAAAGTCTACTGTCTCATTGCTCATGACGGACGGAAAAGCAAAAGCGATTCCTTCGCTTGCACAGCCAATCAGCCAGGAGAAGAATGAGGCGATGAGGTTGATCACCGCTCCGCCTATTTTGGTGCCAAGCATGAACCACGTTACCAAAAGCTCTACTGCAAAAAGTGAAAGAATCGGTCTCCATTTGACTGTTCTCTTTTGCGGGGAACATAAAAAAATCACGGCCATGACAATGAAAATGCCTAAAATATTAATAAGAAAAAACATGATTTCAACTCCCAGAAGTTTTTTGAAAATAAAAAAGCTCTTATTTTTCATGGGTTCCGAAAAATCAGAAAGCATGAAAAATAAGAGCAAATGAAAAATAGATACATTGTTTGGGCAATACACTTTTTAAATGTTCAAATCTATTCAAACTTTCTTGTAGTCTAGCGATTTACGGTTACTAGGTAGAGACAATCAGACCCTATTACTGATTATATACAAGAAGCAGTTTCTATTATTTTTGTCTGTATTTTATCCTGAGAATCTATGAAAATCAACCAAAATATATATTTTCACAATAATAAATTTTTTCAAAATGGAACTTTAAGTGAGGGATTTTCGTAATTATAGGGCAGGGTACAGTTTCAGTTGCACGCAGATGCCGCCTTGCAGCAGAAACTGTGTTTCTTTCCGAAATCCCCTCCGCAAAGGCGATGAATCTTATCATTCCATCTTCATGTCAGCGGCTTACTCATACATTGCGAAATCCCCCCCTTGAAGAACGGGTTTTAAATCAAAAGTCTCTGGTTTTGGTTAGGTCTTATTTCACGGTACTTTAGTTCGTTGAATAAGATGTGACTTTTTTGCTATGATTTTCCTATGTTTTTACAACTTGGCTGTATGTCCAATTTTAGAGAAAAAGAGGGGTATTTTATGCTTTTTAAAAAGAACTATCTTCCTGTCGGCAGTGTTGTCGGCTTACATAATGATTCAAGACGTCTGCTTGTTATCGGACGGCAAATGTTTTCTGAGACAAATCATGTGATCAGAGACTATGCCGCGGTCGAATATCCAAACGGCTTCACCGATCCGAAAGAGCAGCTCGTTCTGTTTAATAAACAAGATATAGAGGTCGTTTATCATTACGGGTATGTCGATCAAAAAGAAATGCAGCTTGACGAGTTATTAATAGAAGCAGAAAAAAACGAAGATAAGGAGCAATAATGATGGGACATTTTCGCTTCAACAAAGAACTTTCAAACAAGGCAGCGGGGACCATCAGTCAGCTGGAAAGCGCCTTTAGCCATGTATTTGAGAACATGGTGTTTTTTCGTGAAGAATTAGACCGGCACAGCGGCAAAGCCGCAGCAGCGCTTCAGAAAAAAATGAGCGACAACATCAACTTTTTCAGTAAAGCAAGCCGCAGTTTATTATATTTTGCCGATAGTGTGCGCTGTTTTGCAAAAGCGGTCGAAATGACAGACGAATCCGATAAACCGGCCAATGTGCAGCCGGAGTCAAGAGCAGAAAGAAGCCATACATTTTCCACTGAAAGAGTCAAAAGTGAAATTAAAATAACTGCGGATTCGCTGCATCAGGCAACGGCAAAGTTTGAAACCAATCTGTCTACACTTGAGGAAGCTTTGCACCATTTCGATACAATGCTCAGAGAAATGATGTTTGAAACAGAGTTTCCTTGGGATGATGTCGATGCTATATGGTCTGAAGCGAAGTCGCACATTCATTCGATCATAACGGAAATTAAAAAAAGAGTAAAAGAACTATCAAAAGACGCAAAAAAAATCATAGAAGAGTTACAGCGCGTCGATAACTTGATTTCACAACAATTGCAAAGAGTGAAATGATGGAAGGGAAATAGAGTTATGGCATATTATAATAGAGAGAAAGAAATCACAAACATTCTCAAAACCCACGAAAGAAATGCGAACCGGCTGCTGCAGAAAGCCCAATCAATCCGTTTGCTTGAAGCTTTTAATACAATATGGGTATCGATTGAAAATAAAGAACTGCCAGTACCTATATCAAGCAATGTGATGACCTTTAACGCCGATGACATAAAATCTGAAATCGATGAATGGATAAAAGATTTGAAAGAATGTCAAGAAAATGCCCAACGCAAGTTTGAGTCGATGGAAGATCCGTCGCCCGATGACTTAAGCAAACGCAACAATATTACGAGTGACTTCGTTGTTTTAACTAGCCAATACGAAAATCTAAAAAATAGCATTGATCAGGTAGAACAAGATTTCAACAATTCCGTCCGCACCCACCGCGCCCCAATGCGCGAAGCCTTGACAGATATCTCAATCTTGTATAATTCAGTTAATCATGTAAAAGGCGATTTTTCTGATTATAAGAATGTTTCTGTTTATGTGCATGGGATTGAGGATAGTGGAGACGGATTTAATGAAAGTGTTAGAAAAGCTGCAAAAGACGGTGATATTATATTACGTATAAATCGTGATGATGAGGAGGAATCGAGAGAGTACTATATTGTTACATTAATAAATGGTGAAAAAGCAATTAAGAAAGTAGAAGGGTTGAACAAATTAATAGATACAGAGCAATACAAAGAAAAAATGGGAAGATTGCATATCATTTACGAAACAGGGAAGGTAAATGAACACCGCCAAGAGACAAGTGACGATTTAGCTGAAAAGCTGAATGAAATGGGGCTGATGAATGAGACGACAAAGATTGATATGTTCGGCCACAGCTATGGCGGGAGAAGATCGATGCAATTTGCGATGGATTACCCTGACCATGTTCGAAGCATCACAACGATTGGAACCCCATATGATACAAATATTCTAGGCTCACAGGCTAACAAACATCGCTGGCTTGCAGACAAAGCGGCTGGAAGGGATACTACGAACACGAGTGATTATTTAGATTTTAATGAAGAGAACAGAAACAATGATGATGGAAAGGACTACAGTAATGCTTATACAGATATGGACAGTGAGGCCATGTCTGAAGACATTCATCATTTAAAATCTGCCAATCCTGAGGTCTATCAAAAGCTTCAGAAAATGGACATTACCGCTGCGGCGGGGTACAGAACAGAGGAAACTGTGAGTTTTTCTCCTTACTATACCGCAAGCGGAAAACATAAAATAAACAGCGATGATATCGTTTCAGTCGAAAGTCAGCATGGGGACATGTTAGGCGATCTCATTGACGAAAAGCCAGAGTTTGAAGTGGAAGGTTCTGGCATCACTGATTCTGGACACATTCATGAAACTAAGGACTCTGATTTTGTCGACTTGATTCGAGAGGTTAACAAAAAAGAAGCGGAATAGGAGCAGGTCAATGGTAAAAAAACGGTTGAGAAGTTTAAGCGTATTGATAGTGTTCTTGTTGGTTATAACCGGCTGCGGAAAAGATCAATATCAGGAAGTAACGTATAAAAAAGGTTTCCCAAAGGAAGATAGCCGTGGATTAACTGAGTTTATGAAATCTTATCTTACTGGTAGTACAGATCAAAAAATCTTAGAAATGAATGATGTTACTTTATTTTCAACAGTAAATCATCAAGGACAAGCAATCCGGTACTTTAAGTATACACAGGATCAGTTAAAAGAATATTATAAGCCCATGTTTACAGCCAAAAATCCTAAAAAGACTTTAAATGAATTATATCAAATAGAACGTTTAGAAAAGTTATTGCACCATTCTATTCAAGACAAAGAAAAATATGATCTTCCATCTATAAAAATCTTATCAAATAATCAACTAGAAGTGAAAACAACGAAACATAAAAAAACATTTGATTTGCCATCGCTTTTGAAAAAATATGGAGTAAAGAAATCCGATGAATTGGAGATCAATTTATATGCGGTAAATTCTAAATGTTTTGCTCTAGTTATCCAAGATTTTAGTATGAAGGATCGTATTAATAGCACCATAGGACTTTTCATAACGCAAAACTTAACAAATATTGAGACGACAGTTATCACGAAAGAAAAACTGCGAGAGACACTATCAACAGGAAAATTAAAAGATTACTATGATTTATTCACTAAAATAGACAAATCGGAAAGATATTCACTTATGTTTTTTGACGACATGATATTAGATCAAAAAACAAATCAATTAATAGGTATTAAAAAAGATGATTATTTAAGCAAGAATGGAAAATACGTTTATATAAGCGGAACTAAAGATACGATTTCCAACGGTGTTCAACAAATTCAAACAGTGCAGAATTATCTAAAGGGAAATAAAGAGTATGAAGCTCAATTTAAACTTGATTTTGATAGCATTGCCAAAAAAATGAACTTTAAAACAAGCGGTGTAAGTCACGCTAAGATTCAATATTTTAATGAAGATTATGTTGTGCTAAATGTTTTATACAATGGCAAAATGGTTGGGACAGCAGGATCTGTTAATGTACTAATTGATTTACAAAAGAGCAAAAAGCAGCCAACCGCTTACTTGGTTGATTTAGGAGTTGAATAGTTGGACTGAAGAGGTATTTTTCAGACCTTTTTATTTCAAAGGTTGGCCGCGAATATTGCGGTAAAGCTTTTTCAATCTATATGAATAGACCAAAAAAACTGCACCTCCCATTGCTAACCATTGGGGTGCAGTTTTTTATTTATCCCTGTCTCACCTTATGCTCCGAATATCCATATGGATTGGCAGAATGCCAGTTCCAGGCGTCGCGGATGATGGCGATCAGGCTGTTGTGTTTCGGGGTCCAGCCTAATTCCTTTCTGGCGCGGGAAGAGGAAGCGATCAAGGCATCTGGGGCGTCTGTGCTGTCAGCGGATGGTGTGATGGGAATGAGGCCGATGCCTGTGACATACTGGGCGGCCTGGATGACTTGTTCGGCTGAATAGCCTTCGCCATAGCCGAGATTGAATGTCCGGCTCCCTTTTCCTTGCCGTAAATGGTTGATGGCGAGAACATGGGCTTCGGCGAGATCCTGGACGTGGACATAATCGCGAATCCCCGGCGTGCCTGCTGTCCTGTCATGTTTTGTTCCGAATGAGTTTTGGCCGATCGCTGCACACAGAACATTTGAAATCAGATGCGAATCATCCGTGCGGTCTTCGCCGATCGCTGCGGATGGATGAGCCCCTCCCACATTGAAGGAACGGAGAATCACATAGTTGAGGCCGTACGCTTTTTCCGCTTCCATCAGCATATTCTCCATCAGCCATTTGACTTTTCCGTGGGGATGAACAGGCTGTGGTTTTGATTCCTCTGTAATCGGCACATCTTTTGTGCTGCCGTAGACGGTCGCGCTTGAAGCAAAGACGATCTGCTTGACCGCGAATTCTTTCATGACGTCTAGCAGTGTTTCCATCCCTGCGATGTTTTCGTTGAAAGAGGAAAACACGCGATTTGACTGGGTTGAAATAGGAGAAGCTGCGAAATGCATCACCGTTTCGATGTCCTCGTTTTCGAATACCTGCCTGAGAAAATGCCGGTCCCGGATGTCGCCTTTGTAAAAAACGGCTTCAGGGTGGACGGCTTCTGCATGTCCGGTTAACAGGGAGTCGACAACGACGGCTTTTTCATTTTTCTCAATTAATGTGTAAACGGCATGGGAACCGATATAACCGGCTCCCCCGACAACAAGTATACTCATCGAAATCTCTCCTTTTGGTTATTATTTGCTATATGATATGACGCTGCGGGGCGACAGCCCGTCTTTGTTCTTCAAATCCGTATTTTTCATCTACAATATAGAGCGGCCGGTCTTTCACTTCGTCATAAATGCGGCCGATGTACTCGCCGACCGCTCCGAGGATGATCAGGATGAATCCGCTGAACAGGCACTGCAGAATAATCATCGATGACCACCCGGTAATGGTGCTTGTCGTAAACAGCTTCAGGCAGACGACGATAAAAGCGTATATAAAGCCGATCGCTGACAGCACGATGCCTGAGTAGCTTGCCAGTTTCAGAGGCTGAAATGAAAATGAAGTGATGCCGTCGAGCGAAAGCTTCAGCATTTTTTTGAGCGGGTACTTCGTTTCTCCTGCAAGCCGCTCATGCCGCTCGTAATAGACGGCCGTCTGCTTGAAGCCGAGCCAGCTGACAAGCCCGCGGACAAATGGGTTTTTCTCTTTCAGCTTGTTCATTTCATTGACGACTTTGCGGTCCATGAGCCGGAAATCTCCAGTATCGACCGGGATATCGACATCTGTGAGCCGTCTTAGAATTCGGTAAAACATGGAGGCTGTCTGCTTTTTGAAAAACGTTTCACCTTCGCGCTTCGTTCGAACGGCGTAGACAACATCAAAGCCTTGGCGCCATTTTTCAGCCATTTCCAAAATCAGTTCAGGAGGATCCTGAAGATCGGCATCGATGACGACGATCGCCTTGCCGGCAGCATAGTCCGTACCGGCGGTGATCGCAATCTGGTGGCCGAAGTTTCTTGAGAAATTGATGCATTTGACAGCCGGATCGGACTGAGCCAGCGACTTCAGCATATGCATGCTGTCGTCGCTGGAGCCGTCATTTACAAAAATCAGCTCGTATGTTTCTCCGGTTGAATCCATGACGCTTTTCAGTCTCTCATAGGTGCCGTCGAGGACTTCCGCCTCGTTAAAGACGGGAACAACAATTGAAAATGTGACGGGTTCGTTCATATTGATCACCTTTCCTTTCATCAATCCAGCTCCACTTTATAGAGCGTCTGATTTCCACCAGGTCCGCCAGACTGTGAACTGTCGTCTGAAGAAGAGCTGCTGTATTCGCTTTTTGAAATCTTCGTGCCGTTTTCTTTAATCCAGCTGGTGAGTTCCGAATTATCTTGGCCTCGGCCGCCGCCAATCATGAAGTATTTGACTTCTCCGTTTTTGACGAGCTTCTCAAGTTCATCAACAGTCAGGATCGGGTCGCTGCCTGAGAATCCGCCCATCGCCATCACAGCTTTGCCTGTTTTGATGATGTAGGAGGAAGCGGAATTAGAATTTGAGACCGCGAACAAATACTTTTCTCCTGTGTTGTTCTTTTTCAGGTAAGACAACAGTTCTTCATCGACTGATTCGCCGCTTCCAGGGCTGCCGCCGCCCGCTCTGCCTTGCTCAGACTTGCTGGAGCTGTCTCCGTTCTCGTTTTGGCCGCTTTGTTCAGGATCCATGCCAGTTGGAGCTTCATTGGTGTTTTGGCTGTTTTGCTCAGAGTCAGAATCTGTTGCTCCGTTTTGACTGCTGTTTTCATTGTTGTCTGTTTGGCCGTCTTGGCTGCCAAATCCAGGAGGTCCGCCGCCGTTGTTCATCTTACCGCCGCCAATTGACTGCGCCGATTGAGGATCTGCTTGCGGTATCATACCGTTTACCCCGTCAGCGAGAGTTGCCGTTGTCCAGTAAAAAGGACCGATCAGCATCCCGAGAAGTGCTGCAAGTGATAGATAATAGCTGAATGACTTTCCTTTTTTAACAAAGAAGAGAAGACAGCTTGTGACGATTCCGAAAGCGCCGATGAGAATACTCCAAATGATGCTGATGTCGCTGATGTAAGGATTCAAAATATATAATTCAAATGCAGTTGTCAGCAAAATGCCGATTGGAAGCAGCCGTTTTTTCCAGCCGCTTTCCTCTTGGTAGAGGCGGACCAGTGCCGTCCAGCCTGCACCAGCCAAAGCGGCAATCGGTGCTGCCAGCATGATCAGATAGTAATGGTGGAAGAATCCCGCGACGCTGAAGAATGCAGCGACCGGCACAAGCCACATCGTCCAGTAAATCGTTTCATTCGTTGTGTCATTAAATTTTCTTTGACCGCGAAGGCCTGTAATCAGTAAACCGATAATACCGAATAATACAAACGGGATCAGCCAGCTTGCCTGACCTGAAAGCTCAGATTGGAACAATCTCAGCGGTCCCGGTGTACCTGTGCCGAAAGAGCCTGCTCCATTTCCGCCGCCTCCGGGGCCGCCTCCGCCGCTTTGAACATCCCCTTGTTGGCCGTCCGGTCCGCCAGCAGGCATCTCGCCTCCGCTTGGCGGAGTCATTTGTTCATTTGATGAGTCTGAACTGTTATCGGAACTGCCGTTTTGCTGCTGCGGCATTTCCTGCTGCTGGTTCTTTTGATCTTGATCAGAAGAAGCGGCTCCCCCGCCTCCGCCATTTTGTCCTGTGAGACGCTGGATTCCGTTGTAGCCAAAAGCGAGCTCAAGTACAGAGTTGGTTTGGCTGCTTCCGATATAAGGCCGCGAACTCTCCGGCTGGCTGTCGACGATGACTGCCCAGGAAACGGAAACACCTGCCAGGACAATGACTGATGTTATAAGAGATACAATTTTTTTGCGAATGGTCGTCTTAGCTGCAATCAGATAAAATAGCAGGAATGCCGGTAACACCATATAAGCCTGCAGCATTTTCACGTTAAAGCCGACGCCGACCATAAAGAAGGATGCGATGAGCCACAACATTTTTCCTGTGCGGACTGCTTTAAACAACATCCAGGTTGCAAACATCAAACAAAGGACGAGAATGCTGTCAACGTTGTTTGTGTGGCTGACTGCAACGGCAATCGGTGTACATGCCATCACGAGAGCAGCAATTCTTGCCGCCGTTTTTCCAAAGGTCGGTTTTACAATAAAGTACAAGAGTGATACAGAGATCACTTCAGCGATCGCTTCGGGCAGAACGACGCTCCAGCCGTGCACGCCGAATACGAGAGCGAATAGTGTTTGAATCCATAATGCGACAGGCGGTTTATCAACAGTTACAAAGCCTGCCGGGTCAAAAGATGCGTAAAAGAAGTTATGAAAGCTTTGGGTCATACTTTCCACGGCCGCCGTATAGTAGGCGTTGTCTGTGTCGCTATTCCAGATGCCGTAAAGATTTAAACCTGCAGATAATACGAGAATCAAAATTAGGAATATATCAATTTTCCTTTTCTTTTTCATTATTCGGTCACCTCACTTAAAAGCATTATAGAAGCCAAATATGATCAAACTATGAACAAATCAAGAAGGATTTTTAAATTGTAAAAGTGGACAAAAAAAAGAGACATACCTAAGGAAAGGTATATCTCAAAGTGATCTGAATTTATTTCCACACATCTTCTGCAATCTCAATCACATGGCGCAGCTTCTCCCACTGCTGCTCTTCAGTCAGCAGGTTGCCTTCTTCTGTAGAGGCGAAGCCGCACTGCGGGCTCAAACAAAGCTGGTTCAGATCAACATAGCGTGAAGCCTCTTCAATGCGCCGCTTAATTGCATCCGGACTTTCAAGCTCCCCGAATTTAGATGTGATGAGGCCGAGGACGATTTGCAAGTCTTTCCGTTTCACGAAACGAAGCGGGTCAAAGCCTCCGGAGCGTTCATCATCGAATTCAAGGAAGAGTCCGTCAAGGTTTAATCCGTCGAAAATGGTTTCCGCCGCGGCGTCGTATCCGCCTGATGCCGCCCATGTCGAACGGAAGTTTCCGCGGCAAATGTGCATTGTTACAGTTAAATCATCGGGGCGTCCGTCAAGTGCTTCATTGATGGTGTTGGCAAAGGATTGGCGCAGCTCATCAGGTTTGCGGCCGAAGGCCTTGATCTGCTCTTGCCCCTTTTCTGAGAAAAATACTGCCCAAGCCGTGTCATCCAGCTGCAGATAACGGCAGCCGGCATCATAGAATGCGCGGATTGCTTTTTTGTAAGCCTGCGCTACATCATGATTGAACTCATCGAGATCCTTGTATGCACTTTCTTCCAGCTTCCCTCTGAAAAACAGCATATTCGGACTTGGAATCGTCATTTTCGGCGTATGGGTGCCTGCAATACTATGAAGAAATTGATAATCTTCAAGCATCGGGTGATTCGTAAAATCAAGTTTGCCATTTACTTTTATGCCGCGTGCTTTTGTTTTCGTATTGTGGAATTGAATGCCGCTTTCAGGTACATAGCCTTCAACACCGTCTAAGCCTTCCAGAAAATCAAAGTGCCACCAAGCCCGGCGGAACTCCCCGTCCGTCACGGCTTTCAGCCCGATCTCTTTTTGCTTTTCTACGATGCGCTGAATCTCTTCATTCTCAATCTCACGCAATTGTTCAGCGGTCATCTCACCGGCCGCTCTTTGGAGGCGCGCCTTTTTAACAGGTTCTGACCTTAAGAGGCTTCCTACTTGATCAGCTCGGTACGGCCCCTTTTTTTGTGTTCGCGTTTCCTGTGACCACTCAGTTGATTGTGTCATGATCGATCCCTCTTTCTTTTTTTGTCTTTATGGACATAAAAAAGCTCTTCCCTATCAGGAAGAGCTTGATATACAATCTCCTCCTTATCTTCAAGAACACGAATATGCTCTTAAGGATTTAGCACCATTCTGTCATAGACAGCGGTTGCCGGGTTTCACAGGGCCAGTCCCTCCACCACTCTTGATAAGGAAAACCTTTTTTATGCGATTTTTATAATAATTTTAATATTAATACTTTTTGTGAAAATGTCAATGGGTTTGCTAAAATCTTTCCCATGCTGTAAGAGGTTTAAGCATCTTTCCATACAGCTTTATACTTTTTTTGATATTTTTCATTTTCTTCCTTAGAAACCAAATCTATTGCGATCTGCTTGATTTCTTCAGCATTTATCGCATCGTATAAATGTCTGAGGCCTTGAATGATATCAAATCGAATCAACGTATGATTTTTTTCCGGCAAGCAGTTGTTAAAACGTTCAACAAGATGATACAGGACCATCTCTCGCTGTTCTGTCCCGGCCAAGCCAACCCTCCAAATCGATTGCAGACTGTGCCTTGCGGTGACAAACTTCTCATCTTTTGTCACTTTCCATAATTCAGGAAAATCCTTCAAGATCCTTTTATCCGGATCACTGATCGCTAAATAAGAAAGGAATTGTGCTGCTCTTGATCTTTTATGATGGTCTTGATGATGAAGGTCTTCTATTAATTGATCCCAAACCTCATATGCCCAGTCCACTTCTTTTTCAGCGGCGGCTAGAATGTTTTGATAGGCTTCATACTGGATATTTTTATCTTTGGACTCCAGGTTTGCAAAATACGTCTGAATGAAATGGTCCATTTAAGCATCTCCCATTTTGAAAATTGTTGAGAAAAGATTAACTGATTTATTGGGTTTTGACAAATTGCTTTTTCGGTTCTTTTTCGACAGAGTGGGATACATGTCATTTTAAATGAGGTGTCCCAATGAATGGAGTCCCCATGAATAAGCTGGATAAGGTATACGACATGCTGGAAAGAATTGAATACAGTGCTTATACACGTGAAAGCGCTGGTATTTGAAGTGAATACTTGGATATTTTTTAAATGTTTAACTTAAAATAGAAACTTTTTCCCTTCGTCATCGGTCTAAAATGTGTACCTATTTTGAAAATGGGTAATATAAAAATGACACTTTTAAGGAGGCTGAATGATGAAGAAAAGGACATTTTTGAAAGCTGCCGGTATTTTGATGACAGGGCTCTTGGTTTTTACGATGTTTGGCGGGACTGCTCAAGCGGCAAATGGCAATAAACCGATGGTGACGAGCCATACATATAAAAATGTGAAGGAGCTGAAATATCCGCAGGTCAAAAACTTGAGCAGCAAATCTCTGCAAAACAAGATCAACAATGACTTCAAAAGATATATTGAACAGTCTTATCAAGATTATTTAAAAAATAAAAAAGGCGGTGAACAGCACGGTTATCAAACGGCGTACCAAACGTCTTTCGAGGTAAAATATCTGAACGACAAAAAACTGAGCATCCAGACGGCGAATTATGTATATTCCGGGGGAGCACACGGCAATACAGCTGTTCGTTCGTTCAACTATGATCTGAAAGCGAAAAAGCGCGTATACTTGACCGATGTATTAAACAAGAAATCAAAGGTTGAAAAAACAAGAAACTACATTTATGACTATATTCGAAAGCATCAAGATATTTTCTTCCCTGATGTGAAGAAAAAAGATATCGTTCTTGGTAAAAATACGGCCTTTTATTTTACAAAAGACGGAATCGCCATCGTGTTCCAACAGTATGACGTAGCTCCATATGCCGCTGGAAACCCTGTAGTGCATGTACCGAAATCGGTTTTCCAATAGACATGAGCCCCTGTCCGCAGGGGTTTTTGTTTTGAAAAGAGGTATGGAAGAGGAGATATGACAGAGGTATTCAAGAAGCGCTGCGCCATAACTGACGGGCGAAAAATCAGCCCGGTGTCAGTTCGCAGATTTTTTCTAAATCAAACAGCTCGCAGACATAGAAGATGCATTGCTGTCCGCTGATGATTTGATACTTTTTAAAAACATACTGCCGGTCTGACGAAACAGGTACAAGGTGTGAGAAGTGCTTTCCCAAGGATTCGCCCGTGCTGAAAATGTCACGACGCGATTCCAGTTCTGCAATGATTTTTCCAATGGGGAGTCTTTCTTCTTGCAAATCTTTTTTGATGGCGGGCGGCAATGAATTTGTTTTGACATAGACATAATTATAGGACAAATAATCATCGCCCGTTTTCAGGGAGGAGGTCCTGAATAAGATCTCATCATTGCGTTGAAACAGTCTCGCTTCTTCAGCCGCCAGCTTGTCATAATCGATATAGCTTTGCTGAAAAACCTCAATTTCGGCTTTGCCGCCGATCAGTGTTTCAATGGCTTTGGTTGTTGAACCATCGGTTTTGGTTAACATGTCTTTTACAAGAGAAGCAAGAGATTCAGGGAGAAAATGGCTTGCTTTCAACTAAAGGCACCTCCATACAAAATTAGAATTTTTTGAAAACTTGTATTTAAAGTTATCATGTGGAGGAGAGTTTGTCTAGAAATATAAGTTAAATTTTAGGTGAGTAATGTAAATTTTATCTTTTTTACAATTGGATAGATGAGAATGCGTGTAGGAAAAAGGAGACGTCAGTGTCTCCTTTTCATTCTGCCTTTATTTTAAGTCGTCCCGCCTTCCAAAAGTTGTACAGGTAAATAAGTTTCCAGCGGCAAATCATCGAATTCACCTTCAATGGCTTTTGACAAAATCTCGATCGCCGTCTTGGAAATAAGTTCGATCGGCTGCTGGATGGTTGTCAATTCCGGAAGGATGGACTGAACCGCTTCCGTCCCGTCGTAGCCGATCACTTTTAATTGCCCCGGGATGTCTTTTCTGCGTTTTTTCGCTTCTGTGATGACTGTAGCAGCCATAAGATCATCGCTGGCAAAAATGCCGTCAGCTGCAGGCTGTTCATCAAACAGCTTTGAGATGACTTCCTGGTAATTCTGATGAAATGGAACTTCATATGTAATAGGCTGTCTCCCGTGTTGCCGCATCACATCTTCATATGCTTTTCTGCGAAGATTTGCCGGTGTTTTCAGCTCAATCGGCCCGTTGATATGGATGATGTGCCGGCAGCCTTTTGCAATTAACAGTTCCGTCGCTTTTTTCCCTCCGTCATAATTATCGGAGCCGATGACGGGAATCGTTTCCGATAAGTAATGATCAATGGCGACAATCGGCAGGTTTTGCCGATGATAATTTAAAATCCCCCTGTTGTAAGTCACGGCGATGACGCCGTCCACCTGATTTCGTATCAGCATTTCCAAGTATTTTTCTTCTTTGTCTTTGCGGTGTAAGCTGTTGCAAAGCAGCAGTTTGTAGCCCATGGAAGCGCAGATGCTCTCAATATGAAAGGCCAGTTCGCCGAAAAACGGGTTGCTGGAGTTTGGGATGATGAGCCCTATTAAATTGGTTCGTTTACGAAATAAAGAGCGGGCCAAATCGTTTGGAAAGTAATTGATTTCTTCCATCGCCCTGTACACTTTTTCCTTTGTTTTTTCGCTAATATAGCCGCGGTTATTTAATACCCGCGAAACGGTTGTTGGTGAAACTCCCGCTATTTTTGCAACGTCGTGAATGCTAGGCTTCATTCCCTTGTCCCCCTGCTTTTTACTGAAATGGCTTACAAGTCTCGTCACGCACTTATTTTAGAGAATCGGGCTGATATGTGCAAGGAAATGCCATGATTCTGGGAAACGGACCAATGTGAATGAATTGAAAAACATATGTCAACCGGTTGACATATGAAACCGGTTGACATAGAATTCATTTGAAAGCGCTTTTATTTTATTGATTGATGAAAAGTGGGGGGAAGTGACAAAGATGAAGAGTTGGCTTTTGGGAATTTTATCGTTGTTGCTGATGTTTGCGATGTGGGGCTGCAGCAATAGCAAAAGCGCAAATAGCCGTGGCGGGAAAACGCTTACCGTGTGGGTGCACGTGTCTGACGATAGTGAAGAAGGAAAGGTTTATCAAAAGCGTGTGGACGCTTTTAATAAAAAGTACGCTTCTGAAAATGTCGAGGCCAAAATTGATTTCATCCCCAGAAGCGGAAACGGTGGCGGATATGAAGACAAAGTGAACGCAGCGCTGACTACGAACACGCTGCCGGATGTTATCACTTTGGACGGACCGAATACGGCGGCATATGCGAAATCGGGCGTTATTGCGCCATTGGATGAGTATATCAAAGACCAGGATGATTTGTTGCCAAGCATTAAACAGCAGGGAACCTACCAGGGAAAGCTGTATGCGATCGGCGTCAGCGAATCGTCGGTCGGCATTTACTATAACAAAAAGATGCTAAAGGGAGCCGGCGTTGATTTAGAAAAGCTGCCAACGGTTGATGATCCTTGGACATGGGACGAATTTCTTGAGCTTTGCAAAAAGCTGAAAAATAAATACGACAAACCGGCCATCGATATGCAATTACAGTCAAAAGACGAAATGCTGACGTATGCGCTGTTGCCATTTGTTTGGTCGGCCGGCGGCAATATCCTTTCAAAAGATGGTAAGAACGCGGACGGGGTTTTCAACGACAAACCGACCGTTGAAGCGATGACGTTTATTCAAACAATGCTCAAAGAAGGCTATACGACCCGGACCCCGGTCAAGCAGGCTTTTGAAACGGAAAAATATCCGATGAAAATGAGCGGTGTCTGGACGGTAACCGACATGAAAACGAATTTTCCTAATGTTGATTATGGCGTGATGCCTTATCCCGTTTCCCCAAAAACAAAAAAGCTTATGTCCCCTTCAGGAAGCTGGCAGTTCGCCATGACACAGACATCTGAAAACAAGGAATGGGCGGCAAAACTGGTCGATTGGATGACAAACAAAGATTCCAACCTTGAATTGAGCCGTTCGATCGCCGTGCTGCCTGTGCGTTATTCATCAGAGAAAGTGCTGACAAAAGAATTCTCGGATGAAATGAATGTCTTCATGCAGCAGCTGAAAGAATCAGGGCATGCACGTCCGGTTACACCGGCATATCCGCAGGTGACACGTGCATTTCAGCAAGCGATCGATGACATCAGCTTCTATGATCAGCATCAGGATATTCAACAAGTGCTGGATACGCGTGCAAAAGAAATGCAATCAGCCATTGATAAGGCAAACTAGAAGGTGGAGCCATGAATAAAATTCCGTTGAAAGAAGCCAGACCGGTCTTTCCGCTAAAAAGAGACCCAGCCAATAAAATACGGTGGCGGGACAATGCGGTGGCGTATATATTTTTAGGTCCGGCCCTGCTGATTTTGTCAGTGTTTCTCGTGATTCCTTCGATTATGGCCGTTTACTACGCATTTACAGATTATTATTTGTTAACACCTGATCTGCGCAAGTTTGTCGGTTTTGACAACTTTATCAAACTGTTCAAAGACCCTATTTTCTTGAAAAGTTTGAGCAACACATTGAAATTCGTCGTCATTGTGATTCCGTTACAGATCGGGGCCGCTCTCGGGCTGGCCCTTCTGTTGAATAAAAAACGCAAGGCCAATACGTTTTTTAAAGTCGCATACTTTAGCCCCGTCGTCATGTCGCTTGTTGTCATCTCCGTTTTGTGGCTGTACTTGCTGAATCCGAATGAAGGGATGATGAATAACGTGCTGACGCATTTCGGCCTATCGCCACAGCCGTTTTTGACAAGCCCTAAGCAGGCGATCTTTACGATTGTTGTCGTTTCCGCCTGGCAGGGAGCCGGATTTCAGATGCTGATTTTTTTAGCGGGTTTGCAAAATATTCCCGGGGATGTCTATGAGGCGGCGCAATTGGATGGCATGAATAAATGGCAGCGTTTTATTTATATTACATTACCTTTGCTGAAACCGACGTCGGTTTTTATCTTTATCACGACGCTGATCAGTGCCTTTAAGCTCCTCGTTCAGCCAATGGTTATGACCCAGGGCGGACCGGTCAATTCAACGATGACGGTTGTCTATTATATTTATCAAACGGGATTTACCGATCGGATGGTTGGCTATGCAAGTTCAATTGCGCTCTTGTTTGGCACGATTATTGGATTGGTGACGCTTGCGCAGCGCAAGTTGGTGAAGGAGGATGAAGCCGAATGAGACGGAAATTCGGACCTTTGACGATACTGGAATATATATGTCTTGTTTTGCTGGCGGTTCTGTTTATTTTTCCGCTGATTTGGATGGTCGCTTCATCGATGAAACCGGAAGCTGATATTTACAACAATATGAGCAGCATCAAAGCGTTTCTCCCGTCTTTTCATCCGTCGGAATGGTTTGCATCCTACAGGGAAGTACTGTCACGGTTTGATTTACTGATGTATATCGGTAACAGTTTGTTTTACGGTTTGTGTGTGGCAGCGGGATCTGTCGTCATCAACGGAATGGCAGGCTTCGCATTCGCCAAGCTGCAATTCACAGGTAAAAAGGTGCTGTTTGCTATATTGCTGGCGCTTTTAATCGTTCCGTTTGAAACGATTTTAATCTCGCAGTTTACAATCGTTCATAAGCTTGGACTTGTTGATACACGCCTTGCCGTGATTTTGCCGACGCTGGCCGGGGCTTTCAATATTTATTTGTTCCGAAACTTTTTCATGGCGATTCCGGGAGAGATGATTGAATCGGCTAAGCTGGACGGGGCAAATGCGTGGCAAATTTTCTGGCGGGTTATGCTGCCAATGTCTAAACCGGCTGTTGCTACAGTGGGGACATTGGCCTTTATCGGCAGCTGGAATGACTATATTTGGCCGCTGATGGTTTTGACGGATAAGTCGAAATTTCCGATCCAGGTAGCAATTACAGCCATCAACAACACCGAGCCGGTTTATACGAATCAGGTAATGGCGGTTTTGACGATTTCCACGATTCCGCTGATTCTGATCTACATTGTAGCCCAACGCTACATTTTAGAAGGTCTGGGCGGTTCAGGGACAGGTATCAAATAGATACATCCAAGTCGGGTTAAAGGAGCAAATGAAAATGAAAAGCTCAAACAGTCTGTATTGGAAACTAAGCGCTTATTTTTTCTTTTTCTTTTTTACCTGGTCTTCCAGCTACTCTTTATTTGCGATTTGGTTGGGGCAGGAAATCAATTTAAATGGGGCGGAGACGGGTATTATCTTTTCTGTAAACGCTATCTTTACTTTGTGTATGCAGCCCTTATACGGTTTTATCTCGGATAAGCTCGGGCTAAGGAAAAATATATTATTTATGATTAGTTTGCTGCTCGTTTTTACCGGGCCGTTTTATATCTTTGTCTACGGACCGCTTTTACAATATCATGTCATCCTTGGCGCCATCGTCGGCGGTATTTATTTAGGGACAGCTTTTCTGGCCGGGATTGGCGCCATTGAGACCTACATTGAAAAGGTCAGCCGGAAATATCAGTTCGAATACGGGAGAACAAGAATGTGGGGCTCGCTCGGCTGGGCGGCGGCAACGTTTTTTGCGGGGCAGTTATTCAATATCAATCCGAATATCAACTTTTGGGTTGCGACCCTGTCGGCCGTTATATTGGTGGCCATTATTATATCCGTAAAAATCGAGATGTCGGATGATGAAAGGGAAAAAGCCGATTCGATCCGGTTAAAAGACGTCGGAGGGCTTTTTCTATTAAAAGATTTCTGGTTTTTCATGTTGTACGTGATCGGTGTGACATGCGTGTACGGTGTGTATGATCAGCAGTTTCCGATTTACTACGCGTCTTTATTTCCGACTGCGGCCGTGGGGAACCAGGTATTTGGATATCTCAACTCATTCCAGGTATTTATCGAAGCGGGCATGATGTTTCTGGCACCCTTTATCGTCAATAAGCTCGGCCCTAAAAAAAGTTTGATTTTAGCGGGGCTTTTCATGTCTTTCCGTATTGTCGGCTCAGGCCTTGTCAGCGGACCTGTCGGAATTTCATCGATGAAACTTATTCATGCTTTGGAATTGCCGATCATGCTGATCGCGATTTTTAAATATTTAGCTTCTCATTTTGATACGCGCCTTTCATCCGTTTTGTATCTCGTCGGTTTTCAATTTGCATCGCAGGTGGGTACATCGATTTTTTCGCCGCTTGCGGGTGGTTTATACGACAGTATAGGGTTTCGTCACACCTATCTCATGATGGGAACTTTAGTTCTTTGTTTCACCATTATTTCCATCTTTACCTTATTGGATTCGAAGAAAGGCGCTGTATACACTCAGCACATACAACAAAACAGATATAGAGGGGATGTCACAAATGGATAGAATCCAGAGAGCAGAAAAGGCATTGAAGAAAGCCGAAGAAAAAATAAACGAAAGATATCGATTGGGATACCACATTATGCCCCGGGCGAACTGGATCAATGATCCGAACGGGCTGATTCAGTATAAAGGAGAATACCATGTCTTTTATCAGCATCATCCGTATGATGAGAATTGGGGGCCGATGCATTGGGGCCATGTAAAGAGTAAAGATCTCATTCATTGGGAGCATCTGCCGGTCGCTTTAACTCCGGGCGACGCATTCGATCAAAGCGGCTGCTTTTCGGGGAGCGCTGTCGATGATCATGGCACACTTGTTTTAATCTATACAGGCCATAATGTGATAGATCAAGAGAAAGACCTTTTCTATCAAAATCAAAATATCGCTGTCAGTCAGGATGGGATTGTGTTTGAAAAGCTTCAGCAAAATCCTGTTATTGCGGAAATGCCGGAAGACAGCGCCCGCCATTTCCGCGATCCGAAGGTATGGAAGCATAATGGAAGCTGGTATATGGTGGTCGGAAATTCCTCAAAAGAAAACGTCGGAAGGGTCATTTTATACCGCTCGCCTAATTTGCGGGATTGGGAATACGCAGGCGTCCTCGCTCAAAGCGACGGAAATCTCGGCTATATGTGGGAATGTCCTGATTTTTTTGAATTGGACGGTAAACATGTCTTGTTGATTTCTCCCCAAGGCATCGATGCTGACGGTGACCGGTATCAAAATTTGTTTCAAACCGGCTATTTGGTAGGGGACTATGATGATGAGACGCAGGAGTTTATCCATGGCTCATTTACAGAGCTGGACCATGGCCATGACTTTTATGCAGTGCAAACATTGCTGGATGATAAAGGACGCAGAATAGCGATTGGCTGGATGGATATGTGGGAGTCAGAGATGCCGACGAAAGCGGATGGCTGGTGCGGGGCTTTGACGCTGCCGCGGGAATTGACATTGCGCGATGACCACAAAATCTTGATGAATCCGGTGGAGGAAACCGAGCTGTTGCGGAAAACGGAACATCGGGTATGTGCCAATCAATCGCTGACAGGGAGTTATCTGGCTAAGACAGCTGAAGAGCTGCTTGAAGTGCAGGTCGTGTATGATATAACGGATTGCAGTACGCAAACGGTAGGGTTAACGATTCGGGGGCTGGAAAAGGAGGAGACAGTCATTCAGTATAGTTTAGCCGATCAAAGGCTGACGTTAGACTGCTCGAAGTCCGGAAAAGCAAATGACGGTGTAAGAAGCGTCAGGATTGAAGCGGGAGAGAAACTTGCTCTGCGGTTATTTATTGACAGATCTTCTATTGAAGTATTTGCAAATAATGGTGAAGCAACGATGACAAGCCGCATCTATCCGAAAGAAGGCAGGCTGGGAATCGAGCTGTTTTCTGAGAATGGCGATGTTAGAATTGAAAAATTTATCTATTGGACGTTAAAAGATATTTGGAAAGGCGATGGATCGCTTGAATAGAATATTTTGGAATCGGTGAGACGCTCATTGATTTTATCCCAGCCCAAAGCAACTGCTCTGGACATTGGAGCCGGATTTGAATGCATTGCCGGCAGAGAGCCTTTGAATGTGCGATTGCTGCTGAAAATTCGGTGCGCAGCAGTCATGCTGACGAAGGAAGTTTCTAACGATCATTTTGGCGGTTACGTCATCGGCGTTATTGAAGAAAAAGGGGGAGATACTGCCTATATCGTTCGAAGCGATGACGGTGAAACCGGACTGAGCTTTGTAACTGCAGCAAGTCCAAGAAGCTTTCATTTTTACCGGAAAAATGCGGCCGATTTGCATGAGGTATACTCGGAATGTATCACAAAGGGGATATCCTTCATTTTAAATCAGCTTGATATAATAATTAAAAAAAGCAGGCCTTTTCACCCTGCTTTTTTTGTTTATATTCTAAGCTTTATTTTTTTGAAAGAAGTGAACAGAAATAAAAATAATGGGTAAATCATTACGTTAAACTGAAAATAATTCGATACACTTTCATTGCCATTACCATCTACCACATTCTTAGAGAAAGATAGAGAAAATAATTTTATAAAGAATATCATTAACAAATCAAATAAAAATGAAACAAATCCCAGGTATAAAATACATAAAAGCCCTCTCAAAATCAGATTATAAAGGAAACATTAAAAATATCAGGATAAGATTATTTAAAATGTTTCCATGTATTGCTTTTTTAAAGTTATCACATGTTATTTTTTACCAGGGGATTCTTTTGTTAAATACTTTATCGGCTTCGTAAGAAATTGACTATCATAGAAATTCTCTTATCCAGTTGGAAAATGGCTTTTCATTTTGGGATTATGCCCTTTCTTCAAACAACTTCGCAATTTCCAAGACAACATTCACAGCCTTCACCATATTGTCGGCGGAAATATATTCGTATTTGCCGTGGAAGTTTTCCCCTCCGGTAAAGATATTCGGGCAAGGGAGCCCCATATATGACAGCTGGGAGCCGTCCGTTCCGCCGCGGATTGGTTGGACGACAGGCTCGATGTCCAAGTTTTTCATCGCCTGATAGGCAATATCGACGATCTCTTTGACCGGTTCAATTTTTTCCCTCATGTTGTAGTATTGGTCATTCATATCGACAGTGATGCTGTCTGCTCCATATTCAGCTCTCAGTTCATCAGCGATTTTTTCGACCGTCGCTTTTCTCTCGTTAAAACGGTCTCTGTCAAAATCTCTGATAATATAATGCAGCTTTGTTTCTGACACATCTCCGTCGATGGAAAGCAGATGATAAAAGCCTTCATAGCCCTCTGTAAATTCGGGAGCTTCATTTTCCGGCAGTCCGGCATTGAATGTCATTGCGATTTTGGCGGAGTTAACCATCTTTCCCTTCGCCGTGCCGGGGTGGACGTTTGTCCCTTTGCACGTAATTTTCGCTGCGGCAGCGTTAAAGCTTTCATATTGCAGTTCGCCGAGGGGGCCGCCGTCAACTGTATACGCAAATTTCGCATTGAAGGCCTTCACATCAAATTTGTGCGGGCCGCGGCCGATTTCTTCATCAGGCGTAAACGCGACCCGGATGTTTCCGTGTTTGATTTCGGGGTGATTGATTAAATATTCCATCGCCGTCATGATTTCTGCGATGCCGGCTTTATTGTCGGCTCCGAGAAGCGTCGTTCCGTCTGTTGTGATCAATGTGTGCCCCTTATAACCCGTAAGCTCGGGAAATTCTTCGGGAGATAAGACGACGCCGAGCCCTTCATTGAGGACAATGTCTTTTCCGTCATACTGTTCGATGATCTGCGGATTGACATTCTTTCCGGTAAAGTCAGTCGCTGTATCGACATGGGCCAAAAAACCGATTGTCGGTACTTGTTTGTCCGTATTGGCGGGAAGCGTCGCCATCACATAGCCATTCTCGTCGATCGTGACCTCTTCCATGCCGATTTTCTTTAATTCTTCAACTAGCATATTGGCGAGTGTCAGCTGGCCCGGTGTGGAAGGAGTAGTTTCACTATTTTCATTTGACTGTGTGTCGACCTTTGCATATGAAGTGAGTCGTTCAATCAATTTGTTCTTCATGTTTCCTTCATCTCCATTTGTTGGTTTTATCATTATCTTATCACTCCTGATCGAGCAATGGGATGCCGAAATCTTTTGCTCTTCCTTTTATAGAAAAATCTAGTATAATAGATATAAATGGTTCTATCGGACGGGGTAATATGAACTATCTTTTGAGAAACTATAAACAACAGCTGTAAGGAGAGTAAAGAAATGGCGAAAGGTTTTACTAATGAAGGCGCAAAATGGGAGATCGCACATTCCTTTTGGATATTGTTCACATGGGTTCCATTTGCGTTTCTAAGCTGGTTTGCATTTATTTATATAGGAGCGCGGACAAAGCAGAAAAAGTGGCTTCTTGCCGGAGTCGCCTATGCGGCGGTTGTCCTCTGCACCGCCTTTACGGCCAGAACGCTCTTTTTCGATTTGGCCATGAAAATGCTGCTCATCGTTTGGGTCATCTCGATTATTCATGCATTTAAGATAAGGCCGGAATTTTTGGTTCGCCTGGAAGCTGTATATCAGATTAAACGGTCGGAAATGAACGAGCTTCGCCAAGAGCTAGAAAATGAGAATTTCCCGAAGCCGTCCGGGCAAAATCGATCTTCTCGAGTGACGCTTACAAAAAAATGAACAGGACGTTGTTGTTCAGAGATGTCCGCTGCTAGCGGACATCCCCTTTTAAAGGAAACACGATCTGCAGCCGGGTCCCGCGCCCAGGCTCGCTGAAAATGTCAATATCACCTTCGTGAGCGTAGATGATCTGCCTGGCAATGGTCATGCCCAACCCGGTTCCCGAGGTATTTGAAGAGGCGTTTGTTCCTCTGTAATAGCGATCAAATAGATGCTCCAATGTTTCCTTTTCCATGCCGATGCCGTCATCTTCTATGAGGATCGTTACATGATGCGGTTCATGTAAAATACTGACCTTTATTCTTGTATCGGGCGGATTATGCTTGATGCTGTTGGCGATCAGGTTTTCCAATGCGCGCTGCATGTATTTTTCATCCATATAAAACGCAATTACGCTTTTGTTCGACTGAAAATCGAAATGTTTATCTTGGGATTCGGGTAAGCTTTTCAGTCCGGATAATGTTTCTCTTAATAAGCCTACTATGTCTTTTTCTTCCTTTTGAATCGGAAGGGCATCATTTTTCAAGCGAAACGTGAGATTGAATTCTTCTATTAATTCTTCCATATACTCTACCCGCTCTTGCATAATGTTTGCGAAGTCCCGTACTTTTTCCTGATTCCATTCATGTTTTTCAGATGATAAAAGAATGGTATAACCTTTAATGACGGACAGCGGCGTTTTTAAGTCATGTGATACGCCTGTCATCCATTCTTCGCGTGTTTGTTCCAGCTTTTCGCTTTCAGCCTTGTTTTTCTGAAGGATTGAGGTAAGGTTGCTCATTGCGTTCATTAGTTCCTGGTATAGTTTATATCCGGGTTTCTTCTTTTTCTTTGGAATGAAAGAAGACAATACCGGTTCAGCATATGTTCCCTTGGACAGGTTTTCAATCCATGAAACAATATAAAGCAATGGCGCACCAAGCTGTTTTCCGAAGTACAGGGCAACAATGATCCCCATAACGATCATAGAAAGAATCCATAACTGGTTTGTCCAATAAAGAAACGGGTTGTCAGCTTTAAATGGTTCACCTAAAATCCACGTTAATGTCTGATTTTCTTTCGTATCAAACCATGTTGATAGATGAAAGCCTTTTTTAGCGGGGTAGACATAATCTGAGACAAGTTCACCTGGAATATAATGCTTTGGGATATTGTCCGGTTTCTGATATGAATAAAGCTCGTTCCCCTCTTCATCAAGGATTTGCAGCCACATATTGTATTGCTTTAAATGGCTGATGGTATCATCTTCAATGGATATTTTCCCGTCGTTCAAAGATGTTTGACGAACAACACTTGATAAAGAAAGCGGAGAGCGATGCGTCTCTTTATCATTCAGAAAAAAAGTGAAAAATAATGTGCTGATGATGAATAAAGCGATACAAATGACGATCAGGAGAATAATCCGGGATATGAAGTGAAAAGCAATACGTTCTCGTAACTTCATTGCTCTCCACCTGTTGGGTGATCTTCAAAAATATAGCCAAGTCCCCTTACCGTTTTAATCCATTTTGGCCGGCTCGGGTCTTTTTCAATTTTTTCCCGGAGCCGGCGTACATGAACCATGACCGTACTGTCGCCATTGTAAAATTCTCCCCAAACATCCCGGTAAATCTTTTGCTTGCTTAAGATTTGATTGGGGTGGTTGCTAAAATACAATAAAAGCTTAAATTCCTGAGCCGGACACTCGATCCTTACTCCATCAACAATGAGTTTTCCTGATGTTTTATCAACTTGAAAATCTCCAAAGTCATAAGACGATCCGGACGTTGGGGGTGTAAAATCTTTATATCGTTTCAGCTGGGCTTTTACACGGGCAACGACTTCCAGAGGGTTGAAAGGTTTTGTAATGTAATCGTCTCCCCCATAGCTGAACCCTTGCAGTTTATCTAAATCAGACGTTTTAGCTGTAAGAAAAAGAACGGGGATATTGGTAAATTGGCGGAATTGATTGCAAAGGGTGAATCCATCTGAATCCGGCAGCATGACGTCAAGCAGTACGATATCCGGCTGCTGTTGTTTTAACAGATGGAGCGCTTCCTCTCCATTTTTGGCATTTAAGACATCTGAGAACCCCTCATTTTCAAACACCACGTTTAATAAATCTAAAATGTGCTGGTCATCATCAACGATTAACACTTTAAATTCTCCAAAAGAATGATCCATATTATGACCTCCATTAATGATACGCCTTCATTTTTACATGAATGAGCATGTAAAGGAAGTTATGCAGGGTTAAATTTAAGCGATGTTTAAATTTCTTAAAATTAAGACTTCTAAATAGTAGCCCTTCATATGAGTAGAACATCATCCCATTTTCCTCATTCTTTCAGCTCTCTGATTGAGAATGTTAACAATGATTAAGAAGAATATTTTAATTATAACTCATATTCACCTAAAAATATTCCAATTTTAGAAGATAATGATATATTTGTATTACACTAAATAGGAGGTGAAAAACATGAGTAAAGAAAATATTGTTCTTTCTTGGAAAGATCCTCTATCCCGCGAAAATAATCTGCAAAATCCGGCAGGAAATCCATTTACAGAGCTTGAAGAAGCTCAAATGGATAAATTAGCCGGCGCAGGTGATATGGAGGCTGCATGTACATGGACATTGCCTGGCGGAGGCGGTGTATGTACAGTCACTTCTGAGTGCATTTGCTAATTTCATCATTTTCATATTGCCAAAGGCTGTTTTTCTTAAATAAGAAAAACAGCCTTTTTATATGTTTGTTTAGGTAATGTTCAGGAAGAGTTTAAGGCGCATTAATACAAATGAGTCTATGATGAAGGTGAGGTGAGGAACAATGGTACAAAATATTGTATTAACAAAAAATTTAACAAAAAAATTCGGAAAACAAACATCTGTTAGCGGTTTAGAGATGAGCATTGAAAAAGGACAAATATATGGATTCCTAGGGCCGAACGGCGCTGGAAAAACGACAACGATCAGGATGTTACTAGGATTGATCAAGCCTACAGAAGGCGATATTCAGCTCTTTGGTCAGGATATCCGCAAAAATCGTCTGCAAATCTTGCAGAGAATCGGCTCACTCGTTGAATCGCCATCTTATTACGGAAATTTAACCGGAAGGGAAAATCTTGAGGTGATTCGCCGGGTGCGTGATTTGCCTGAAGCGCGGATTACGGAAGTTTTGGAGATCGTTCGTCTGACAAAGGTAGCTGATCGATTAGCGAAAGAATATTCGCTTGGTATGAAGCAAAGATTGGGGATTGCCGCTGCTTTAATGAGCAAGCCCGACCTCTTGGTGCTGGATGAACCGACAAATGGACTGGACCCTGCCGGCATTCATGAAATCCGGGAGCTGATCAAGGAATTGCCGGATAGATATGGGATGACCGTTCTTGTATCCAGCCATTTATTGAGTGAGATTGACCAAATGGCGACACAAGTGGGCATTATTATGAATGGAAAGCTCATTTTTCAAGATGATATCGAAGCTTTAAGGAAAAAACAAAAACCACTCCTGAAAATTGGAGCCAACAATATTCATGAAGCCCAATCGATTATTCAAAACCGGGGGTTGCATGCGAAGCTTCAGGAAGGGAACTTATGGATTGCTGAAACATCGCCTGAATTTGTTTCGGAAATTAACGGAATGCTGGTTAAGTCGGGTGTCTCTGTTTACCGATTGGAAGAAGTCAAACGTTCTTTAGAAGACATCTTTCTGGAACTCACAGGTACGGAGGGAAGTTTATGAGACAAGTGTTGCGCGGTGAGTCTCTGAAACTGAGGCGTTCATCTCTGTTTATCGTCGTCATCTTAGTCCCTCTTGTTGTTCTTGCATATGAACTCTTGAATTTAACTTATCGGGGCGAGTATGTCCAAAAGCAAGCCGAGATGTTTAAGGCGTCCTCGATGTGGCAATATATGCTGTTTGATAACAGTATGCTGTTTGGGCTGGGGTTTCCTTTAGCTGTAACAATTATTGCCTCAATCATTGCAAATATAGAGCACCAGACAAATTCCTGGAAACAAACGCTGTCTCTGCCTATATCAAAAGTAAGGATTTACTTGAGCAAGTATATTTGGCTTTTTAACAGCCTGCTCTTAACGACAACCTTATTTGCAATAGGCATGGTGGTACTGGGAAAGGCTTTGGGATTTGAAGAACCGATACCATGGGGGCTTTTATTCGGCGACAGTTATGTCATGCTGCTTACGGCTCTGCCGATTATGTCTTTTCAATTATGGCTGTCTATTACATTTAAAAACCAAGCATTTTCAATTCTCATCGGCACAGTCAGCTCAATTGTTGGTTTGTTTTTAGCCGCCGGAATAACAACGCGGTGGTTTCCGCTTGCTTACCCCAGCCAGTCATCGACCATCATCTTGCAATATGAGGGTTTGGGGATCAATCCGGATCTATCCGCTTTTGTTGTGATTAATGTTTTTGTCGGACTGATGCTGCTGATCGTTGGCGCCCTTCATTTTAAAAAGCGAGACGTGCTGTAGGAGGAACTATCATGTTAAAAAATATATTAGCTGCTGAAAGGTTAAAATTAAAGCGTTCGAAAATGTGGGTGTTGTATGTATTGGCCCCTTTTATCAGCGTCATATTGGCTTACACTAACTTTCGGAATAACTATAAACTATTTGTACAGCCAGGCGACAACGAGTGGGTTGAAGCCTGGACCCAAATTGCCGTTTTTATGGGATCTTTTGTTCTGCCAATTCTTGTCGGTATATACGCCGCATTTGTGTGCAGAGGGGAACATGTGGGCGGAGGATGGAAGCAACTGCTGGCCCAGCCGGTTTTAAGGTCTCGGGTATTCTTTGCAAAAAGCGTCATGGTTGCCATGATGGTTGGCGTGACGATGAGCATCTTATGTATACTCTTTATTTTATTCGGCTTCCTTAATGGGCTGAAAGGCGGTCTGCCTTTTTTCACGATTTTAGGATATGTGGTTCAGGGATCAATCGCCTGCCTTCCGCTTATTGTGCTGCAGCTGATCATCTCCATCAGGTATAAAACATTCGGTATACCGCTGGCGGTCAGCATTGGATTTACATTGCCGTCCATACTTGCCGCTAATACGCCGTTGGGACAAATTTACCCTTGGACTCTTCCTATGCTGGGGATGTCTCCACCTGATGAATCACCAATCGATTCATATCCGTTATTTTATAGTGTATTAATTGTTTTGTTTGTACTAGTAACAGCATTTGGGGTGAGAAATTTCTCTCGGCGGGATATGATTTAAAGGCAATGGAAAAGGATGATTTTCCCCCGAAAACTTAAGGATATCTAAGAAATGGACTTTAAAAATCACTTATTTTCATTTAGAAAACTTCCTATTTTGACACAAAAATGGTAAATTGTGCACAGGAGGTGATTAAATCCAAAAAAACGACATTTATCAGAAGCCAATTCAATGCAGGACCAATATACGGCTGTTCTTTGCAATTGAATTTGGCATCCATAGGACTTATAGGGTTGAAATATCTGCTGTAAACAGTTTGAATAGAAGCTGTTTTCCGATCTGCTTTTTTAGGAAAACAGCTTTTTGGTTTCAAAATATAAAAATCATAATATTCATGACATATTAACCTCGGAAAAAAGGCTGAGCCTATTGAAAGCAGGGCTTGCTTCCCTGATAATTTTCGGAAAATTTGTAATAATCAGCCGAGATTTTATCATTTCTGTTATGTATGCCTGCCCTTTTTCTCTTGGATGGCTGCAGGGAGAATACAGAATGAAAAGAATGAGATTTTTCAACTTGAATTCGCGGCAATTGAAGCGGACTTAAAGATACCTCCGGTGGCGGCAGTTTCACATTATGTTGAATAGGAGAATTGGATGAAAAAAATACTTGTCTTTTCAAAAAACAGCTATTTCTTAGCTTATACAAGGCATGTTTTTAAGCCTAATGGAGTTGAAATCATTTGTATCAAATCTTCTAGTGAATTAAAAAGGAGGACGGGAAGCGAAAATTTTTCCGCTGTGATATTGGATAAGTGCCTTTCTAATGATTTGAACCTGTCACTATTCAAAAACATCAGCAGCCCTCTCATCATTTTAGACTCGTTGGAATCTCAGGATACTTTGGATTTTACATTTACCCCCTTTATTGACCTTTTAGATAATATGAAAAAGAAAAAAGGAAATATTATTGAGCTTTCACCTTCAACTTTTTTTGATATCGGCAAACATTGCATCTGGAAAAAAGAAGAGTATATTCCGCTGCCGGCTCAAGAATTCAAAATCTTATACCTGCTTTATTTAAATTTAAACAACATTGTCACATCTGAAGAATTGATCAGTTACGCAGATTTAACCAGCCGATCCAGTTTATATGTTTATATTAACTCTCTGCGGGAGAAGATTGAAGACAACCTGGGAAACCCCGAGATTATTCAAACAAAATTTGGAAAAGGCTATCTTATTAAGAAGAAGCAGTCATCCAGCTATACAGAAAAAGTTGTAAAGATGACAGGAAGTGAACATTTGTAGAAACATCTTAGGAATATATCATATGTTCTTATTTCAGATGAAAAAAGCCTCTTAGCACATTGCTTAAGAGACTCATGCCATGATCATGATGTTACTTGATGTTCAATCCTTGTTTCTATGACTTCGGCCATTTCAATTAGGGCTTTATCCGGAGGAATGATGGCCCGGTTAAGCTTTCTTTTCCCGCTTGAAACCTCGAAAGCCATAATTTCTACGGGATCAATGACGATATGATCATCTTCCCGGAGCTGCTGTATATTGCGAGCCACCGCTTTTTTTTGCCACATGACATCGTTCATCGCAGGGAAGAAAAGAGTTTGATGGGGATGCGCCAGTATAGTTGTCGTTAGCAAGTTAATGGCTGCCCCTTGGGATGCCTGTCCCAATATGTTTGCTGTTGCTGGGAGAACACAATATATATCTGCCCAGCCCCCGATTTCAACATGGCTGTAACGCTTCCCATTTTCATCTTTCTGATCGGTATAAACCTTGTCACAAAAGTAGGAGACGGTGCTGGCAGGAATCAGATCTTCGGCCGATTTTGTAAGAATAACCCGTACTTCTTTAAAATAGTTTCTGAAATATAAAAGATATGAAGATATTCCGACTGATGAGATCGATCCTGAAACACCTAGCAAAAGTTTTTTGTTTTTTAAGTATGAAAAATCCATTTTAACCTCCAGTTTTTGTATTTCATTATATGGTATGTATTGAAATAATGTAATTTATATATTTAATATTAGTTTTTTTTAAGAAGATATCTTAAAATCCAACTTATATTTTCTATAATTTGTTTTAATTTTCAAATATTGTGATATGTTTATGGGAGATTTCTATATAGAAAAGAGTGGGGTGTTCATTTTGAAAGCAGGACTTACTGAACAGTCAACAAAATGGAGCAGTGCTTCATCCTTAATAGAAAGAAAAATCAGCCGCGAAAATAAGGGGAATTGGAGCGAAGCATCGGAAAAGCGTTTCGAAAGATGGAGGATGCTCGTAGAAAGCGATGAAGCTATTCGTCTGGAGGATATTTTATCGGCGTATCATATGAATATCGATGTCTTAAAAAATACGTTGGATCAAGATCAAACAGAGTTTGCCCATCCTGCCGATCATCAGGAATGGTTAGGCATTATTCAATCGGTGAACAGCGGCGCCTATGAGCAAACAGAGATTGAAGTGAACAAAGATATTCTTTTTTTTCATTTTGTAAAACCATTTCTTAAGGCAGCAAAAGGAAAATTGAAAGAGAAACTAGAACAAGCCGGGCGGTATGAAGAAATCATGAAAAACTTCAATCCGGATGTCGAGATTCAACTCATAACGAACCTTGCAGATGCCCTTGCATCTATAAGCAGCAGAACGCTCATTTTGGAATTGAATGTCGCAAGGGTTACCGGACAGCTTCAAGGTGATACTTCAGAAGACAGGGCAAAATACTATAATGAAGTGATGCTGAATGATCCATCATATTTGCAGGCGATAAGGGAAGAATACGTTGTCCTTACGCGAATGCTGGCAGCAAAGGCAAGGTTTTGGACTGATAATGTATATGACATATTATTAAGATATCATGAAGACCAGCGGCTTCTTTCAGATCATTTTAATAATGGGCAGGCACTTGGAATCATAACCGGGATCGACACTGGAAGCAATGTGTCAGACTCGCATAACCGGGGAAAAACGGTTGCCATCTTAAGCTTTGATTCAGGCTTTAAAATGGTGTATAAGCCCCGGTCTCTTGAAATAGATGAACAGTTTAATCGCTTTATTCATTTCTTGAATTCAAAAGGATTAACCCACGATCTCAAAACAGTTCAGACACTTAACAGACAACACTACGGATGGACGGAATTCATTACTTATACGGAGTGTCAAAACAAACAGCAGGTGGAGCATTTTTATTGGCGAATTGGGGCTTTTTTAGCCGTTTTATACGCCATGAATGCTGTGGATTTCCATCACCAGAATTTGATTGCTCACGGTGAATATCCCGTTTTAATAGACCTTGAGTCATTGCTTCATAACAATTCAAGATATTCGGATGACAGCGCCTTCAGCAAAGCCCATGACCGGATCGAGCGTTCAGTGCTCCGTGTCGGCCTTCTGCCAAGGAAAATTGGAAGCAAACAAGGGATTGAAGGCATTGACCTCAGTGCCTTGGGTGCGCAAGAAGGACAAGTATCTCCTCACAAAACAACCGTCATCGTCGACCGCAATAAAGACACAGTTCACATAAAGGAACAAAATTATCCAATACCCGTTAGTTTTCACCGGCCGATGCTAAACGGCAAAACGGAAAATGCAGCTCATTTTGAAGAAAGTATTGTCTTGGGATTTGAAGAACTTTACCGTTTCTTTATGAAACATAAAAAAGAAATACAAGCTCAAATGGATTTATTTAAGGGGATCTCTGTCAGGCAAATTTTAAGAGGAACAGCGAGATATTCCAATCTTCTCAGAATAAGTCTTCACCCGGATTTTATGAGGGACGGCTTGGATAGAGACATGATTTTGGATAAGCTGTGGCTTGATACAAAACTCAATCCGCATTTGAAAAACATTGTCTTGCATGAGAAAAGAGATCTGTTTGTCGGCGACATCCCATACTTTGTCAGCAAACCTGAGGACACCCACCTATGGGATTCAAAAGGAGAATTGATTCCGAATTTCTTCAGGAGGAGCGCGCTTGAAGAAGCCAAGCTTAAAATTGGCCGCTTAAATCAGATTGATTTTCAAGAGCAGGTCGGTTTTATTCGGACGGCTTTTCTCGTTTTGAAGGATTCGCCAGGAAAACGAGACACATTAAAAAGAACCGATATCCCTCCTTCCTTTAAAACGGAAGATTTCCTGCAGGAGGCAGTCAAAATCGGCAGATATTTAGCGGACAGGGCGATTCCGGGCGAACAGGAAGGACAAAAAAACCTTTCATGGATTGGATCATTTGTAGACAATATGCGGGAAGATCAATTTAAAATCTCTCCGGCAAACAGTACGCTATATGAGGGTGTAGCCGGGATATCATTATTCTTTGGCTATTTGGGTCATATGACAAAAGACCCCCGCTTCACGGAAATATCCAGACAAGCCTTAGTCCCTGTGCAAAGGAGTCTGCCAACATCCAAAGATATAAGCGCTTTTGGCGGTATCTCTTCCTATCTTTACGTATTGGACCATTTATCTGTTTTATGGAAGGAACAGGACTTAATTGAAAAAGAGCTTGAACCGGCTTTAGAAAGATTACAGCTATTCATCTCCAATGATCAAAATAATGACATTTTGACAGGAGCTGCTGGTACAGCCATCGTCTTAAAAAATCTATATAGACGTTTTAAAGATGAAAAAATCATGTCATTGATCATAAAATGCGGAGACCAGCTTATCCGCAATATGTCGGAAATGAGCAAGGGAGCAGGCTGGAAGGTGCCTGCGAACCCGGTTCCGGCCTCAGGATTTGCACATGGGGCAGCAGGCATTTCTTGGGCTCTTTATGAAATATATGAGCTAACGAAAGAAAGCAGATATAAAGAAGCGGCTGATCAAGGCCTGGAATTTGAACGGACTCTGTTTATTCCGGAATTCAATAATTGGGCTGACATCAAGCTTGAAAATGGGGATTACCGGAATGTCAATTTTACAGCATGGTGCAACGGGGCAGCCGGTATAGGGCTCAGCCGTGCGTTAATCTTTTCCTATCATCGCGAGGATATCATAAAAGAAGAAGCGCTGACGGCTGCTAAAGCGATTCTTAAAAACGGATTTGGTCAGAACCATTGTCTTTGCCATGGTGACTTGGGGAATTTGGAAATCCTTCAGATCATCGCAAGAACATTGAAAAATAAAGAACTGTATGATTGGGAAGCATCGCTGAGTCATCAAATTTTAAAGGATATCAAAATAAGAGGATATTTGACAGGATTTGAAAAAAATAATGAATCACCTTCTTTAATGATGGGATACTCTGGGATTGGTATAGGGCTGCTGAAAATCTATTCGCCGGATCAAGTGCCTTCAATTTTAACGCTGCAATCACCTCAAGATTTAAACCTATAAATGTGGTTAGGCCTTACTCAGTAAGGTCTAATTTTTTAGGAGTGACAATCATGAAAAAGGTTCCTCTTATCAGACAAATGGGACAGAATGAATGCGGGCCCGCCTGTTTATCGATGATTCTTCATTTTTACGGCTGCAAGGTGTCCTTAAATGAAATCAGTGAAGCATGCAACGCGCAAAGCCGCGGCGTCTCAATCAAAACATTAACCGGGGTATCGTCCCGTTACGGCTTGACATGCAGAGCCTTTCAAGTTTGTGCGAAAGATCTGTATGCCCACATTTCTTCTATTGTTCCCTGCATTCTTTTTTGGGATGAACGACATTTCGTTGTGTTGGAGAGCTTGAAGAAAGACCATTTAGAGATTATTGATCCAATGACAGGAAGGAAAAAGATAAATAAAGAAGATTTTGCGAAGCATTACAGTCAAGTCATCTTAACATTTGAAAAGACGGATGCTTTTCAACAAAGATCTTCTTATTCAGATTTAAAATATTATATGAAATACGCAGTACAAAGCTGGAAGATTGTATTATCCATTTTGATCTTTTCTCTTCTAACACAAGCTTTTATCTTCTTCATTCCTTTTTTAATGAAAGAAATGATTGATGCCGCTGTTCTAGAAAACAGCTTGAGCTATTTTTTGAAAATTGAAGTTGGAATGTTGTTTCTTCTTTTCATCATATGCCTGTTTTTTCTCAGAAGCTATTGGATTATCAAGTTGCAAGCGTCATTCAGCCAACAGATGACAAACGACTTTATCAATCATGTATTGAAACTGCCGTTGAGTTTTTATGAACATCGAACTGCTGGAGATATTGCATCAAGGATCAATAATATTGCTGTCATCAGAGAAATCATTGTTCGTAATGGTTCAGGTGCAATACTTGATGCACTGATGCTGTTGACTATTTTTACCGCAATGTCCACTCAATCGATGAGGCTCGCTTTGTTTTCCATAGGACTGGCATTGCTTCAATTGCTATTAATGGCTTTTGTTATGCCAAAGCTAAACGATTTGAAAAGAAAAAACCTGTCAGCTCAAACTGCTTCTCAAAGCTTTATGGCTGAGGCGCTCCGAGCTATGCCTTTTATCAAATCAAATGGACTGGACCCATATATAGTGAAGAGATCACTTCATTATGACAAGAAACAAACGGAGTCCTTCAAACGGCATGCTATTACAGATGCTGTGTTAGAGAGCATCAGCAGCAGCCTGCAATTCTGTGCCCCCCTCATTTTAATCGGTTTTGGTTTAAAGGAGACAATAAACGGCAGTTTAACCATTGGCGGCTTAATCGGGTTTAGCGCTTTAGGAGCTTGTTTTTTCCTGCCTGTGGCTTCTCTTATCAGACATATGCAGCAGTTTCAATTTATTGGAGATATACTTGAAAGAATAAGAGACGTTTTTAAAACGGAGCCGGAAAGAAGCACACATAAACCCTTGGATTTTAATATCGCAGAACAAGATATTCGACTTGAGAATGTTTCCTTTTCTTATGGAAACACTCCGGTCATAAAAAATCTTTCTTTAACGGTTAAAGCCAGCACAAAAGCCGCCTTGGTTGGAACGTCAGGCAGCGGCAAAACAACGCTGTCAAGGCTTATTTTAGGATTGTACAGACCAGATGCCGGAAAAGTTTATTATGGAGATCAAGATTTAACGGGTATCAACCTTTATGAACTGCGGGGGAAAATGGGGGCTGTATTACAAGAAAGCTATCTCTTTAATGATACGATTGCCAATAATATTTCAGGATTTAAAGACCTGTCCTTCGACGCAATCATAAACGCGGCTAAGCATGTCGATCTGCATGAGGATATCGAGCAGATGCCCATGGGATATAACACGATCATAGGGGAGAATGGGAGCTTTTTATCAGGAGGGCAAAAGCAGCGTCTAGCAATTGCCAGGGCTATTGTCAACAATCCCTCCGTGGTCATATTGGATGAAATAACAAGTCACCTCGATACCTTGACAGAAAGTAAAATTGACAGCTACTTTGATCAATCAAAGACGACTCGGATTATCATTTCCCATCGCCTTTCCGGTATTAAAAACGCCGATCAAATCGTCGTTTTAGACAGCGGGGAAATCATTGAGCAAGGGTCGCATCATGAATTAATAGAAAATAAAGGCCGCTATTATGAATTGTGGAAGAAGGAGGAAGAAAAGAAACGGAAAATGATCGCCTATTCTTTATGACATGAATTCATCCCGAAAAAAACGGGATGATGTCATATGCAGAGAAGTATGGTTTCTTTTTGTTCAATGTTACGCAAAATACTCGGGCCGATTGATCATAATCTGTTTGTTCATCTGGCTGATAATCCCTTCACAGCGGAGTTTTTTCAGGACAGCGCTTACGGTTTCGCGGGAGGTGCCGGAGATTTTGGCGATTTCTGCGGCGGTAATCGGACAGCTGATCACGGTTGAATTCCTTTCTTTCTGGCCGAGGCTTTCGGTCAAATAATAGATGGCTTGCGTCACCCGGTCATGCGCATGGGAGAGTGTGATTCGTTTGAGCCTTTCTTCGTGAAGGGCAAGGATATCGGATAATTGATTGAGAACATCAAAGAGAAGTTTTTTATTTTCCCTTACAAGATCTTCGAAAATGTTCATGGGAATATAGTAGAGTTCAATATCTGTCAAGGCTTCAGCGGCATAATGATAGTGTTCATCGCGAAACAGGCCGCCAAATGGAAAGAGTGTATGAGGACGTACGTAGTCGGTATAAAACATGGATCCTGTTTCATTGGATTTTTCGAGTTTAATAAAGCCGTCGAGAAGGAGATACATTCGTTCCCGGGGGTCTTCTTCCATAAATAAAATCTGGCCTTTGTGGTAAGTCCGCCAATAGATAAACTGCTTGATGTTTTCCAGCTCTTTTTTACTCAGGGAAGCGAATAGGGAAAACCTTTTCAGTTGATGTACGATGTCTTTGTTCTGCATATTAACGACCACCCTTATCATTTTCTTATGAACTAAGGTTATATACTTTAAATTTTACCTGTTTTTGACGATTGGCAAAAGGAAGAACCCTTGAAAGGCTCTTCCTTTGGAGCTTAAGCTTGTTCGACAATGGTGCCGGCATTGCCTTTGAGAGCTTCCTTGGCCAGCTTCAGGGAGGTAATCACTGTTTTGTTTCCTTTTTTGGCTTCGGCAAACTGAATGGCTGCTTTCACCTTTGGCAGCATGCTTCCCTCTGCAAACTGTTTTTCTTTGATATAGCCCTTCAGCTCTTCAGTTGTCACATGTTTAAGCGTCCGTTCTGTCGGTTTTAAATAATCAACGGCAACATGATCGACGCCTGTTAAGATGACCAATTCGTCTGCATGAACGAGCTCTGCTAGTTTACAGGCGGCAAAATCTTTGTCGATGACGGCGTCGATACCGCAAATCGCGTGGTTTTTTTCGATGACGGGGACGCCGCCTCCTCCGGCCGCGATGACAACATGGCCTTGTTCCACTAAATCATTGATGACATCGTACTCAAGAATGGATACAGGAGCCGGTGACGGCACAACGCGGCGCCAGCCTCTTCCGGCGTCTTCTTTAAAAACAAGGTCGCCGTTCCGGCTGTTCATCAGTTCTTTTGCTTCTTCTTCGCTGTAAAACGGTCCGATCGGTTTTGTCGGATTGCGAAAGGCCTCATCATCGCTGCGCACGGCGACGCGAGTAATCACGGTCGCCGCATGCCCGTTCTTTCCTTTGGCTTGCAGCGCTTGATCAAGGGCGTTTTGCAGCCAGCAGCCGATCATTCCTTGTGTCATCGATACACACGTTTCCAGCGGCATGGCAGGTGTTTTCGGAGAATCCGCCTGCTTTTGCTGAATCATCAGATTGCCGACTTGCGGACCGTTTCCGTGTGTGATGATCAATTCAGCTCCGCTGTCAATCATGTCTGCCAGATACACGGCTGTTTCTTCCAATGCCCGTTTCTGCGCTTCTGCGCTGGCGTCATCTCCTGTTTGAATAGCATTACCGCCAAGCGCGACGACAATTTTTCTTTTTTTCATTTAAGACACCTCTGTTTGTTAAATTGAAATGCTTCCCGTCATTAATTTCACGATGGCAATAATAGCCAATATTAAGATGATGACGGCAATGACAAGCTCAGCCTTATTGAAAGCGGGTCCTTCTTTTTCTTTGCGAACTGATCGGAATACCAAGATGCCGGGGGCGTATAAAATCATCGTCAACAGCAGATAGTCAAGGCCTGCCGCATAGACGAGCCAGATGCCGTAAATGCTTGCGATCACCCCTATCGTGATGTTTTTGATCCGATTCGGCTCCTTGTGAAGCCAGCTGTATTTGAGCTGATAAAACCCGGAAAATAAATACGGGATTAAGATTGCCGAAGATGCTAAGGAAAAAGCGAATTGGTATGCTGTATCCGAAATGAGAAAAGTCAGCAGAAACAGCTGGATGATAGCGTTTGTCAATGTCAGCGCATTTGATGGAGCACCGTTTTTATTTTCTTTGCCGAACCACTTCGGAAAAACGCCTTCCCGTGCGGCAATCAGCGGCAGCTCTCCGGCAAATAGCGTCCAGGCCAGCCAGGCGCCTATTACTGAAATAATCAGACCTAAGTTAATCAGTACAGCACCCCATTTGCCGACGATATGCTCCATAATGGAAGCCATTGAAGGATTGGGAAGGCCGGCTAAGTCTTGTTGATTCATGACGCCGAGCGACAGCATGGTGATCATCACATAAATCACCAGCACACTGATCAGTCCAATAACGGTCGCTTTGCCGACATCGCTTGATTTCTTGGCCCGGCTTGAAAAAAGAACAGCCCCTTCAATACCTGTGAACACCCAAACGGTGACAAGCATCGTGCTCTTCACTTGGGCTCCGATCGAGCCTAGCGACAGTCCTTTTCCCCAAAAGTCGGCCGTAAATAAATCAAGATGAAAAACAAAGATGACGGCGACGATGAAAGCAAAAATCGGCACCAGTTTTGAAATGGTTGTAATTAAATTAATCATGGCAGCAGACTGAATACCGCGCAGAATCAAAAAGTGTACGCTCCATAAAATCACGCTTGCACCGATAATCGATGCGATATTTTGGCCGTTTCCAAACGCGGGGATAAAATACCCGACTGCACTGAACAGCAGCGTCCCATATGCCACATTTCCGAGCAGGGCTGCGAACCAGTAACCCCAGCCGCTGTTGAATCCCATGAAATGGCCGAACCCTTCCCTGGCATAAGTAAAAATACCGCCGTCTAAATCAGGTCTTTTCGTCGTCAGATTTTGGAAAGAGAAGGCCAAGGCGATCATGCCGACTCCGGTGATGACCCAGCCGATTAAAATCGCGCCTGCTCCGGCTCCTGAAGCAATGTCGCTTGCCAGGTTGAAGGCTCCGCCGCCGATCATTGACCCGATGACAAGCGCAATGAGCGCAAACAGCCCCAGTTTTTTTTCTTCCGCCATTTTTGTCACCTCATTCGGTATAGGATGGAAAAGGGGATTTCACCCTTTTCCTGTCAGTCAAGATCGCCGAGTGTCGCCGCCATGACAGCTTTAATTGTGTGCATCCGGTTTTCTGCTTCATCGAATACTTTAGAATGTTTGCTGCGGAACACTTCATCCGTCACTTCCATTTCTTTGAGGCCATGCTGTTCATACACGTTTTGTCCGTATTTTGTATGAAGATCATGAAAGGCGGGCAGACAGTGCAGAAAGATGACATTTTCATTGCCTGTTTTCTTCACAAGCTCCATGTTCACTTGATAGGGCTTCAGCAATTTGATTCTTTCAGCGAACTTATCTTCTTCCCCCATAGAGACCCAGACATCTGTATACAGCACATCGGCTCCGGACGCGGCTTTGTCTATATCGCTTGTTACAGTGATGCTTCCTCCGGATTCTTCAGCAAAAGTTTCCGCCATTTTGACGATGTCCTGATCAGGGAAAAGGTCTTCAGGCGAGCATATTCTCACATCCATTCCGACTTTGGCTCCGCCGATGAGCAGACTGTTGGCGACATTGTTCCGTCCATCGCCGATATAAGTGAGCTTCACGCCCTTCACGCGCCCGGTGTGTTCTTTTACGGTCATAAAGTCGGCCAGCATTTGTGTCGGATGCCATAAATCCGTTAAACCGTTCCATACCGGTACGCCTGAATGCTCGGCCAGAGATACGACTTTTTCATGTTCAAAACCGCGGAATTCGATGCCGTCAAACATCCTGCCAAGCACTTTAGCCGTATCCTCAATCGATTCTTTTTTACCGAGCTGAATATCGTCTTTGCCGAGGTATTCAGGATGTGCACCGAGGTCGATGCAAGCAGTCGTGAAAGCGCATCGTGTTCTTGTTGACGGTTTTTCAAATAATAAAGCGATGTTTTTGCCTTCCAAATGGCGATGTCTGACCCCTTGTGCCTTTTGATCTTTTAACTGTTGGGCAAGGTCGAGCAAATAAAGGATTTCTTCTTCAGAAAAGTCTTTTTCAGCTAAGTAGCTTCTTCCTTTTAAGTCAATTGTTTTTGCCATTTTTCTCTCTCCTTTTTCTTCTGGATTCGCTATTTTATATCGTCGCGGTACAGCGGCATGCTCATACAGCGCGGACCGCCTCGGCCTCTTGAAAGCTCTCCGCTCGGGATTTCAATGACTTTAATGCCCTGCTCTCTCAAGCAGGCATTGGAAATGTAGTTTCGATCATAAGTGACCACAACACCGGGGGCGATGGCGAGCGTGTTTGATCCGTCATTCCATTGCTCGCGGGCTGAAGCGATTTCATCTCCGCCTCCGCAGAAAATCAGGTTCACATCTGAGAGGCCGAGCGTTTTCTTCAGCACTTCCAGCAGATTGTGCTCTTCTGTAATTTGAACGTCTTCTTCCGTTTTTCCCCGCTCAAGAATGAAGATTCGCATATCGCCTTCCGGACCCTGGATGGCGGGATGGATCGTGAATTGGTCGCGGTCAACCATCGTAAAGACGGTATCTAAATGCATAAAGGCCCTGGTCTTCGGTATTTCGACAGCAAGCACCCGGCGAATCCGGTCCTGGCGTTTAAACAAATTGCGGACAAGGCGTTCGATCGCTTGTGCGGTGGAGCGTTCTGAAACACCGATCGCAACCGTTTCATCATTTAGCACAAGCTCATCTCCGCCCTCGATATTGAATTTGAAGTCGCGGTCAAGCCAGACCGGAATGTCATGTTCTTTAAACCGCGGGTGGTGTTCTATGATGTAGCGCATAAACAGGGACTCTCTCCGGCGTGCCGGCTCTTTCATTTTATTGATGGTCAGCCCGCTGCCGATCGCGGCTGCCGGGTCTCTTGTAAAATAAAGGTTCGGCATCGGGTCGAGATAAAATGGATAGTGGTCTTCCATCAGCTCGTGCAGGTGAGAGCGCAGCCCCAGCTCGATTTCGTTTTTTCGTACTCCGCTCATCACATGTTCGACCATTGACTCGGCTTCAAAGGAGAGCAAGTATTCCTTTAGTCTGTGATAAGCTCCGTTTAGATCTGCTTTGCTTTCAGATAAAAGCTCGCTGATAAACTGTTCGCGGACTGAAGTGTCACCTAAAGCTTCAGCAGCCAGCTTCTCTAAATAAAGCACTTCCACTCCTTGCTTTTTTAGGGTATCTGCAAATTGGTCATGTTCGTTTTGAACGGCCGGTAAAAAAGGAATATCGTCAAAGAGAAGCCTCTCCAGGTAATCGGGTGTGAGATTTTCCAATTCCCGCCCGGGCCTCTTCAGCATGACTGTTTTCAAATGGCCGATTTCTGAGTAAATGTGAATCGGTGCTGTCATGATCATCCCGCCTCCTAATCTGTTTTGATTACATTTACAGCTTAAAACAGCGAGGCGGGCTGCGATGTGAAAGCGATAACAACAAAAATGTGATCTATTTCACAAGTTTTTTGATGAAGCAAAAACAAAAGTGAATAAATATGACAAAATGACATGGAGTCCTTGTCAGGGCAAAGTAAACATCGTATAAAACGTGTATATTTTTTAGAGGATTTTTTAAAAAAAATTTTTGTAGGATCATATCTTCCAAAATAAAAAGAGCTGATCCAAATGGGGATCAGCTATCAGCATAAATGTTCACAAAATGATTGGGCAGTCTCTGATGATTGAGAAATCACAAGACAAGTATCATTCCCGCATATACAGCCCAGCATCTCCGGTCGTCCCAGTTTATCAAGAAGGACTCCGATGGCATGGGCATTTCCGGGCATCGTCTTAATAATGATTAAGTTTTCCGCCTGGTTCACCTGCAAGACAACTTCTGAAATTTTGTCTTTCAGAACTTTGGAAGGGTTGATTGATAAAGAAGTATTCGTGGCATAGACGAGTTTTCCGGCTTCATTAAGCTGTTTGACAAGATACATCTCTTTAATATCCCGGGAAATGGTAGATTGGGAAGCTGTTATGCCGCGGCTTTGCAGCAGAGCTGCCAATTGCTCCTGGGTTTCTACCGGATGTTCGAGAATGGTTTGTTTAATGAGCCATTGCCGTTTCTGTTTATTCATCAGGGCGCCTCCCTTCGGCAAGGACGTATATCTACTATTATAAGATGTTTTTTTGTTTTAACATGGAAGCTATTTTACAAAAAACCAAATATTTTAGGCTGGAAAAAAGGGCTTGATAGACACCAGAAATTCACTTATAATGCTTGAAGATGACAAATTGATAAAATGAGAGAAAAAGTGGTTTTCTAGGGTTCCGCAGGTGCTCTGCATTTGGTCTGGTCCGAGAGAAAACACATAACGAGAACATCGTTATGACACGGAGGGATAAAAGCCCTGGAGTTTTGGCTCTTGATCAAAAGAGCCTTCTCCGGGGCTTTTTTGCTTTTTAAATAGGAAATTACTTTTAGATATAGGAAGGAGCTGCAGTTATGAAAAAGAAAGCAATTGATATGGTTATGATTATGATAGGCGCATTTTTCTTTGCGCTGGCCGTGAATCTGTTTGCCATTCCGAACGATTTGGGAGAAGGCGGCGTCACGGGGATCACGCTGATTTTATATTACGTTTTTCAATGGTCTCCAGGCATCACCAACTTTGTGTTGAACGGGATTCTCCTCATGATCGGATATCGGTTTTTAGATAAAAAAACGACGGTTTACACAATCATTGCGGTTGTCGCCAATTCATTCTTTCTGCATGTCACGGAGGATTGGGTGATTCCGGCTGATGAAGTGATCATCAGCACGATTTTTGCCGGGATGTTTGCCGGAGTCGGTATCGGCATGATTATCCGTGTCGGCGGAACCACCGCAGGGTCTGCAATTCTGGCGAGAATCGCCAATAAATATTTTGACTGGAATATCAGCTACGCTTTATTGATGATTGATTTGGTTGTCGTATTCAGTTCCTACTTTATCATCGGAGCTGAAAAATTGATGTTTACGATCGTCATGCTCTACATCGCCACAAAGGTCATGGACTTCATTATTGAAGGCCTCAACACGAAAAAAGCGATCACGATTATTTCCGAGCATAAACATGAAATCGCAGCGCAAGTCAACACGCTGATGGACCGCGGCGTCACGATACTATCAGGGCGGGGCCATTATACAGGCAATTCCAAAGAGATCTTGTATATCGTGATCAATAAACAAGAGCTGTCCATGCTGAAAAAAATTATTAAAAGTACAGATAAAAAAGCATTTGTCATTATCCATGATGTCAGGGATGTATTTGGTGAAGGGTTTGTAGATATCTCGAAATAAGGAAAGGGCTGCCGGGGGATACCGGCAGCCTTTTTTTTTTGCATTCCGTGATGACATTTACCTAATATAAAGGTCTTTTGGTCTATTTCTAGTTGTTTTCATGTCCGTGAATCACTGCTTTGAAATGGCCTTTTAGCCTTCCCTGCCGAAGGGTTATTCCATACATTGCATTTTTAAGCAAAATTTAAGATGAAAGGGAGCTAAATAATACTTTAGTACGATTTGGCAAACGGTTATTTTGATTATAATTAAACGAAAAGACCTGTTTTTAAGGAGTGAAAATAGTTGGATTCAAGCAGGGTAATCGCACTGGCGGAACAATATAAATCAGCCGCTGATGAAGTGAAAAAATCAGAGCTGCATCTAAAGACCCGGATGTCTGCGAATTCCGCTTCATGGAAAGGGAAGACCCGGGAGCAGTTTGACAGTGATTTTGACCAGACATCAGCTGCTTATCAACAATTGGAAGCGGATTTAATCGAAATCAGCAGCGAATTAACGACAGCCGCCGCAAAAATCGAGCAGACGAAGGCAGAAATCATGAGAATGGAAGAGCTTGAAAGAAAAAAGAGAGAGAAATTGAAATAATCAGCAGAGAGGAGCAGCGGAATGGGAAAGGAAATCTTAGTTGATCCAGACAAGCTTGAAGGTTTGGCAAATGATTTTGTCAAAGAGCTGACAGATATGGAGAAGTTGTATAAAGACCTCCATCTTGAATTAACAACGATGATCCTGGGCTGTGACCCGCGCTACAGTCATTGCTTTTCGGGCGTCGGGGATGCCTGGTCAAGCGGCAATGACCTTGTCGGCAAGCTTGATGCCAATGAACGCTACATACGCAAAACAGCCGATAAATTTGCGGAGCAGGACGATATTTTAAGAAAGCTGTACAACTTATATGATAATTACGGTACGCTCACCGCGATGGCCGGCGTATCGATGACCCAATTCAAGTATTACGGACTTGGAATCACAAAATTTGTGAAAGACGGCTCAGGCCTGTATTCAGTAAAACATACGAAGCTGCTTATGGATCTTTCCAGAATCATCGATGAGTCTAAATACAGCAGAGCGGCGAGAATTTTGTTAAGTCCAAAATATCTGTTTAAGAATCCAAATCTTCCTTATGCAGATTTAGTGCATAAGAAATTCACAAAATTTTATCCGCAGGATACTGTCGATTTCACGAATAAAATCAAGAGTTTCGCAGCCGGAATGGTCGATGAAGCGGGAAATAAAGCAGCGTTTAAAGACGTATTAAAAGCCGGAGGCAAGTTTGCAAAGGGAAATGCGATTACAGCCGCTTTAATCACAGGGGCCACTGAGACTGTGGGAATGGGATTGAAAATCTCAGAGAACTACAGCAAATACGGCAATAACCGCGAAGTATTAAAAAGGGAAAATGCAAAGGCAGTCGGAAACGCCGTCAATAACACGGTTTGGATTACAGGCGGATCTGTTGCCGGTGCGGTAATCGGAGGCGCACTTGGCAGTACTCTCGGCCCTGTCGGTACTGTTGTTGGAGGAGCAGCCGGATCGTTTATCGGAGGAATCGTGGGAGAGCAGGCTGCAAAACTCACAGCGGGCATTGCTGAGAAGACAGCTTTATTGCTGAAAAATCCAATTCAAGCTGGACTCGACAAGGCAAAGAAAGGGTTTGAACTGGCTGGTAAAGGCGTTCAAGCCTTTAATCAAGGCATCGACACTGTGAATGAAGGCATTCGAAAAGGCGCAGAAACAGTAGGGAAAGGGTTTCAAAAGGCTAAGGAAACTGCCGGCTCCCTTGTGAATGGCGCCAAAAATTTCTTTTCGGGTAAGCTGTCGTTCGGTTAAGGGGGATACGTATGGATACATTGAAATTAAGTATTGAAGAATTAATTTTTTGTTTTTACAGTGAAGGCTTATTTGAACAGGGAATGTCTTTGAAACAGGCGTATTTTCCCGACATGACGGAGGAGCAGCTTGAATTTATGTTTGAAATCTCATGCCGCTCTCTTTTAGCAAAAGATGTGTTGGAATATAAAGCGCATCAATATAAATTAAAAGAACCGTACAAACCGTTTATTCAAGCCTTAAATGATGCTGATTATACGATTAAAGCATCTAAATTTTCCGATGAAGCAGAAGAAAGCGTTTCATACCATGTTGCCTCTCAAGGTTTATTCGCTCATCAGCTGATTCATGAGCAGCAGGTTCATCACATCAGTTCGCTGTCTTCGAAAGAGGATATTCTTGAGCAGACCGTTCAGTTTTTAAATATCAAAGAGGCGCAGGAAGCAAAAGGCACTGTTCTTACTTTACAGAATGACCAATTTGAACAATTATTAAAGGGGGCCAGTGAAGAGCGGTTATTGGCCGATGAATTCCTGGTCAAATATGCTGATTATCCTCACGCTAAAGCTTTTATTCAAGATCTGGTTTTCAGCCAAGGAAAAATGGATAGCGTTATGCTTGTAGAATATGGTCTTGATAATACTCCTGATGTAAGAGATCTAATGTTTGTCATTCCTGGAGCGGAGCATACATGGTTTGTCACAGGAAGTGCAAGAAACGAATTCTCGGTTATGGCAGCCGAAAAAGAAAAGATTCGTAACATCATATTGAGAGATAGTCGTTTGCTGAGATAAAGGAGGTCTATTTTCGGAACAGGTGAAAAAACGGATCATTGAAGTGAAAAGCCGAATATTCTTCAGGATATGGGCATTTGCAGGAACTGCAGGTATCGGTTTGGTCGGAATATGGCTCTTTTTTGAAGCGGTAAAATTCGAATCGAATTATTCATTATTATACTTAGGCGCCGGACTGCTTGGGATGGTCTATGGTTTGATCACTTTTTTAATGATTTTTCCCGCCTTCACGAAGAAAGGAAGCGTCATTTTCAGCATCGTAGAAGGAGAAGACGGCCGGCTGTTCTCAGGAAAAAAATCCGTCTATATTAAAGCCATCAAAAGCATCAAAATGGGTCGGCACCGCTACAGCCCGAAAGGCATTTTCTTTGTGGATGTGGTGATTCAGACGCACGCGAACGGATTGGTGCGGATTCCGACTTACAACATTCTCCCTGAGCCGGAGTTTTACAAAGCGGTGGAACTGCATATCCTGCCGTACATGACGGAGGAAGCGCGTGCAGACTGGATCGGGCAGTTTACAGAAGCGCAAAGAAAAGCTTATTTAGGCGAGTTTCATAAGGATATATAGTTTGGAGGGAATGACGATCAGAAATAACAAATTGCCGATAGAAGTAAAAAGCAAAATGTTCTTCAGGGTCTGGCTATTCCTAGGCTCATTTGGGCTGGGAGCAGCGAGTTTGTGGATGTTCTATATGGGGATCACTTTTCAAACAAAATTTTATCTGTTGGCTATACCCGCAGGGCTATTATTCAGCTTCTTTTTCTTTGTCTTATTTTTAATCGCTTTTCCCGCTTTCACGAAAAAAGGCAGCGTCATCTTCAGCATCATAGAAGGAGAAGACGGCCGGCTGTTCTCAGGAAAAAAATCCGTCAATATTAAAGACATCAAAAGCATCAAAATGGGCCGGCACCGCTACAGCCCGAAAGGCATTTTCTTTATGGATGTGCTGATTCAGACGCGCGCGAACGGATTGGTGCGGATTCCGACTTACAACATTCTCCCTGAACCTGAGTTTTATAAAGCGGTGGAACTGCACCTCTTGCAATACATGACAGAGGAAGCGCGTGCAGACTGGATCGGGCAGTTTACAGAAGCACAAAGAAAAGCTTATTTGAATACATTTCATAAAGATATTTAATCGTTTCAGAAAACGGCGCCATCAAATCAATTCTCCAGATGGCGCCTGTAAATTCGAAAAGGTTTTTGAAACCTTTGGGGGAATTGATTCGTCTTACTTAAAGGCTGCCTATATAGAATGTGGAATTTTTTCCGCATCGGGCTGTTTTCGGATGAGGCCGGGAGCTGTACAGGCATAAGCTGATGAGGGATTTTAGCAGCCGTGATGCTTGAATATGCATTGAGATTTTTAGTAGAATAATAAATTAATTTCGTCTCCTGCGTTTCATTGACTGAAACAGATAGCGGTCAGAAAATGTTAAAAAGGTAGAGGTTATCATGAAAAAAATATTCTCTCATAAGCTAAGCTTTTTTTTGTTAGCTGTCATTTTTGTATGGGCTAAAACCTATGCTTCTTACTTTTTAGAATTTAATTTGGGCGTGAAAGGAACCACGCAGCAGATTCTGTTATTTATTAATCCATTCAGCTTTACAATTGCTGCACTCGGCTTGGCCTTGTTTGCGAAAGGCCGGCGTTCAGCGGTATGGATCATCATCATTGATGCTGTCATGACGTTCGCTTTATATGCGAATGTACTATTTTACCGTTTCTTTGATGACTTTTTGACTTTTGCAAATCTTAAACAAGCCGGAAACCTCGGCAATATGTCAGATGGCGTTTTTGATATCATGGCTTTCCATGATGCGATCTATTTCCTTGACCTTGTCATATTGATTGCATTATGTGTGAAGATACCTGAAATCAAGGCTTCCAGTTTGAAGAAAAGATGGGCTGCAATCGTCGTTGTGAGCGGTGTGCTCTTATTTTTCATCAATCTGTCCGTTGCCGAAAAAGACCGCCCCGAGCTTTTGACAAGAACATTTGACCGAAATTATATCGTCAAATACCTGGGGCCTTATAATTACATGGTCTATGATGGTGTGCAGGCCGCTCAAAACGCGAGCCAAAAAGCATATGCAAGCAGCGATGATTTGACGAGCGTTGTCAATTATACAAGCTCTCATTATGCGAAGCCGAATGCTGAATACTTCGGTGCTGCAGAAGGAAAGAACATCATCAAGATTCACCTGGAAAGCTTCCAGACGTTTTTGATTGATTATAAACTGAACGGCAAAGAGGTCACGCCGTTTCTGAATAAGTTGGCTCACGGCCAGGACGACATGATGTATTTCGATAACTTTTTCCATCAGACGGGTCAAGGCAAAACGGCTGACGCCGAATTGATGATGGACAACAGCCTTTACGGGCTCCCTGAAGGCAGTGCCTTTGTGACAAAAGGACAAAATACGTATCAATCCCTGCCGGCGATTTTAAATCAAAAAGAGGGTTATACGAGCGCCGTTATGCACGGGGACTACAAGTCATTCTGGAATCGTGACCAGGTGTACAAGCAGATTGGCTATGACAAATTCTTCGATGCCAGCACATATGACATGTCAGAAGAGAACCTTGTCAACCTTGGCTTGAAGGATAAGCCGTTCTTTAAAGAATCGATTCCGAAGCTGAAATCGCTCAAACAGCCGTTTTACGCCCATTTAATCACACTGACGAACCATTATCCATTTATTCTGGATGATGAGGACGCTACCCTTGAGAAGGGAACGACAGGTGATAAAACGGTGGACGGATACTTCCAGACAGCCCGCTATCTTGATGAGGCGCTTGAAGAATTCTTTAAAGAGCTCAAAGAAGCCGGTCTATATGATGACTCCGTCATCATCATATATGGGGATCACAACGGAATTTCTGAAAATCACAACCGAGCGATGAAAGAAGTATTAGGAAAAGAGATTACACCATATCAAAATGCGATGAACCAGCGCGTTCCGCTCTTGATTCGTGTGCCTGGCAAAGAAGGCGGAGTCAATCATACGTATGGCGGAGAAATGGATGTCATGCCGACACTTCTTCACCTGCAAGGAATCGAAAGCAAAAACAATATCAACTTTGGAACAGATCTCTTTTCTAAAGATCATGACGAAACCGTTGCCTTCAGAAACGGCAACTATGTCACACCAAAATACACAATGATCGACACGACGGTGTATGATACAAAAACCGGAAAAGAAATCAAACCAAATCAAGAAACTGAAAACCTGCAATCCCAGGTGTCTGAACAGCTTGATCTGTCTGACCAGGTTCTTTATAAAGATTTATTGAGATTCCATAAGCTTTCAGACTTTACACCTGTTGATCCGTCACAATATCATTATGGAAAAGAAAAAAGCGAATAACACCGAAAACCGCCTATGACGCAATTAGACGTCGGGCGGTTTTTTTCTGTTCAAAAAGAGTATATTTTCCTATTCATCTCTGTTACTTTCAGCCTTATAATTTAAATTATGGAAAAAGTCCTACATATGTCTTTTTGTGAATATTCAAAAATATAACCCTCATTTTAAATTCAGAGGTGACGGTTCAGTGAGCTATTCAGATATGTTAGATCGAATACATGCCGCGATTTCAAATCAATCAGCCGATCTTGAAGAAAAGATATCAAGGCTGAAACGGGCAAAAAATAAAATTGAAACGGAACAAAATACGTCTTTGGAAGAAATCAAAAAGATTCGCAATCCCAGTCTCGGTTCCTCATGGCAAGGGAGCCGATCGGAAACGTTTGATGAGTCAAGAGATGAAGCATACAATGAGATGCAAAACATCATAACCGATGATTATGAAAGCTATAAAACGAGGATTCAGTCCAAGATTGTTTTGCTGGAAATAGAGCAGGGTGCTTTATCCGCTGCAAGGGGGCTGGCGCATACGGCAGATCAGCTTCTTACTAAAGGAGAGGAAGCCCTAGAAGAATTGGGCAGCACCATCAGTGATTTAACAAGGCGCTTGTTCTAGGCCTCCAGGATCGTGATTCAATCGACAATAAAAAAGAAAGGGCTTAAGACCGATGAAAATCTACGAAGCAAAAACCTTGGTCTCTGCGATGAAAGAACGTTCACAACAATATCAAGATTTAAGAGAGCAAATCAGTGCTTTAAAGAAGCAATTTCACGGTGTTATGAATCTGGGAGATCACTTTCAGGGAGAAGGCGCTGAAGCCATTAAAGATTTTTATCAGGCTCAGGCTGATGTTGCAGATGCATGGCTCGGCCTGATTGATAAACAGATCGCATTTTTAGACGGCATTTCCGGCGCTTCCGAAGACCTCGACCTTTCCGGAGATACGGTCGTCAAAGGTGACTTTTTAGAAAATGATTTGTCAAATGCTTACACCACATCAAAGTCCATCGTTTCGGAACAAAAAAAAGAGCTGCAAAAAATCTTTGACGATATCGATGACATCATAATGTTAGAAACGTTTTCAACCGAGACCTTTGAAACGCATCTGAACAAAGCGAAAAAAGAACGGGAAGAAACGGTTGAAAAAGTGAATCAGTTTGATGAAGACTTAAAATCGGAGTACGCTTTATCAGAAACGGAAGAACGTTTTGTTCTGGGCTTGTATGGAGCGCTTGCTCAAGCAACACAGCACGGCAATGAAGCGTCTCCCATTTACTTTGATGCCAAAGCTTATCACAACAGCGACATCTACGAGCTTAAAGATGAAGTGGAAAAAGGGACGTCGGAATATCTTACGATTAAAAAAGAGCAGGAAGATGCAAGGCGGATCGCGAAAGAGCAGGAGGAGCTGGAAAACAGGCCATGGTATGAAAAAGCGTGGGGTACGGCTTGCACCTTTACCGGGGAAGTGACGGGCTATTATGATTATAAGAGAGCGTCAGAAGGAATAGACCCTGTTACAGGTGAAAAGCTTACCGCCGCAGAGCGGGTCTCCGCAGGCGCAATGGCCGCAGCTGGATTCATCCCGGTTGTCGGCTGGGCTGGGCGTGCCTTTAAAGGCGGCAAAGCCATTTATAAAACAGCCAAAGGCCTCAACACCGCTGAACATGCCCTTGACGCTTACAAATCTGCGAAATCGCTTGACTACTTGAAAAAAGCGGAATACGGGATTTACGGTTTAACCGCAGCGAACGGTTTTGGAGAAGCGATGACGGGAAGGGATATGTTCGGAAACCAATTATCGGATGAACAACGCAAACAAAGCCTATTCAATGCGTTTGCCATTACAGGCGCCGGGGCTGCCGCACGCTACGCCGACAAACTTCCTGTGAAAAACCTTCCGCACAATACCCACAGCAGCAAATGGGTCAATGACAAGCTGAACCGGGCTAAACAGGCAGTCGACAAAGTCAAAAAGAGCCTAGGCAAGATTGAAGTGCCGGTCGGAATCCGCGTTGAACAGCTGGCTACACATGCCGGACCAGCGCTAGGCAGAATCGGCGTGGAGAAAAAACCGCTTCATGATCTGATGGCGTTTTCGGTGAAGGATGGCGGCAGGCGCTCTAAACCGAAGTGGAACCCGAAACCGGAAGGCATGTCGCAAAAAGATTATGTCGCTCATAATGGCAATCACTACAGCAAGGAAAAAAGAAGAGAATTATACGAGAAGCTCAATAAGAGCAACCGTGCTTATGTAAAAGAAAAAAGAGTGCCGCAGGACCATGAGACTTTTCTCAGCGGTGATGACTTTAAAAGAACGAAAATCCGGGTGAAGGGCGCTCAAGTCTACGAAAAAGACGGTCTGTATTATTACCGTGATACGCTTCATGTAGGGGAAGCTTCCCATATAGAAGTTTTTGACCGTACAGGGAGGAAACATTTAGGGGAAGCGGATCCGATCAGCGGTGTCTTGGACGAAAGCAAAGCTGACCCAAATAAATCGATTTCTAAATTCATAAAATAACTGTGCTGAAAGGAAATAACCATGAAATTACGTGAACTTAATCAAACCGATATTGAAAAAGATATTTATTTTATGGAAGTGTTTTCCGACAACATTGTCATCAATGACGACTATGAAGGAATCACGGTGCTGGACGCCCATTTAAATGTGATAAAAGAGATTGGTTTAGAGGACATCGTTATTGATGCTTCTTTTAAAAACACCTTGACGGAAGAATTAGCCCTTTTTTTCCATGATGAACAACGATTGTTTTATTTCAACCTAAAAAAAATGAATCATCAGGCATGCGATGTAAAAGCGGAACTTCCCGTTCTGTCCAAATATTATGTTTGGGGAAGCGATGAGATTGTTTTTGTCACCTATGATGAAGATTTTTACCGATACAGCATGACTGATAATGCTTTTATGAAGATCGACAGTGCTTATGTAAAGGCCAAATATGAGCCGTTCTACTCTTTTTGGTCAGAAACAAAGGATTTGCCGGTGATCCGCTATGACATGGATCGGCTGGAAATCATCGCGAATACCAGAAACAACAGATATACTGTGTATCCATCCAACGGGGACAGCATATTTCTGAAATCCAATTATAAACCTCATGATGTCCATTATTCGGGTGAAACGGCAATGTTTGTACAAGAAGACATCATTGAATTGTCCAATCAAGGGGAGCAGATCACATTGGAGCCTGGGAAGCAGATGAAATTTTTAAGAGGGAGATTTCTCGCTCATGATAAAATTGCTGTTTTAAGCAGCCACAACTCTGACCTTCTCAGCCAAATCAGGATCTACCAGATGACAGATTAACTTGAAGATTTGATCTTCAAGTTTTTTTATATCTTCGTTCTAAATCGAAATCCTGCGAATAGGCTTGTATTTGAGAGGGCAAATCCAGAGGCGGGGATGGCGTTTTAGGCTATTCATGATATGGGAAGTGAGACGGTTGACGATCTTTCATTATTTTTTCAAATTGCATCCTTTAAGAATTCAAGATGGCTGGAAGGTTAAAGAAAATCATTTATATCAAAAACCGATTCGAGAACGCCGCCAAAAATTGCTGATATTGGAACATACAAAAACCGCAGACATCGTACAAGTTGATGGTGCCGGAGAGCTTTGCTATACCATCCGGATCTTCAATGCCGATCAAAAACAGGACATTTCAAATATTCCGTATGACGAGTTAGTCGAACGGTTGGAAGAGGTGATTTGGAAAGAGAGAAATAGTGCCCCCGGCAATTTGCTGAGGCTGCGCATCCCAACCGGCTGGACTGTACTCCATCACTCATTAACGGATATAAATCCTGACGAATTAGCCCCTGACAGCAAGGCATGGCTGTCTCATTTTAAACAGGATCTGCTCCAGCTCAAACATCATGAAGAGAACCTAGTGTTGGATGTAGAGTGGTTTCCGGAGAACGACCCAGCTGGGCATTATGCCGTTAAACTGATAAAGGACGGCGATTGGAAGCACCCCCTTGAAGATAAGTTGTGCATTCATCCGAAAGAATTGTCTTATGAAATTGGTGCAGTGTTAAAGAAAGCCTGCGGACTTCAATATAAAAGCTGAACCGGCATCGGCCGGTTTTTTGTTTGCTGAAAAAACCAGGACAAAAAGACCGGTGTCATTTTAAGTGATTTGATACTTTTTATTCAATAAAATGTCATATTTTTCTTGATGGTCGCCGTGAAATCGCTTATGATAAAAACAGATACATAAATAAACCCGGGGGGCATAAAGATGAAAAAATGGTTTGCTGCTTTGCTTTCAATAGGTCTCATCATCGGTTTTTCCTATAGCACCGGAGATGCGGCAGAAGCAAAAACAAAGGTGAAAACGTATAAAAATTGCAAGGCGTTAAATAAAGTCTATAAAGGCGGCGTTTCCCGCGCTAAATCAGTGAAAAACAAAGGCGGAAAAACGAAGTACAAGCCTTATGTATCAAAATCGTTGTATGACGCCAATAAAAAGCTTGACCGTGACAAAGATAAGATTGCTTGTGAACGTTAAGGTATATGTTACAGATTCCTCAAATGAGGGATCTTTTTTTGATTGATGGATGCTTTATGAAAATGAAAGACTGCTGAAACATAATCTTTACAGTATAAAGCTATACTTTTGTAGCGAATGGCAAGTAAAGAGCAAAAGGGGAGTGGATAATGTGCCGACGGGTTTAAAAAAATGGGTGATGTCTTTATTGATCGGGATTTCTTTCGGTTCAGTGATGTTTGCGTCTAATACGATTGCTGCGAAGCCTCACATAGTGGATGTGATCGCGCACAGAGGCGCCTCGGGATATGCGCCTGAAAACACAATGGCTGCTTTTGAACGGGCGCTGAAAATGAAATCGGATTATATTGAATTAGATGTTCAGATGTCAAAGGACGGGGAGCTTGTCGTCATCCATGATACAACTGTGAACCGCACGACAGACATTGATTCACAGCTTCCGGTTCCAGTTCAGGATCTGACGCTTGATGAGCTTCGCAAGCTTGATGCTGGCAGCTATTTCGGATCTGAGTTTACCGGTGAGCGCATTCCGACATTTGAAGAAGTGCTTGATCGATATAAAGGAAAGATCGGCATGCTGATTGAATTAAAGGAGCCTGCACGCTACCCGGGAATTGAAGAAAAAGTGGCGGCCGCACTGAAAGAACGTCGGATGGATAAGCCCAAGCATGATAAAGTGATCATTCAATCATTTAACTTTGAGTCGGTACGAAAGATTCATGAACTGCTTCCATCCATGCCGACAGGCGTTTTAACTTGGCTCAGCTCAGACTTAACAAATGTCAAACTGAAGGAATTCTCCGGATATGCCGACTATGTGAACGCCAACTTAAAAAATGTGGCGGCCGATGCTACACTCGTTTCCCGGATTCATGCGCTTGGAATGAAAATTACGCCGTGGACCGTCCGTTCACGCGCTGAAGTTGCGCCGCTTTTGCAGGCTGGGGTGGACGGGATTGTGACAGACTACCCGGATTACGTGCCGAAAAAAACACGTTAAAAAAAACGCGCTTCTTATCAGGAGGCAGTATGAACAGCTGAGAGCCTGCGGAACACTGCAGGCTCTTGATTCATCAATAGAATTGGGCCAGCAACAACAATGTAAGTGTGACGGTGATCGCTCCGCCGATCCTAGTGGATACTTGGGCAAACGGCATAAGCTCAAGACGTTCAGCCGCGCTGAGAATGGCGATGTCCCCCGTACCTCCCTGACCGGAATGGCAAGCGTTGATGATGGCGGTTTCGATCGGGTACATATTCAGCCATTTTCCGGTGAAAAAGCCGACTGTCATCATGGTGACCACGACAGAAACGATCGTAATAATGTTGGCAAGATTAAATGCAGCGATCAGTTTGTCCCACGGTGTCATTGAAACACCGATGGCGAAAAGCAGCGGATAAGTCACAGCAGTCGAAAAGAAGCGTGATACACTGAAGGCTCCGCTTTCTAAATTAGCGGGCGCCAAACGAAACAGTTTAATGGCAACGGCAAGCAAGAGCATCATGACAGGTGCAGGAAATCCAAATAAGTCATGGGAGAGCATGCCGACTAAATATAGTGAAACAGCCAGTATCCCGCCAGACGCAAAATTGGAGAGATTAAAAACGCTTTCTTTTTCTTGATCGTTGTTCTCGAGCAAAAACGAATCATCACTTTCGGAACGGTCGACTTTTCCATTGCCCGTCCATGCCGGCTTTTTCTTTCCGATCACATTTAAAACCCCTGACAAAATGACGGCGCTTAAGCTTCCAAACATAATAGAAGGAATCACTAATGCGAAAGCTTCTCCTTGAGACATATGCATAATCTCCGAATAGCCGATGGACAGCGGGATGGCTCCTTCTCCGACTCCTCCGGCCATGATCGGAATGACAATATACAACAGTGTATGCTGAAATCCAACGCCGAGCATTGTGCCGACGATTAAGCCGACAGCTCCCGCAGCAATGGACCCGGCAATCAGCGGGATAAAAATTTTAAGAAATGCTTTGATCAGCGTTTCTCTTTTCATCCCTAAAATGCTGCCGACCACAATGGAGGCAATAAATAGATAAAGAAAGTTTGAGTTTTCTGTAAATTCAGTCGTTGATTTTACAATATCTTCAGGAATCAAGTGATAATAGACGATGGCCGAAGGTATAAATGTAGCGAGAATCGCGGCGCCGCCAACAGAACGGATGAACGGAATGGATTTTCCGATTTGCGCGAATGTGAAGCCGAAAAACCCCGTGACAGCGATTGCGGTCAAAATATCGCTTTTTAGATCATGCATATACACAAATGTTGCGATCAAAGCCAGCAGCAGCAAATATACGGGCAGCGGAATAATGCCGACTTTTATATTCATTGCTTTGGCAATAAAGTTTTCGTCCTTTTCATTCGATGTTTGAAAAGGAATATGTTGAACTTTTGACTTTGCTTCCATATACTTTCCCCCATTCTTAAGTGCAATCCCTTTGCTGAGTTATTTAACTAAATTAAGTATACTAAAAAAATCAAAATTCAGACAACCGTGAAAGAAGGCCTACTGATCTTCACACGGGTTTTGCCACAGCCTGCTTACAGGTTGATTTCATAAAACGGCACGTTTCATATCGTTTTTCTGTGCACAAATGATAGCCGGCATAGACCATGCTTCCCGAATTACCTGTTTTTTCAAAAAAAAACGACACAAAACGGCTGTTAATCCGTCAAAAATAAATCATAGATTTAGGCATCGAGACCTTTTTTCTTGATGACAGCTGTTTTAAACAGCCGGCTTTCAGGCACAGCTCGTGAAAGCATTTGCGACAAATGGTACAAGCTCGGCTAAATATCCAATGAAAGCTTCCGTTTTTGATTGAATATAGAATATATATCAAATAAAAAAGATTATGATACTTTAAGTTGTTTATTTATAGAGTCAATAGTCTTATAAATATTTGTATTATCATCACAAAGAAATATATTTTATATATTTTTTAAGGTAATTCAGGTTGAAAAGTGGTAATATATTCGAGTGCAAAAAAGAAACGGAGATTTTTAATGAAAGACCCTGATGAACGGGGTTTTTTTATCTTACTTAAATGAATAGGAGAAGAACATGGAATATATACTACACTACTATCCTGCAGCGATGATTGCGCTGATCCTTATCGGTTTTTTAGGCTGCAGAAAAAGTCCGCGTTTTAAAAAGCCTTTGATCATCATGTGTCTGATCACAAACGGCGTTTATATTGTCTGGCGGTTTGGCTTTACTTTGCCGAGCTCGGGACCAGCCGATACAGCAATGGGTGTGATCCTGGTTGCAACCGAGTGCATCGGATTTTTTCAGCTGCTGATCTTTTATACGCTCGTTTGGAAGGAAAAAAAGCGGAATCCCGAGCTGCTGGATGATCAAGACCAATGGCCGAGCGTTGATATTTTAATTGCCACCTACAACGAGGAACGCCATGTCCTGAAAAAATCGGTGGCCGGATGCCTTAACCTGGATTATCCCAAAGAGCTTGTCAATATTTATCTTTGTGATGACGGGAAGCGTTCAGACATAAAAAAGCTGGCTGAAGCGTTCGGTGTTCATTATTTGATGAGAGAAAACAACGAGCATGCGAAGGCTGGCAACTTGAATCATGCCATGAGCTGTTCGAGCGGCGAACTGATTGTGACGATGGATGCCGATATGGTGCCGCTGCCTTCGTTTTTGCGAAAGACCGTCGGCTATTTTAAGAAGAAAAAGGTGGCTTTTGTTCAAACGCCGCAGGCCTTTTATAACGAAGATCCTTATCAGTACAACCTGTTCTCAGGCGCGAATATCCCGAATGAGCAGGACTTTTTTATGAGGAGGCTTCAAGCCGGGAAAGACCGTTTTAATGCAGTGATGTATGTCGGCAGCAATACTGTTTTCAGAAGAACGGCTTTAGAGGAAATCGGCGGTTTTGCGACCGGCGTGATTACGGAAGATATGGCGACGGGGATGCTGCTGCAAACGAAATATCAATCTGTTTTTGTCAGCGAGGTGCTGGCTGTCGGCCTGGCGCCTGAAACATGGACGGATTTACTGAAACAGCGTGACCGCTGGTGCAGGGGAAACATTCAGTGCGGCAAGAAGTGGAACCCGCTTTTCTTAAAGGGCCTGACCCCAATGCAGCGTCTCCTTTACTTTGACGGCATTCTCTTTTGGTTTTTCGGTGTTTTTAAAATGGTATACATTTTAGCGCCGCTGTTGTTTTTGTTATTCGGCATACATAGCTTAAAGACTGATCTATGGTCGATTACTTCTTTTTGGCTGCCTGCGTTTTTGGGCTCCTATCTTTCATTCAAAGCCGTCTCCGACAGGCAGCGCAGCATGAGCTGGAGCCATATATATGATACGTCCATGGCTCCGCATATGGCGATGTCGGCTTTATCTGAATTTATATTCAAAAAACGGTTTGACTTTAAAGTAACCCCTAAAGGAGTCAATACCGACCGGCGGAAATTCAAATATATGACAGCCTATCCTTGCGCCATTCTGCTTGGCATGACGATTGCGGCTCTCGGCAAAACGCTCTATGATTATCTGATTCTTCATACGTTTGATATCAATGTGACGTCATATAATTTATTCTGGGTTCTTTATAATATGGCGGGGCTTATACTAGCGCTGCTCGTTGCTTTTGACAGGCCGAGGTTCCGAAGCTCTGAGCGTTTCAGCATCAACAATACGGCATCCTTTTCGACAAGCAGCTCGGATCAAAAACATCAGTGTGAACTGAAAGACGTAAGCGATACCGGGGCGCGCATCAGACTGCCTTATACGAATGATGCCGAGGTGTATTATCAAGTTGACAGCCTCGTGCTTGACAAGGTCGGAAAAGTGCCTGTTCAAGTGATCTGGACGACGAAAGACGGGGAAGATATTGAAATCGGACTGCGGTTTGAGGAGATGGAGCGCGAACTGTATATCAAGCTGATCGGCTACATGTTTAATGAGGAAAATGCGAAAAAAGCTGATCGGGAAAAGCGCGCTGATACACTATCAACAGCTGTGCGCTTTTTGATGAAAACAGAAAAAAGCCCGGATGCATTTAAAAGAAAATATGTCCGCGAGGTTTTTCAAGGAATGGGGACGCTGCTGTTTCCGGCAGCTTCAGATCAGAATCCGCATCAGATTGTAATCAAGGATATCAGTCTGTCAGGCTGTCAAATAGAAACCGATGTACCGCTTGATATCAACGGAAACGTCTTGATTTCAATCGATGAGAAACATCCGGATCAAAGGCCGGCGCTCGTTTGCTGGACAAAAAAGAAAAGAAAGCGATATACGGCGGGACTGAAATTTCTCGATGAACATTCGGGCGGGGCATCTGCCTGATAGTTCAGGGAGACCCGGCAGCATAAGCTGCGGGTCTTTTTTATCATCGATCTTCATGTACAGTCCGCCCCTGTTCAAATTTCATGCTTTGATTCAGCTCGTTTTCTTTAGCGGTTATGTCGAATGGCCGGATTTTAAAAATAAAGGTTTTGCTTCCCAAAGACGATCTGTACTTTTCTACATGGGCTTTGTGAAGCGGAGAACTGTAGTAGCCCGGTACGTATTTATCAAGGAGAGCCTGCATGGCGGATGTGGCTTCATCTAAGTCTGAGATGACAGCCGCTTTTCCAAAAAGAATGACGCTCATATATGCGGTATCTGTTTTTGCGGGAATCGGGTGAACCATTGTTCCGTATTGTTCACTGACCGTAAAGCATACGTTTGGATTTTCATGAAGCATATCCACTTTTCGTCCCTCAGATGCCCCGTGAAAATAAATGAAGCCGTTTTTCCAAACGAAATTCAAAGGAATGACATAGGGGTCTCCGTGAGCGGCCAAACCGAGGTATCCGGTTTGTGCCTCTTCTAAAAATTGGTCAATCTTTTTTGTATCTGTGCAGGCTAGTTGTTTATGGCGAATTGTATGGTTCATTGCATTCACGCTCCTTTTCATTGTTATCATGATTTTAGGTTGTTATTGTCCCTTTAAAAAGAGACAATAATAGAAAACTTGATGAGGTCAGATCATGATAGAACTAACTCCTTTACTCAATAAAAAACTAAGAACACCTTTATATATTCAGCTCTACCAATATATAAAAAAAGAAATTGAAACCGGCGGTTTGCCCCCCGGGACGTTTCTTCCGTCGATCCGCTATTTATGCGAGCATTTAAATCTAAGCAAAAATACCGTTGAGAGCGCCTATCAGCAGCTGACTGCCGAAGGCTATACGGAGAGCAGGGCAAGAATCGGCTTAAAAGTGCTCCCCCTGGAAAAAACACTGATGCCGATCAGTCAATTTCAGGATCATACATCTCGTGAACCCCAAGAAACCAGGAGAGAGTCCGCGGCAAAATATGATTTTAAGTATGGTAATATCGATTTAAGCCATTTTCCACACAAAACATGGAAGCGGTGTCTGCAAGATGCATTGAACAGTGGAGAACCAGATTTATTTTTGTACGGTGATCATAAAGGTGATATTGGCCTGCGAACAGAATTGGCGAAATATTTATTTCAGGCAAGGGGTGTGCGCTGTTCGCCGGAGCAAATTGTCATCTGTTCAGGTACGCAGTATGCGGTCAGCCTGCTTTGTCAGCTGTTCTCTATTAAGGGCGGTTTAGTTGCGGCGGAAAATCCGGGTTATGACGGTGTACGCTCCGTTTTTCTGAACCATGGATGCGCCATTCAGCCAATCGGTTTGGAGCCGGATGGGATTGATTTGTCACAATTGGAGGAAAGCCGGGCGAAACTCGTCTACATTACGCCATCCCATCAGTTTCCGTGTGGGATGGTGCTTCCGATTCAAAAGAGGTTGAAATTGCTGGAGTGGGCTTATCATCATGGCGCCTACATTATCGAAGATGACTATGACAGTGAATTCCGCTATCAGGGACAGCCTATTCCGTCTTTAAAAGCGCTCGATACAAAGGAAAATGTCATTTATTTAGGGACCTTTTCAAAATCCTTTCTCCCGGCGGCCAGATTGAGTTATATCGTCCTGCCTGCGGGGCTGACAGACCAGTTTCAGGAAAAGCTCGGCCGCTACAGCCAGGCTTCCTCTCCTATCATTCAAAGAGCGATGTATTTGTTTATGAAAGAAGGCTTTTTTGAAAGACACATTCGAAAAATGAAAAAAGTGTACCAGGAAAAGCATAAAACATTGATATCAGCTATTGAAAAGCATTTCGGGGATGAAGCAGAAATCATCGGGGAAAAAGCGGGGCTCCATATTTTATTGAGGATCAAACGGCAGGCGGACGATATCATACAAAAAGCAGAAAAGCTTGGTGTAAAGGTTTATCCCGTATCAGATTTTTGGATTCATCCTCATGACAGCACCTCTTCCGTTATAATGGCGGGATTTGGAGGACTTTCTGAAACAGAAATTGAAGAAGGGATCAGCCGACTGCATAAAGCATGGTTTTCATCATTCCTGCGGGAATGGTAAAAAAATGGCGGTGCCAGACCGATATTAAGATGGATCCAGTTAATAGAAAGCGGGAAAAATGGTGAAAAAAACGAAGCTGATTCTTCTGCTGTTTATTCTGACAAGTGCTCTGTACGGATGCGCAAGCCATGAAGCAAGAGGAGAAGAAAAGACAGTACCAAAAGCGGTGCAAAAAGCGCCAAAGCAGTCAAAAAAGGAACCTCAGCAAAACAAAGAGAATCTTGATACATCCGCTTGGATAAAAGTGAAAGGCCCGGCCCGCATTCCGATTCTCATGTATCACAGCATCTCATCTGGGAACAGTCTGCGCGTACCGGAGGAAGAATTCCGCGGACATATGAAATGGCTCAAAGAAAACGGCTATTATACACTGACGCCTGAAGAAGCTTATATCGTTTTAACGCAAGATCAAATGCCGCGTGAAAAATGTGTGTTGATTACATTTGATGACGGCTATACAGACAATTTTGCGAAAGCCTACCCGATTTTGAAAGAAAACGGGATGAAGGCGACGATTTTTATGATTGGCAAATCGGTTGGCAGAAAGAATCATTTAACCGAAAAACAAATGGAAGAAATGAGCCGAAACGGGATTTCGATTGAAAGCCATACGATCAATCATGTCGAGCTGAACGGATTGACACCTGAACAGCAGCTGAATGAAATGACGCGTTCCAAAACATTGTTTGACGGCATGTTCAATCAAGAAACAGCGCTGCTGAGTTATCCGGTCGGGCGCTATAATGAAGACACGCTGGGACTGGCTGAAAAAGCGGGCTATAAAATGGCTGTGACAACAGAGCCTGGGGCGGCTTCAAGAGATCAGGGGATGTATGCGCTGCATCGGGTCCGCATCTCGCCGGGTATGTCGCCTGAAGCCTTTGGAAGAACAGTGGAACATAACAGGCAATAAAAAAAGGCGGCTTTCTCGGAGGTGCCGCCTTTTTTATTTTTCTGGATGCTGTTTTGTCGCGTCCATTACAAGCCGAAGATTCGGACGCATTCCTTCAGAAGGCTGCCGGCGTCCTTCCTGGCCGGGCGCAGACTCTATCACTTTCAAGAAAACAGGCGGTGAGGATGCCTGCCGGACCGATGTTTTACTTTTAGCCGGTTTTTGATAGGATCTGTTGTTTCTTTTATCAAAAAAGAATGAATACAGGATCAGCAGTGCAAATAAAACCAGTAAAATGATCATATGGGAAAAAACCTCCTCGTCATGAACTTCTTCTTTTAATATCGAACAAGAGGGCGTAAAGTTTTACATGTTATGTCTTAAAATCAATTTTTTGTGACTTTTGAATCAATTTTAAAGTGGGTTCATGTTGTCTTTACATCTTTCCCAATCCGCCGTCAGGTTAAACAAAACTTTAAAGGGAGATTATTTTTTTAGGGCCGCCGCTGATATGAATATGAAAGGTTGAAAGGTAGGAGAAATGGATGATCCGGCTGCCAGCCGCATGAGGATGCAGCCGTTGCCAATAGAGAGAGGTGAAACTGCTGTTTATGCCGCGTTGCGGAAACGATCAATCTCCGCCGCCCCCGCCTCCATCTCCGCCTCCGTCTCCTCCCCATGAATCGCCGCTTCCTGAGTCGTATGAGTCAGAACCGCCAAAGAAGAAAGATGAAGATCCGCCATCTGAACCCCTTCTGCCAGACGGTGCCGAGGCGGAATGAAGGATGAGCAGCAGTACGATGAGTCCGATAATGAAAATGATCATATGAAGACCTCCTCAAAAATATAATATCGTTTTTATACGAAAAAAAGAATTGAAAGGTTTCGAATTTTTGTCAATTCATCGTTTTCAACACCAAGAAACAGCATCAAGTCTTTCTCCCTGATGCTGTACCGCAGTTTGGTAACCGTATTTTTCCAAACGGCTGCGCAACAGCTCCTGAATGTCTTCGAGTCTTCAACAATCATGATATTCGTCATATTGAACACCCCTTTAAACGAACTCAGGCTTACCGGTGACCGCATCTATTTAAGAGTATTTTAAAAGGGTGTTTTTCATGTGAGAGTTATGATTTTTTGCAAACCATTCCATGCTTATTCAGCTCTTGTGAGTTAAAATAGGGATAACCGTATCGGAAAGGAGAGGATCATATGACAAAGTACAGAGGTTATATCGGAACATATACAAAAGCAGACAGCGAAGGGATTTATACATTCGAGCTGGATACGGAAAAAAAATCGTTGAGCACGCCAAAGCTCGCTGCAAAATTGGGAAGTCCGACATATTTGAACATCGCCAAAGACAATAAAATGCTTTACGCCGTTGCAAAGGACGGCGATAAAGGCGGTGTTGCCGCATATCAGGTTGACGGGCTGACAGGAGAACTGACTCTCGTCAATAAACAAACTGGAGACGGACCATCACCGTGTCACGTCAGTGTCGATGATGATAATCGCTATGTTCTTTCCGCCAATTATCACAGCGGAACGATTGCGTCTTATCCTTTAAACGAAAGCCGCGGCTTACTGGAGCCGGATTCAGAAGCGAAGCATGAGGGGACAGGTCCGCATGAGAGACAGGAAAAAGCGCATACTCATTATGCCGGTTTTACACCTGATGAAAACTATGTGGTGGCCGTTGATCTGGGAATCGACAAGGTGATCACTTATCGATTGCAGGAAGGCAAGCTAGAAGAAGTGAAAAGCCATGCCGTTGCACCAGGATCCGGACCGAGACATATCGTGTTTCATCCGAAAGAAAAGTACGCATATGTGATGACTGAGCTGAGCAATGAAGTCGTCGTGCTTGAATATCATCCTGCTTTGGGTGAATTCCGTGAGCTGCAAGTCATCTCCGCATTGCCCGAAGATTTTGACGGTGCAAGCCAGGGAGGCGCGATCCACGTCGCGAAAGACGGCAGGTTTGTATACGCTTCAAACCGCGGACATGACAGCATCGCTGTCTTCAGTGTCAACGAATATTCGGGCGAGCTTTCCTTGGTTGAACACGTTGCAACTGCAGGGCAATGGCCGCGCGACTTTGTTCTTGATCCTACTGAACAATTTTTGATTGCTTCCAATCAGGAGACAGGGACACTGACATTATTTGAAAGGGATCAAAAAACGGGCAGGCTGTCGCTTTTACAGTCTGAGGTTCCTGCTCCTGAAGCGGTTTGTGTGAAATTTTCAAACATGTAAAAACGAAAAAAACTTGATTGGCAGATAGGCCAATCAAGTTTTTTAGCTTTATATAAAACTAGTTAATCGCTGTCATTTTACCCCGCGTCAAGTTCTTTTTTGACCTTGATAAACGCCACCATCTGCTTGATTTCTTCTTCAGAAAGAAGCGCCCCATCGACCGTCAGCTTGAGCTTGTCCCATTCCGTCAGTTCAATGGATTTGTTTTTTCGCTTCCCATTATGGAGATCGTCAACTCTGCCAAGCAAATAATCGGTTGAGGTGTTGAATAAATCAGCGATTTCGATCAGAGCCTCTAAAGAAGGGCGGCGATAGCCTGATTCATACCCCGCATAAGTGCTTTTCGCAATACCGAGGCGGTCGGCTGTATATTGCAGTGACCATTTTTTATCTTTTCTCAGTGTAGTTAATCGATCTAAATTCATATATTACGCTCCTTTTGATTCACAGTGATTATAGCACATAATGAGTAAAAGTGTACGCGAAATGAATAATGTTTCTTGATTATTTCACATTTGAAGACTATAATTGCATTAAAGGTACGCATAAAGCGTATACAATGCTTATATGTCAGCCTTCTTTTATACAATGATCATGCATTAGACGATATAAAACTACTTCTTAAAGAGGTGTAGCACATGAAAAAATTACTGCTGTTAACCACCGGCGGGACCATTGCTTCAGTAGAAGGAGAAAACGGACTGGCTCCGGGGGTTAAAGCGGAAGAGCTTCTCAGCTATTTAACTGATGACCACTCCAATTATACGATAGATTGCCAATCTTTAATGGATATAGACAGTACAAATATGCAGCCTGAACACTGGGTGAAAATGGCGGATGCGGTTTTTGAGAACTACAGCCGCTATGACGGGTTTGTGATCACACACGGTACAGACACGATGGCCTACACATCGGCAGCGCTTTCATACATGCTTCAGAGTGTGGATAAGCCTGTCGTGATTACGGGTTCTCAGGTTCCGATCACATTTAAGAAAACGGATGCAAAAAAGAATATTAAAGATGCGGTCCGCTTTGCCTGTGACGGGATTGGCGGAGTGTACGTCGTCTTTGACGGACGTGTCATTTTGGGAACGAGAGCGATCAAATTAAGAACGAAAAGCTACGATGCTTTTGAAAGCATCAATTATCCTTATATCGCTTTTATCCACGACAAGGAAATCGAGTATAACAAACGGGTTTCTGAAGTGAAGCCGAACACATTGAAGATCGATACTTCCTTGAACACAGATGTTTGTCTTTTAAAATTGCATCCTGGATTAAAGCCTGAGTTTTTGGATTGTCTGAAAGATTCATATAAAGGCATTGTCATAGAGAGTTACGGAAGCGGCGGCATTCCTTTTGAGGAAAGAAACCTTTTGGAAAAAGTAAACGAGCTGATCGATTACGGGATCATCGTTGCCATTACGACGCAATGCCTTGAAGAAGGAGAAGACATGAGCATTTATGAGGTCGGCCGAAAGGTTAACCAGGATGCCATTATCCGCTCCAGAAATATGAACACCGAAGCCATCGTACCTAAGCTCATGTGGGCCTTAGGGAAAACCGGAGAGCCCGGCGAGGTTAAAAAAATCATGGAAACACCGATTGCAGACGACATCATCATTTAAAAAAGAAAGCAGGGTTATCAAATGAAAGCTCAGATGACATATCGGACGGAAAAGGATTTTCTCGGAGAAAAAAATATCCCGGCCGATGTCTACTACGGTATTCAAACATTACGGGCAGCAGAGAATTTTCCTATCACAGGGTATAAGGTTCACGAGGAAATGATCAAAGCATTGGCTGTGGTAAAAAAAGCAGCCGCACTCGCCAATATGGAAACGAAACGCCTCTATAAAGGCCTCGGCGAAGCGATCGTCCAAGCGGCCGATGAGATTATCGAAGGCAAGCTTCATGATCAATTTATCGTTGATCCGATTCAGGGCGGTGCCGGGACTTCAATGAACATGAATGCGAACGAAGTCATCGGAAACCGTGCGCTTGAACTGCTTGGCCACAGCAAAGGGGAATATATTCATTTAAGTCCGAATACACACGTCAACATGTCGCAATCAACAAACGATGTATTCCCAACGGCCATCCACATTTCGACGCTCAAGCTGCTGGAAAAGCTGCTGCATACGATGGATTACATGCTTGAAACCTTTAAGAAAAAAGCAAGCGACTTTGACCATGTCATTAAAATGGGGCGCACTCATCTCCAGGATGCTGTTCCGATTCGTCTGGGCCAGGAGTTTGAAGCGTACAGCCGCGTCATCGAGCGCGACATCAAGCGGATTAAACAGTCGCGTCAGCATCTGTATGAAGTCAATATGGGCGCCACCGCGGTGGGAACGGGATTGAATGCAGACCCGCGCTATATTGAACATGTCGTCACATACTTGGCGGACATCAGCGGCCTTCCGCTCGTCGGCGCTGACCATCTAGTTGATGCAACTCAAAATACAGACGCTTACACAGAAGTATCCGCGGCATTGAAAGTCTGCATGATGAACATGTCCAAAATCGCGAATGACCTTAGGTTAATGGCATCTGGTCCGCGTGCGGGACTGGCTGAGATTTCTCTGCCGGCGAGACAGCCGGGGTCATCGATCATGCCTGGGAAAGTCAATCCTGTCATGGCCGAGCTGATCAACCAGATCGCATTCCAGGTGATCGGAAACGATCATACGATCTGCTTGGCTTCTGAAGCAGGCCAGCTCGAACTGAATGTCATGGAACCTGTACTCGTGTTCAACCTTCTTCAATCGATCAGCATCATGAATAACGGATTCCGTTCCTTTACGGATCATTGTTTGGCAGGCATTGAAGCAAATGAAAAACGTTTAGAAGCATATGTAGAAAAAAGCGCAGGCGTTATTACGGCCGTAAACCCGCACCTCGGGTATGAAGCAGCCGCCAGAATTGCGAGAGAAGCCATTCTGACAGGTCAGTCGGTCCGCGATTTATGTCTGCAAAATGATGTATTGACAGAAGAAGAGCTAGATCTGATTTTAAATCCGTTTGAAATGACAAAACCGGGTATTGCCGGGGCTGAGCTTTTAAATCGGGATTAATTGGGAGACAGGCGGAAACACTCTGAATCATTTTACCGGGATAGAATACAGAGTGTTTTCGCTTTCCTTTAAAAGCTTTAAGAGGAAAAAGGAGAACAGCGGTGAAGTATGAATGTGCCAGCTTTCTTGCATACGCTGCGGATGAAAGGAACGGCGGCTGATTACACGGACGTCCTATCCAAATACCGCCGTCATCACAGCCTGTGAAAGTTGCCTTTTTCATGATATACTGTGTTTTGTTATTTAAATTTTTAAGAAAAACTTGAAGTAAATTGCTATTTTTATGTAGTTTCTTTTGTAAGCGTTTCATTTAATAAGGGGGAATTAGGAGATGAAAAATATACGGTTGCCGTCAATGCTCGAAATCATTTGTGTACTAGGTGCATTCTTAGCAATAGTTTGTTCATTTACAGTTATGTTTGAGTTACCCATACAGCTGGCATTGTTCATTTCATGGTTTTTGGTGATCTTGCTCGGACTGCGTCTCGGGCACAAATATGAGGATTTGCAAAAATCGATTACAACAGGGATATCAAATGGACTTGAAGCGATACTCATCCTGATTGCTGTCGGTGCTCTGATCGGCACATGGATAGCCGGCGGGGTTGTGCCGACTTTGATTTTTTACGGGCTTGAGTTTATTCACCCGAGCATATTCCTGCTCGCCACGCTCATTATTTGTTCGATTACCTCTGTCGCAACAGGAACGTCCTGGGGAACCGTCGGGACAGCCGGAATTGCCATGATGGCCATCGGGGAAGGGCTTGGACTTCCTCTCCCGCTAGTCGCCGGAGCCGTTTTGTCAGGAGCCTATTTCGGGGATAAATTATCACCGCTTTCCGACAGTACAGTGCTCGCTTCTTCTTTATCAAAGGTCGAAGTCATCACCCATGTCAGAGCGATGCTGTATTTATCCGTTCCCGCATATGTGATCACGGCGATACTGTTTACAATTACGGGCTTTATTTATGGAAGTAAAAATGTAGACTTGGCTAAAGTTGAATTTTTGAAATCGTCTTTGCAGAACACGTTTGATATTCACATTTGGATGCTGATTCCGGCTGTCATTGTCATCGTTCTGCTGGCGATGAGAAAGCCGTCGGTACCGACGATTGCAATCGGTGCTCTCTTAGGCGCGATTTGGGCGGCGGTATTCCAAGGAATGAATTTTGCCGATGCGATTGGAACAGCTTACGACGGTTTTTCAATCGACTCGGGGATCGAGTTTTTGGACAAGCTTTTAAACCGCGGCGGAATAGAGGGAATGCTTGGCTCTGTCGTTGTCATTATTCTTGGACTCGGTTTTGGCGGGCTGCTTGAGCATTTAGGTGTTCTGAAAGTGATTGTTTCGAAGTTCCAGAAAAAGCTGACATCGGCCGGAAATGTAACGTTCTCAACCATCATCGTCGCCTTCTTGGCCAATGTGTTTGGCAGCGCGATGTATGTCTCGCTGATTTTAACGCCGAAAATCATGGAAAAAAGCTATGACAAGCTGAATATTGACCGGAGAGTACTGTCAAGAAACGCGGAGGTCGGGGGTACGATGACATCGGGAATGGTTCCGTGGTCAGATAACGGAATATACATGGCTAGTATTCTCGGCGTCTCGACCTTCTCTTATCTGCCGTTCATGTGGCTGAGCTTTGTTTCCATTGGAATTGCTATTATTTATGGATATACAGGGAAATTTATCTGGTATACGAACAAAAAGGATTCGCCGGTGCAGTAGCTGATCTTTAACAAATCTTTGGAGGTACTCTATTATGAATGGCAATAATATTATTCGAAATTTGATGCTGGAGATCCCTTCAGCACCCGGAAACCTTGGAAAAGTGACAACTGCGATCGGCCTTGCCGGCGGTGATATCGGGGAAGTTGAAACGATCAAGGTCGGGCCGAATTATACAATGCGTAACATCACCGTTCAAGTTGAACATGAAGAACAGCTGACTGAGATTCTTGATGTGATCCGCAATTTAAAAGAAGGCATCCATCTTCACACCGTTTCAGATGATGTCCTTGCCGCGCATGAAGGCGGAAAAATCCACATGAAGAGCAAAATGCCGATTCGTTCATTGGCAGACTTGAGACGGGTCTATACTCCAGGTGTCGCAAACGTATGTGAGATCATTAAAGAGGAACCGCAAAAAGCAAAGATTTATACCGGTATCGGCAATACGGTGGCCATCGTGACAGATGGAACGGCCATCCTTGGGCTGGGGGATATCGGGCCGGTTGCCGGAATGCCTGTTATGGAAGGAAAAGCGGCGCTTTTTGACCAGCTGGCCGGCATCAGCGGGATGCCGATTCTGCTTGATACGAAAGATCCTGACGACATTGTGCAGACGGTCAAAAACATTGCGCTCGGATTTAACGGCATTCTTCTCGAAGATATCGGTTCTCCGCATTGCTTTGAAATTGAGGAGCGCTTGAAAAAAGACTTGAATATTCCGGTGATGCATGATGACCAGCATGGCACTGCGGTAGTCACGCTGGCAGCGGCGATCTCAGCCGCTGAGAGCGCCGGCGTCGACTTAAAGCAGGCGCATGTCGGTCAAATCGGACTGGGTGCTGCAGGTGTTGCCATCTGCCGGATGTTTATGGCTTACGGGGTCAAACGGGTTGTTGGAACAGATAAATCAATGGAAGCGATGGCCCGTTTAGAAAATTACGGCGGCCATGCGGCTGAAAGCATTGAAGAGTTGATGGAAAGCTGTGACATCATCATCGCAACGACCGGTGTTCCGGGACTGATCAATAAAAAATGGGTTCGTGAAGGCCAGGTGATTTTGGCTCTTTCCAATCCAAAACCGGAGATTGAGCCTGAAGATGCGCTTAAGGCAGGTGCCGCATACGCCGCTGACGGACGGTCCGTCAACAATGTACTTGGATTCCCGGGCATATTCAGAGGTGTGCTAAATGCTGGAGCGGACTCAATCAGCCATCCGATGCTGGTTGCCGCTGCCGAAGCGATAGCCTCTTGTACAAATCAAGGAGACTTGGTGCCTGATCCGCTGAATCCTGACGTTCATGAGATCGTCGCTGAGGCAGTGGAAAGAGTTGCGCTGTCTGAGATGGGAAAAATGAATGAATAAAGAAAACAGCTGCTGCTTTATCGCAACACAGATAAGGCGGCAGCTGTTTTTCTTGCAAAAGTCAGCGGAGACTCCACAGATTGAAAATGAATGTATAAAAGATTCGGTTCAGTGAAAATCCAATGGTTATGCAAAGCGCTGATGATAAGGCCTTGATCAACCAGCCTTTTTGTGAAAAGCGGGATTTCTTCCTGCAATATGGCGATTTCCGCCATGTTCAAGGCGATGCCGTTTTGATCAAGCGCTTCAAACATGATTTCTTCCATCCCGACACCACGGCTCTGCCTTCCCTGAATCCTGACATTTAAATGCCGTTTAATGCTGACGGAACAAACGCCGTTTTCAACGTGGGGCTCCCCATTTAAAATTTGTCCAAACTGCCGGCAAATCGTTTGAAAATGATGCATACCGCAAAACCTCCATTTTGACTGTCACATGATTTTATGAATGGCATCATTTTTTCATGATGATTTAAAAATGGAAGGTTCATCAATGCGGTTATTTTATGATTTCTTCGCCGCCCGGTTTGTTCGCGTAGTTATACATAAAGCCCATCATAAATGCGCCGCCGACCAGATTTCCCAATGTTACCGGAATGATATTGTGGATTGCGCCGGCCAAAGAAATGGTATCAGGATGGTCGGTCACTAAGGCGACAGCAAAGGTGGCCATGTTCGCAATGCTGTGTTCATATCCGGAAATAAAGAAAGTAAAAACAAACAGCATCATAGAGAACATTTTCGCGCCGTCTCCCTTTTGCGCCATCGGAACAAAAAACGCCAGACAGACAAGCCAGTTACAAAGAATCGCTTTAAAAAACAATTCAATTGTAGGCGTATGAATTTTATGCTCCGCAACACTCAGTAAAAAGCCGGTGGAAGATGAATCCTTGAATAAGCCGGTTGCAAAGATGAGGCCTGCAAAAAAGACAGCGCCCATTAAGTTTCCCGCATAGCTGAATCCCCACATCTTGATGACATCGGCCCAGCGCATTTTTTTGCGAAGTGCTGCAAATGTATAATAAAACGTGTTTCCCGTGAATAAATCTCCCCCGCCATAGACAATCAATATAATGGCGCCCCCAAATGTGATCGCTGCAATCGGATATGTGAAAGGAGATTGCTCAAGATAAAAGAGGTTCCCCGTTTTAAATGCGACGATCACGCCGAATCCGATGAACATACTTGCCAGTATAGAGCGCAAAAGGTAACGGAGTCGGCTTTGTACGAAAATTCCGTATTTTTTTAAAGCAAGCTCTTCAACTAGAATAAGCGATTTAGTTTCCATGTTTACCACCACCATCAAGTGTTTACTTAAGAAGTCTTTTTAATACGACTTAAGTATATCAGGATATTGTGAAGTATTTCACATATTTAATGACTTTTATGTGAACGGCCATCATGTAAGCTTTGTGGAAGCCTAACCCATCGAGCGCTTTTCATTTCTTCAGCATTTTTGTATAAAGTGAATGGGGGTGACAGAATGGACATCAAAACAGTTATTGAAAAAGCGGTGCAATCAGCCGGACGCAGTCTCTCGATCAGGCATGTAAGAGAAGTAGGCGGAGGCGACATCAATCACACTTTTCTTGTGGAAACAGATGAAACGTATTTGTTCGTCAAAGTAAACAAGGGTGTGCCTTCCGACTTTTTTGAAAAAGAAGCCATGGGACTTCAAGAATTGAGGAAAACAGGGGCTGTGAAAGTGCCGGAAGTGATTGCCTATAATGAAAAGAGCGCTCCGGAGCGCTTCCTCGTTCTTTCATATATCAAAAGTATTCGGTCTTCAGGATCGGAAGAAGAATTAGGAAGACGTCTCGCTGCCATGCATCGAACGGAAAAGCCTTATTACGGATTGGCATATGACAATTACATCGGCACATGTAAGCAGGAAAACGGCGTGTATGACAGCTGGCAGGCTTACTATCGGGATCAAAGGCTGCTTCCGCAGATCATGGCCGCCCGGGAAAAAGGATTATTAAACGACCAGCAGGCAAAGCGCCACATCCGGCTCGCTGAAGCCTCCGGCTGCTGGCTTCCGGACGACCCTCGTGCATCTGTTCTGCACGGTGATCTATGGGGAGGCAATTGGATGACGGGGGAGGATGGCTCTCCATACCTCATTGATCCGGCTGTTTTATATGGGGATTATCGCATGGATCTGGCGATGACCGCTTTATTCGGCGGTTTTTCTGATCGGTTTTACCGCGCTTATGAAGAGGCGTCGGGTCAGCCCCTTACCCGGGAAGTATGGCCGCTCTATCAGCTTTTTTATATCTATTTGCACTTGAATTCGTTTGGAAAAAGCTATTTGGTTCATGCTGAGAGAATTGTACAGCGGTATATCGGTTAAAAACAGAATGTCGTCTAAGTGCAGGTAAAAGATACCGATTTTGTGACAGCTTCAGGACACCCTTCATAGGGTGTTTTTTAGTTGATAAACATGGGTTTGCAAGTCGGTATGGTAAATAAAACCTATTTGTTGTCAAAAAAAGTTTAAACTTTCTTCAATATTTGGCCACAAAATGATCCAAATTTTAGGTAATTAGATCTTTTTTTCTATAAACAAACGGTGTAAATTACTTATATAAGAAGTACAAAGATTGATTTATAAGTCTATTGGATTATTTTTTGAACAATCACACCTGAGGGAAGTTCCGAGTGTCGTCCCTCATGATTTTGTGAAGTATTGAACAAGTTTATTTATCATGATCTGTGATCAACAATGGAAATGGAGGAAGCAGGGGATGAACGAATTAATCTTAGCCAGATTTCAATTTGCTTCAACGACGATTTTTCACTTTATTTTTGTTCCGATGTCCATCGGGCTTGTCTTTATGGTTGCTTTGATGGAGACCCTTTATGTTGTGAAGAAAAAAGATATGTACAGGACGATGGCTAAATTTTGGGGGCACTTATTTTTAATTAACTTTGCAGTCGGTGTTGTCACCGGCATCTTGCAGGAATTTCAGTTCGGGATGAACTGGTCGGAATACTCCCGCTTTGTCGGCGATGTATTCGGGGCTCCGCTCGCTGTTGAGGCTCTCTTGGCTTTCTTTATGGAATCGACCTTTATCGGCCTGTGGATTTTCGGCTGGGACCGCCTTCCGAAAAAGATTCACTTGCTGTCCATCTGGCTTGTTTCACTGGGCACAATTCTGTCGGCGTTTTGGATTTTGGCAGCCAACTCATTTATGCAGGAACCTGTTGGTTTTGCCATCAAAAACGGCCGTGCGGAAATGACTGACTTCTTTGCAATCATTAAGAATCCGCAGCTATGGGTGGAATTTCCGCACGTGATTTTCGGCGCGCTGGCTACCGGTTCGTTTTTTATTGCCGGTGTGAGTGCATACAAAATGCTGAAAAAACAGGAAATGCTGTTTTTTAAAAAATCTTTTCAGATTGCGATGGTTGTGGCGCTGGTTTCCGGTATCGGAGTTGCATTCAGCGGACATGAACAGGCGCAGCATCTGATGAAAAGCCAGCCGATGAAAATGGCCGCAAGTGAAGCGCTTTGGGATGACAGCGGTGATCCGGCTGCGTGGACGATGCTTGCCAATATTGATACGGACAAGCAGGAGAACAAATCTGAACTCAGCATTCCTTATGCACTCAGCTATCTTGCGTATAAACAGTTCAGCGGAGATGTGCCTGGAATGAAAACTTTGCAGAAACAATATGAAGAAAAGTATGGCGAAGGAAACTACATTCCTCCGGTGAAAACGACGTTCTGGAGCTTCAGGATTATGGCTGGTGCAGGCATGTTAATGATCGCTGCCGCTTTGACAGGTCTTATCCTCAGCTTCCGCAAAAAGCTTGAGACAAGCAAGTGGTTTTTGCGGGGGATGGTTGCTCTGATCGCGTTTCCGTTCATCGCAAACACGGCAGGCTGGATCATGACTGAGATCGGACGCCAGCCATGGACGGTCTTTGGCATTTTGACGACCGCGCAGTCTGTTTCACCGAACGTTTCGGCGGGAATGCTGCTGTTCTCGGTCATCGCGTTTACTGCGATTTATCTCATACTGGCAATCATCCTTGTCTACTTGTTTATCCGCGAGATTAAAAAAGGGGCTGCACATCATGATCACCATCATGAGGATTCCGTATCGACAGACCCGTTTGATCAGGAGGTTTACCATGGTATCTCTTAATGAGCTTTGGTTCATATTAGTCGCTGTGTTGTTCGTAGGTTTTTTCTTTCTGGAAGGTTTTGATTTTGGCGTCGGCATGGCGACCCGGTTTCTCGGCCGCAATGAGCTTGAGCGGAGGGTGATGATCAATACGATCGGCCCCTTCTGGGATGCGAACGAGGTCTGGCTGCTGACGGGCGGAGGCGCAATTTTTGCCGCGTTTCCGAATTGGTATGCAACCATGTTCAGCGGGTACTACATCCCCTTCGTCTTTGTGCTGCTTGCCTTGATCGGACGGGGTGTCGCTTTTGAGTTTAGAGGGAAAGTGGAGACCGCTAAATGGACAAAAACATGGGATTGGGTCGTATTTTTCGGCAGCCTGCTGCCTCCGTTTTTGTTCGGAGTTTTATTCACCAGTATTCTACGGGGGATGCCGATTGATGCTGAGATGAATCTACACGCCGGTTTTACAGATTACGTCAATGTCTATTCCGTCACTGGAGGAGTCACCGTCACGCTTCTTTGTCTCTTGCACGGGTTGATCTTTATTACACTCAGAACAGAAGCCGATTTGCGCGATCGTGCAAGACAGCTCGCTAAAAAAATCGTATTTGCTGTTTTGGCAGCGCTCGTCGCTTTTGTTGCACTGTCTATTTTTGAAACGGATCTGTTTACAGGACGCGGACATGTGACGATACCGCTTGCCGCTCTGATTGTCGTCTGCTATGTGCTTTCCATTATATTTATGAAACAAAAGCGCGATGGCTGGACGTTTGCCATGACGGGAGCGGGGATCGCGCTCACAGTGGCGACGATTTTCACGGCGCTGTTCCCGCGGGTTATGATCAGCTCGGTCAAAAGCGCATATGATTTAACGGTTTACAATGCTTCTTCAGGCGACTATTCTTTAAAGGTCATGACGATTGTAGCGCTGTCATTGCTTCCATTTGTACTGGGCTATCAAGTCTGGAGCTACTATGTATTTCGGAAACGGGTCAGCAGTAAGGAGCCAATGATTTATTAATGGGAAAAGATCTTTTTCAATATAAAGGAATGAAACGAGTTCTCGCGGTGCTGACTGTATTGACCTGTGTCCAGGGCGCCGCGATCATCATGCAGGCTGAGTGGCTTGCCGAAGCGGTGACCCGCCTTTTCAACGGCGAACGAATCGCCTCTGTTCATTTATTGGTCATCTTCTTTTTGGCGGCGTTCCTTCTCCGTCATGCCATCACGCTTGTCAAGCAGCGGGCGGTTTATGACTACGCCGCCAAAACGGGTGCCGACATGCGAAAAAGCTTCCTCGAGAAGCTTTTTCAATCCGGTCCGCGGCTGGCAAGGAAAGAAGGCACCGGACACGTGGTCACACTTGCGATGGAGGGGATTGCCCAGTTCCGCCGCTACTTGGAGCTGTTTCTTCCGAAAATGATCAGCATGGCCGTTATTCCGGCGGCGGTCGTCGGCTATGTTTTTTTCAAAGACAGATCATCTGCCGTCATACTGATGGTCACGATGCCGATCTTAATTGCCTTTATGATTTTGCTCGGATATGCCGCGAAGAGAAAAGCAGACCGCCAGTGGAAGACGTATGAAACGCTCTCCAACCATTTCACAGACTCGCTGCGCGGGTTGGAAACATTGAAATTTTTAGGGTTAAGCGGTTCACACGCAAACAATATCTTTCATGTGAGTGAACGATATCGGAAGGCGACGATGAGCACGCTTAGGATCGCCTTTCTATCATCGTTTGCCCTCGATTTTTTTACGATGCTTTCCGTGGCAACGGTGGCCGTTTTTCTCGGCCTCGGTCTTGTTGAAGGGCACATCATGCTCGGCCCTGCTCTTGCAGTCCTGATCCTGGCTCCTGAATTTTTTCTTCCGGTCCGCGAAGTCGGCAATGACTACCACGCCACATTGAACGGACAGGAAGCAGGCAAGGCGATCAAGGAAATCCTTGCCGCTCCTTCATTTAAGGAAGAGACCCCGCTTCAGCTTGCTGAATGGTCAGACAGGGATCAAATAAAACTCAAAGAAGTATCTGTCCAGCATGATGAAGAGGATCGCCATTCTTTGACCGATGTTTCTCTTTCTTTTAAAGGGAAGAGAAAAATCGGCATCATTGGTGAAAGCGGCGCCGGGAAGTCAACGCTTATCGATGTGCTGGGCGGTTTTTTAGAAACGAAAAGCGGAGTGATTGAAGTCGGCGGCACAGAAAGAACACACCTGCAGGCGGAAAACTGGCAGCGGCAGCTTCTTTATATTCCGCAGCATCCGTTTATTTTTCCGGATACATTAAGCGCCAACATCCGTTTTTATCACCCCGGCGCTTCACCTGAAGAAATTGAACGGGCGGCAAAGGCCGCGGGGCTTGCACAGTTGATTGAACAACTTCCTTCAGGGCTTGAGGAACGGATTGGCGAAGGAGGAAGGGCGTTGAGCGGGGGACAGGCCCAGCGGACAGCTATTGCCCGGGCCTTTCTCGGAAACCGTCCGATTCTGCTGTTAGACGAGCCGACCGCACACTTGGATATTGAAACGGAATATGAGATTAAGCAAACGATGCTGAAACTGTTTGAAGACAAGCTTGTCTTTATGGCGACCCATCGGCTGCACTGGATGCTTGATATGGATGAAATCATCGTGCTCCAGGATGGGAAAGTGGCTGAAACCGGAACACATCAAGAACTGATCGAAAAGCGCGGAGTTTATTACGATCTTGTGCAGGCGCAGTCTTTTGGGGGTGCATCATGAAGAAAGAAGACCGGTGGGTGCTGCCGTATGTAAAGAAAAATATGAAGCTGTTTATCATTGTGGTTTTGCTCGGCGGACTGACAGTTTGCTCCGCGGCTGCTCTGATGTTTACGTCAGGCTATTTGATTTCCAAAGCCGCGACCCGGCCGGAAAACGTGTTAATGATCTATGTGCCGATTGTCGCCGTCCGCACATTTGGGATTTTACGGTCTGTATCGCGATATGTGGAACGGCTGACAGGCCATCACATGATATTAAAGATTTTATCAGATATGCGTGTTCGGCTGTACCGGATGCTGGAGCCGCAGGCTTTGACGTTGCGTTCGCGCTTTCGTACAGGCGATATGCTCGGCATTTTGGCGGACGATATTGAACACTTGCAGGATATGTATTTAAAAACGGTATTTCCCGGACTGTCGGCTCTGCTATTGTACGCTGCATTTACCTTTGCGCTCGGCTTCTTTTCCTGGCCCTTTGCCGGACTTATCGCAATCTATGCGGCTGTTCTTGTTTTTCTCGTCCCGCTTGTGTCTCTGCTTGTGACAAGGGCGAAAAACATTGTGCTCAAAAGAGGCCGCAGCCGACTGTACCGTCAGCTGACGGACGCTGTGATGGGTGTGAGTGATTGGGTTTTCAGCGGCCGTCAACACGACTTTATTCGTGTGTATGAAGAGGAGGAACAGAAGTGGCTGGAGGTCGAAAAGAGACGCCGGCGGTTTACGCGCTGGAGGGATTTTACCGTGCAATGCCTCACGGCCGGACTCGTTTTGATGATGCTGATTTGGGCCGGCGGACAAAGCGCTGAAGGTGGTTTGGCCCCTACGTTTATTGCCGCCTTTGTCCTTGTTGTTTTTCCGCTGACTGAAGCCTTTTTTCCGCTCTCTGATGCGGCGGAGGCCATTCCGGAGTATCAGGATTCTTTGCGGCGCATGGAAGAGCTTGAGCCGGAACGGGGGGAGAACGGGCTGGCTGCTCAGGCGGAAAGCGCCGAGGCGGTCGCTTTGGAGGATGTAACACTTCGCTTTGAAGATGTTTCGTTTTCCTATGAACAAGGCCAGCCTGTATTAAACGGCGTGACTTTTACGCTAAGGCAGGGAGAAAAAATTGCGCTGCTTGGTCCGAGCGGTGCGGGGAAATCGACGATTTTGACTTTGATCGAAGGCGCGCTGTCTCCATCACAAGGCAGTGTCTCTTTTAACGGCATCGCGGCTGAATCCCTTCATCATCATATTTCCAGGGTTGTGGCCGTTTTTAATCAGCAGCCGCATCTGTTTGACACGACGGTGTTAAACAATATTCGCCTCGGCAATCCTGATGCGAGTGATGATGAAGTGTACTGGGCGGCGCGGCAGGTAAAGCTTCACGATTATATTGAATCGCTTTCTGACGGTTATAACACCTCCGTCCAGGAAACAGGCATTCGTTTTTCGGGAGGGGAACGCCAGCGAATGGCATTGGCGCGGATTCTCCTTCAGGATGCACCGATCGTTATTCTGGACGAACCTACCGTCGGCCTTGATCCCAAAACGGAAAAGGATCTGTTAGCGACAATGTTCCAAGTGCTTAAAGGGAAGACCGTGCTTTGGATTACACACCATTTGGCCGGGGCCGAAGCGGCCGACCGAATTCTCTTTCTTGAAAACGGAATGATTCAAATGGAAGGAAGCCATAAACAGCTTTTGCATGAAAATCCGCGTTATCAGCGGCTTTATCGGCTCGATGCACCTGTTGCAAGGCTTCCATGAAGATTTTGGAGACAGCTTCAGATGGTGAAGCTGTCTCTTCCGCATTTTATTCCTGCAAATGTTTGGGGGATCTTATACATTTTGCAGGATGTATAAAGTATGATTCAATAGAACTTAATTAAACGTTTGTTTAAAAGGTGTGAAGTGAAGATGGCTGAAGAAAGTCTGCCGATTTGGACGAAAGAACGTGTAAAATCCGCATTGCCGAAAAGAGAGAATGACAGTCATAAAGGAACATACGGCACAGGTCTTTTATTTGCCGGGAGCAATGATATGCCTGGAGCAGCACTTCTTGCCGGAATGGGCGCCATGCGCAGCGGCATTGGAAAGCTTGTAATCGGCACAAGCGGCAGTGCTATTCCGCTGATCGTTCCCGTTCTCCCTGAAGCGACATATTGGCGGGACGGCTTAGAAAAGACAGCCGCAGGCAGATTTGATGAACATTACCGCGCGATTGCAATAGGCCCGGGGCTCCCGCCTTCACAAACGACTGAACAAGCCGTTGAACGGGTATTGGAGGAAGACTGCCCGGTTGTCCTTGATGCGGGAGCTCTGTCAAAAAGATCGTATCCCCTTCGCAAAGCCCCCACTATTCTGACGCCGCATCCAGGTGAGTTTTCAAGAATCACAGGCCTGTCTGTCCAAGATGTTCAGAAAGACCGTATTTCACTGGCTAAAACATATGCGGCACAACTGGGCGTCACGATTATTCTGAAAGGAAATGAGACGATCACCGCATTTCCTGACGGAGAGTGCTGGAAAAATCAAACTGGCGGCAGTGCGCTGGCAAAGGGAGGAACCGGTGATACGTTAACAGGGATGATTTTGGGAATGCTTTGCTGCCATGAGAATCCGAAAGAAGCGGTGCTAAATGCCGTCCATCTGCATGGCGCTTGTGCGGATGAATGGACGAAGACGAGATCTGCTCATACACTGCTTGCCCATGAGCTTTCTGAATGGCTGCCAAGGGTGTGGAAAGAGTATGAGGTATAAAAAAGAAACGCTCGGAAAATCCCGAGCGTTTCCGTCTGACACCACTTAAGGATTGATTTTGCCGACCCCGGCATTTTGCATGACGATCGATTTGACATTGTCTACATTATCGAGTGAGTAGCTGTACGGCGGATTGTAGGTTGTTGTTGAAGAAGTCGGCATGCTGCCTGTTGAGTTGACAAATTTGTTGTTGGACACGTCCCAATAGCCGGGCGAACTGCTGTACCAGGCAACGATCGGATCTTTGGCGTTTTCAAAGAGGTTGTTTTCAATTTTGAGGCGTGCCCCCATTCTCGAATTGACACCGCTTTCGATGATATTGCTGTAATAGTTGTTGTAAAGGTGGCCTTCACCGAACCGGAATGCGGGAACGCGGGAATTCAGATTTTCAAACCAATTGTGGTGGAACGTAATGGTCCGATTGTTATTATCGCTGTCTGATGACCCCATCAGCATGGATTTCCATGCGTCATGGGCATAGTTCCAGGAGAATGTAATGTATTTCGCGTCTTTTTTGACATCGAATAATCCGTCATAGTGATCTTTATCTACATTCAAGCTGTGATACAGTTCATTATGATCGACCCAAATATTACTGGAAGGCCCTTCGATGCTGATCGCATCTTTATCGCCTGATGCGACTTCATGAATTTTTAAGTTGCGGATGATGACGTTTTCTGCGCGCCACACTTTAATGCCGATGCCCTTGAATTCGCCTTTTGTTCCAGAGCCGACAATCGACACATCTGAAACATCTTTGATGTCAATTTTTGATGCTGATGTATTGGAGGTTGTAATTGTACCATTGACATAAATTTTTAAAGGCGTATTTGAATTTTTATTCTTTAATGCTGCGATGATCTGGTCTCCTGTTGTCACGGTCACCGTCTGTCCGCCTTCTCCGCCGGTGGTTCCTCCGTTTAAAGAAGCGAAGCCTTTCAAGCCGAAGTCGGCCAGCGGACTGACCTTGGCAGAAGCAGCGGCTTCTGCAGATACCGCTGGTGTTAACGCTCCGATAACCCCTAATACAAAGATAAACATGAGACTTATGATTTTCTTCATTGTTTTCCTCCTATTTTTTCGTTTTTTATGACCGTAAAGGAAGCGCTTACAATTAAGGTGGACGGTGTAGAATGGACATCCTCATACCTCCCTTTTATTGGAATTAGGGAGATCATAGCACAGAAAACTGAATTATCTGAATAATCATGAGGTAAGTTGGAAGCGGGTGTAAGCTGATGATTATGACAAATGGCATAAATATGAGGAGAAGCGCATGACCATCAAGATCTTTTGTCTTATCAATCTGCAAAAAAAGAATCTATCGAAGTGAACATTCAACAAATTCATGTCTGGAAAATGGTTATTGGCTTTTTTGTTTTTCAGGGGATTCATAAGTCAATCTTTAAAATTGAAGGGGGATCGGTGGCCTTGAGGATGGTTGGCAGCCATTCGGTAATGTCAGTGATGACTGAGATGGTGGTTTTCGCGGCAGCACTTTAAGCAGGATATGCGTAGAAAAAGCGGGAAGGCAGAAGCTATCATTGTGACGGCTTCTCCTTCTGCTCTTGTATATCCGAGATGGGCCTTCATCATTTTGCAGCGGCTGTATTAAACCAGCTTCGTTTTTGCCGGGGTTTTTTGCAGGACAACGCCGGCAAGCATATCAATAAACCGCGGGTCCGTGTTCGGCATTGGCGGACGGTAATAATGGGCGCCCAGCTCGTCCGTGATCACTTTACATTCATAGTCATTATCATAAAGAACTTCCAAGTGGTCAGACACGAATCCGACTGGGGCATAAACGAATGACCGGAAGCCTTTCTGATAAAGTTCTCGTGTTAGATCCTGTACATCAGGACCGAGCCAAGGGTCAGTCGTGTTGCCTTCGCTTTGCCAGCCGACAGCAACCTGGTCAAATGACAGATGTTCCGCGATCTGTTTTGCTGTTTCCTCAAGCTGCTCGGGATAGGGATCACCGTGTTCCTTGATCTTTTCCGGCAAGCTGTGGGCTGAACAAACGACAACCGTTTCTTTCAATTCATCTTCAGACATTTGCTTCAGAATCCGGCTGATTTCTTCTGTCCAATAACGAATAAAGCCGTCTTCCTGGTGCCACTCATCAATTGATATGATCCGCGGTCCGCCGATTTCTTCTGCGGCCTTTTGGGCGCGGCGATTGTAGACTTCGGTGCTAAAGGTAGAGTAGTGGGGGGCTAGGACGATGGAAACGGCTTCTTCCATTTGATCCCGCTTCATTTGTTCAACCGCATCTTCGATAAAAGGGGATATGTGTTTTAAACCGAGATACATGACATATTCCACTTTGTTTTGCCGCGAGTTTAAGGCTTCTTCCAGTTTTTTGGCCTGAGCCAGCGTAATTTTGGCAAGCGGAGAGATCCCGCCGATATGCTTGTAGCGGTTTTTTAAATCGTCAATCATGTCATCGGACGGCCTTTTTCCATGACGGATATGCGTGTAATACGGAATGATATCTTCCTCTTGATAAGGGGTTCCATAGGCCATGACGAGCAAGCCTATTTTTTTTCGTTCCATTTGTTCTTCACCTCTGCTGCAAATCTTGACATGTCGTACAGACTCCGTAAATCCCTAAATAATGCGTGTTAACCTTAAAATGCGTTATTTGAGCGGCTGCATGCTCAACCTCTTTGAGGTGAGGATACTCTAAATCAACCATCTTTCCGCATGATTTACAGATGACATGATAATGCTGTGTTTTAAACATTTCATACTTGCTTTTACCGTCTCCATAAGGCAGTTCGTTTAAAATGCCTAGCTTCACAAATAACTTCAGATTGCTGTATATCGTCGGCAGACTCATGTATGGCAGTTCACGATGAATATCTTCCGCCGAGGGGTGGCCATTCAAAGAAATGATTGTTTTTAAAATCAGCACCCGTTGAGCCGTTACCCGCAAGCCGCTTTTTTTTAATAATGGAACGAGCTGCTCTTCTTCCACACGTAACATCCCCTGCCATTCTAGATTAAGGGCAGGCACCCGTTTTAAAAATGACGGGTGCCTGTTATGAGAAAATGAGAATATAACTGAGAATAAGCGTCAAATGTTAAATATCTAATTAAACTTCTTGCGGAACGGATAAATTCAGTCCGTCTGCAACGCGTTTGCCATACTCAGGATCTGCTTGATAAAAATGCTGAATCTGGCGAAGCTTAATGTCGTCTTTTGTTACTTGTTTCATCGAACCTACGATATTGCTGACAAGGCGTGTGCGCTCTTCTTCGCTTAAGAGGCGGTATAAATCGCCTGCCTGCGTATAGTGATCGTTTTGGTCGTAAGCTGAGCTGTCAGCCGCCCCTGATACCGGATAAGCCGTTGTTTTATTTTCAGGTGATTCAGCCGGTCCTCCGAAGCTGTTCGGTTCATAATAGACAGAACCGCCGCCATTGTTGTCAAAGCGCATTTGTCCGTCGCGCTGATAGTTATGAACCTCAGCCTTCGGACGGTTGATAGGCAGGCTGTTGTGGTTTGCTCCTACGCGGTAGCGATGTGCATCCGCATATGCAAACAGGCGTCCCTGAAGCATTTTATCAGGTGAAGGTTCGATTCCCGGCACTAATGTTCCAGGAGAGAACGTTGCCTGCTCTACTTCTGCAAAATAGTTTTCCGGATTCCGGTTGAGCACCATACGGCCGACTTCAATCAGCGGATAATCTTTTTGCGACCATACTTTCGTGACATCAAATGGATCAAAACGGTAAGTATCCGCATCTTCCAACGGCATAATCTGAACATACAGCTTCCATGCCGGGAAGTCCCCTTTTTCAATTGCTTCGAATAAATCCTGCGTATGATAATCAGGATTTTCACCTGCAATCTTTGTACCGACTTCCTCAGTCAGATTTTTAATGCCTTGTTCTGTTTTGAAGTGATATTTAATCCAAACGCCTTCGCCTTCGGCATTGACCCATTTGAATGTGTGGCTTCCGAAGCCGTGCATATGCCGGTAAGTGGCTGGAATCCCTCGGTCGGACATCAGGATGGTCACTTGATGCAGGGATTCAGGAGATAATGACCAGAAATCCCAAACAGCATCCGGATTTTTTAAATGTGTGACCGGATGGCGTTTTTGTGTATGAATGAAGTCGGGGAATTTAATCGCATCGCGGATAAAAAACACCGGTGTGTTGTTTCCGACAAGATCATAGTTCCCTTCTTCTGTGTAAAATTTAACAGCGAATCCGCGCGGGTCGCGAACAGAATCTGCTGAACCATTTTCACCTGCGACAGTTGAAAAACGAACAAACAAAGGTGTGCGTTTTCCTACTTCTGATAAAAAATTAGCTTTAGTATATGTTGAAACATCATTTGTCACTTCAAAATAACCGTGTGCACCGGCGCCTTTTGCATGAACAACCCGTTCAGGTACGCGCTCTCTGTTGAAATGGGCAAGTTTTTCAAGAAGGTGGACGTCCTGAATAAGAGTCGGCCCCCGTGAACCTGCTGTCATTGAATTTTGGTTGTCTCCAACCGGAGCGCCCCAGCTGGTTGTCAGGTTGTTTTGATTTGTCGTCATTAAAGGATCACCTCGCGTAAAATTTAATTACAAAATAATGATAACACTTCTCAAGAAAAAAACAATATTTATTTATAATAATTATAAATAAAAATTCATTATCGTTGTTTTGAACATTGATCAGCTCACTGTTATTATGCTGAATAACTTTTTTAGATTGGGTTAAATTAATGATTATTCCAAATAAAGGAGTGTAACAAGTGGAACACAACACAAATCAGCAAAAGTCCGATATGGAAACAGATGACACGTTGACAAATCGCCAGGGACATCCGATTACAAACAATCAAAATATCAGAACCGTAGGCAATAGGGGCCCTTCAACATTGGAGAACTATGATTTTCTAGAAAAGATCAGCCATTTTGACAGGGAAAGGGTTCCGGAACGGGTCGTTCATGCGCGGGGAGCCGGTGCGCACGGATATTTTGAGGCTTATGGGACAGCCGGTGATGAACCGGTTTCAAAGTATACGAGGGCAAAGCTGTTTCAAGAAAAAGGCAAAAAAACACCTGTGTTTGTCCGTTTTTCGACGGTCACACACGGGATTTCTTCACCGGAAACCCTCCGCGACCCGCGCGGATTCGCGGTCAAATTTTACACTGAGGACGGAAACTGGGATCTGGTCGGAAATAATCTGAAGATCTTCTTTATCCGCGATGCCGTAAAGTTTCCTGATTTGATCCATGCGTTTAAGCCTGATCCTGTTACAAATTTGCAGGATGGTGAAAGGATCTTCGATTTTATCTCAAATACCCCGGAAGCCATGCATATGATTACCTTTTTATTTTCGCCTTGGGGCATCCCGGCCAATTACCGGCAGATGCAGGGGTCTGGCGTGAATACATACAAGTGGGTGAATAAAGAAGGAGAAGCCGTTCTTGTGAAATACCACTGGGAGCCGAAACAGGGCATTAAAAATTTGACGCAAAAAGAAGCGGAAGAGATCCAGGCGAAAAATTTCAATCATGCAACACAAGATTTGTATGAAGCGATTGAGCGCGGAGACTACCCGGAGTGGGAGCTATTCGTTCAAATCATGAGCGATGACGAACATCCTGAGCTTGATTTTGATCCGCTTGATGACACAAAACTTTGGCCTGAGGATCAATTTCCATGGCTTCCTGTCGGCAAAATGGTGTTGAATAAAAACCCTGAAGACTATTTTACAGAAGTGGAACAGGCCGCGTTCGGGACAGGCGTGCTTGTGGACGGGCTCGATTTTTCTGATGACAAAATGCTTCAAGGGAGAACCTTTTCCTACTCGGATACACAGCGCTACAGAGTAGGGGCCAATTATCTGCAGCTGCCGATCAATGCTCCGAAAAAAAGAGTGGCAACCAATCAGCGGGGAGGGCAGATGCAATACAAAGTAGACTTGGGGAAAGATCAAAGCCCGCATATAAACTATGAGCCTTCGACAATCAACGGACTAAAAGAAGCAAACCAGGACGGTAAAGAGTACACACCGCATGTAGAAGGACATTTGGTCCGAGAGAGCATCGACAGGCAGAATAATTTTAAGCAGGCGGGAGATACCTACAGGCATTTAGATGATTGGGAAAAAGAAGAGCTGATCACAAACCTGGTCAATACACTTGCCCCATGTGATCAAAGAATTCAAACGAAAATGATTGATATGCTGAAGCAATGTGATGCGGAATATGGAAGCAAGGTAGAGGAAGACTTGAAGCACGCTTCAAGCCAAAATACATCCAGCAGGGAGCCGATCGGAGCGGAAGGTGCTGAAGATGCACCAAAGCAAGCGGAGGAAAAAGGGCATCGTGAAGATCCTTATTAAAGGGATCTTTTTCTTTTTTGAATTAAATAAGCTCTGGCAGCGAGATCTGGAGAGACAAAAGATTGTTAATCATCACTTGGTTTCTTAACGATTTTAATATACATCGAATAAAACCAGTTTCATCAGAAGTAAAATTGCCTTGCAGAATCTATTGTTCATTTTACTTTATCCGACAAGGCACCGATCCTTAAATACAAACTGCTTAAAAAAACCTCCCCCCGACCGCCTTCAATAACAAAGCGCCAACAAAGCAAAACAACTCGCGAAGTCGAATGATTCCGCCACCTTTCCCGCCCCTAATAAAACCGAGTGAAAAAAATGAGTAGAATGAATTTTCATTTTGCTGTACGAAAAACTGTTTTTCAACATGAAAGGTCACCTCGTATTTACGATACAGATGAGGTAACAACATTCAAGATTTGATTGATTTCAATAAAAAGACAAAAATACAACAATGAAACAAATGGATATAATGGTAAAATTAAACATGTGATTGAAACAAAAGGGAGGCGTTTTGATGTTAAAAAAATTAGCGGTCGGTGTTTTAATGATGGGAATGTTGCTTCTCGGAGTCGGCGGAGCTTCTGTTTTGGCACACGGAAAGTCAGCTTCTCAAGAATCGATTCATCCCTTCAGCACGGCATATACAGATGTGAAGGTGACCGGCAAAACAGTCTACTTTTATATTAAAGGATTGGAAAGTCCATTTAATCAGACTTATTATGAAAGGGTCGCCTGGACAAGCACTGATGAAGAGCCTGATACATTGAAGGACAATATTTTATCTGTGAAAATAGCAGCGAAGACGGGAAGCAGGCATGAGGCAAAATCGAGTGAAAGGCTTGAGCTGATTAAAGACAAGATCGAAACAGGCGGTATCGTTTACGGATGGGCAAAAGCGCAGAACGGCAATTGGTACCCGGCCGGTTCTGCTAAAATCTATTATTAAGAAAAGCGAAAAGCAGGCATCATCCCCGCCTGCTTTTTCCTCGATTCGCAAACTGCTTTGAAAAACATGACCCCGGCCGCCGCCAATGACAGAGCGCCTGCAAACCAAAACACCTCGCGAAGTCCGAATTGTTCTGCCGCCTTTCCCGCCGCAATCGGGCCAAGAAAAAAACCAAGCACATAAAAAGATTGATAGAAACCCATCACAGACATTTTGAGCTGAGGCGTGCCAAGCTGAACGACTTTGCTGACCAATAGCGGAAAAATAAATCCCAATGTCAGTCCTGTCACAGCGTGGATCAGACATACGTCTCGGCAAACGGCAGCAAGCAAAGAAAAATGGCTGTTACCACATAAGATATCCATATCAGTACATCGGCGGCCTTTACTTTGTAAAAGATGCACCACACGGATGCCAGTGTTTGCGGAACAAAAAAAGCGCACATGACCCAAATCAGCTGTTTCTCATCGATTCCGACCGTCTCCGCGTAAATCGGTGTGAAGCCGAACACGGTCATAAATAACACACGGCGGGCTATAAATGATAGTGTTGTAAGCGCTTTTAAATCATGGAGACGCCAAGTCTGTTTGACGTAGTCTGATAGAGCCATCCCCTTGGCCGTCTGGCGGGGTCCATAATCTTTAATGTAAAATGACAGAACAAGTCCTATGCATGATACGGCAACCCCGATCCAAAACGGAAACATCCAGCCGAACATATGGACGAGGTATCCGCTGACAGCCATGCTGAGAAATGGGGGGAAAACCGTTAAAAACTGCAGAATGCCCATCGCTTTTGACGACTGATCTTTTGTAAAATGCTGCGAGTATAAAACGGTTGCCATCACCCACATTGCAGCAGTCATACCGGCAAGCAGTCTGGCCGTGACCACCATGATGAACGAATCGAAAAACAGAAATATGAAGCAGCCTCAACAGGGACATAGCAAAACCGCTGATCAACAGCTGTTTTCTAAGCGGAGAAAGGACATCTGACAGGATACTGAACGGAAACCGCAGTAAAATCTGCGTGACGCCGTAGCTCCCCAGTACGATTCCTATCGCTGAGTAGGAAAAGCCGATGCTGTCTGTAGCAAACCAGAAACAAAAGACGGCACCCCAAAAAATCACATGATCTTTTTTAAAATTTGATTTTCTTCATGAACAAGTTTTTCCCGTAACTCCATCCCCTTTAAGTCACATCCCTTCAGTTTCAAGTACACCATAAATGCCGAATGTGAAACAAGATCATTTTTTATCTTATCAGAATAGATTTGAACGGTTTGCCGGCGGCTGTCGTCTTATAAACAGAGACAAAAGAAAGGGGGGGTGACATTTCAGTGGATCAGACAGATGAAAAAGAACTTATCAAGCTAGCAAAAAACGGTGAAGATGCCGCCTTTACAAAACTATTTCAGCTAAATTACCCCTTTTTATATCAATATGTGCTGAAATTAACGCTCCATCCTGATCTGACAGAGGATTTGGTTCAAGAGACGATGCTGAAAGCGTATATCAGCCTTCAGCAATTTCAGGGAAATGCCAAATTTTTGACTTGGCTGATTTCGATTGCTTCCCGGTTATTTATCGACCACCAGCGTAAGACAAAACGTGAAAACCGCAAGACGCAGGCAGCCGGAGAGGAAGCCTTTCGAAAAATGAAATGGGAAACTTCACTTCAAGGATATGAGTGGAGCGAATATTTGGAGTTGTTCGCAGCGCTTGAGCCGGAGTTTAGAATGCCGATCCTATTAAGGCATTACTACGGGTTTACATATCCTGAAGTGGCAAGGATGCTGAAAATAAAAGAGGGAACTGTCAAATCCCGTGTTCATCACGGATTAAAAAAAATTCGAAAGGAGTGGGATCAGTGAATGAACGAGATGAAAAAGAGACGATTTCTCATTTGAAGGAAGAGCTGAAAAAAATAGATGACATCTTTGAGCCTGCTGTTCCCCATCAATTAGAGCTGGATCAGCGTTTAGCCCGCTTTAAAAAAGAGCGCAAACGGGCGATTCAGAAGGAATTGCTTTGCTTTATTGTTTTGGCATTCGTGATTTTATCCGTTTATATCGCTATTTCAATTCGAGTTCCAGCTATATTTTTAACGGTTCAAGGTGCGGCGGTTGTTATTCTTCCTGTGCTTGCCTTATTTGAAAAAAAACGGCGCCGGACGGTTGAGGGGGAGGCTGATTAGATGAACCTTGAAACGACTCCAGAAAAATTGCTTGCTCTGCTGTTGATTTCGCCGTTTCTATTCACTCAAAGCATTCTCCTTTTTCTCGATGCCAAGAAAAAGGGAAGCAATGCCTGGTTTTGGGGGATTTGGGGCCTTATTCAAACTCCGATGCCTTTATTATTCTATTATTTATTTGTCGTCAGACCTTTTCATAAGAAAAGGAGGATGCCGTAATGGCTGTATCTGAAATACCTTGGGCACTGATTGCCCCTTTGATCGTGTTATATCTGATCCTTGTCGTTTCCGCATTGGTGAATTGCCTCAGGCAGGAGGAAACAAATGGCCCCAAGTGGCTGTGGGTCCTGATTATTGCAGGCATCAGTTTCATCGGCCCCATTTCGTACTTTGTCATCGGTAAAAAAACATATGGGAGGGAGCACATGTGATGCTGTCCGTCAAAGGATTAACAAAAATTTATCAGCAGCAAAAAGCCGTTCAAAATCTGAGCTTCGATCTCAGCCATCATCAATGTGCCGCACTGCTCGGGCCTAACGGGGCCGGGAAAACAACAACACTGCAAATGCTGTCCGGTTTATTGACCCCAACGTCAGGAAGGATACAGTTTTTAGGCCGGGAAACGATAGACCGGAGCCAAATCGGATATCTGCCCCAGCATCCTGCTTTCTTTTCATGGATGACGGCGGAAGAATATTTGCTGTTTGCCGGCAGGCTTTCCAATTTGACACGCCGCGAATCTTTGGAAAAGAGCCGGATTATTTTGCGCTATGTCGGGCTCGGCAGGTATGGAGACCGGAAAATCGGCGGTTTTTCAGGAGGAATGAAGCAAAGGCTCGGGCTGGCTCAGGCTATGATTCATGAGCCGGAGCTGCTGATTTTGGATGAGCCTGTTTCTGCGCTGGACCCGTCTGGAAGACGTGAAGTACTCGATATGATGAAGGAGTTAAAAAAGAAGATGACGATTCTGTTCTCGACCCATGTCCTATATGACGCCGAACAGGTATGTGATCAGATTGTCATGCTGAAGGAAGGCGCTGTCCGGTGGAGCGGCCCGCTTGCTCGATTAAAAGAGCAGCATCAAAAGCCGTCTTTTATTTTATCGGCCGAAGAAAGCCTTGAAGGATGGCTGGGAAATCTTTCTTATGTCAGCAGGCTCACGTTTAACCATCCCAACCAAGCCGAGTTTCATTTATCCGGCAGATCTTACCGCCGTGAATTATTGGCTGAATGCTTGAAAAGAAACGTTTCGATTCTTCATTTTGAACAAAAAACACAGTCTTTGGAAGATATTTATATGAAGGTGATGGGGCTATGAATTCATTTTATATTTTATTTCAGAAGGAATGGAAGGAGAGCTGGAAGGATGGAAAACTGCTTTGGCTGCCTGTCGTCTTGATACTTCTCGGTCTGATTCAGCCGATCAGCCTTTATTATATGCCCCAAATCATCGATATGGCCGGAAACCTGCCTGATGGAGCGGTCATCGATATTCCAAAGCCCGGCGGTGAAGAGGTGTTGGTAAGCACACTTTCCCAGTTTGGAACGGTCGGCACTGCCATTTTCGTATTCAGTGTGATGGGAAGCATTGTTAATGAACGGAACCATGGCTCTCTTTCATTGATAATGGCGCGGCCTGTCAATCCGATTCATTATATCGGTAGTAAATGGCTTGCACAGGTCTTGCTCGTTTTAGCGTCTTTTACGGTCAGCTACGGGCTGGCTTTCTATTATACAAATCTTCTATTTGGCAAAGTGGGAATTGACCGGTTTTTATTAAGTTTATCGGTGTACAGTGTATGGATTGTGTTTGTTATGACCGTTACGCTCTTTTTCAGTGCTTTGTTTCGCCATATCGGCGGGGTTGCCGGAGGGAGTATTACTCTGATAGCCGCCGTTTCATTGGCTGGCTCGCTGTTTCCCCGCTTTACAGAATGGACGCCGGATAAAGCGAAAAGCCAAGCCAGCCATATTATCATGCACGGTTCATGGGATGGTACTTTCGCCTGGATGATGTTTTCATCAGCGGGAATTGTATTTCTTCTGTTCATGTGCACCGCTTTTGTTTTTAAAAGATATGAATCTTACTGACAGCCGGGGCCATCCCGGTTTTTTTAATTGTCAGAACCATGAAATAGGGTATACAATACACTGAAGGTGATCAGGCGTTTAAAGAAAATCTGCGAAAATGTTAAATATGGAGGAGTGATCCAATGAATATCATAAACAATCAGCCAGATATTGCGGTTCAGGCGAAAGCGCAGCCGAACAAAGTGTGGATCGCTGTCATATTGGGCATTTTATCCGGAATCGGGCCGGTTGTGATCGATTTGTATCTGCCGGGGCTTCCGCAGATGGCGGCGGATTTACATACGAATGCGTCCGTCGTCCAGCTGAGTTTAACATCCTGTTTATTGGGTCTGGCAATCGGACAAATTGTCGTCGGTCCTTTTAGCGATGTATCGGGCAGAAGGATGCCGCTGATTGTTTCATTGGCTGTTTTTGCCGCGGCATCTTTTTTATGTGCATTGGCTTCATCTGTGTGGGTATTGATCGCCATGCGGTTTATTCAAGGCGCGGCGGGAGCGGGGGGCATCGTGATATCCCGTGCGATTGCCCGCGATTTATATTCAGGCACAGAGTTGACGAAATTTTTCTCGCTGCTGATGCTGGTAAATGGGATTGCGCCTATCTTATCTCCGGTAGCAGGCGGACAGCTTATGAAGGTTACGACTTGGAACGGCGTTTTTTTAATTATTGGGCTTTTTGGCATCATCATTATTCTGTCTGTCATATTTGGAATTAAAGAGTCGCTTTCTCCGGAAAATCGTACGAAGGGCGGTTTCAAAGAAACGTTCGTATCATTTGGAAAGCTATTCGGCCAGCGGACTTTTATGGGGTACGCTTTAGCTCAGGGGTTGATTGTAGCGGGAATGTTCGGCTATATATCAGCCTCTCCATTTGTTTTGCAAGACATTTACGGATTATCGGCTCAAGCTTTCAGTTTTTGTTTTGCGGCAAACGGCTTAGGGATTATCATCGCTGCCCAGATCACAGGACGGCTGGCTGGACGGTTCGGTGAGACAGCCTTATTGAAATGCGGGTTGTTGATTTCTTTGACCGCCAGCGTGGTTTTATTGATATCCGTCCTCTTAAAAGCGTCGTTGATTTTTGTTTTAGTTCCGCTGTTTATCGTGGTGGCCTGCATTGGGATCGTGACGACGTCCAGCGGTTCCTTAGCTATGCAGAGCCAGGGAAAATCAGCTGGGAGCGCCTCTGCGCTTTTGGGACTGCTGACGTTTATTCTAGGCGCTGCCGCGGCGCCGCTCGTAGGCATCGCAGGAAGTCATACCGCTTTACCGATGGCCGTTGTGATTGTATTTTGCAGTATCAGTGCGTTAACCTGTTTTAAGGTGCTGATCAGAAAATAAAAAAAGCTTGCCGGACAAAGCTGCCGGCAAGCTCAAATTTTTTAAATAATGACTAACGGGGAACGATCTCTACAGTAGTTTCCGCGTGATTATAGTTTCTGCCGAATTTTTGCAATTCCGCGGTAATTTTGTGCGTCCCTGCATTCGGAAGCGTTTTCCTAACCATCACAAGCTTAAACTGAGAAGAACTGAATGCATAGACAGGAACTCTGACAGTTTGTCCGTCATTCAGAATTTGTGTATAATTCAATGTTCTGCCGTTTAGCGAATCTCGTGTATTCGCATGAAAGCGGTATGGGAAGTTAAATTCAACATAGCTGGAGCCAACAAAAGAGTTTGGTTTGTAAGTGACTTCAATGTCAGAGGTTGTCCATTCTTTATTGCTGTCAACTGTTTCGACATGAAGCGTCGGGGCGCTTCTAAAAAAGGTTGCGCTAGCTTCTTGTGCCGGAAGAATAAATGAAAACAGAGCTGCTGAAGATAATAGGCCGACACCTAATTTGCCAACGAATTTCCGTTTAAACATAAACATACTCCTTCCAAATGACAAGTTTTAATAGAGAATAAGATCGAAAAAGGAAAAAATAAGATTGTCATCTACTAAATTCCTTTTCCTGCCCATTTAATCTATCACTACTTACCATAGAAGTAAATATTTTCGATGAAACATTCAAGAAATTTTTAAATAATGCAATAAATGAGATTGAATTGTCGGGGAAATCATTGTTTTTACAGCCGCCGGCAAGGGACTCTTCCCTTTGCCGGCAGGCTGAATGTTATTTAACGAGGGACAATCTCCAAAGTTGTCTCGGCATGATTAATGTTTTTTCCATTTTGATGAAGTTCGGCAGTAATTCTGTGCGTTCCTGCGTTCGGAAGCGTTTTCCTAATCATCACTAGTTTGAATTCAGAGGAGCTCAAAGCATAGACGGGAACTCTGACAGTTTGTCCGTCATTTAAAATTTGCGTATATTCAAGTGCTTTACCATTTAGTGTATCCCTTGTGCTTGCATGAAAACGGTAAGGGAAATGAAATTCAACATAGCTGGAGCCGACAAATGTATTCGGTTTATAAGTGATTTCGATATCAGAAGTCGTCCACTCTTTATTGCTGTTAATCGTTTTGGCCTCAAGCACCGGCTGCTTGGTCGGATCATCCGGCTGCGGCTCTTGCGGCGGCTTAGGCTGCGGCTTTTTCGGCCAATGAGGCGGCGGACAAAAGATCGGACCTCTAAAGTGTTTTGTATTCACTTCCTGAGCGCTTGCTCCAGAGGTAGGAAGGATAAATGAAAACAATGCTGCTGAAGTTAATAAACCAACACTGAGTTTGCGAATGAATTTCCGTTTAAACATCAAAATGTTCCTCCTAAATGGCAATTTTAAAGTTAGAGGACGTCCTAAAATATTCAAGAAAAGGTAGAAATACGATCGCGATCTACTAAATTCCTTTTCTTGTGTAATTAATCTATCATCTTTTACCATGCAAGTAAATATTTTTAGTTAAATTTCTAAAAAAAATTTAAAATATTCAGGGTTAATTAATAGTTTTCAGTTAATTGAGAGCGTTTTTTTATAAAAAAGAATCGTATAAAGAACAAACTGGATAATTGTGTATATTTTGTTGCCGTTTGTTGATATACATTCTAATATAGTAAAAAAGAAAAGGGGGATGGGCAATGAAAGACATTCAGTTATTTTTGGCCGGCGATTCAACCGTTTCCGATTATGGTGCATCAGCGGCGCCGCGTGCAGGATGGGGTCAACGGATTGGAAAATGTTTGAAGACGGACATGGTAGTCCGCAATGAAGCGGCATCAGGGAGAAGTTCAAAGAGTTTTATTGAAGAAGGAAGGCTCGAGCGGATCTTGAAACAAATTCAACGCGGCGACTATTTGTTTATCCAGTTTGGACATAACGACCAAAAACCGGATGAGCGCCGTACAGAGCCTTATGGAACATTCCAGCAATATTTGCATCGTTATGTAGATTCAGCGCGGCTGAAAAAAGCGATTCCAGCCCTGATCACACCGGTACAGAGAAGATCGTTTGACACTCAAGGCCGCCTCAAACATACACATGGCGACTACCCTGATGCCATGAGGCAGCTGGCGGCGGAACTTCAGGTCCCGCTGATTGATCTCACTTTAAAAAGCGGACGATTGCTGCAATCCTTGGGGCCTGAAGCGTCCAAAAAGCTGTTTTTGTGGCTTGAACCGGGAGAGCATCCCAACTATCCAGACGGCGCCGAGGATAATACACACTTTTGCGAATATGGGGCAGGGGAAATCGCGAAGCTTGTGGCGCGGGGGGCGCGAGAAGCCGGGCTTCTTTTATGAGGCAGTGTACTTGAGAATAATTTTCAATTATTTTTCAAAATTTTGCACTTCGACCTTTAAACTGTGATACGATCTATTTCATAAAGATTTTAAAAAGGAGTGCACATCATAACATGATACGCCGCTTTTTTTCATACTATAAGCCGCATAAACGGCTGTTCTTGATTGATTTCAGCAGTGCGATCATCGTCGCAGTTCTAGAACTCGCGTTTCCTTTAGTTGTTCAGTGGTTCATCGATACACTGATTCCGGGGGGAGACTGGTTTGAAATCGTCTGGGTCAGCCTCGGGCTGCTGTTGATCTATCTGCTCAGCACCGGTCTCCAGTACATCGTCAATTACCTTGGGCATCAGCTGGGGATTAACATAGAAACAGACATGCGCCAGGAGCTCTTTCAACATGTGCAGCGCCAATCGTTCCGCTACTTTGATAATACGAAAACAGGGCATATTATCAGCCGCATCACAAACGATCTGTTTGACATCGGAGAGCTGGCCCATCACGGACCGGAAGATTTATTTATTGCGGTTATGACCTTTTTTGGAGCATTCTGGATCATGTTGACGATTAACGTAAAACTTGCACTGGTCGCCATTTTGTTTGTTCCGCTGCTGATTATTTTGATCACTTATTCAAACATCAGAATGAACCGTGCCTGGAGAGAGATGTATAGTGAGATTGCAGATGTCAACGCCAGGGTTGAGGACAGCGTATCAGGCGTTCGTGTCGTTCAATCGTTCACCAACGAACACTTTGAGATTTCCCGTTTTTTGAAAAATAATCAAAAATTCCGCAACGCGAAACTCAAAGGGTATAAAACAATGGCGCTGACGACAGCAGGGACATTTTTAATGACTCGGCTGATGATTCTTTCAGTCCTTGTGTTCGGAGCGTGGCTCAGTTTTTCCGGGAACATGTCATATGGCGAATTTGTAGGATTTGTTCTTTATGTCAATGTTTTGTTTAAGCCGATCGATAAAATCAGCGCGATTTTGGAGCTTTATCCGAAAGGAATGGCCGGGTTCAAGCGGTTTACGGAATTAATCGATACAAAGCCGCAGATTGTTGACCGCGAGGATGCTGTTGATGTTCCCGCTTTAGAAGGACACATTGTCTTCCGCAATGTGACATTTGGCTATGAAGAGCATAAACCTGTCCTTTCAGGAATTGATTTATCGATCAGATCAGGTGAGACGGTTGCATTTGTAGGACCGTCAGGAGCGGGCAAAACGACGATCAGCTCGCTGATTCCGCGCTTCTATGATGTAGACGGCGGATCGATTACGATTGATGGAATCGATATCCGTGACATGACAAAGCGGTCTCTACGTTCGCAAATCGGCATAGTTCAGCAGGATGTGTTTCTATTTACAGGTACTCTTCGTGAAAACATTGCCTACGGACAATTGGATGCAACAGATGAAGAAATTAAACAGGCAGCTAAGATGGCGCATTTGGAACAGCTTATTGAGTCGCTTCCGGACGGCTATGAAACCCAGGTCGGTGAGAGAGGACTGAAGCTGTCGGGCGGTCAAAAACAGCGGATCGCGATCGCCCGGATGTTTCTGAAAAACCCGCCGATCCTCATTTTGGATGAAGCTACGTCTGCTCTTGATACAGAGACGGAACAAATCATTCAAAACGCTTTGACCGAGCTCGCAAAAGACAGGACAACGCTCGTCATCGCCCACAGGCTTGCCACCATCCGCAACGCCGACAGGATTGTAGTCGTAACGGAAGACGGAATCGCAGAAGAAGGATCACACGATGAATTGGTGGAAAAGGGCGGGGTATTCGCCAGCCTTCACCGGGTTCAATATCAGTCATGAAAAAAACGGGCAAGCCTATGTTTAGGCTTGCTTTTTCGTTCAAAAGACCTTGAAAAAGGGGGATGTGAGGTGTTAAACTTCCGTTATATATTCAATATCGAAATCCGATATTGATTTTCGATAAAGGGGGGTTCTGTATTGGAAGATAAAGTATTGCGAAAACTATTCCTCGGCTTCATTCAGATTCATATTCTGCACCATGCCAGTGAACATCCGATTTTCGGATTGTGGATGCTCGAGGAATTAAAGGAACACGGATATAACATCAGTGCGGGCACATTGTATCCGATACTTCATTCCATGGAGTCTGACGGACTGCTCAAAAAAGAAGAACGAAATGTGGACGGGAAAATCAGAAAGTATTATTCTGCTACGGAAAAAGGAATCAGCGTACTAAAGGACGCAAGATTGAAAGCATATGAACTGTTTAAGGAAATTAAAGAATAGCCAAAAAGGAGTGGGAAAATGACAAAGCATAAAGCGGACAGAAGCTTGAAGACGCTGATTGAAATCCTCTTTGTTTCAACAAGACTTGGATTGACGTCTTTTGGAGGACCGATTGCTCACTTAGGATATTTCCACGCAGAGTATATCCGTAAAAGAAATTGGCTGGACGAAAAAAACTATGCCGATCTGGTCGCTTTATGCCAGTTTTTGCCCGGTCCGGCCAGCAGCCAGGTTGGGATCGGAATCGGTGTCATGCGTGCCGGCGTTCTCGGCGGAATATTGGCGTTTATCGGATTTACGCTGCCGTCTGTGATCGCATTGGTTTTATTTGCCTTGATCCTTCAGGGGACTGATATCGGAAGCGCCGGCTGGATCCATGGGTTAAAAATCGTTGCCGTTGCCGTAGTCGCACAGGCGATCCTCGGCATGGCGCAAAAGCTGACGCCTGATTTAAAACGAAAGGCGATTGCTTTGTTTGCGCTTGTCACTACACTGCTTTGGCAGACAGCATTTACCCAGGTCGGCGTCATCCTGCTTGCTGCATTCGCCGGCTATCTCTTCTATAAAGAGCAGAAAGAAACGAACGATTCTGTGATGAAGTTTCCCGTATCCCGGCGGTTCGCAGCGGTTTGTCTGAGCTTATTTTTCGGACTGCTTATTCTTCTGCCGGTTTTAAGGGAAATGACATCCATCAGCTGGATTGCGATGTTTGACAGTTTCTACAGATCGGGTTCGCTCGTCTTCGGCGGCGGCCATGTTGTATTGCCTTTATTGGATCGTGAATTTGTTCCGGCTGGTTGGTTAAGTGAAGAAGCGTTTTTAGCCGGTTATGGTGCGGCCCAGGCTGTTCCGGGCCCATTGTTTACATTTGCTTCATATCTCGGTGCGGTCATCAATGGCTGGCAAGGCGGACTGCTTGCAACAGCTGCGATCTTTCTGCCGGCATTCCTTCTCATCTTGGGAACGCTGCCTTTTTGGGATACACTGCGCCGAAATCCGAAAGTAAAAGGGGCTTTAATGGGAGTGAACGCAGCTGTTGTAGGAATACTGATTTCGGCGTTTTATCATCCGATCTGGACCAGTTCCATCCTGGCGCCGCTTGATTTTGCGTTTGCAGCCGTTTTATTCAGCCTGCTTGCCTACTGGAAGCTCCCGCCTTGGATAGTCGTTGCTGCCGGTGCTGCAGGAGGCGCTTTGATGACACTGGTTTAGGGTTACAAAAAGGCTGCCGATAGAGATCGACAGCCTTTCAGCGTGTCGACAAACCCTCGCATTCGTTCTCAGGCCTGCGCGTCGGTGCTCACGAATCAAGGAAGGAACGGCGGCTAATCGCTCAGGCGTCCTGCCTGAACGCCGCCGTCATCACATCTAAAAGTAAGGAACGACGGTTAAGTGCGCGGACGTCCTGTCCGAACACCGTCGTCATCACGTCCTGTGAAAGCCCGATGCTCGGCCTTCCTAGACTGCAAAGGTTTTCAATCACGCTGAAAGGATGACAAAATCCTAAAACTTTAAACCGTTTTAGGATTTTGTCAACAATCTGAAAGGCTGCCGATAGAGATCGACAGCCTTTTTTAACTTGCCTGACATACACCTCCGCGGTCTGTCGGCATATCAGCCGACCATTTCAGCGTTTTTCTTTTCCGATCTCGGGCAGTATGGTTTTGGCAATGTTTTCATCCATTTTTTCATAGTCATAGTAATGGATAGCATCATATAGCTCCTCACGTGTCTGCATATCCTGCAGTACGTCTTTTTGCGTGCCTTTTTCATAAATTTCCGCAAAGACCCGTTCATACGCTTTTGCAGCAGCCCTCATGGAAGTGACCGGATAAATCACCATGCCGCATCCGAGCAGCTGAAATTCTTCTGCTGTATAATAAGGCGTTTTTCCGAATTCCGTCATATTGGCCAGCAGAGGAGCCTTTATGGCTGAAGCTATTTCTTGAAATTCGGCCGCACTTGTCAATGCTTCCGGAAAAATCGCGTCAGCCCCTGCATCAGCGTACAGATTGGCCCGTCTGACCGCGGCTTCAGTTCCTTCAACAGCCTTTGCATCCGTACGGGCCACGATCACGAGTGAAGGAGCGGTTTCTTTAATCGCTTTGATTTTTGCTATCATGTCTTCTGCGGAAATCAGTGTTTTTCCGTTTAAGTGTCCGCATTTTTTTGGCAGCTGCTGATCTTCGATTTGGACGGCTGCGACTCTGCTCTCCATCATTTCTGCGGCTGTACGAGCTGCATTCAACACTCCGCCATAGCCAGTGTCAATATCAACCAAAAGCGGGAGGTTTGCGGCTCTGACTAGTTCGCGGGCTTTTTCCGCCATCTCTTGTGAGTGGATCATCCCGAGGTCCGGCATTCCCCGGCTTGCCGTATAAGCTGCTCCTGAAAGATAGAGGGCTTTAAAGCCGGTATTCTTAGCGGTTATCGCCGCCATTCCGTCGTGAACCCCGGGGATTTTTAAAATATCCGGCGCTTTCATAAGCCTTCTGAACGCTTCAGCCAGTTCCTCCTGGCTCGCTTGTTTTGAAACTATCCACATGCTAAAAACCTCCTAGATCACAAACAATTCCATAAAATCTGGGACAGATGTGTCTTTTAATTTGTGCGGATCATTGAGCAAAGCGTTGATTTGTTCCGCCTGGCCAGCCGGGAAGCGGGTTTTCAAATTGGCTATCAATTTTTCCTTGAGCAGCGGAATGCCTTCATTTCGGCGGCGCCGATGGCCGAGCGGATACTCGATCGCGACTTTTTCCGAATGTGTGCCGTCTTTATAAAAAACTTGAACGGCATTTGCGATAGACCGTTTTTCCGGGTCGAGGTAATCGGCAGAGTATTGTTTGTTTTCTACCGTTGTCATTTTCGCGCGGAGCCGGTCGATCTCCGGATTTTGCGCTGTTTCATCTTCATAATGGTCAGCCGTGATGTCTCCGTAAATGAGACCGATGGCCGTTATATATTGGAGGCAGTGGTCACGGTCAGCCGGATTGTGTAAGCTTCCAGTTTTGTCGATAATTCGTATGGCTGATTCGTGAGTCGTTATGACGATTTGGTCAATTTCATCAAGTCTGTCTTTCACTTGGCTATGAAGCTGGATCGCCGCTTCAGCCGCCGTTTGGGCATGAAATTCCGCCGGGTACGAAATTTTAAAGAGGACATTTTCGATCACATAAGAGCCGAGCGGCCTGGCAAGCGTCAGTTCTTTTCCGCCGAATAATACATCTTGAAATCCCCACATTGGAGCGGACAATGCCGTTTTGTAGCCCATTTCGCCTTTTAGGGTCATGAGAGCAAGCCTTACGCCGCGGCTGGTCGCATCACCGGCGGCCCATGACTTCCGCGATCCGGTATTCGGCGCGTGCCGATAGGTCCGCAGGCTGGAATTATCAACCCAAGCTTGTGAAACGGCATTGATGACATCTTGTTTTGTGCCCCCTAAAAGCGAGCATGCGACAGCCGCTGAGGCGACTTTTACAAATAGCACGTGGTCAAGGCCGTTTCTGTTCAGACTGTTGTTGAGAGCGAGGATGCCTTGAATCTCATGGGCTTTTACAATCGCCGTGAGCACGTCGTTTATGGTGAGCGGTTCTTTGCCTGCTGCCAGCCGCTGTCTGCTGATATAGTCGGTGCAGGCTAAAATGGCTCCCAAGTTATCTGACGGGTGGCCCCATTCGGCCGCCAGCCATGTGTCATTATAATCGAGCCAGCGTATCATACAGCCGATATTGAACGCACCCTGCACTGGATCAAGTTCAAACTGTGTGCCCGGAACGCGGGTTCCGTTTGGGACGACTGTTCCCGGCACAATCGGGCCGAGATGTTTTGTGCACTCGGGAAACTTGAGCGCCAATATTCCGCAGCCGAGTGTATCCATTAAGACATAGCGCGCCGTCTCAATGGCTTCTTCGCTTGAAATGGCGGCATTGACCGTATAGTCTGCAATTTCTTCAAGCAATTGATCACAGATTTGTGCTTCTGTTATCTTCGTTTTCATGAAATCACCCTTTCTTGATCAATCTAAATTATGGATGAAGATGACGCGGTCCAGTATAGTGAACCCGCGGACGGAACAGCCGATTGTCCGCATGCTGTTCAATGACGTGCGCACTTAAGCCGATAGAGCGGGCCGCAAAGAATATCGGCGTATAGAGATCGATCGGAATGCCGAGCAGATAATAGACGGGAGCCGCGTAATAATCAAGGTTTGGATAAAGTCCCTTTTCTTCACGCATCAGTTTTTCGCCTTCATCGCACATTTCAAATAAATCCTGCCTTCCGAATTTGTGAGCCAGCGAAAAGAGCGCTTTTTTCAATAGAGCGGCGCGCGGGTCCATTTTTCTCATGTATACGCGGTGTCCAAAGCCCATAATCTTTTCTTTTTTGTTTAACTTTTGCTTGATCAGTTTAATGAAGCCCAATTTTGTTTCACCTTCCAGCAGCATGTACATGACTGCTTCATTAGCGCCGCCGTGTAAATTTCCTTTTAGAGAAGCTGCGGCGCCTGTGAACGCTCCGTATATATCTGAGTTTGTCGAGGCGATGACTCTGGCGGCAAAAGTGGAGTTCGGCATTTCGTGCTCGCTGTAGAGCATTAATGTTTGATCAAAGACAGCCGTTTCTTGTTCGCTCGGCTCTTTTCCCGTCAGCATGTATAGAAAATTCTGGCTGTAGGACAATTGTTGATCAGGCATTATGGTTTTCTGCTGATGCAAGATGCGGTAGCTGTTTGCAGTAATATTCGGAACCTGTGCGATTAAACGCAATGCTTTGGCCGTATTTGCTGTTCTAGACCGGTCATCCAGTTCCGGATCATATCCGGATAAAGCTGAAATTCCTGTTCTGAGTGCATCCATTGGGTGAGTATCCTGCGGAAGTGATGACAGAATGGTGTAGATTCCTTTAGGAAGTTCATAGACATTCTTTAAAGCGCTTTCAATTTCTTTTAGTTCCATCTGATCAGGCAACTTATCATGCAGGAGAAGGTAGACGAGGTTTAGATATGTTTTTTGTTCCGCAAGCTCGATCAGATCATAGCCTTTGATGACGATTTCTTCCGCTTCGGTATCCAGGTAGGAAATTTTTGTTTCTCCTGCGATGACGCCTTCCAATCCGGGTTTAAATACACCTTGTTTGCCCATTTTTCCACCCCATATTCGTTATTTGGCATGTGTGTGCAAATACGTGATGTGAAATTGGCGTCGGCTTTTCGGAGGGTTAGTATAAACGTTCGAGCGTTTCTTCAATGGAACGTAAACTGCGTCTGATATGAGAACGCATGGCTGCTTCTGCCAAACTGCTGTTTCTTTCTTTCACGGCATCGAAAATGTCCAAATGTTCATGTAAGGATACGGACGGTTTGTAATGAGGATTTTTGTATCCGCTGATTCTCCGATATCGTTCAATCCTGCTTTCAAGCTGTTCAAGAAAACGTTTTGCAGTTGCATTTGTACTGATGGCGTGCAAAATCGAATGAAATTCAGACCCGTATTTGACCGTATCTGCCTTGCGATCCTTTGCGGCAGCCATCTTCATTAATTCGATTCTGTCTTCAAGCTGGTGAAGGCGCTCTGTTGTCATAAGCTGTGCGGCTTCGGCGGTGAGGAGCCCTTCAAGTGCTTCGCGAACTTTAAAAACTTCTTTCGCTTCATCAGGCGAAATCGGACAGACGCGAAGCCGGCCATTAGGCTGTTTATTGACCAATCCTTCAAGCTCCAGCCGGTAAAGTGCCTGGCGCAGCGGAGTTCGGCTGATTTCTAAATCCTTTGCAAGACTGTCCTCGGCAAGCTGCTCAGAGGGCGGGTATTCGAGTTCAATGATTTTGCTTCTTAGTTCATTGTAAGCATAATCACTTGCAGACTGTCTTTTGACTGGATTTGAAGAGTGCATGAAAGGTGTTCTCGCCTCCTTTTTCAGAATATAAATATAATTGTATACAATGATACAGATATGTCAATGTCATCCATGCCGATTTCCGGGGTGACAGCATCAAAAAAACAAACATCGTCTCTTAGATAAGAGATTGTTGATGTTTGTTTTTCCTTGTTCAATCGTATTGATATAAATGAGGCCGATCATTGATCCACTGTTTTAGTTCTTCGATCATCTGTTCATAGCCGGCAGGCTGATAAGGTACATCCTCCCTTGTCATGACCAGGCTTTTATCAGATTGGGTGCGATGATCGGGAATAATCGTAATTCCCCTGGAAAAGGTTTTATTTAATAAGTGGAGCAGTTCATATTTGGAGATGGACCGATTTCCGGTCAAGTGGACCAACCCGCTTAATTTTGAGGTCAGGAGCTGCTCAATCGCTTTTGCCAGTTCGAGGGTCGTCAGTCCGTTCCAGAACACGTTTTTATAGCCGTATATGATTTCCGTTTGCTTCATAAACCAATGGAACAAACCGATGCCGTCTTTCAGCTCGGGTCCGATAATGGATGTCCTGATCGTTAAGTTTTTACCGTCTGTCACCTCACCTAAACTCTTTGTTTGCGCATATACTGAACTTCCGTCTTTCACATCTGTTTCGGAATATTTTCCTTTTGAACCTGAAAAAACGCAATCGGTGCTGATATGAATCAGATCATAGTGATAGGTGCTGCTCATCTCAGACAAGAGATGCGGCAGGATGCTGTTGACATGAATCGCTTCGAGCATACGCTGACGTGCGGCATCATTTAATATGCCTGTTGCATTAATCACGGCATCAGGTTTTACCTTTTCCAGCAGTTTTTTTAATTCATCCGTGTTTGTAGCATCGAGAAAGAAACAATTTAAATCATTCGGCAATGATTGCCGCTGTGTCCAAAATACTTCATATTGTTTTTTGGCAGAAAAATATTCTTTCAGTACATGGCCGGCCATTCCATTTCCGCCTAAAATCAACAGCTTCACTGAAGAAAACCTCCTTCCTTCAACATTTCTGCGATTTCAGCTTTGGACATAAGCAGATCATTTGATTGGAACTGCTGAAAGTCTGCTTTTGTGAATTTCTGATAGTGATGAATCAGCTTTTCTGATGGATGGGAAGGCAAGATCACATAATATTGGGAATCATAAAGGTAAGTAAACGGAGCCTCATGATTAGAAACGAGTATTTCATGAAGCTTCTCACCAGGACGAATACCTATTTCTTTTATTCCGACGGGACTTGAAGCCAGCTCCTCTATCAAAACTTCCGCAAGGTCCAGTATATTGCAAGCCTTCATTTTCATGACAAAGATTTCTCCCCCTATGGCTTCTTTGGAAGCCTTGAGCAGCAAATCAATCGCTTCGCCGACTGTAAGGAAAAATCTTGTCATCTCTTTTGAGGTCAGGGTAAGGGCCTGCCCCTTTATAATGAGGTCTTTGAAGAGCGGCACGACGCTTCCGTTTGTTCCTAAAACATTTCCGCCTCTGATGCATACAAAATCTGTGTCGGCGCTATAATCATTGGCGCGGATCATTAATCTTTCACCGAGTGATTTGGTCATTCCGTAAAAGTTGACGGGATCAGCCGCTTTATCAGTTGATACATCAATGACTTTTTTTACTTTGTTGGCGATGGCTGCACGAATGACATTTTGCGTGCCGATGACATTTGTTTTCAATGCTTCTTCAGGCTGATCCTCGCAGATTGGAACATGTTTTAATGCTGCGAGATGGAAGATATAATCAACATCTTTGCAGGCTGTCCCCAAGGAAAGATAGTCTCTTACATCGCCGATCATAAATTTTAATGAAGGGTGGTGATTGAACTCCCGCTGCATGCTGATTTGCGTGAATTCATTTCTTGAAAAAATCCTGATCTCTTTCGGTTTATATAACAGTAATTTTTTAGTCAGTTCCATCCCCCATGAACCAGTGCCTCCGGTAAGCAGTATTCGGGTGTTTTTAAACATACTTCTCCTCCTAAAACAGATCGTTTGATAGACTGTTTAAACTAGCATATAAATGTATATGATTTTTTGAAAAATTTGTGTGATAGAACCGCCTGATTTGAAAGGAATAAGGCATACTTGGATATTGCATGCAGACTTATAGCGCATAGTCTGCCTATTAAATGGCACACCTTTTTCATCAATTGAATATATATATATAGATTTTCAGGCAAATAGGGCCCTAGCGGAGATTTTAACCGACGGCTGTGTCTGTGTGTTCAATCTATCCTGAGGCTAAAAAGGAGTAAGATGATGAAGATCATGACGATTATCGGAACCAGGCCGGAGATCATCCGCTTAAGTTTGATCATCCGCAAGCTTGATCAATTTGCAGATCAGCATATATTGGTTCATACTGGTCAAAACTATGATGAAAAACTAAGTGAAATTTTTTTTGAGCAATTAAATGTGAGGATGCCAGACTATCATATTAAACTGTCCCGTTATTCAATCGGCGCACAGATTGGCGAAATATTTACAGAGGTCGAGAAACTGATATTGAAGCTCAAGCCCGATAAATTGCTGGTGCTCGGCGATACGAATAGTGCGCTGTGCGCTTTTATCGGCGAAAGATACGGAATTCCCGTGTATCATATGGAGGCCGGCAATCGCTGTTTTGACAACTCGGTTCCGGAGGAGATCAATCGGAGGGTGATCGATTCAATTGCATCATTTAATTTGCCTTATACAAACATCGCCAAAGAAAACTTAGAAAGGGAAGGCATGCATCCGCAAAGAATATGGGTTTCAGGAAATCCGATTTATGAAGTGATGAATCATTTCAGTGAAGACATTTCAAAAAGGAATGTACTCGATACGTTAAATGTCAAGAGTCAATCGTTTATATTGGTAACGGCGCACCGGGCTGAAAACGTAGATGTAAAGGAAAGGCTGCAGCATATTGTGGCAGCGCTGAAATCGCTGGCCAATACGTATCAAATGCCAATTATATGCAGTGTTCATCCAAGAACAAGAGATCGTTTGCAGAAGTTCGGCATTCAAAACGACGAGACGTTGCTGAAATTTTGTGAACCATTTGGTTTTTTTGATTTTATCCGGCTGCAGCAGCATGCAAAATGTGTCATAACGGACAGCGGAACGGTTCAGGAAGAAAGCTGTATACTAAGAGTTCCTTCAGTTACGATAAGAAACAGCACTGAAAGGCCGGAAACGGTGATGTGCGGAAGCAATGTGGTATCAGGACTTGAAGCAGAGCGCATCGTGAAGGCAGCAGAGCTGATGATGCAGGCCAAAACCGATTGGGAGCTGCCGGAAGGATATGCAGACCCGAACGTCTCGGACAAAATTGTTCATTTTATTTTGGGCGGTTTGAGACATGTTTGACCTATTGAGTATAGCATTCAAATCGTGAGTGGAAGCCTCCTAGTTCTGGTATAGACTTAATAAGAAATGTTAAAATTTATCACAATCAATATCCGGCTGCTCACTTAAGCCAAAAGGAGGCTGTTAAAAATGAATATCACTCACGAGCCCCTCCCGCTTGATTTTTACCGCAAACCGACAATTGAACTTGCACAATCTCTTTTAGGCTGTCTTCTGGTCAAAGAAACGAAGGAAGGGCTGGCTTCAGGGTATATTGTCGAAACTGAGGCTTATAAAGGCCCTGAAGACAGGGCTGCCCACAGCTATGGAAACCGCCGGACAAAACGGACAGACGTCATGTACAAAGAAGCTGGCGTTGTGTATACGTACACAATGCATACCCACACCTTGATCAATGTTGTGAGCGCTGGAGCTGACGAACCTGAAGCCGTTCTCATCAGGGCGGTTGAACCGCATGAAGGACTTTTGCTGATGGAGAAAAGGCGGAGCGGAAAAAAACCGCGTGATTGGACAAACGGTCCGGGGAAACTGACGAAGGCGCTTTCCATCACGATGGATGATTACGGAAGGCCGCTGACAGAGCCCCCGCTTTACATTGCAAAAGGGTATTCCCCAAAAGACATTTCATGCGGTCCGCGCATCGGAATTGAGAATTCGGGGGAAGCCCGGGAGTATCCATGGCGGTTTTGGATTAAAGGAAATCGCTATGTTTCACGATAGGATAGACATGTTTGACTTCTGATCATCAGGGTAAAGGTGATAAAAAACGGGAGGGAGTCAAGCCATGAAGAAGATGTTTAAAAATGTCGTCAAATGGGCGCCTGTCATCTATCCGATCGCAAGAAAAATCATCAAAAACCGAAGAGAGAAAAAACAACCGACAGCCGGCTGACCGGCTGTTTTTATATGTGAATGGACAAATTGACTTGAAAACGCAATCATAATAGAATTTACTTAATCTATGAGAGGATCTTCACATAATCATTGAATATATTGAAAACAGGAGAAAAAAGACGCTGCCTGTGTGTTCTCGATTCAAGTGACCTAAAGAGGGAGGGCCATCTATGCTCAATGCTCGGCTAAAGCTTATTCTCGGCGAATTGATGACAGCAGAAACACCATTGACAAGCACTTATTTGGCTAATGGATTAAATGTTACCTCCAGAACGATCAGATCAGATGTAAAAGAATTAGACCACCTCCTCTTAAAAAACGGAGCAGCCGTTCAATCGATCAGAGGAACCGGCTATCAGCTCTCCATACAGAACGACCGCCTCTTTCGCCAGCTTTTGCAAAATACATTTCAAGAAGAGTTTTCAAATCCGGTTTTTCCGAATGAGCGCATTCTCTATTTATTAAAAAGACTGCTGCTGACAGATGAGTATCTCAAACTGGAAGATTTGGCAGACGAAATGTTCATCAGCAAGTCGACGGTTCAAAACGATATGAGAGACGTACGGAAAAGGCTGAAACCTTATGGAATTGAATTAGAGATCAAACCGAATTACGGCTTTAAGCTGAAGGGAGATGAAATGAAGCTGCGCTATTGTATGGCTGAGCATATTTTCCCAAAGCGGGAAACGGATGTCGACATTATGAACACCCGCATTTCCATTCTTCCGAAAGAAGAACTGGGCTTGATCCGTCAGACGATTTTAGAAAGAATAAGCGAAGATCAGATCTCTCTTTCTGACATCGGCTTAAACAATCTCTTGATCCACATCTCCATTGCCAGCAGGCGAATTCGCAAGGGAAAGCATGTCTCGCTTTATTCCGAAGATGTAAAAGAGATTATGAACCATAAAGAATATGAAGTAGCACGGGCGATCGTCCGTACGCTTGAAGAAAAATTGAAAGTGGCATTTCCAGAAAAAGAGACGGCTTATATTGCCATTCATTTGCTCGGAGCCAAGAGGACGGCCATGGCCGCGATCAACGGCGATAAAATGGAAAGCTTCATTGATGAGGAGACCGAGCGGCTGACACAATTGATTATGGATACAATTGAACGGAAATTCACGCTCGGCATCAAAAATGATAAAGAATTAAAAATCGGCCTCAGCCTTCACTTAAAACCTGCTTTGAATCGCTGCAAATATGGCATGAACATCAGAAATCCGATGCTTGATGCGATAAAAGCCAACTATCCGCTGGCATTTGAAGCCGGAATCCAAGCCGGTGAAGTGATCAAAAAAGAGACGGGGTTTGACATTCAGGAAAATGAAGTCGGCTATCTCGCTTTGCATATCGGCGCGGCGATGGAAAGAAGAAAAATGAGCATCCCTTCAAAACGCTGCATGATTGTCTGTGCTTCAGGAGCGGGCAGCGCCATGCTGCTTCAGGACAGACTGAGGGCAAAATTCGGCTCGAAACTTGAAATCCTTGGAACGGTTGACTACTACAAGCTCAACCAAATTTCACTTCACGCCCTCGATTTTGTCATTAGTACAATCCCTTTGTCTGAGGAGCTTCCGATTCCGGTAATTAAAGTAAATGCAATATTGGGAGGAACGGATTTAGCGAAAATAAAACATATCCTTGCAGCAGAAGAAGAACTCGCTGCAAAATATACGAGGAAACAGCTCGTTTTTTTGCAAAAAAGCTTTCAATCCAGAGATGAAGTTCTCCGTTTTTTATGCGGAAAGGTATCACAGCTTGGCCTTGCAGAGGCTGGGCTTGAAGACTCCGTTTTTGAAAGGGAGTCCGTCGCACCGACTTGTTTTGGCAATCTTGTTGCCATTCCCCATCCCATGTCACCGCACACAGATGCAACATTTTGGGCTATATGCACGCTGCAAAAACCGATAGAGTGGGAGGATAAAAGGGTTCAATTCATTTGCCTGCTCTGCGTTGAAAAGGATAATACCTCAAACCTGCAGGGAATGTATAAATTATTGGGCAATGTTTTAGATGATCAGTCGATGGTCAGGGAGCTTTTAAAATGTAAAACGTATGAGGCGTTCATGTCCGTTTTTAGAAAAAACAGCCCGAATCATTCATTTTTTGGATAAAAATGTTCCCTTGTCTTTTTTCCTCAGAGAAGAGGAAAATCATTAAGTTAATATGAAAGCGGTTTCATAATATGATGGAATTGTAACACGGAATAGAACTTATACGTAAAAGGGGGACATATAAAAAATGAACATCTTATTAGCTTGTGCAGCAGGTATGTCAACTAGTTTACTTGTTACGAAAATGGAAAAAAGCGCAGAGGAGCAAGGGAAAGATTATAAAATTTGGGCTGTTTCGGGAGGAGAAGTCCAGAATCATATTGATAAAGCGGATGTATTGCTGCTCGGCCCGCAGGTCCGGTACATGCTTCCGCAGTTAAAGACATTAGGAGAATCAAAAGGAGTGCCTGTCGATGTCATCAACACGGTCCATTACGGAACATGTAATGGAGCGGAAGTGCTAAAATCCGCTGAACAGCTTACCGGCTCTTAAAGGAGGCGGAACATGTGAATAAGTTTAATGCGTTTTTAGAGGGGAAGGTCATGCCGATTGCCGGCAGGATCGCCGCCCAGCGCCATCTGCAGGCTCTCAGAGATGGAATTATTCTCACTATGCCGCTTATCATCATCGGCTCGCTGTTTCTTATTTTAGCCAACTTGCCGATCCCTGGATACTCGGAGTTCATGGCGGGGATCTTCGGAGATCAGTGGGCAGAGAAATTAAGCTACCCTGTAGGCGTCAGCTTTGATATTATGGCGCTTATCGCAACTTTCGGGATCGCATACCGCCTTGCCGAAAAATATGATATTGATCCTTTGTCATCAGGAGCGATTGCCGTAGCGGCTTTCCTGCTCGCCACGCCTTATCAGATTCCCTTTACACCTCAAGGTTCCGCTGAGGAGATTTTAGTAACAGGCGGCATTCCGATTTCTTTAATGGGAAGCAAAGGCCTGTTTGTCGGAATGCTGATTGCTATGCTATCGACGGAAATTTACCGCTGGATTGTTCAAAAAGACATTGTCGTCAAAATGCCTGATGGCGTGCCGCCGGCTGTCAGCAAATCATTTATCGCCCTGATTCCGGGTTTCGCGGTGATTGGATTGATCTGGGTTGCCCGTCTCATCATTGAAATGACGCCGTTTGAAAGTCTGCATAATGTTGTAAATGTCCTTTTGGGCACGCCGCTCTCCATACTTGGTGGCAGCCTCGGCGGAAGCCTTGTGGCAGAGACCGTCAAAATGCTGCTGTGGTCATGCGGGCTGCACGGAGCAAACATTGTCGGCGGCGTCATGTCCCCAATCTGGTATGGGGCAATGGATGAAAACCGCCTTGCTTTACAAGCCGGTGAAGTTCTGCCAAACATTTTCACAACCCAGTTTTTCGAAATTTGGATCAATATCGGCGGAAGCGGCGCTACCTTGGCATTAGTCATCACGATGTTCTTCAGAGCGCGAAGCAAGCAAATGAAGCAGTTAGGGAAACTGGCAATCGGTCCGGCTATTTTTAATATTAATGAACCAATTATCTTCGGTATGCCGATCGTCATGAACCCGATGCTTTTAATTCCATTCATCGTATCACCGCTCTTAATGATCACGGCTACCTATATCGGAATGAGCACTGGCCTTGTCGCAAAACCGGCCGGCATCGCTGTTCCGTGGACAATGCCGCCGGGCTTCTCGGGATATTTGGCAACAGGCGGAAAAATCTCAGGAGCGGTCATGCAGCTGATCAACTTGTTCATCTCGTTCATCGTATATTATCCATTCTTTAGAATGTGGGATAAGCAAAAGCTCAAGGAAGAAAGCGAGCTGGAAGCCGGGGCGGCCGCAAATGAGGAGCAGCAGGTCAGTGTATAGAAAAGGGGTGAGGAGATGTCTAAGGAATTAGAACAAACGATTTTTCAAATCATCCTTCACGGAGGAAACGGCAGAAGCTTTTGTATGGAAGCCATTGCTGAAGCGAAAAAGGGTGATTTTTCCCAAGCGAAAGAAAAGATTCGTGCAGCTGACGAGGAATTGATCAAAGCTCATCACTGTCAGACAGCACTTATTCAAAATGAAGCGAAGGGAGCAAAAACTGAGCCTTCATTATTAATGGTCCATGCTCAAGATCACTTGATGAATGCGATGACAATGAAAGATTTGGCTGCGGAAATTGTGGAGCTGTATGAAAGAATAAATGTTCACGGAGGTGTCAATTGATGAAGAAAGGTTTGAAAATCGTAACAATTGGCGGGGGATCAAGCTATACGCCGGAGCTCGTTGAAGGATTGATTAAAAGGCATGATGAGCTCCCTGTAAGCGAACTTTGGCTCGTAGATATACCGGAAGGGGAAGAAAAGCTCAATATCGTCGGCACGCTGGCAAAACGCATGGTGGAAAAAGCGGGCGTCCCGATTGATGTCCATCTGACGCTGGATCGCAGAGAAGCTTTAAAAGACGCTGACTTTGTCACGACTCAATTCCGCGTCGGTTTGTTGGAAGCGAGAGCAAAGGATGAAAGAATACCTTTAAAATACGGTGTCATCGGCCAGGAAACAAATGGACCCGGCGGCCTTTTTAAAGGGCTTCGCACAATCCCGGTCATCCTTGATATTGCGAAAGATATAGAAGAGCTGTGTCCTGACGCGTGGCTTGTCAACTTTACCAACCCGGCGGGCATGGTGACAGAGGCGCTCCTCCGCTACTCAAACCTGAAAAAGGTCGTGGGCCTCTGCAATGTTCCGATCGGCATGAAAATGGGGGTCGCGAAAGCGCTTGATGTTGACGAAAGCCGCATCGAAATCCAATTTGCCGGCTTGAATCATATGGTGTTCGGCCTCGATGTCTTCCTGGACGGGATCAGCGTTAAAGACAAGGTGATCGAAGCGATGGCTGATCCGGCAAATGCAATGACCATGAAAAATATTTCCGGAGAGTCGTGGGAGCCTGACTTTATCCGAGGGCTTGACCTGATACCATGCGGATACCACCGCTACTATTATAAAACGCAGGAAATGCTTGAGCATGAATTAGAGGCTTCTAAAACAGAGGGAACGCGTGCAGAAGTCGTTCAGCAAGTGGAAAAAGAATTGTTTGAACTATATAAAGATCGAGAATTGGCTATTAAACCGCCTCAGCTTGAAAAACGGGGAGGCGCGTACTACAGTGATGCGGCCTGCAATTTAATCAGCTCAATATATAATGACAAGCACGATATTCAGCCCGTCAATACGATGAACAACGGTGCGATAGCAAGCATTCCTGATGATTCAGCAGTGGAAGTCAACTGTGTCATGACGAAGAACGGGCCGAAGCCGATCGCGGTCGGAGACCTGCCTGTCACCGTCAGAGGCCTTGTCCAGCAGATTAAATCATTTGAGCGTGTCGCGGCCGAAGCGGCAGTGACAGGTGATTACAATACGGCGCTGGTGGCGATGACGATCAATCCGCTTGTACCGTCTGACAAAGTCGCAAAACAAATATTGGATGAAATGCTTGAAGCGCATCAAGAGTATCTTCCGCAGTTTTTTAAATCGGTAGAAGCATAGATTGATGATTGAGGTTCCGGTTATTCCCGCCGGAACCTTTGCACGCTTGACGAGGAAAGCGTGCAAGCCCGCGGCCAACGCACCGCCATTCTGTAGCAGCCTTGACAGCAGCTCTTATTTAAGGAGATGAACGGTGCCATACCTTACATATTGGCGGTTGTCTCTTTTTCCTTTTGCAGATCTGATCGCTGAGCTTTGGCGAGCTGAGTAAACAGAAGAATGCCGATGCCTGCAAGAATCTCGATGAACCCCCCGATCGCAATGACTTTGCCTGCGCTGAGAACCTGTGCGGCATATCCGCAGACGATCGCGCCTAAAGGAAGTGAAAGGTTTGTGATCGTATGAATGACAGCAAACACTTGAGGCTGATCATCACCTTCAACAGATGTTTGAATAATCGTGAATTCTGGAACATTGATCGAGCTGATCGCCGCTCCAAAGGCAAAGGCAGCGAGAAAGACGAGCGGTAAAAAGGTATTCAATCCGGTGATAAAATAGGCTGCACCTTCAAGAACACCGGCCGTAATAAAAAGCAGTCCATATCTGTTGATTTTTATTTTTGCAAGAATAAGACCCAATAAAAACGCCCCTCCGGCCGTCGTAGCCTTTAGCAAAGAATGGATGAACGGCGTCCCGTTTAAATCCTCTGCAACATAAACCGCAGACAGCGCTTCCCATGGCGATGCTGCCAAATTCATAAATATACAATAAATGGCCAGCGGAAATAAGATCTTGTGGTTTCTCACAATTGTAAATCCTCTTTTTAATCTTGCAAAATATGTACCTCTTTGTTTTGGAGGATGAGACTCCGATTGCTTCTGAACGGTTTGATATTTGATGTAAAGAACAAAGATACCCGATATGATATAGAGAATGAATGAAATGATCAATGTGGTCGCAGGACCGATAAAAGTCAGAAGCACTCCGCACAGTGTAACAGCGCCAAGCCTTACGATTTCTGAGGAAGACTGGAGGATCGCATTCGCCTTTTGAATCAGACTTTCATTCACGATTTGCGGAATCAGCGTGATGGAAGCGGGATTGTATGTGGCTCCCGTTGCTGAATGGATAATCATGAGCCCCAAAACAAACCACATCGGTGAAAAGCCGTTAAAATAACATATTGGAACAGTAAGAACAACAGCTGCTCTCGTCAAATCTGAAAAGTACATCCAGAATTTCAGAGCATTTCTTTTCACCAGCGGCCCTGTCACCGGCGCCAAAAAGGCTTCGGGAAGAAAAGTGACGGCAAGCAGTAATGAAGTGCCGATGGCGCCTTTTCCATCAAAAATCAAAAACCATAAAATGGAGTTGAAAGCGAAACAGTCGGCCGAAATTTTAATGAGCCTGGAGAAGAAAAGAAATGTGAAGTTTTTCTCCCAGACGCTTAGTGGTTCAGTGGTTTTTTCCATCATTCAAAGTCCTTTCTATTTTACGTGTTGCATGGGGGTGTTGGATCGTTCCTTTCTATTGTTTCGGCATAGATAATTTTAACATAAAAGATATAAAATGGAATCTGTTTTGTCTAACAGCAGAGGGGAGATTTTAATAGAGGGAAGCCGGATATCGGCGTATGAGATTCAGCCCCCTTTTATGAAAAGAGGGCTGAACCGCTTTTAGCAGGTCTGGCTGACTGAATCGACTTCAACTGTCCATCCGAATGAGTCGGGCAGAGCGCCTTTTTGAATGCCTGTAATCGTGTCATAGAGCTTTTTGGCAATCTCTCCGGTTTTTCCATTGTTGATCACAAAGTTTTCCTCTTTCCAGATCAGCTCGCCGACCGGAGAAATGACGGCAGCCGTTCCGGTGCCAAAAGCTTCTTCAAGCTGGCCGTCTTTGTGAGCCTGAATCAGTTCGTCAACGGAAATTCTCTTTTCAGTAACCGAGAGGCCCCATTGTTTTAAAAGATAGATGACAGAATTTCTCGTAATGCCTTCCAAAATGCTTCCGTTTAACGCAGGAGTGACAATTTCGCCGTTGATTTTGAAAAAGATGTTCATGCTTCCGACTTCTTCAATGTACTTCTTCTCGATTCCGTCCAGCCATAACACTTGGGAAAAGCCTTTGCTTTCAGCCACTTCCTGAGCCTTCAGACTCGCGGCGTAATTTCCGGCGGTCTTTGCATTTCCCGTACCGCCAGCAACAGCCCGGACAAATTCGCTTTCAACGGCAATTTTTACAGGGTGGATTCCTTCTTTATAGTAAGAGCCGACCGGCGATAAGATAATCAGCAACTTATAGGTCTTGGACGGGGCGACGCCGAGATACGGCTCCGTTGAAATAATAAATGGACGAATATAAAGGGAGGTTCCCTCTGCTGTCGGAATCCATTCTTTGTCGATCTGAAGCAGCTGTTTCAGCCCTTCCAGCACGGTATCGGGATCAACCCGCGGAATGCAGAGGCGGTCATTTGACTTATTCAGCCGCTCAACGTTTTTTTCCGGTCTGAATAACAGAACTTTTCCCTTATTTGATAGATAGGCTTTTAAGCCTTCAAAAACAGATTGGCCGTAGTGGTATACCATGGCGGCCGGATCCATTTCAATCGGCTGATAAGGTATGATCCTCGGATCATGCCAGCCGCTTTCAGCCGAATAATCCATGATGAACATGTGGTCGGTGAATGTGCGGCCGAATTCGAGCTGATCAGCCTTGGGCTTTTGTTTTTTTGCTGTACTGAGCTGTACGCTGATGGTTTGTTTTGTCATATTCATTCTCCCTGCCGTTTCTATTCTTTTTCCAAAAAATATTTATCTTCTATTTTAAACCTTCTATTGATAATCGCAATAGATTTCAGAGAAATTTGTAAAATAGAATTTTTGGAAACTTTAAAAACATTTTCGCCCAAGTTTGCAGGAGCAAAAAAGGACTCCCGCTTAAGGGAATCCTTTATGATTTCTTATGATAATACGTTTTGATTTCTTTATCTACGTAAACCCAGCCTTTCCAGCCGAGGTGGAGCGAATCCTTCAGAAAATAAGGATCATATTCATGGTCTGTTAAATCGGCAACCTGAAAACCTTCTGCTTCGATTTGCTTTTTAATCTTAGCATAGTAATCGGTCCGACCTTTTTTAGGAAAGCCGGTGTAGTCGTAAAATTTGCCGTGCACCGGAACAGAGATGAACAGAGGGTCTGCCCCGGATTCCTTCAGGACATCCAGCATCATTTGAAAATCGCCGAATTCCACGGATTTTGCATAGTTCATCTTTTTATTGTGGCCTTTAAGCTTGGCCAGCTTCGGTTTCATTTTTTTAAAGACGCCATTTGTCATTTTAAACTTATTATTCCGGGATTCCTTTTCACCAAGCTTTTCAGCCATGTGTTTCAGTTCATCCCATGATTTGTTCTTCACGCTTTCTGAAATGGTCCGCTTTGGACCTTTTCCTTCCACCATGGAATAGTAGATATCCTTTTTTTCCAGAATGCTTTTATAGCCTTTGGCGGCCGGCGTCAGAAGGGACAGTGTCAGACGGTCCTGATTGAGCTCCGCTCTAAAAAGTGATGCAAGCAGGGCATCATTTTTCACCGCATCATACTTCAGCATGCGTTTGATGATTTTCTTCTTGAGCCCGGAGTCGATATCTTGATTGAACAAGAGATCGTATGCCTGTAAAGCCGAAAAGTTTGGCGCGAAATGGGATTCGTCAGACCCTTTTTTCTGAAACCATTGCGGCGAAATGATGAATACCATTTTCTTTCCTTTTAACTGATTCGCATGTGCCGCGAAATTGATCGTATGAATCAAGGACTGTGAGCCGCCTTTTCCGACTAGATAAGGGGTAAATCCTTGTTTGTTGACTTTAAAATAATTGGACGGATGAAATTTATCCAGCCGGGAAAGCTCTGATGATCCATAGATCGGAAGGTATTTAGGGTCTTCAAGCATTTTGCCCTGAAGATACGTCCCCTGGAACATCATCGGGTTTAATTCTGTAGCTGAGGTCGCGACCCGGTCTTTAGGAACGAGCGGAGCCAGCCATGAATTTGGAATCAAGATCATGGTGAAAAAAAGTAAAAATGCCAAGATGATTGGCCCGAATAAAAAACGCTTTTTCATTATCTCAACTCATTCAGCTGCTTTATAATTTGATTTGGCGTGTTCCATGCATCCCGGTCAAATTCCGTAATCGGCACAGTGATGTTAAAGTGATTCTCAAACGCAAGCAGCAGTTCTACAGTGCCAAATGAATCAAGGATTCCTTCTTCAAAAATATCGATATCCGGATTCTCCTTGACGATATCGTCCTGACATACCTCTGCTAAAACTGAAAGTACTTCTTGATTGAAATCCATTATTAAAAACTCCTTTTAGTGAAATAGTTTTCCTGAGAAAATAAAAAATCCAAAGCATACGAAGTGGAAGGTCACAACAATTGAGACGGCTGTCGTCCACTTATTGTTCGGCCACCATTTGTACTTCTTATTCCATTTTTCAAAGAAATTGAAGCCAACCATGAGCAGTGCATGATATAGTCCGTAAATGATGTACTGAGGCGCAAGACCGTGCCAGACGCCCATCAGAAGAAACAGCAGTACATACCCGATATTAGAAACCAACATCCGGTTTTTGATCCATTTTTTCTTTGTCATCCAAAAGACAAAGCGCATGAACACGTAGTCTCTGAACCAAAATGAAAGGGACATATGCCAACGGTTCCAGAAATCTTTAATATTGCGGCTGATGAACGGCATATTAAAGTTTTCCGGAGATTTGATCCCCATGATATAGCTGATTCCGACCGCAAATGCCGTGTAGCCGGCAAAATCGAAGAACAGGTAAAGGCTGTAAGCATACATGTACGCAACTCCATGCGAAATGGCGCCGGATGTCATATACGGCAGCTTCAAAATGATATACGTATTAATGCAGTAGCCGATGATAAATTTGTATAAAAAGCCGAGAAAAATTTTGTTGATCCCCTTGTACAGCAGCTCTTCATACTGCTCTTTCGTCCAGACCGTCTGCTCATCCTTTTCAAAACGGCGGTACCTGTCAATCGGACCGGATGAGATGGTCGGAAAAAAGAGAATAAAGTAAAGCAGCCTGCCGAGGGGAACCTGCTTTTTAATCAGCCCGTCCCGTGTTTCAATGATGAGCTGAACCCCTTTAAACGTTAAATATGAGATTCCAAGAAAGCTTGCCCAGTTGTCAACGGCAAAGAACGGCAGCAGCTTGGACAGCGCCAAAGGCAGGATCGAAGCTGCTGCAGCTAAACAAAATATGATGCCGCTGTTCGCTTTTAGACGGTAGGAAATATAGCCTTTGATCAGCACCGTCTGCCAAAGCGTAAACAGGCACAATGTAATCAGCCCGTGCAGGCTGTTTGAGAAAATAAGCGCCAACACAACAACGGACACTGCCATATTGTAAAAGCGAAAGCTTTTTCCGTTTAATCCGAGAATGATCGTCGGCGCCAGCAAAATTCCTAATATGATGAAGAAAAGAAATGAACCATACGGCGTCATACGGTTACCTCTTCTTTTAACCGTTTCCGGTCGATTTTACCGTTTGCTGTCATCGGAATCTCATTTTGATACATGAATTTTCTCGGAACCATATAAGCCGGCAGCTTGCTGCCAAGATCTTTCTTAATCGCGCTTGTCAGCTGGTATTCCTTTTCAAAATCGTGTTCGGCAGGCACGATCATTGCGATCAGATACTCGATTTTCTCTTCGCGATAAAATGGAATGACAACCGCTGATTTTACATACCGGGACTGATTGATTTGATATTCAATTTCCTCAAGCTCGATGCGGTAGCCATGCAGTTTGATTTGAAAGTCGAGTCTCCCGAAGAAGAACAGCTGGCCGTTTTCTTTGTAGCCTGCATCGCCGGTCCGATAAGCCGGTGCCCCGTTATAGGAGAAAAACGCTTTTTCAGTCAGCGCTTTTTCGCCTAAATACCCTTTGCTGACGCTTGCTCCGGTAATGATGATTTCTCCTTTTTCCCCGTCTTGCACGGCTTCTCCGTCTTCATTGATGATGACGATCTCAGTGTCCGGCTTCGGCGAACCGACGGGAAGGGAAGAGTATCTGTCTAAAACCTCGTCTGTCACTTCAATGGAAGTCACGGCGACTGTTGCTTCGGTCGGGCCATATGTGTTGAAAATCCGGGCTTTTGGAAATCTCTCTTGCAGCTGTCTGGCAACTGAAGCGGGAAGCGTTTCTCCGCAGAACATAAACACGGAGAGGCCCGGCAGCAGATCCTCTGAAAAGGACGGGTCCATTAAACACATCTGTGCAAACGAAGGCGTTGATGTCCATACATTGACATTTGAACGCTTCAGCGCTTCAAATAAAAGCTTCGGACGGTTAATCATATCTTTTGTGACGGTCCAAAGAGTGCCTCCCGCCTGCAGGCAAGGATAGAGGTCCATCACAGACAAATCAAAGGAAAACGGCGCCTGATTTAAAAACACCCGGCCGTTTTCAACCGGAAAATCATTTGTCATCCAGTCTGTAAAGCTCTGGAGATTATCGGCGGAAATTTGCACGCCTTTTGGATTTCCAGTGCTTCCTGATGTGTAGATGATATAGAAGGTCTCCCCGTTTTTCACCCAATGGCCCGGATTCGTCTCCAGTTCATCTTCTGTGTCAAGCCCGCTCGGTTCGATCACAGAGATGCCTGTATCTCCTGTATCGATGGCAGCGCCTGAGTTATTAAGCAAAAGCTCGGCTTTTGAGCTGTTGATGATTTTTAGAATCCGGTCTGCCGGAATTGAAACATCCACCGGGATATACGGGTGGCCGGCTTTCACACAGGCAAGGAAAGAAACCGCCATGACCGGCTTCATATGGCCGTAGACGATGATGGGAGAAGCGTCTGTCAGTGCTTCTTTTTGGAGCCGTGAGGCGAGGCGCTCAGATTGCGACCACAGTTCTCCGTAGGTCAGCTTTTCCTCTTCATTCACAAAAGCAAGTGTATCGGGTTGTGTTTGTGCGTATGTTTGAATGGTTTCTATCAGTTTCATTGTTTTTTTCTCCATTAAAAGTCATTATAAATATATGAACCTGTATTTGCTGTATGGAATCCATAAATCAAAAACAACAGCAGCAGAATGAGAAAGTAATAGGAAGTGTTGAGCAGCCACTTCGTTGTTGTTTTTTCATACAACACTTTAAGCTTATTTAACATTGATCTGTTCCTTTCCGTATTGAATTGCCTTAACAAAAGTATAAGACGAATAGGATGTATAAAAGTTTCATTTGCGGCAAAGTTTTTGAGCTGTGCCGTTGAAAAACGGCCGCTGAAGCCCATCAGCCTATTATAAACATTTTCTGTTGAATATCAATCTTTTGTGGAAATAAATTCTTTTTGAGAGGCGTAAAAAAACAGGCCGCAAGAAAAGATGCAACCTGTTCCTGCAAGCCTGCCGTTTGGGCGGAGGAGGTCTGACATGGGGAGGAAACAGCTTAGTATTTCAGAAATGCAGAACCGACAATGATAAGCAAAATAAATAGCACTACGATTAAAGCAAAGTGATTAGAGAAAGACATAAAACATCACCTCCCCTTAGATGGTAATATAAAATATGAAATATTCATGACTTTTGAAAGGGTAATAAATTTAAATTTATGGAAAATGATGAAGTCAACTACTACTTCAACATTCTCGATCTTAAATATTCGAAACTTTAGCTGAGATGAGCCCGTCTACTTTTTTAGAAAAAGCGAAATGATGATATAAGGAGAAAAATAGCGATGGATATTGGAATAGATAAAATGATGGGGCTCCCTGCGGATCAAATTGAAGACTTGAGGAGCCTGATGGAAGATTGGAAAAATGAGCTTTTGGTATATAAATTTGCTTTGGATCAAATGGATACAAAATTTTCGATTATCAGCCAGGAATACAATTTAATTCACGGTCATAACCCGATTGAACATACGAAATCAAGGGTGAAAAGCTTTGAAAGCCTGATCAACAAGCTGGTGAGAAAAGGCTGTGATATTACAACCAGTGCCGCAAAGGAACATATTGATGACATCGCCGGACTCAGAATCGTTTGTTCATTCATGTCCGACATTTACAATATGGTCGAGGTGTTAAAGCAGCATGAAGACATTAAGATTTTGAAAGTGAAAGACTACATTAAAAATCCGAAGCCGAACGGATATCGGAGCCTTCACTTGATTGTAGAAGTGCCTGTGTATTTGACCAACCGTGTTGAACATGCAAAGGTGGAAATACAAATCAGAACGATTGCCATGGATTTTTGGGCGAGCCTTGAGCATAAGATCTACTATAAATTAAATAATGAGGTGCCGAACCAGCTGACTGATGAATTGAAAGAAGCAGCGGATATCGCCAATTATTTGGATGAAAAAATGTTTCACATCAGATCAAAAGTGGATCAATAAAGAAAGCCGGGGCAAGGCAGGATCGCCCGGCTTATTTTTTTTGCCTGATGAGCAAAGTGATCCCCTCTGAAATCAGCAGCTCCCTCGGATATGAATTCTAAACTTTCCCCCGAACTTTAAAGCTTTTGTCTAGTTTGCTACTTTTCGAACGCTCCTTTGATTAAGTTTTTCATTTTTTTCTTCGCCAGACGCTCAGACTTCCTTCAGCTTTTTGTTCTGTAAAAGCATCGCCAGTTTTTCTTACTCACGCCATATGTGGCTGTCAGCAATAGAATGTCATCACTTGATGAGTCCGCCTTCGATTTTCCGTGCCTTCCAGGAACATAATTGTGAATCGAAAAATCGAATCAAGAAAAAGATAATAACAGCTTTGAGGAGGTCTTGATATGGATACGGATTTCAGCCAATCGGTTTTGCTATACAATTTGCGAGTAGGAGAGGCCGGAGTGAGGCGGGACGCTCGGGCCGGGGGAGGATCTGCATTGCAAGTTGTTGTTCAGCAGAAGGCGGTCTTAGACAAATACAAAATGGATTTGGATCTTTGGATTCTAGCTGAAAGGAGAGCCGAAATGGAAAAGGCGCATTCTCATGACGGAACGAGAGGCAGCTGGAAACGGCGGAAGAACAAATGACCATATTGAAGAAGAATCGTGCTTTGTTTTTGACGACTGTCGCCTCCGGCACCATGCTGAATCCGCTGAACTCTTCCATGATTTCATTGGCGCTGCACAGCATTCAACATGATTTTCAGCTTTCGTTTACAACTGTATCGTGGTTAATTTCATCATTTTATTTGGCAAGTGCGGTTGCTCAGCCTGTAACGGGAAAGCTGGGAGATTTAATCGGTCGGAAAAAAATGTTTTTGTTCGGGTTGATTCTCGTAGCTGTCTCGGCAATCGGTGCGCCTCTTGCTCCGGCTTTTTCTATCTTGCTGGCTATGCGCTTATTCCAATCAATTGGGAGCGGCGCCATCTATCCTTCAGGCGTAGGGTTGATCAGAAGCCATATTCACGAACGCCAGGCATCCGCTCTTGCGGTTCTTTCGATTTTTTCTTCTGCCATGACAGCTTTTGGTCCGACAGTAGGAGGGTTTTTAATCGTACTAGGCGGGTGGCCGGCGATTTTTATTATCAACTTTCCATTTATACTGTTCAGCTTTTTATTGGGGATGTTTATTTTACCGAAGGATGAGAAAAAAGCCGGTGTAAATGCCAAGGCCATCATCAGGCAGCTTGATTTGACGGGAATCATTTTATTTGCGGGCGGCATTGCTCTGTTATTGTCTTTCTTGCTTTCTTTAAACTCCTCTCCCCATTATGCCGAGGGTGCAATCGGCTTGATTTTTCTTTTGATGTTTGTATGGTGGGAGCTGCGTACGAACAGTCCTTTTATTGATATACGGCTGTTTATATCACGGCGGTCTTTGTCATCCGTCTATATCCAGTTTATAATGTTAAACATTTTTAATTATTGTTTATTCTTCGGGCTGCCGAGTTATTTTCAGGATGAAATGCATCTCTCCGTTCAAACAAGCGGTTTGCTCATGCTGTTTATGTCGGGGATGAGCGTGATCGTTTCGCCGCTTGCAGGGATATGGATTGATCGTTCAGGAGAAACACAGCCGGTGTTGGTTGGTTCATGTTTAATGGCTGCAGGCGCAGTGTTGCTTACCCTGTTTTTTGTTCAAGCGCCGATGATATGGAAAGGTGCCATCCTTTCTCTATTAGGGATCAGCTATGGGCTCGGCAATGTAGCTCTGCAGGCCGCCATGATCAGGACAAGTCCGGCAAATATCGTCGGGACGACCTCAGGTCTTTTTCAAACGTGCCGCTATTTAGGTTCGATCCTTTCATCGATTATCCTCGGATTGCTGTTTGGGAAAGAAATAACGGCCGGACATTTTCAGGATTTAGGGGTAATCATGATCATCGTCGCCATTGGAAGCCTGGTCATGAGTGTCCGGTTCATCAAGCTGATAAAGGATTGAAAAAATGGAGCGCGAGATGGGGCTCCATTTTTAGTTATGCCGATTCCTGCAGATCCGAACAAAAAATGGGTATGATTGATTAGAGATCGGGAAAACGATGGTCATATCGGGAGAAGTTGTTCTAGGCCAGTTACATGGGTACTTGTTTTAAGTGTTGAATCTCTTTAAAACATTCAAAACGTATGGTTGATCAACCATACACTTATTTATAGAGAATCATTACAAATTAACGTCTGCGCTTATTGGTCACAACTCTAATGATCATAATGACTATAAAGATAGTGAATAATTGGATAAGGTAAGGGAACACAATAAAACATCTCCTAGTAAATTTTTGAGAATATAATAAATAAAATGTTGATTGTTGCAATAATAAGAGCACCAAGGATTGCAATAACTGTCTGCGCACTCAAGTTTATCATGTTATTTGCTAGTAAGATAAAAAAAATAAAGAGATATCCCATCAAAATAAAATAATGATAAAACATGGCTTTTTGTTGTATTAATTTATGGCGCTCATCATTTTTCTTAAATTGAGGATATAAATAACCTAATGTGAAAAACATGATAAATAAAGAAAAAGGCAGAAAAGCCATTTCAAGACCAGATCTTCCATTAACCACTGTACTAAAAAACATATATAGACTTAAAATCAACATCAAAAAACTGATTGTGAAATTACCTAATCGTGAATTCATGATTGACCTCCTAAATCTTCGCCAAAGCTTCTCGAGAATAGTTGTATTTCTGTCTGAATTCAACAAGTCGATTATCCATAACCTCGTAATTCCACCGTAACGTAAAATAAACTTTACATAAAGGGAGATTTACAAAATGAGGACCATAGGCCCAGTCATCCAAACACCGATCATGTTGAAAAGCATCGTGCTTTCCACGCAGCTGTAGTCTGGGCAATGTTACCTTGTAAGCGGCATAATCAGGACAAGTACGAAAAATTTGGTCGGCACAGCTTCAGGGTATATGTGCCGCGATTTAAGTTTGATCCTTTCATCGATGATCCTCGGATTGTTGTTTGGGAACGAAATGACCCAGGGTATTTCAGGACGGGGAAGGTGATAACGTTGGAAGCGACCGGGAGCATGGCGGTAAGTTTCCGGTTTATCAAATAAAGCGGAATAAAAAAATGAAGCAGATCAAATCGATCTGCTTCATTCAAATGTCAAAGACTACTGAAGTCCAGAAGTCTTTTCTTTATTGATATGGTCATAAATTGCCGTTCCGGCGATTTGTCCGGCTGTTTTCAGTCTGTCCTTACTGATGTGTTCAATCGTATCGAAAGGAGTGTGATACCAAGGCTCTAAAGCGCCTGTACCCGGTTCTCCCCAAATAAAGTTAGCTGAATCGATGCCCGCTTCATTGAATGGTACATGGTCGGACGAGCCGCCTTGGCTTAAGTATAAAACATCTTTACCAAGCTTTGCCGCCGCTGTTTGGCTCAACTGCCAGACAAGGTTTGCCGAACCGTCGGGTGTGTTGATATAAAGCTGTGAGGCATTTTCCCAGCTTGTTGCGACCATATCCAAGTTGAAATTGGCTGCACTGCGTTTGATCTCCTGCTCTGACAAGTGGCTGATATAATATCGCGAGCCGACAAGCCCGATTTCTTCGGCTCCAAATGTAATAAAGCGAATTTCTTTATCAGCGGGAATGTTTTTCATGATTCGTGCAAGCTCCAGCACGACTGAAGTTCCTGATGCATTGTCATTGGCTCCCGGCGCATCAGGCACACTGTCATAATGCGATGTCACATATACGATGTCCGGATTTTTGATTCCTTTTGGTTTTCGGACGCCGATCACGTTTTGGGAGGTTTGATTTTTAAAAGCCTTTACCTTAAGTGTAGCTTCTTGTTCAGAGAGCAGCTTTTCTCCATCATCCTTTTTGATTCCGACAACCGGAATGTCGGTTTTATTGCCGCCTAGGTTTGGCGTCAGAGGAACGAGGCCGTCTATATGATTATAAATAATAACCCCCGCTGCACCTGCCTCAGCGGCGTTTTTTGCTTTTTCATAAAATGTAAGCTCCCCCCTTAAAATCACCGCGATTTTCCCTTTTGCTTCTTTAGTGAAGTCCCCGGGCAGACCGAGTCCGGCATCATAGAGCGGGGCGGTCAAACCTTCTTCGGCAGTAGGGGCGGAACCGGCGGCAGGCCGTGATGATATTTCATCTCCATGAACGGTCAGGATTCCTTCCAATCTGTTCGGGATGCTGAAGGTTTGTGTGCTTACTTTCAATTTTGATTTTTTCATCTGTTTCGCGATAAATTGTGCGCTCTTTTTTTCTTCTGCTGTACCTGTGACACGAGGGCCGATCGTTTCGCTTAAATGATAAATTGTTTGATAAGCGCGGTTTTCATTAAACTTCTTGCCGATCTTTCCTGCATCTTTAGCAATAGCAGTTTCCGGCGCCGCCTGAACTGTATTTGCCATGCCATCGGCGGATGGAATGAAAACACCGCCTGCAATAATGGATAACGCCAACCCCAGTATCATCATTTTTCTCTTCATAAAAAAACCTCCTTGATGGTCTTTCCTTTGGAAAAGAAATTCTCATCAAAGAAAGCAAATCCTGCCATCACATGATAAATGAGGCGATAGACTGGTAATTTGAGGCTGATTTTTATGTGATCAGAATGTTGGGGTGACCACTCTTTCCATTGGCCTGTAAAGTCTGTCGGACGTGTGGAGCGTTTAAAAAGCCGAATGTGATGCAAATGAAAACGGTTATCTTCCCATTCGGCAGCCTTTTTTCATGATATCAGTGAATAATCGAGAAGTTTTGTCGCAAAATAACGTTAAAATATTTTTATGACAGGTGCTCATGATGAAGACATATTTTCAAAAAGATTATCAGCTCGGGTCTTTTGAGCTTTTTTCAACTTCACATATTGTGACATTATTGGTGGTTGCGGCGCTCGGCGTTTGTCTGTTCGTATTTCGGAAGACGCTGCAAAAGCCCGAATGGAACCGGCTGATTCGCTATGCCTTTGTGGCGATTCTCATCATTTCAGAAATCAGCTACCACTCATGGTTCATTTTTGTCCGTTCATGGACGCCCCGGTATTGTTTGCCTCTTCATCTCAGCGATCTTTCGGTTTACCTTGTCATCATCTTGTTGTTGACAAAAAACCTCAATCTGTTTAAATTTCTTTATTTCGCCGGCCTTGGAAGCGCGCTGCAAGCGATGCTGACGCCTGACCTGGGAAGATTCGGATTCCCCCATTTCCGTTTTTTTGAGTTTTTTATTTCCCACGGGCTCGTTGTTCTCGCCTGTCTTTTCATGGTCGCGGCTGAAAAATATAAACCGACGGTGCGCTCTCTTTGGATCACGTTTCTCCTTGTAAATGTTTATGGAGCAATGATATTTGTCGTGAACCGCCTGTTGAAATCGAACTATATGTACATGATGAAAAAGCCCGGGGGAGGAGCGTCGCTTTTAGATGTGCTCGGGCCTTGGCCGTGGTACATTTTGTCAGCCGAAGCTGTGACGATTGTCTTCTTCTATCTCCTCTATACGCCCTTTTGGATCAGACGGAAAATGAAAGAGAAAAAGGATCAATGATGATCCTTTTTTTGTTTGAACATATTGATGGTGTTTATTTTTTGAAGAAAGGGAATAGAACAAAAAAAGAAAAGGAGATGGAAATCATATGAAAACCGACCGTACCATGCACATTATTTCCTGTACAGACAATAACTACGCACAGCATTTGAGCGTCATGTTTACATCGTTATTAATGAACATGGATAAAGCACGGAATATAAAGCTGTATGTCATTGACGGAGGAATTGAACAGGACAATAAGAAGCGTCTAGAAAAAACGACCCTTCGTTTCGGGGTTCCCATCACATTTCTAAATGTGGAAAAAAGCCAGTATGACCGTGCGATTGAAAGCAGCCATATTACAAAAGCGGCCTATTACAGGATTTCCATTCCTGACCTTATTCAAGATCAATCTGTCAAAAGAATGATCTATGTCGATTGTGATGCCTTAGTATTAGAGGACATTTCCAAACTGTGGAACAAAGATATTGCCCCCTACTATGCAGCAGCGGTTGAAGATGCCGGGCAGCATGAAAGACTGAAAAAAATGAAGATCAGTGATGAGGCAAAATATTTTAACTCAGGCATTATGATCATCGATATGGAAGCATGGAGAAAAAACAACATTTCCAAAAAAGTGATCGACTTTATTCATAACAACGGTGAAGAGATGTTTGTCTTTCATGACCAGGACGCGCTTAACGCGATTCTTTATCATCAGTGGCATGAACTTCATCCAAGATGGAACGCTCAAACCCATATTATTTTAAAAGAAAAAACACCAGCTTCCCTTTTGGACAAAAAGCGCTATATGGAAACAAGGGCAAATCCCGCAATTGTTCATTTCTGCGGAGGAAACAAGCCTTGGAATTCACAAACATCACACCCATATGCCCGTCATTATTTTAAGTATTTGCAGTACACAGCATTCGGACAGCCTGCCAAATGGTCTAAAAACCATGTCAGCTAACATGCCGATATTCTTTATAAGTATAGAGTGAATGGATATAATCACGATAATCCTGACGTATCCCCATAATCGCTTGTTTCCTCAAGTTTGGAAGCAAGCATTTTTCTAGTCGTGAAAAATCCAAATGAATGGAGGCCGGGACTTATGGTTAAAGTACTTTTGACGCTTAGTGAGTTTTTTTACCGCGCTGCGCCGCAGTTAAAAGAAAAAATTGAAAGGCTCGGGGCTGAATTCACCTTCCTGGATTCAAATAAAACGGTCAGACAGGACTTGTTAACCTATATCAAGGATGTCCATATTTATGTTCTCGGGATTGAAAAAGCAGATCGAGAGCTCATCGATGCTGCTCCCAATTTGCGGTACATCATGAAATTTGGAGCGGGAGTCGATAATATAGACACGGAATACGCAAGGGAAAAAGGGATTTACATAACAAATGCCCCCGGTCAAAATGCTTCGTCTGTTGCAGGCTTGGCTTTCGGCCTCCTGCTGTCAGGCGCCCGGTCGATTCCACAATCAAACGCCGCTGTCAAAAGAGGTTTATGGCATGTATCCATGGGATATGAACTCGATGGCAAAACACTAGGTCTCATCGGCTTTGGCGAAATCGGCAAGAAGATTGCCAGAAGAGCTTCGGGCTTTAACATGAACATGCTGGCTTACGGCACATACAAAGACTACAAGGCGGCAAAACGGCTGAATGTAAGGTTTTCAAAACTGGATGATGTATTGGCCAAATCAGATTTTGTCTGCATCAGCACATCATTAAGACCTGACACCTATCATCTGATAAATGAAGAAAGAATAGCGAAAATGAAGAAGACGGCTTTTCTGATTAATATCGCCCGCGGAGAAGTGGTTGACGAAAACGCGCTCATTCAAGCGCTTGAAGAAAAAATGATCCGGGGTGCTGCGTTAGATGTGTTTGAAAGCGAGCCCCCATCTTCGCGAATCATCGGCCTTGCCGATGCCGTATGCACCGCGCATATCGGCGGTGCCACCTATGAAAGCATCAGGCGTATTGAAGAGATAACATATCAAAATATCAAACGTTTTATCGAAAACGAGCCGCTCGCCTTTTGTGTGGCTCCTGGCGGCATCCCAACCTCATAGTGCCGGGGGCAGGGAGAGGGTTCAGCCATCTCTATCAGGTTCTTTGGAAAAATTCGATCGCTTCACCTTCAGGACCGAATATAAAAAAGTAGCGGTAGCCGTTCGGCAGTGTGGTTATCCCGTCTTCTATCAGCTTGACCTCGTTTTCTCTCATTCGGGTCAATTCAGCGTCAATATCATCTGTCGAAATGGCAAAATGGTGTACTTTTCCTTCTGCCGGAAGATTGTCTTTATACCCTTGGATCAGTTCGAGCTCTGTTTCTTCACTGTTTTCAAAACCTAAAAAAGCAAGCTTCATGATGCCGTTTGTGTGTGTCATTTTGTCTTTTAAAGTCATACCGACAATATCCTGATAAAATGTGATAGATGCCTCAATGTCCTTTACCATCAATCCTACGTGATCGATTCGTGCCATCTCGGGATTCCTCCTTCTTTTCCTCCATTATCTTAGAAAAATCGGAATCATCTGTCAATTATTCCGGCAGAGAAATTTGGCTATCATGTATAGGAAAATGAATAGAGCATTATGGTAGGATAGAGAAAGACTTCGACATAAGGACTGAAAACAATGAAGACGTTAAAGATAAAACACAGCTATGCGGAAAAGATTAAAAAAGGCTATCCTTTGATTTCGAAAGAATCTGTTCTTTCAACAGACAGCCATATCACAGAAGGAGCGCTGATCGAGCTTTATGATGAAAACGGAGGTTTTTTGGGAAAAGGCTATTACGGGGAGCAGAACAAAGGAATCGGCTGGGTTCTGACGAAAAAACGGGAAGAATCAATCGATGTAAACTTCTTTCTGAGCAGGCTGGCAAAAGCCTTTCAGGAAAGGGAGACACTGTTCCAAGATGCGGAAACTACAGCTTTTCGCTTGTTTAACGGGGAAGGAGACGGAATCGGCGGCTTTACGATCGATTATTATGATGGGTATTTTCTGATTCAGTGGTACAGCAAAGGGATTTATACATTTAAGGATTTGATCATCTCCGCCCTTGATGAGCTGGCTGACTATAAAGCCGTCTATGAGAAAAAACGATTTAACACGGCGGGGCAGTATGTCGAGGATGACGACTTTGTCAAAGGAACAAGGGGAGAGTTTCCGATTATTGTAAAAGAGAACGGCATGCATTTTGCTGTTTACCTCAATGACGGAGCCATGACGGGCGTTTTTCTTGACCAGCGTCACGTGCGCAAGACGATTAGAGACCGGTATGCCGAAGGGAAAACCGTGCTGAACACATTTTCATATACCGGGGCATTTTCCATTGCTGCAGCACTTGGAGGCGCCCGAAAAACAACAAGCGTTGATGTTGCAAACCGCAGTTTAAGCAAGACGATCGAACAGTTCAGCGTCAACGGCCTTGATTATGAAGCCCATGACATAAAAGTGATGGATGTCTTTAAATATTTCCAATATGCCGCCAAAAAACAGTTTAGCTTTGATCTGGTGATCCTTGACCCGCCATCATTCGCAAGAACGAAAAAACATACGTTCAGCGCGGCAAAGGATTATAAAAATCTGTTGAAAGAAACGATCCAAATTACAAAAGATCAAGGGGTTATTGTCGCTTCAACAAACAGCAGCGCTTTTGGGATGAAAAAGTTCAAAGGATTCATTGAATCGGCGTGCAAAGAAACGGGAACAAGCTACACGATTCTGGAAGAACACTCTCTGCCTGAAGACTTTCAAACGATAAAAAGCTATCCGGAGGGCAATTATTTAAAGGTTGTATTTTTGCGGATTCAGCGCCGCTAAAATGGTTGAAAACTGACATCAGAGCATTTTGTTCCAGAAACAGGATAAGCCTGAGGGTGCGTTCGCATTCCCAGGCTTTTTTGTGCATTTTACGAGACAAAAAATTTCTACCAGATGATTCATGTATATTGAGGTTACGCAAAAAACTGACTAGCGGGAAGTTATGGATTTCAACATAAAACCCCGAATGATCCATTCGGGGTTTATTTATTACACCGTCACAAGAGAAATCAAAAACGGTGCGGCGCAAAGTGTAATAATCGCCGCTAAAATCATTGATACGCTGGAGATGGTCCCGGACACTGAGCTTAGCTCAAACGCTTTTGACGTGCCGGCGCCGTGGGCGCTTGTTCCGAGCAAAACGCCTCTTGCAATTTCATTGTCGATCCGAAAATAGCGGATCACCATCGGTCCGATCACTGATCCGAACAAAGCGGTCAAAATGACAAACACGGCCGTGACCGGGGGCACTCCGCCGATCATTTCAGACACGCTCATCGCAATCGGGGTTGTGATCGATCTTGGAACGAGGCTCTCGATAAGGTCTGCATTCAGCTTGAACAGCTTTGCGATCAACGCTGTTGACAGAATCGCAATGCAACAGCCGACTGTTACATTGATCATGATTTCAACAGCGTATTTTTTTAAGATCGGAAAATATTTATAGAGCGGAATCGCAAAAGCCACAGTAGCAGGCTGGAGCATGTCTGTCAGCAGCCGTCCGCCTGCATTGTATGCATCAAAAGGTACATTGATCAAAAGCAGGAGGCCGACCAATATCAGCGGAGTGATCAATAGAGGTGAAGCATACACCTTGGGATGACGGGTATACAGCGCCTTTGCCCCCATATAAATGAACACTGTGGCAATCAGGCTTATGCATCCGATGAACATGTTTTTTTCCTTTCCTTTCTGTTAGCAATCATTTGAGTCAGCATCCCCGTTGAGACCATGACGACAAAAGTGCTGAGCAGCACAACGAGTATAATGCTTGTTCCGAATTCCTTAAGTAACTCTCCATAATTCATAATTCCTACCGCTGAAGGGACAAAAAACAGAAGAAGCTCCGCAAGAAGCCATAATGCGCCGATTTCAATCCATTCGAGCTTAATGACCTTGAAATGGAGAAGCGCAAAGATCACGATAATACCGATAATGCTTCCGGGTATTTTTATATGAAGAACCTCAACAAGCAGATTCATCAAACGCGCAAATATAAATAAAAGAGCGACCTGACCGATTCCTTTAATGAATGTTTTCATGTCATTATCCCCCTTTCTAAACAAGAGTGTACATGAGATTTAGGTATAGGTAAAATACATAAACAGAATAGTTATTATTCATTTTGTCTATATGAAAAAAGCAAAAACCAGGGCAAAAGAAACAGTTTATTTACTAAAATTAGAAACTGTCATTCGGAATAGATTGGCTGATTTTTGTGACAATCAAACCGCCTCGTTCCCGTGTCTTTGGACTTGGTCGAGGAGAGAAGGCCCTGTGGTTAATTCGAAAAGACCGGGCGTATATTCTTAAAAACCTCAGTCGTAAAGGTTAGCAGCTGTGTATAATGCCCTAAAAACAGTATTTAAAGCCTATTCAACATCCATGCTTTTCGACTTAAACTATAAATATTGGAAATGTGCGCAAGTCTAGTAAAAGATGTGAATCTATGAATGGCAACTGAAGCGTGATTTGACAGGAAAAAACCAATGTAAATCATACTGCAATTTCAGAGGTGACAATGAATGGACTACTCAAGCACGCTGCAAAAAATACACGGCGTACTCTCGCATAAAGCGGCGGAGCTGGAAGAACAAATTTCAAGGCTGGAACGGGCAAAACGGGATGTTGAAAGGGAACAAAATCTCGGCATTGAAGAAATCCGACAGATTTTACGTCCGAGTCTTGAAAAATCTTGGACCGGAAGCCGGGCAGCCGATTTTAATGAAGCACGTGATGAAGCGCACACCGTCATGTACAGAATTTTTAACGATGATTATGAGAGGTATATTCATAAAATCGATTTAAAGATATTTGCTTTAGACGCTGAAAAAGGAGCGGTTGAAGCTGCAAGCTGGTCGGCGGACCGGGCGGACTTTCTGCTGGAAAAAGGAGAAGAAGCCGTCGATGCTCTGCACAGCACAATTAATGGTTTAAAAGGGTGGTTGAAATGAGTAAAACGATTAAACTGAACCATGCAGCGGTCATGAAGCAGCTGGACCAGGTAAAAAGCGCGCTTGACTCTGTTTCCTTAAAAGGACCTTCAGCCGGGTCTCTTGGCCAAAACAACCTTGACTTTACAAAAAAATGGCTTGAACGCGAAGACACCATTCGCGACATGGTCAAACAGTACAAAGAAGCCGTTCATAAAAATATTGAAGACACCCGGTCGAATGTGGATACATTGAAGGAACAAGATGAAGCAATCGCCAGAAAATAAGTGCTGCCGGCAATTTGCCGGCAGCTTTTTTTCGGGCCCTGAAAAAAGGTTGGGGTGCAGAAAATTTTAAATTTGGTTTAAAATATGAGGGTAAACAGCAAATATGATATATGAAAAGCTCTGAAAGGATGTCAAACAAATGGACATACGTCACCTAACCTATTTTTTGGAGGTTGCCCGTCTGAAAAGCTTTACAAAAGCGGCCCAGTCATTATACATATCACAGCCGACGATTTCGAAGATGATTAAAAATCTTGAAGAAGAGCTGGGGATTGAGCTGTTTTACCGGCGCGGGCGGCAGATCGAGCTGACTGATGCCGGACAAAGCATGTATGTGCAGGCCCAGGAGATTACCAAGTCGTTTCAAAATCTGACTTCAGAGCTGAATGATTTAATGGACGTGAAAAAAGGACATGTTCGAATCGGTTTGCCGCCTATGATCGGCTCCGGTTTTTTCCCGAAAGTGATAGGGGATTTCAGAGACAAATATCCTAATGTCACCTTTCAGCTTGTTGAGCACGGATCTGTGAAAGTGCAGGAGGGTGTAGAAGACGGATCGCTTGATATCGGAGTTGTTGTCCTGCCGGCAAAAGAAGAAATATTTCATTCCTTTACGATCGTAAAAGAAAATTTAATGCTTGTCGTTCATCCTTCACACCGCTTCAGTGATGCGGAAGAAATTGAGCTGAAGCAATTGAGCGAAGAACCGTTTATTTTTTTTCGGGAAGACTTTGTTCTCCATGAACGGATCATTACGTCATGTTTGAAAGCGGGATTTCAGCCGAATGTGATTTATGAGACGTCACAATGGGATTTTATCAGTGAAATGGTCTCGGCAAATCTCGGCATCGGTCTTCTGCCGGAAAGAATCTGTCGGGATCTTGATCCGGAAAGGGTGAAAATCATCCCCTTAGTCAGACCCTCCATCCCATGGCATATCGCTGTTATCTGGAGAAAAGACCGCTATCTTTCATTTGCGGCCAGGGCTTGGATTGATCATACAAAATCGTATATATGGAGTGCGAATTCAAAACCAGAAAGGGATGAGGCAAAATGAATCAACAAGATGCCGCAACAGGAATTGAAGAGGTCAGAAAACAAAAACCGCTCGTTCACAACATGACCAACAATGTCGTGACAAACTTTACAGCAAACGGTTTGCTGTCTCTCGGCGCATCTCCGGTGATGGCTTATGCGAGGGAAGAGGCGGCCGAAATGGCAAAAATCGCCGGAGCTCTAGTGCTTAATATTGGCACGCTCAGCCTTGAGTCTGTAGAATCGATGATAATTGCAGGGCAATCTGCAAACGAGCATGGGGTTCCCGTCATTCTCGATCCTGTCGGGGCGGGGGCGACGTCTTTTCGAACGGCATCGGCCCAGCGGATCATGCGCAAGGTAAAGGTTTCTGTCGTCAGAGGCAATGCCGCCGAAATCGCCAACACGCTCGGTGAAGACTGGGCCATTAAAGGGGTGGACGCCGGAGAAGGAAGCGGCGACCGGATGGAGCTGGCAAAAAAAGCGGCAAAAGCCTGGAATACTGTCGTTGTCATTACAGGAGCTGAAGATGTTGTGACTGATGGGACAAGCGCTTATACCATAGGGAATGGCCATGAGCTGTTAACGAAAGTGACAGGGACCGGGTGTCTGTTTACTTCTGTCATAGGTGCGTATTGTGCCGTTCAAAAAGATTATTGCAAAGCTGCTGTATCAGCTGCCGCTTTTTATGGCTTGGCGGCGGAACTGGCTGCGGAAAAAACCGCAAATCAAGGACCTGGAAGCTTTCAGGTGGAATTTTTAAATCAGCTTGCTGCTGTGAATGCTGATGACATTAAACAGCGCGGCATTGTCAGAGAGGTGGAGTAGTATGACGCGGGTTGCGAAGCAGACAATGAAAGATCTGTTATCCGTATATTTTATTATGGGTTCGAATAATACCGACGGAGACCCTTTAACAGTGATTGATTCCGCTTTAAAAGGCGGAGTATCCCTTTTTCAATTACGTGAAAAAGGGGAAGGGGCGCTGCAAGTCGGAGATCAAAAGGCATTCGCTCAAAAGGTGCAGGCTCTTTGCCGGGAGGCCCGCGTTCCATTTATCATCAATGATGACGTCGAGCTTGCCCTTGAGCTTAATGCCGACGGTGTGCACATCGGCCAGGATGATGAAAAGGCCGCTGACGTCCGCGCCAAAATCGGTGACAAAATTCTCGGCGTGTCCGCCCATACCCTTGAAGAAGTCATAAAAGCAGAAAAGGATGGTGCCGATTATATCGGCGCGGGACCGATTTATCCTACAGAAACGAAGCGCGATGCAAAAGCCGTTCAAGGCGTCGCATTGATCAAAGAGATGCGCAGACAAGGCATCGATATCCCCGCAGTCGGCATCGGCGGGATTACGATCAAAAACTGCGCTCCCGTTATAGAAGCAGGAGCTGACGGCATCAGCATCATCAGCGCCATCAGCAAGGCCTCTGATCCAAAACAGGCGGCCGGCGCGTTCTATATGAAGGTGCAGGATATCAAAAAAAACGCAACTTCCTAGTTGGGGGTTGCGTTTTTTATAGGAGGCAGCTCTTCGTCAAACCATCTCATTCATAAACTGTTCGAGAAAGCGCTCGATCACAATGCGTGAAACGCCGAGCGAGGAGGCAATGCGGCCAAGTGAGGAAATTTTCAACTGATAATCGGTCAGCGCTTCTTTTGCGCTTCTTGAGGAGATGGTTTTCTTAATGGAGTCGACGATCATCGGATAAGATTCCACAATCGTATTGCGCAAAATAATCGTGCCGGGATTCAGCGTTTTAATGATGTTGAGCAGCCCCACGCCGATATAGAATCCAAATGTTTCAAACGTTTTAAGCATGTTTGGGTCATCGCGGTCGGCTAGTTCTTTTACGATTTGATGCAATGGCACCTCTGTATTTGAAAGGAATGAAGAAAAAATGGCTTTTTCTGATGCGTAAAGCTCCCAGCATCCTTTATTTCCGCAGCGGCATGCCGGGCCATTAAAATCAATCGACATGTGCCCCGCTTCGCCTGAAAACCCCTCGACACCTCTGAAAAGCTTGCCGTTCATCAATATCCCCAAACCGATGCCGGCATTGATGCTTACAAAAACCGCATGCTCCAAATGTCTGGCATCACCATACTCCTTTTCGCCGAGAGCTCCGGCGTTTGCTTCGTTTTCAATAAAAATCGGAACATTGAATTTTTCTTCAAGCAGGTTTTTCAAATCAATCAGATGAATCGGCTTATTTGGCGTGAACACCACTTGCTGGGCGTTGTCAACCAAGCCCGGCACACACACGCCAATCCCTGCCAAGCCATAGGGGGAGGGCGGCATTTTCTCGATGGCAAGTCCAACGAGTTCGATTAATGCCTGTTCTGTGGCCGGAATATCTTCTTCATCAAGATCGCGTTCATCATGTTCAATAATGTTGCCTTCAAGGTCGGTTAAAACGACGATCATATAATTCGTCCCAATATCAACGCCGACCGCATAGCCCGCTTTGCGATTGAATTTCAGCATGACAGGCCGTCTGCCGCCGCTCGATTCACCGCGGCCGGTTTCGAAAATCATTTCCTTTTGAAGCAGGGAAGACACCTGGGAAGAAACGGTCGATTTATTTAATCCCGTTATTTCTGAAAGCTTTGCCCTTGAGATGGGGGCGTTTGCAATAATCTGCTCAAGGATAAGCGCTTTATTCATTTTCTTTACAAGGGCTTGGTCCGCGGTATTCAATGGCAATCACTCTCTTTTGCGTGTTATGAATCTGTCATTTTATTATATTATAACAAAATGTAAAAACAAAATTTTTCTAGCATTTCCAATTGAAAGCGTTTAATTGATCTTGTAAAATAAATATAGGAAAGTTAGTTTAATGGTTAAACAAACTTGCCGCTGATGTATCTCTGTGAGTATTTTTTCAAGAAAACATGAGGAGGAGATCGAAAATGTTTTTTAACGAAGTGGGAAAGGTCAAGTATGAAGGCGCAGATTCGGAAAATCCTTACGCGTATAAATATTACAACCCGGAAGAATATATCGGCGGCAAGGCGATGAAGGAACACCTCCGTTTTGCTGTTGCGTATTGGCATACGTTTGATGCCGACGGGAAAGATCCTTTCGGCGACGGAACGATGAGCCGTTCGTGGAATCGGCTGACACAGCCTTTGGATAAAGCGAAAGCCCGTGCAGAAGCGGCTTTTGAATTTTTTGAAAAGCTCGGCGTTCCTTATTTTTGTTTTCATGATGTTGATATCGTGCAGGAAGGCGATACATTGCGGGAAACGTTTCTTTATTTAGATAAAATGGCGTCATTTTTAAAAGAAATGATGGAGACAAGCGGTGTGAAATTATTATGGAATACAGCCAATATGTTTACACATCCGAGATATGTCCATGGTGCGGCAACCTCCTGCAATGCTGATGTTTATGCCCATGCAGCAGCAAAGGTGAAAAAAGGATTGGAAATCGCCAAAGAGCTCGGAGCGGAAAATTATGTGTTCTGGGGCGGCAGAGAAGGCTATGAAACATTGTTGAATACAAATATGAAGCTTGAGCTTGATCATTTGGCGGCCTTCTACAGGATGGCGGTTGATTATGCCGAAGAAATCGGTTTTGACGGCCAATTTTTAATCGAGCCCAAGCCGAAAGAGCCGACAAAGCATCAATATGATTTTGATGCGGCGACATCGATTGCTTTTCTAGAAACATATGGACTAAAAGATCATTTCAAACTGAATCTGGAAGCGAATCACGCGACTTTGGCAGGGCATACGTTTGAGCATGAGCTCCGGGTGGCTGCCCTTCACGATGTGCTCGGTTCTATTGATGCGAATCAGGGGGATTTGCTGCTGGGCTGGGATACAGATGAGTTCCCGACAGATCTGTATTCCGCGGTTTTGGCTATGTATGAAATTCTGAAAGCGGGCGGCTTTAAAACAGGCGGCATCAATTTTGACGCCAAAGCGAGGCGGGCCTCATTTGCGGACGAAGATTTATTTCTCGGGCATATCGCCGGAATGGATACGTATGCGGTCGGCTTAAAGGTCGCCTATCGGCTTTTGGAGGACAAAGCGCTCGAACGGATGATAGATGAGCGCTACAAAAGCTATACGAAAGGCATTGGTCTCGAAATTGCAGAAGGGCGGACCGATCTGAAAAAACTTGCCGCTTACGCGCTTGAAAATGACCATATTGAAAACCGATCCGGCCGTCAGGAAAATCTTAAAGCGACAGTCAACCGCTATTTATTAAATGTTTTGCGCGAGTCACCGGCTAGAAAGGAGAAACAGCAGTGGAATATGTGATCGGGGCTGACCTTGGCACAAGCGCGGTCAAAGTCATACTTGTCAACCAGCACGGAGAAATGTGCGGGGAAGCCTCTAAGCCGTTTTCGATCATACAGCCGCATTCGGGTTATTCTGAACAGGACCCAAGAGAATGGGCGGAGAAAACGAAAGTAGCCATAAAGGAATTGATCGAGAATGCCCGTGTTGAGGCAGCTCAGATCAAAGGCATCAGTTTTTCAGGACAGATGCATGGGCTGGTCCTTTTAAACCGCGAAGGAGAAGTATTGCGAAATGCCGTCTTATGGAATGATACCCGGACAGCTGATCAATGCCGGCAGATTAACGGAGTAATCGGGGAGGCGCGCCTTCTTGAGCTTGTAAAAAATCCGGCGCTGGAAGGATTCACCCTTCCGAAGCTCCTGTGGGTGAAGGAGCATGAAAAAGAGCTGTTTGAAAAGACGGCAGTCTTTTTGCTTCCTAAAGATTATGTCAGATACACCATGACGGGATGTCTTCACAGCGAGTACTCGGATGCGGCGGGCACGCTTCTGCTTGATGTAAAGCACAAAAACTGGAGCGGAGAAATATGCAGACGGCTGGGAATACCGGAGTCAATTTGCCCCGAATTAGTCGAATCAGGCGCCTGTGTCGGCGGTCTCACAGCAGAATTTGCGGCGGAAACCGGGCTGTCGACCGATGTCAAGGTGTTCGCCGGAGGGGCGGACAATGCATGCGGAGCGGTTGGCGCCGGGATTTTAAGGGAAGGCACCGCCCTGTGCAGCATCGGTACGTCAGGTGTCGTTCTCACCTATGAAACAGACCCTGAACAAGAGTTTAGAGGGAATATCCACTTTTTTAACCACGCTGCTTTTGGGTCGTATTATTCAATGGGTGTGACGCTTTCAGCCGGACGCAGCTTCAGCTGGTTTAAGGATGTATTCGCTGATCAGTATTCATTTGATTCATTAATCAGCGAAATGGACCGTTCTAAACCAGGAGCAAGGGGGCTGCTGTTTACCCCGTATCTTTCCGGAGAAAGAACCCCTCACGCTGACGCCGATATCCGCGCCAGCTTCATCGGGATGGACAGCTCCCATACGAGGGCAGACTTTATTAGAGCAGTTATTGAGGGCATCACATTTTCTCTTCATGAGAGCATTGAACAATTTCGCGCCGGCGGAAAAAAAATCGACCGTGTCATTTCAATCGGCGGAGGTGCAAAAAGTGAAAAATGGCTGCAAATCCAAGCTGACACGTTTAATGCCGAGATTGTCAGGCTGACAAGTGAACAAGGCCCGGCTTTCGGTGCAGCAATGCTTGCTGCGGTCGGCTGCCGCTGGTTTCCGACCCTTGAAGATTGTGCCGGACAATTTGTTCATACTAAGGAGTCATTCTTCCCCCGTCCGGAAATCAGCAGGCAATATCAAGACTTGTTTCAAATATACAAAGATGTCTACCGGCAGACGAAACCATTGAATGAGCGGCTTGCGTGCTTTCGTAAATAGACAAAAACTTATGGGCAGGCGCGGCCCATAAGTTTTTAGTTTTCAGGCTCGATGTTTTAAGATTGATCCATATGGATGCCTGTGTGCGCTTTCACTTGAATCTCTGCAAATGCATCCTTATCCGGGGTTTTTGAAGATAAGACGGTTCCGAGATACGCTCCTAAAAAGCCGAGCGGAATCGAGATGATGCCCGGATTTGAAATTGGAATCAGCGGTTCTCCGATAAAGATGGCATTTCCGGCCGGATCCCAAACACTCGGACTGATGGAGACAAGAATCAAAGCGCTCAGAAGCCCGATCAGACTTCCTGTCAGAGCCCCGGCTGCATTAAATCTCTTCCAGAATACAGTGAAAATAATAAGCGGAAGATTGGCGCTTGCCGCCACCGCGAATGCCAGAGACACAAGAAACGCGACATTCAGCGACTGGGCGAAGACAGCGAGCAGGATCGAAAGCACGGATACACCAATGGAAGCCCATCTTGCAGCGATCATCTGCTCTTTTTCTGTCGCCGCTCCTTTTCTGATAATCTGACTGTAAATATCGTGAGCAAAGGCGGAAGCCGCAGACAGCACAAGTCCAGTAACAACTGCCAAAATCGTAGCGAAGGCGATCGCTGAGACAAAGGCGAACAAGAAATCTCCTCCAAGTGCCTGAGCCAGCAGCGGCGCAGCCATATTCCCCGCCTGATCCGCAGCTAAAATGTTTTCAAAACCGACAAATGCGGCAGCGCCAAAACCGAGAAACACCGTCATAATATAAAATATACCGATAATCCATGTAGCAGAAACAACCGATTTCCTTGCGGTTTTGGCATCTTTCACCGTATAAAACCGGATGAGGATGTGGGGAAGCCCTGCCGTCCCGAGGACAAGTGCCAAATTAAGTGAAAGCGTTTCAAGAGGAACCTTGTATTTGTTGCCCGGGTTTAAGAAGTCTGCACCAAGAGGAGTGGCCGTTTTCATTTGCTCGAACATGTTTGTGAGGCTGAATCCGAATTTGGAAAAAACCAGTATTGATATGATAAGCGTTCCTGCCATTAAGAGAACGGCTTTAATGATCTGCACCCAGCTCGTAGCGATCATCCCTCCGAATACGACGTAGATGGTCATTAAAACGCCGACGATACAAACGGCCAGCGTATAGTCGATGCCAAGCAGAAGTTTAATCAGCGCCCCGGCGCCGACGAGCTGAGCGATCATATAGAACGTTGAAATGGTAATGGTGTTTAATGCCGCGACTCCGCGAATCTTCTTTTGCTTAAAACGAGAGGCGATCATATCAGCCATCGTAAATTTTCCAAGATTTCTGAGCGGCTCGGCCACAATATAAAGAACGACTAAATATGCCACGAGAAAACCGATGCTGTAAAAAAAACCGTCAAAGCCGTTCAAAGCGATCATCCCCGCAATTCCTAAAAAAGAAGCCGCTGACATGTAATCTCCCGCAATAGCCAGTCCGTTTTGAAGGCCGGTAAGCCCTCCTCCTGCTGTATAAAACTCATTGGCCGTTTTTGTCCGCCTTGCTGCGAAGTACGTAATGACGAGCGTGAGGGCTACAATGGCAAGAAACAGAATAAAGGCTGTGGCACTCATGATTCAACCCCTCCAATTTTCCTTTTTGAAGTCGTTTGCCATCCGGTCGAATTGATCGGCTTTTTTAGTATAGAGAATACAGAGCGTCCACGTCATGACAAATTGAGCAACCGCGAAGAGCCATGCCCATGAAATAGCACCGGCCGCCGGCTGATTCAAGAATGTGAAATAGGATGTCATAATCGGCAGAAGGAAGTAAAAGAGCAGAAAGAACACCGTCATCGGCACAATAAAAGCGCGCTTTCGTTTCAACAGCTGCTGGAACGCCGGAGATGCTGCAGCCTTGCTGTAATCTATTTCATTTTTATTCATTTGTTTTTCGTCCCTCCTTATATTTGTCTGAAAAGATACAACAAAGGTATGTAACAAGCTCCGGTTTTATTCTTCAAATTTCATATGCCGCTTATTTATATAAGATGAAAGACCTGACAATCTCCAAAAAATATTTTCTCCATAGCGCGTACCGGCTGTCCGCTTTTTCTTTTGTCATACTTTTCGCCTCTTTTCATATGCCGCTAGTTTTTGCCTCAGTTCATTTACGGAAAAAAGTGCAGAGGAGTCGTTCAAAATACTGCCGGGCTGATTTCCTTTGCCGATCATATAACCGCCGAATGTCATGTTCATAAAATCAAATATATATTGAAACTGCTGAATGAGCGGCAGCCCTTTAATATGCGGCTCGTCATCACCCACTGCGATGACATATCCTGTTTTCCGCGACATTTGCTGTTTAAAATCATCTCTCCCTTTTTCAATTAAGGTTTGGGACCAACGGTCAATAAAATTTTTCATCAGTCCTGACATGCCGTACCAATAGATTGGAGTGGCAAAAATGATGATGTCTTTTTCCGCGACCCGGCTTAACAGATCCCTGTAGTCATCATCGGGATAATACGGACGTGTTTCGCTGTGCCGGAAGTCAGATACCGGCCGGACATGGAAATCGCGCAAACAGATTTTATCTGCACCAAGTCCGTCTATTAATTGATCCGCAAGCGCTTCTGTATTACCGTTTTTTCGTGAGCTTCCGCATATAACTGCAATCCCCATCATGATCCTGCCTCCTGTTTGTAATGATTCAATATCAGTTTATAATGAGGATTATCGATCAGTAAAATTGATAATTTAGATTTTTAACATCGGAAAATTCGATTATTAAATGCTGAAAATGAAAAGATAGTGAATTTGCTCGGCAATACGGTTGCAAAAACGAAGAATATGAACCGGAAAAATGTATATAAGAAAGAAGGATGATACCTATGAGGATGGGAGAATGAAAAGTATTGCGGATCGTCCAGATTAAACCGACTCTGCCGGCGGGAATGGGAAGCGGTCCCCAGGCTATACATTTATCAAAACAGCCGGAATCAGCATTGACAGTGAGTACCTTGCAAGCGCTATATAAAGGCATCCCGTCAATGCCCTAAAGGATTGTTTATGTAAAATGGCAAAGGATAAGCTGCTCTCTCAAACATCATGCGAAAACCGTTCAGGGAGCAGATAGAATCTATACACAGGCCGTATCCTGCACCTGAAAACATACGTCATTATCAATTTTTTAAACACTCTTTGAAAACAGCCGGCTGGATCGTCTTGAAACTTCAAGATTCAACAGAACCGCCTGTTTTATGAATGAATGGTCGATGCCTTGTAAGCCCTACTGTCTTAGCTGTCTGTCAGCATCTTTGCGTTTGGACTGAGCGCGAAGAAAATCCTTTATATCTTCAACATGCAGCCCCATTTTTTTCGCCTCCTTCATCAAAATCACCCAATCTTTGTCCAGCTTGTGTTTCGTTTGAGTATTCATAGATTCCTCCAATATGATAAGACGTTGTTCATCTCAAGGAAGAAAAACTGTTTTTGCCTTGAGATGTATTAAAGTTATAAAACAACACGTATGAAAACAATGACAAATTTCATAAAAAGTTCACATAAGCAGGTTGATTCAACCTACCTATTCCCTAAATAACTGACTAAAAAAACCAAAAAATCTTAGATTCTTACTTATAATAATAAACAATCAATTACTGACTGGATAGTATTCAAATAAAAATGATTACTTTTCCCTATTAAGAATTTCTCAATTACAGCCGAGTATCCTTTGAATTTTCAAAAAACAATAGAGAAAATAGAGTTGAAAAGAACAAATTTAGAGACGGAAAAAGCAGTATCTTCAAGGGATTAGGGGAGAAAAACAAGGAGATGGGCGACGGGGTTCTTTATACTTATTTAAAGAGTGGGTTAAAGACGGATAATCCGATCATACTATTAAAATGTTTATTAAGTGGAAAAAAAGAACTTTGTTTTCAAAAGCAGTGAGAAAAGTATAGAATTTGGACGATTTTCGGCTCGTTTCGCTGGCAAAAAACCTTTGATATAATGGAAAATCCGAACTATTCTAAGAGAGGAACAAATTGGGATTGTGAAAAGAGTTTGCGTTCTCTTTGTTGGTTTTATGAAAATATTTTGACAATACAAGCTGAAAAAGCTGGAAGATGGTAAAATAAAATCGCCTGATGAATGAATCCTAAAATTTGCTGCAATGGAATCCGCTGTATATTGAAATGGTTGATCTGTTGCAGAAAGAATCATATGGGCAGAAAAATGGAATGTGGAGCATGATGCCATATATCTGGCATCGGTGAAGGGAGAGAAATGAATTGGCTATTTTAGTGTGCGGGGGCGCGGGTTATATCGGCAGCCATACTGTGGCAGAGCTGTTAAGCCGTGATGAAGAAGTCGTTATTATTGATAATCTGCAAACAGGACATGAGGAGGCGGCTCTGTCCGGGGCATCTTTTTATAAAGGAGATTTACGGGATGAAACATTCCTAAGGAAAGTGTTTCAGGAAAACACGATCGAAGCGGTCATGCATTTCGCTGCCGATTCATTGGTCGGGGAAAGTGTAACAGATCCTCTTAAATATTATGATAACAATGTTTATGGCGCTGTCTGCCTATTAAAGGTGATGAGGGAATTTGATGTGAAGCAAATCGTTTTCTCGTCAACAGCGGCTACATACGGGGAGCCTGACCGTGTTCCTATTATGGAAACAGATGTGGCAAACCCGACAAATCCGTATGGAGAAACAAAACTTGCAATTGAAAAAATGTTGAAATGGTCGGAAAAAGCGTATGGCATCCGCCATGTCGTGCTGCGCTATTTTAATGTAGCCGGAGCACATGTAAAGGGTCTGATTGGCGAAGATCATCAGCCTGAAACACATCTGATTCCGATCATTCTGCAGACTGCACTCGGCAAACGTGACAAAATCATGATTTTTGGAGATGATTATCCGACTCCTGATGGTACGTGTATCAGAGATTATATCCATGTGATGGATTTGGTCGATGCGCACATCCTTGCTGTAGAAAGACTCAGAGATGGAGGAGAAAGCGCTGTTTACAATCTTGGAAACGGGACAGGCTTTTCAGTGAAAGAAGTCGTTGAGACAGCCCGTCAAGTAACTGGCCGCCCTATTCCTGCTGAGATGGCCGAACGGCGTGCTGGAGACCCGGCACAGCTTATCGCCTCATCTGAAAAAGCGATGCATGAGCTCGGCTGGAAACCGAAATACAATGACTTGGAAACGATCATTGAAAGCGCATGGAATTGGTTTAAAGAACACCCTGACGGTTATCAGTCATAAAAAAATAAAGTGGAACGAACGACTGCAAAAAGAGCTTTCTGATTTTGAAAGCTCTCAACGTGTCGACAAACCCTCGCATTCGTTGTCAGGCCTGCGCGTCGGAGCTCACGAATTCCAACATTCGCTCTGCTCCGATGCTCGGCCTTCCTAGAATGCAAAGGTTTTCAATCACGCTGAAAGGTTGACAAAATCCTAAAACCTTAAACCGTTTTAGGATTTTGTCAACAATCTGAGAGCTTTCTGATTTTGAAAGCTTTTTTTTATGGGGATTTTTCGTTTTTTGAAGTTTAACGCCGCTTGGCATACGGGAATTGTCATAAGGGAAGACAGACAGTAATTAACCGAAGAAAAATTTAACAATGTTAAATTAATGATTGACCAATGTTTTTTATTGTGGTAAACCTAAATTTGACAGATTTTTTGATTGGGAGGGTATTGTCAGTTCTTACTTTGTGTGTAAAAAGAACTAAGAAATTACCAGTGAATTCCCTTCGTTATTCATATTAATATGAATAAAATTTGACGATTTTATGACATTTGGGTGAAAAAAGGGTGAACTTTCGAAAAAAATAAGGCTAATTGGTGAAGATTTTGATAGCATAGCAAGGTAGAAGAAAAAGTTTTTCAGAATCCTTTTATCTTAGATATTCTGACCAAATTTTATACATCATTAAGGAAGGATGGTGATCCTCTTGTTCAGAGCATTCAAACCACTGATTCTGCTTGGACTGCTTTCATCCGTATTTTTATTGGGCGGCTGCAGTCAAATTGCGGTATTAGATCCTAAAGGGCCGGTTGCTTCACAGCAAAGAGATCTTATTTTATTATCGATTGGATTTATGCTGTTTATCGTAGCGGTCGTTTTTGTCCTTTTTACTGTGATGATCGTTAAATACCGTGAACGTAAAGACAGAAAGTCTCCTTACAAACCGGAAGTAGAAGGCAATACGTTTTTAGAAATTGTCTGGACAGTGGTTCCAATTTTAATTGTTATTGCGCTGTCTGTACCAACAGTGCAAACAATTTATTCTCTAGAAGAGGCTCCAAAAGCATCAAAGGATAAGGAACCTTTGGTTGTTTACGCTACATCTGTCGATTGGAAATGGGTATTCAGCTATCCTGAGCAGGATATCGAAACGGTCAACTACCTGAACATCCCGACAGACAGACCGATCTTGTTTAAAATTGCATCTGCTGATTCAATGGCATCCCTATGGATTCCGCAGCTTGGCGGACAGAAATATGCGATGTCCGGAATGGAAATGGAGCAATATCTCCAGGCGGATCATGAAGGAACATATAAAGGCCGCAATGCAAACTTCACAGGCGAAGGCTTTGCGGAACAAACATTTGATGTTAAAGCGGTATCTCAAAGCGACTTTAATGATTGGGTGAAGAAAACACAGAAAGAAGCTCCTAAGCTGACGAAGAGCCAGTACGATGAACTGATGCTTCCTCAGCATGCGGATGAAATGACGTTCTCATCTACGCATCTGAAATACGTCAATCACGGAAATGATGCGGAATATGCCATTAAAGCCCGCGAAAGATTAGGTTATAAACCAGTATCACCGCATTCAAAATCAGATCCGTTTGGAAATGTGAAGGCAAACGACAATCAAAAACAATCTGATCAATCTAAAGACCACGATTCCCACTAGGAAAGGAGGAAGCTTGCATGAATTTGAAATGGGACGAATTCATAATTACGGGTGATCCATTAATTCTCGGAGCACAGATTTCCATTTTACTTACATCCATTGCAATCGTATTTGTGTTGACATATTTTAAAAAGTGGAAATGGCTTTGGAAAGAATGGATTACCACCGTCGACCACAAGCGTTTAGGAATCATGTACCTTATTGCCGCAGTGATTATGTTTTTCCGCGGCGGTGTCGATGGATTAATGATGCGTGCCCAGCTCACGCTTCCTGATAACAGTTTTTTAGATTCAAATCACTATAATGAAGTATTTACAACACACGGTACGATCATGATCATTTTCATGGCGATGCCGTTTCTTATTGGTTTAATGAACGTTGTCATACCTCTTCAAATCGGTGCGCGCGATGTTGCATTTCCGTATTTGAACAACTTGAGCTTCTGGACCTTCATGGTCGGAGCGATGCTGTTTAATATTTCTTTCGTGATCGGGGGATCACCGAGTGCAGGGTGGACAGCCTACATGCCTTTGGCAGGCAATGAGCTGAGTCCCGGACCGGGGCAGAACTATTACTTGCTCGGTCTTCAGATCGCAGGTATCGGTACGCTGCTTACCGGGATCAACTTCATGGTCACCATCTTGAAAATGCGCACAAAAGGCATGACGCTTTGGCGGATGCCGATGTTCACATGGACAACGCTGATCACTTGTCTGATTATCATTTTCGCCTTCCCTGTACTGACAGTGGCCTTGGCGCTGATGACATTTGACCGCTTGTTCGGAACAGCCTTTTTCACTTTGGCAAACGGCGGTATGCCGATGCTTTGGGCGAACCTGTTCTGGATTTGGGGGCATCCTGAAGTTTACATCGTTATTTTACCGGCTTTCGGTATTTTTTCAGAAATTATTTCGACTTTTGCAAGAAAACAGCTGTTCGGCTACAAAGCAATGGTCTATTCCATTGTGGCCATTTCGCTTCTCAGCTTTCTTGTTTGGCTGCACCACTTTTTCACAATGGGCAACAGCGCTGCGGTCAACTCGTTTTTCTCGATTACGACGATGGCGATATCGGTGCCGACCGGGGTTAAAATATTTAACTGGCTGTTGACGCTGCATCGAGGCAGAATCAAAATTACAACTCCGATGCTGTGGTCGCTTGCATTTATTCCTAACTTCGTTATCGGCGGGGTTACGGGCGTCATGCTGGCGATGGCTGCTGCGGACTATCAATATCACAACACATACTTCCTCGTATCACACTTTCACTATGTGCTGATTGCGGGTACTGTGTTTGCGTGCTTTGCCGGACTGATTTTCTGGTATCCGAAAATGTTCGGCCATAAATTGAACGAACGGATCGGAAAATGGTTCTTCTGGCTGTTTATGACAGGCTTTAACATCTGTTTCTTCCCAATGTACTTCTTGGGGCTGCAGGGAATGCCGCGCCGTATTTACACATACGGAGCAGATGACGGCTGGACTGCATTGAACATGGTTGCGACATTTGGCGCATTGCTGATGGCTGCTGGATTCATCGTTCTTTGCTACAACATTTTCTACAGTTTCCGTCATGCGAAACGCGAGGAAACCGGTGATGCTTGGGGAGCAGGCCGTACGCTTGAATGGGCTACGTCTTCTGCGATTCCGCCGCATTACAACTTTGCGGTTCTTCCTGAAGTAAAATCGCTTGACGCTTTCTGGCAAATGAAAGAAGACAAAGTCGATATTCATCCTGAAAGCCAATTTAAAAAGATTCATATGCCAAGCAATTCAGGACGTCCGTTTATGATGTCCCTGTTCTTCGGCTTTGCAGGTTTCGGACTTGTCTTTGAATGGTATTGGATGGGAATCGTCGGTCTGATCGGTGTATTCCTCTGTATGATTCTTCGTTCATTTGAATATGACGACGGCTACTATGTAAGTGTTGAGGAAATAAAAGAGACTGAACGAAAGAATGCCAAGTAAAGGAGGCGTGACTGATGGAACATGCAGAACATAGCAATTCAAACGCTCCTATGGAATATCGCTCTGAAACAGGAAGATTGAACATCCTTGGCTTTTGGATCTTTCTTGGAGCAGAGATTGCGTTATTCTCTACGCTGTTTTCGACCTACGCTGTTCTTCATAACAGAACAGCCGGAGGCGTATTGCCGGCAGAGCTGTTTGACGCCAAGCTCGTTATAATCATGACGTTCCTGCTGCTAACGAGCAGTTTCACATGCGGCATCGCCGTACATGAAATGCGTCGGGGAAGCTTAAAAGGTGTGATGATCTGGATGATCATTACACTCCTGCTTGGTGCAGGCTTTGTTGGCTACGAGATTATGGAGTTCACACATTATGTACATGAAGGTGCCACATTATCAACAAGTGCTTTCTGGTCTGCGTTCTTCGTCCTGCTCGGGACACACGGACTGCACGTGTCGATCGGTATCTTCTGGATCATCGGTATTTTATTGCAGACGAAAAAACGCGGGTTGACACCGCAAACTTCTTCTAAATTGTTTATTTCAAGCTTATATTGGCACTTTTTAGACGTGGTATGGATCTTCATCTTTACCGGAGTCTATTTGATAGGGTTGGTGAATGTATAATGACGACAAAACAATCGGCTGAACACAGCCACTTTCCTTGGAAGCATCTTGTCGGTTTCTTGTTGTCCATTGTGCTCACCTTATTGGCCCTATGGGTGATTTACACTGATTTAAGCATGTCTGCGAAGCTGTGGATTATTTTCGGTTTTGCCATCATCCAGGCTGGATTGCAGCTCTTGATGTTTATGCATATGACTGAAAGTGACAGCGGCACAATCCAAGTCGGAAACACGCTGTTTGCAGCATTTATTGGAATTGCGATTGTAGCCGGTTCTATTTGGATCTTCGCAGCTCACACCCATCACGGAGACAACCCAGAAGGCGGCTCTCCGGGTGAACAACACTCTGAGCATAGTGGACATTAATTGAATTGAATAAAGCTTAAGCCGTCTTGTTTCAATACAAGCGGATTGGCTGTTTTTAAAAGAGTGCGGTTTCTTAAAAATCCGCACTCTTTTTGTCTATCGTTTCATGCAAAAAGGAAAGAGAGCCAAGAACAGCTCTCTTTCTAGTCTTTTCTTATCCTCGTTTTACACCTCGGCCGAATTTTCCGTCACCCGGTTTGCTCTTTTTAGAAAGAGTGACTGCTAAAAATGCACCATAGTTTTTCACTTTAGTCATTTCAAGTTTACGCATAGTATCACCTCCTTATTACTTCCAGTTGATTACATATTTATGCTATCATAGAATTAAGTGGTAAAAACCACAAAAAGATACTAAAAAGCCGACATGATTCTTCAATTCTGTTCATGAGCTGTTATTGCGGCTTTTATTCGTGGAGATTGACTTAAGGAGAGTGTTGCTGATGGTTCGAGTGTTGCTAGTAGACGACTACAGGGTGATGACTTCAGGAATGAAGGAAATACTGAAGAAATACAATATGGATGTGATCGTTTGCCATAAAGGTAATGAAGCTCTCGACCTTTTAAAAAATTCGAGGCAAAGCATAGATATTTTTCTTTATGATTTAAATATGCCGCAAATGAATGGATTGGAATTATCACTGAAAACTTTGGAAATCGTTCCTCAAGCTAAAATCATCATTATGTTTGCAGGAGATGAGATTCAAGCTTATTTTAATAAGCTGATAGAAGCCGGAGTGAAAGGGTTTATTGATAAATCATATACAGACAGCATGATTGTCTCAAGTATCATTCTATGTTTAAAAGGGGCTGTTCTATTTCCCGATACTCTTCTGAAAAAGCTGCGATTGGATTCCGAATTAAGCGTGGACGAGCATTTAACAAACACCGAACTGGATATTTTGCAGCAAGTAGCAGCTGGAAAAACAAATAAAGAAATTGCAGCAAACTTGCAAATGTCGACGAGAAACGTTGAATATCACTTAAGCAAGATATACAAAAAACTCAAAGTAACATCACGCTACTCCGCTGTTAAAAAGGGGAAAATGCTTAATTTAATCAAACAGAAGGTTTGAGATGGGGATGCTAGGACTTTTATTCATAATACAATCGTTTCCTTGATAAATAAGAGAGCCGCCGGCTCTCTTTTCTTATTTTGCTCCTCCTCCGAATAAATCCCGCAATAATCGCCCATTAAGAAAGTTGAATGATTCTGTCGGTTTTCAGTACTTTTTTGTGGTTTATGAAGTATGATCCTGTGATAATCTGTTTCTGTAATCGATTGGAAAATTAGGGGGACTAGAATTTGTGCGCAGGATTTTTAACATACTGAAGTGGCATGTCTATTTCTCCTAAAAAACAGCCTTTTGGAGGAAAAAAGGAAGAAGACAGTGTGTAAAGAGAGCTTATTGGCTCTCTTCTCATTTTATATCTCTGAAACATACACACTAGGAGGAGGGTACTTTGAAAATTACACGAATTCAAGAGACGGCGACTACTGTTTTGGAGAATGAATGTATCGTTCTGAACCTGGACAATGGGCAGTACTTCGGATTGGAGGGCGCATTAAAGGAGCTCTGGTTAGAAATTCAAAATGAACGGAAGGACACAAAAGACATTCTTATAAAATGGAAAACGGAATTCGATCAGACGGAAGAAGAACTATCAATCATTTTAATTGAGGCGATTCAAGAATTGACACAAAATCAGCTCATAAAAATAGAGGATAAAAGCTGATGGACAAAAAGGCTTTAGAAAAAAAACACGAATATTTTACAGCCGTTCATGCTTTCGTGCGCATGATGTTGCTAAATCATGAATTTGAAGAGGCTTATGAAAAAATTGCAGTTCATATGTTCCCGCTGTATGCAAGCGCAAAGCAGAGAAATGCCGCGCGTTTAAATACGCATGACCTGCAGGAGCATGGTAAACAGTTGTATTCATTAGATGAAGCGGATCATCTTGTCACTTCATGCGTTTCAATCGCACTTACCATTCAATCCATCTTATTTAGTAATGGATGCAATGCCGACTTATTAATTGGAGTTAAAAAAATTGATGACAAGCTGTTTTCTCATGCATGGGTGCAGCTGGAAAACGGCGATTCCATCGATCCCAATAATAAAAATAAGGACTTGAGAGTTTTACAGACATATAACATGACAGATTATGCGGAAAGGTGGGTGTTATCTCTAATATGAAGCTTTGGTTCGGAATGCAAGGAGAAAACACTGATATATGGAAGAAGTGGTTTGCTTCTGTAAAGCAATGGGGAAGGACAGAAGACGTCCGTTGGATATGCGGCGGAAACATGAATATGGCTGAAGCATGTATTCAATATGATGAAACGATTCTTAAACATTCTGACCAAGCAAATCTTCCATACCCGGTCATCCTGGATGGATGGGTAAGCGGAAAGCTTCATGCAAAATCAGATGGCACCACTATGTTTTTTAAACACTATGAAGCTTTGTGCACTGCATTGAGACAGGATGACAAGGCTGAATTGCTTTCTCGCTCACATGGTGAATTCACGCTGTGTTGGTGGGATGAAAGCTTGGAGAGTCTGGTTTTGGCGACTGATATATACGCGACTCGCCCGATTTATTATTGGATCGGTCCTGAAGGGGAATGGTTTGCAGCCAATGATCTGCGCATCCTTATGCTTGTGCCTGACATTCCTTTTGTTATAGATGAAGAGGTGTGCAAAACATTTCCAACTTCGGGTTTTGCTGTGGGGGAGAATGGATTTGAAGACCGCACGTTTTTTAAAGGGATATACAAGGTTCCGGCAGCTTCCTACGCTTTTCTTGATCAACGTTCAGTAAAGGTGCACAGTTATTGGGGAATGCCGCAGCTTTTAAAACAGAAGGATCTCACTGAAGATGCTGTTCCCCATTTTCGGGAACTGTTTCGGGAAGTTACTGCAGATCGTTTGAAAGATCAAAAACATATTATCGAATTAAGCGGTGGATTAGATTCGGCTACTGTCACTGCCGCCGCGATTTCGGGAGGAAGCAGGGAACAGCTTTTGGCCGTCAATATTTCATTTGCAGATCCCGATATGATATTAAGCCATGACAGGGAACTTGTGAAAAATATGATGAAGGATTTGAACATCCCTGGCTTGATCATTCTTGGAGATGGCACAGCAAAGATTCCAAACGCTGAAATTGGCCGCGATCCGCTTTGGTTTGTAGACGGTCCTGATCCGAGAGCCAATTCACTTGTCAATGAAACATTTACAGTGATTGCCGAGGAGTTTGGGGCATCATCTGTTCTGACAGGCGAGGGCGGAGATTTTATATTCAGCGGCGAAGTGGCCGTTATTGATTCCCTGATTCGCCAGAAACGCTTTTCTGAGGCAAACGGGCTGCTTCGGGAATGGTCCGGCGGCCGCCCTAAAGAGATGATAAAGCTTGGGTTTCGATATGGGATCGCACCTTTTGTCCCTTATCTTGGCGAAAAGCTCTACTATGATTTGCTTTGGTCAGATACAGAGTATGAGCTGCCAGAATATTTTACTGAAGAACATAAACTGAGAGAAAGGGAGATTAATAGGGAAGATCATTTGCGCTATCGAAAAAGCCGAAAATTATCATCCTGGGGAAAAAGGTTTCATTTTGATTTTTTATGGCCGAGGGCGAGATATATGGATTCTGTCGGTGTGAGTTTGCCGGCGTACCACCCTTTTTTGGATCGGCGGCTGATTGAATTTTCCTTCTCTGTACCGCCTGAACAGCATTTTGATGTGTTAAAAGGGTGTGTGGAGAATTATGCAGGTTCGAAAATGCTTCTTCGCAAATCGTTTACTGATATTTTGCCTTCATATGTATACAACAGATCAACTAAAACGACATACGCCCATATGGCAAGAAAAAGCTTTTTGAACGATAGAAGACATATCCTTCAATTGTTTGAGCCAGGGGAACGCGTGCTGGTGGATGAACTTGGAATTATTAAACGGGATGTGTGGTGGAAACACTTGCTTTCTATGGCTATCCGCTCCGAAGATCCGAATAATGATTTAGGAATGGGCTATCAATACATGAGATCTGTGATTGATTTAGAAATTTGGCTGAGGGAAGCAAGTAAAGGGAAGCGGCACCTTCTTGAACGCAGCCGGCCGAAAAAACCGCGGGTCCTGGCTGACATAGAAACCGTCAATATGACGGAAAAAACAAGATTGTATTCATATCAATGACATCAATAATCTCGCAAAAGGTGAAAAAATGAAGATGAAGCATATCAAAGAGCCGCTTCAAACTGGAAGGCTGCTCGGCAAAATGGTGTGGAAATCCGGTCCGTGGCTGTTGATCAGTATTATTTTCTTCATTTTGATCGAAGCCATAACTCCTTTGCTGCAATTGTACGCTTCAAAACAAATGATCGACGGCATTGTGGAACAGGATGCCTTCACCCATACTGAAATATGGGCTGTTGTTTATGCATGCAGCTTGGTGATGATCGGTGCTGTAAAGTCTCTGGAAAAATGGGTAAAGGCGCTGCTTGCGGAGAAATCTATGATGACTGTTAACTGTTTATTAATCGATGCTTTTGAACGTATTCCAGGCATGCGTTTTTTTGAGGATCCGAAATACAGGGACCGCCTTGAGACATTGCGGGATCGTTCTACTTGGCTTCCCACTCAATTTATCAATATAAGCTCAAACTTGCTGACAGCAGTTGTTTCTTTGGCAGGTGTCGTTTTGGTGATAGCCTATTTGTCTCCTGTCCTGGCTGTCATTCTCATGTTGTCAACAGCGCCGTTTGCATTTGTGCATAATCATTATAATGAAATGGAGTGGGAATACAACAAAGAATATGCTCCAGTAAGAAGAAAGACCGCGTATACCCGCCATATTCTGCTCAGCAGGCGATCTGCAAAAGAAGTGCGCTTGTTTGGGCTGGGAGATTTTTTTATAAATTTATATCAATCCAATTTTAAAAATTTATATTCTGTGCTAAAAAAAATCCAAATCAGGAGTTCACGCTGGTCTGTTTTAACAGGTTTCTTATCAGGAGCCGGGACAGGGTTGGGCTATTTTTGGATTTTATCCCAATCGGGTTCAAATCACTTTTCAGTAGGTGATATTTCTTTGTATTTAGGAGCGGTCTTTCAATTATCAACAGCCCTCAGGGATATAGCCAAAGAAGGTGCGGATACAATGGATATTTGGAGAATGGGGAGAGACTTTTTTCTATTTATGAACGCGAAAATAGATATCTCGCTTCCTTCAAAAGGCAAGCGCATTGCGTCAAAGGGAGCAATGGCTGTCGAATTCAAAGATGTGAGCTTCCGATATCCTTTCCAAGAGATGTCCGCCGGCCATCAAGTGTATGACACTGAATTGGAAGACGAAGATTTTGACTTATACGATGACTTGGAAGATGAAGACTTGAGAGAGCACCATCACTCTGAATCTGACGGCCGGTGTACGGAATATGTTCTGAATCGCGTCAGTTTTTCGATATCACCGGGTGAGAAAGTTGCGATTGTAGGAGCGAATGGTTCGGGAAAAACGACGCTTATGAAACTGCTTTGCCGTTTTTATGAATATCATGAGGGCGAGATCAAGGTTAATGGGATCAACATTCGGGATATGGACCTGCATGGGCTGAGAAGCAGAATGTCGGTTGTGTTTCAAGAATTCGGCAAGTATGAATTGTCGCTCCGAAATAATATAGGGCTAGGTGATGTAGAAGCTTTGAATGATGAAGAAAAGCTTCACCGCGCAGCACAGGCCGCCCAGCTCGAATACGTCATCAACGATCTGCCCGAAGGAATGGATACCATGATCGGTCCTGAATGGGGCGGAACGGACTTTTCGGGAGGCCAATGGCAGCGGATCGCTTTAGCCAGATCGTTTGTGAAAGATGCCGGACTCGTCATATTGGATGAACCAGCCGCATCTTTGGATATTCGGGCGGAGTATGAAATTTTCCGGCAATTTCACAGCTTCACAGAGGGAAAAACAGTGATCATGATCTCCCACCGGTTCAGCACGGTGAAAATGGCAGACCGTATATTGGTGTTGAAAAACGGAAAAATCATAGAAGAAGGAAGCCATGAAGAACTTATGAAGCAAGATGGAGAGTACAACAAAATGTTTCGTTTGCAGGCTCAATCTTTTCAAGGGAAGGATGAGGTTCATTGCTGAAAATGTATTTGTTTTTAAAAAAACTGCCTCAAACTTCTTCCCTGATATTTTATGGTTTAGCATTATTTTGGCGCTGTGATCCTTTAAAGACGTCAATCCTGTTTTTCATTACGCTGCTGAACGCTTTGCTTGGACCGCTGCTTGTATGGCTAAGCGCAGAAGTGATCGACGAGATTTCGCGATCGCCATTCGAACTGTCTTCTTGGAATACACTGGTTTGGGCAGCTATAGCCTACATTGGTTTTACGCTCATAGTTGATGCTCTTCAGCCGGTGGCGGAAATGCAAAAGAGGCTGCTTACTGCAAAACTGGAGGCATACCTTGACGAACTGCTCATGAAAAAAGCGGTTTCCATTCCCGATATCGCCGCCTTTGAAGATGCGTCTTTTCATACCAATACTCAAATCATTCGCTATAATGAATATTTTGTTACAATGTGGGTGACGATTGTTTCCCAAACGTTGGGCGGGATTGTAATGATTGCCGCCGGCAGCCTGATGATTGGAATGTTTGCTCCATGGGTGCCGATTCTGTTTCTTATTTTGGCCGTGCCTAAATTGTATTGGGAGGCTAAATTAAACAATGCCACTTTTGAAGGGCGCAAAGAAGTTCAGGATCTAAGAAGGCGTGCAGAATACTATGCGGGTGTTCCCCTCATTCCCGAAACAGCCGGGGAAGTCAAGATGTACAACCTTGTTCCTTTTTTTAAAACTTCTTATAGAAACACTTCCATGAAGCTGCTTCATACGCTTTCCAACGATCAAAAAAAATTGGCTTTGTACCAGCTTTTTTGGTCTGTTTTACAATCCTTGGCTACCGGAGCCGTTCTGATTTACATCGTGCGCCAAGCTCTTCAAGGCGCTGTGTCGGTTGGAGATTTATTGCTCTTCATCGGGGCTGCCGTTCAATTTAACGAAGGAATCAATGAAATGTTCGCGGCCTTTGCAATTGGAGCAAGAGAAACAAGACATTTAGGAAACATACATTCCTTTTTACATAGCAAAAATTCCATGGAAAACGGGGAAACGATGCTTCCAGATCAGAAGAGTGAGGGGTTTGCATTTGATCATGTATTGTTTTCCTATGACGGGGACAAAACGGTTCTTGATATTGAAAAACTTGACATTCCATTGAATAAAACGACTGTACTCGTAGGGGAGAACGGGTCGGGAAAAAGCACGCTCATCAAATTGCTCTTGCGCTATTTTGATCCAAATCAGGGCGCCATTTTTTATAACGGCATGCCGCTGAAAACATACGACATTGAACATTTCCGCTCTCATGCAACAGCCGTCTTTCAAGATTTTTTGAAGTATGAAATGACTCTTAAACATAATATTGGAATGGGGGACATCTCGTCTTGCGGCGATTTATCAAAAATAGAAAGCGCTTCAATGTTTGGTGGTGTTGACCTGTTTCTTCATAAACTTGAAAACGGCTATGAAACAGAGCTGGGCAGACTCTTCGGCGGAAGAAACCTATCCGGGGGCGAATGGCAGCGCGTCGCCATATCACGCGCTTTTATGCGTGACGAATCAGCAGATATTCTAATATTTGACGAGCCGTCATCTGCGCTGGACGTGTTTATTGAAGAAGAAATATTCAACAAACTGAACAGGCTTACACAAGGCAAAACAGTCATTATCGTCTCTCACCGGTTGAGCACAGCCCGTTTTGCCGACCACATCGTGTTTTTGGAAAAAGGGAAAGTCGCAGAGACCGGAACACACGATGAATTAATAAAAAACCAAGCCCAATACGCAAACTTATACCGTTTGCAAGCTGAAAAGTATGTTTAATAAAGGAGAATAGCCGTGAATAAAATCGATGAGTTCCGTTTATTTCAAAAAGAGGATATTGAATGGCTGCAAACCTGGTTTGAAGATGGAGAAGTGCAAAAGCGCCTTGAAGGCATGATGCCGCTGCACGATTGGTACGATTTCGTCGAAGAAAATGAGAACTACCAGGTATGGGCTGCTCTGCAAGGCGGAAAACCTGTTGGAGCGGTGATGGTCGAGGTGGAGGAAGATTTCACCGGGAATATTGCTCTTTTGGTTGATCCTTTCTTGCGTTCGAAAGGATATGGTAAAGCGATCATAAAAAGGACTGTGCAATTGCCTGAAATGAGCCGGATTAAAAAGTGGTTTGCCGGAATTGAAGAGGATAACCATGCTTGTTTAAGATGCTTTCAATCCATTGGATATTCTTTTGAAAGCGATCAGCCTGATGAGGATGGCTACTACTCTCTTATTTATTTTACCGAATACTAAATAAGGAGATTATAATGATGAAATGGATGAAATGGATTGTAATTTCTGTTCTATCATTTGCTTTTTTCCAGCCGGCGTCCGCAGCCGGATTCAAAAAAAAGGACGACTATACCATTCTTGTATACATGATCGGGTCTGATATGGAAAGCGATTTTCAAATGGCGAGCGATGATATTAAAGAAATGATGGATGCCGGTTCATCTTCAAACATTAATGTTGTTCTTCAGACAGGGGGAGCAAAAAAGTGGGCGAATCCTTCCATTAAACATACGACGAATCAAAGGTGGAAAGTCGACCATCAAAATCTGAAGCTCCTTGATGAAATCGGGAATCAAAATATGGACAGCCCCAGCTCTTTATCGGACTTCATCACATGGGGAGTCAAAAAATACCCAGCCAAAAAATATGTTCTCATCTTTTGGGGCCATGGGTTGGGATCTGTTGACGGCTATGGTGGTGACGAAAACTTCGGCAATAAGAAAATGAAAATAAGCGAGCTCCAGTCGGGGATGAAGCAGGCATTTGCAAAAACAAATAAAAAGTTTGATTTAATAGGTTTTGACAACTGCAAGATGGCTGGGATTGAAACAGCTTATGCTTTAAAGGATTTTGGGAAATACATGCTGGCTTCTGTCGATTATACAAACCAGAATGGCTGGGACTACACAAGGGCATTGCAGGCTGTGCATGATCAGCCTGCAATCAGCCCGAAAGAGCTGGCCAGGGAAATAGCGCAAGGGTATGTCAAGCAGTCAAAAGAAAACGGTGAAACAGAAGACTTGCAGCAATCTTTGATTCATTTGAACAAAGTAAAAGACGTAATGTATGCATTGGACAAACTGAGCGTAAAAATGAATCGCGCTTTGAAGAATCCTGATTCAAAACTCTTACTCCACTATGCACGTCTAGCCGCCGAAGATTATGCCGATGAGTCGGATATGGTTGATTTGGCGGATTTGGCAGGGTTAATCGGCCTGCAGATCGACGCCCGAAAAGAAGCAAAAGAGATTGCCAAAACCGTCGGCAGAGCCGTCGAATTTAACATGAAATCTCCCGAACATCCGAGAGGGAGCGGAATATCTGTATATTTTCCAGCCAGAGATCAGGGCAGGTTTGTGGAAAAGTCGCAAATTTACCAGCGCCTTGATTTCAGTAAGCGCTATAAAACGTTCATCCATCATTATTCAGAGACATCATTTGATCTATAGACTGAAAGAAAGCAAAACGCTAAAAAAGGCCGACTTTAAAACCGGCCTTTTTTAGAGGATGCCATTTGGTTTTTTTCATTACCGGCTCATGTGTTTTCGGATCAATGGAAGTCCGTAAATCAAGAAAGCTGCGATATGGGCAATGACGACGTTAAGAATGAAGACTGCGATCATGAGGGAGTGTCCTGTTGGAGAAAGACTGCTTGTCATGTAGAAAAAGAAGAATACCCACATTAAAATGATTGGCGGTATAGACGAAAGTGCAACTTTCTTATTGTCCAGCCATAAAAATAATGGAGTGGCGCTTGCAATCAGCAAGTAAGCAAAAAACATATCCATACGTTTTCAGCCCCTTTCGATAATGATAGCGCTGTCAAAAGTAGCGGAGTCAAACAGAAATTGTGTCTAATTGAAGAATATTTTGTGAACATTCTGTTACATTTATTATACCACGTTATTCGAAAAATGATACATCCTGGAAAACATTTTCCGCTCCAACTATCTGCTCAATTTTCGTGATGATTCAGTAGGAAAAAATGGGTAAAAAAGAGAATATGTGATCATTAAATATTTTCCTGAGGAGATGGATGATGCGAAAATTGGTCAGGATCACAGCAGAAGCAGACATTCTCAGAGCGATCAGCCTTTCAGAATATGCTTTTCAGAGAAAGCTTTCTGAAGAAGAGCTGGAAAAAGCAAAACTGCATTATCAAAAGCATGAAGTGATTGGCATAACAGAAGGTGAAAAGCTCCTTTCAAAGCTGAACATCATTCCGTTTGAAGTCCAAATTGAAAATCGCAGCATGAAGATGGGAGGGATCGCCGGTGTTGCGACTTGGCCCGAAGAAAGAAGAAAAGGCACCGTCAGGCAGCTTTTAAAGGCTTCCTTAAACATAATGAGAGAGAATCAGCAGCCCGTCAGTTTTTTATATCCTTTTAAAATTTCTTTTTACCGCAAGTTTGGCTGGGAATTAACATTTTATCAAAAAGTGATCTCCATAAAGCGTGAGCAGCTCACACCTCTTGAACAAACGGAAGGCTTTGTACGCAGGCTTGAGAAAGCTAAAGGGCCGGATGAGGCAGGAATGCTCTATGATCAGTACCGAAGCCGGCATAATGGTTTATTAAAGCGAGGGGCCGACTATTGGATGACAAATATTTTAGAAGACTCGGTGATACCGGCCGTTTACTATGCAAAGAATGGCGTTCCGCTCGGGTACATTTTGTACACAATAAAAGACAAGAAAATGACGATTGAGGAACTGATCTGTATTCGGCATGAAGCACGAGCAGGGCTTTGGAACTTTGTTTGCCAGCATGACTCGATGATTGAAGAGCTTGAAATGACAGTCGATCCCCAAGACGGCATCGATTTTCTCCTTGATGACCCAAAAATCAAGCAGAATATTCAGCCTTACATGATGGCGAGAATAACAGATGTCTATTCTTTTCTTGAGCAATACCCGCTGAGGCGGCATATCGAAGAGCCATTTGTTTTTCGAGTCAGCGACGACATCGCTGAGTGGAATAATCTAACGCTCAAGGTGGGCAGACATGGTGTTGAGGCCGCAGATGAAGAAAGTGCCGCAAACCCTCTCATGGTCGATATTCAGTCGCTCACGGCATTTCTGCTTGGCACCCGAACTGCCCGGTTTTTTTATGAAGCCGGCAGACTGGCGGGAAGTGAAGAGGAAGTGAGCAGGCTGGACAGCACGATAAGGCCGCAGACCCCTTGGATCAATGATTTTTTCTGAATAAAAAGCCCTTGGATTTGACACCAAGGGCTTTTGTTATGCTTAAAAAATAAAGTGAGCACACACTACGATGACAGGCAGTGTAATTAATGTCCGAACGATAAAAATCAAGACCAGATCAAGGAATGTCACCGGAATTTTAGAACCGAGCAAAAGGCCGCCGACTTCCGACATATAGATTAATTGAGTAACGGATACGCAGGCGATGATGAACCTGGTCATCTCGCTTTCAATACCGCTTCCAAGCACAGACGGAAGGAACATGTCGGCAAACCCGACGACGAGCGTCTGTGAGGCCTCAGCGGCTTCTGGGACCTGCAGCAGTTCAAGCAGCGGAATGAACGGCATGCCGAGCCATGTGAAAACAGGCGTGTACTCAGCGACAATCAGTGCAGCAGTGCCGAGCGCCATGACGACAGGAGCGACGCCCATCCACATATCGAGTACGTTTTTGGCCCCGTCCTGCAGAAACCCTTTAACGCCCGTATTCTGTTTTGCTTTCGCGACAGCCTGAGTGAGGCCCCATTTGAACGGAGTGAACCCCTCCGGAATCTGTTCTTGATCGTGATCGCCATTATCTGTAATATACGTATCAGCCTTTCTTGATAAAGGCGGAATCCGCGGACTGATCACGGCCGCGGCGGCTCCGGCCAGCAAGATGGTTAAATAAAACGGAACAAACATATGACCGAGGCCTACCTGCGAGATAATGACGAGGCAAAAAGTAATAGAGACGACTGAAAAAGTCGTGCCGATGATCGCGGCTTCGCGCTTCGTGTAAAACCCTTCTTCATATTGTTTGCTCGTCAGAAGAACGCCGATCGTTCCGTCTCCAAGCCATGAAGCCATACAATCAATCGAAGACCGCCCAGGAAGCTTAAAGATGGGCCTCATCAGCTTTTTCATCAAGGCCCCGCATAATTCGAGCAGACCGAAATTCAAAAGAAAAGGAAGAAAAAGACCGGCAAACAAAAAAACGGAAAAGAGAACGGGCAAGAGATCAAACAATAACGTTCCGCCCGTACTGTCGGCAAATACCGCCTCCGGTCCAATCTTAAAATACGTCATCACTGCGAAAATCATTCCGAGCAGGCGAACGAGATACCAGAATAAAGATACATTCATCAGATTATAGAAAAATTCGCTTTTTTTTATGAAAGATGGATGAAATGTTTTGGTGATAAAGGTTAAGATAAATGTTGCGGCAACGATCATCATCATGATGAATGGCAGCTGCTGATGAAGCAGCTCCTGCAGCGCATTGGAAAAAACCGCGATCGGTATCGTTAAATTTCCTTCAATTTTAACGGGAATCATAAATAGGATAATTCCGATAAGCGAAGGGATCAAAAATTTTATGAGCTCAAGCCGTTTACGCTTTTGAAGTGCTTTATCCAAATGAAAAACTCCTTATGCTTTGGTGATGATGCACCACTTTCGCCGGTCTTTGCATATATGCCGGCAAAAATTTAATTTTATGCAACATTACTCATTTTAATACAAATCAATCAAAAATCAATGACTTTATCCAATTCGACAATAGTTGGAAAAATCCTTTAAAATAGAGAAGGAATTTTTTTGTGCGTGATTAATTCGAAACATTTTGGTTGTTTATACGTCATATCATTTGTGAGGAAGTCGATACTGTCTTCTTATACCATTTCATCGTGTCAGAAATAAAGGCGGGATTTCGAATGAGTCAGAAAAAAAATATAACAAATCCCTTTTATCAAGGCGATTTGATCTTTGTATTTATTGTCTTTTTTGCCATCAGCATTGTGGCGGTTTACGCCGCTCAGCAGTTTAACCAATACAATGAGCCTTTTGCGATGAAACAGGCCCTTTACTATTTGCTCGGGGCATTGATCATCATTCTGTTTCTTTATTTTGATTTGGAACAGCTTGAAAAGCTCAGCTTTTATTTTTACCTGCTCGGCATCATCATGCTGATTGTTTTAAAACTCAGTCCGGCATATATAGGGTCCTACCGATTTGCTCCGGTGATCAACGGGGCGAAAAGCTGGTTTATGCTTCCCGGCTTTACATTGCAGCCTTCTGAGTTTATGAAGATCGGTCTGATCATGTACTTGGCATCCTTTATGTCAAAACACAGTCCGACAGGTAAACGAACATTTAAAGAAGACTGGATATTTCTATTGAAAATCTTCGGAATCATTATTGTGCCCGCAGGGCTCATTTTAGAACAGGATACCGGTACGGCGGGTATTGTCATGTTTGTGATTCTTGTGATGATTTTCCTTTCAGGTGTAAACTGGAAGCTCATTACGCTGATAGTCGGTTCAGGCCTCACCGCGGCCATTTTGATTTTATACGTCATCATTAGATTCCCGGATGTTGCGGGTGCGGTCGGAATTGAGAAATATCAGATTAACCGTGTCATGACCTGGGTCAATCCGAGCGAACAGACGGCTGATGATAAAATGCAGGTTGAAAGGGCGCAATTGGCCATCGGTTCCGGAAAAGTGTTTGGCAATGGTGTAAGCGATCTTCAAGTCTATGTTCCTGAAGCCCAAACCGACTTTATTTTTGCCGTCATCGGTGAAAGCTTCGGGTTCGCGGGCTGTGCATTTGTCGTTATCATGTTTTTCTTCTTCATTTACAGACTTGTCGTTTTAATAGATCGCATCCATCCGTTTAGCAAATTCGCCTCATTTTTCTGTGCGGGATTTACGGCTTTAGTTGTCATTCATACCTTTCAAAATATCGGGATGAACATCGGAATTATGCCTGTAACAGGAGTTCCCCTCCTTTTGGTCAGCTATGGAGGAAGCTCAATTGTCGCCACATTAATCGGTTTTGCAATCGTCTATAATGCGAGCTGCCAATTAACAAAATATCAAAGGTATATGTTTAAATAACGGCCCGAACATTCAGGGCCGTTATTTTATTGAGTGCCGGGGAAGTAATCAACCCTTTTCGTGCATTCTCCGACATTGTTCATGTATAATGAAAGATAGTGTTTTTGATGAAGAAATAAGGCGGGGTATAATGGGTCAGAAGAAAAATATAACAAGTCCCTTTTATCAGGGTGATTTGATTTTTATATTAAGCGCGTTTTTTATGATCAGCATTGTCGCTGTTTATGCGGCGGAGCCGTCATTCGCTTTGAATGGCTATCCAGTGAAACAATTGATTTTTTATATGCTCGGCATTTCAGTGATTGTCGGCTTTCTTTATTTTGATTTGGAGCAGCTTGAAAAGCTCAGCATCTATGTATATATATTCGGTATCTTATCATTGATCGTTTTGAAATTCAGTCCGGAGTCCATTGCACCGATTAAAAACGGGGCGAAGAGCTGGTTTCAATTTGGGACGATCACTTTGCAGCCGTCGGAATTCATGAAAATCGGTTTGATCATGATGCTGGCTTCCGTGATTGCCAAAGCAAGTCCAAAGGGTTCCCGTTCCATGGAGGAGGATGTTCATCTCTTGCTGAAAATCGCCGGGATATCTGCGGTTCCAGTCGGCTTGATTTTGATGCAGGATGCGGGGACGGCGGGAATCTGCATGTTCTTTGTCGCCGTCATGGTTTTTTTGTCGGGTGTGAATTGGAAGTTGATTTCCATTATTGCAGGCTCAGGTGTCGCGCTGGTACTGCTCGTTTTATTTTTGGTCATCAACTTTCAGGACTTTTCTAAAGATGTCCTTCATATTAAGCCATATCAAATCAACAGGGTTCTGACATGGGTCGATTCGAGCCAGCAGACGGCTAATGATAAGTATCAAACAGATAAAGCCGTGACGGCGATCGGATCAGGAGAAATCTTCGGCACAGGTGTTACCAATTTGAAAGTCTATGTTCCAGAAGGCCAAACCGACTTCATCTTTGCCGTCATCGGCGAAAGCTTTGGCTTTATCGGCTGTACATTTGTGGTCCTCATGTTTTTCTTTTTCATCTACAGGCTTGTCGTCCTGATCGACAAAATACATCCGTATAACAGGTTCGCGTCGCTCTTTTGCGTCGGCTATACCGCGCTGATCGTGATCCATACATTCCAAAACATTGGGATGAACATCGGACTGATGCCTGTTACAGGTGTTCCTCTGCTGTTTATCAGCTATGGGGGGAGCTCGGTTCTGTCCGCCCTTATCGGTTTTGCGATCGTCTATAACGCGAGCTGCCAGTTAACCAAATACCAAGGTTATATGTTTAAATAAACGCTGAAAAGACAGCCGAGTCAGACTGTCTTTAATGTTGATTTAAAAATTCGAGGGCTGCCGACACAAGGATCTTCGCCGCGTTCAGCATGCCTTTTTCATCGATGTCAAATTTAGGATGGTGATGCGGGTAGACGGCGCCCGCCTCCTGATTTCCCGCTCCGGTAAAAAAGAACGCTCCGGGGACTTTTTCGAGATAATAAGAAAAATCTTCACCGATCATATTTGGCTCAAGTTCAATGACAGATTGTTCGCCAAGGACGTTTTTCGCGCATTTTCTGACGATGTCTGTCTCTTTTTCATGATTGAAAACAGGGGGATAGCCTTTTTCGTAGTCCAGTTTAAAAGCTGCCCCATTGCTGTCACATACACCTTTAATGACGCGCTCCATCTCGGTGATGATCGTTTCCTGAACCTGTTTGGAAAACGTACGGACCGTTCCTTCAATCACGGCTTCTTCAGCGATGATGTTAAAAGCCTGGCCGGAATGAAATGTTCCGATCGAAATGACCGCTGCATCTGTCGGATCTATTCGGCGGCTTACGATTTGTTGAAGATGGTTCACGACGGAAGCAGCCGTTACTAAAGCGTCTGTCGTTAAATGAGGCGCGCCTCCATGGCCGCCCCGGCCTGAGACCGTGATTGTGAATTTGTCCGCTGCCGCCATCATTGCACCTGACTTTACACCTGCTTGCCCTACTGGCATTGGCGCCCATATGTGGGTGCCGAAGATGGCGTCCGCCCCGTCTAGGCAGCCATCCTCAATCATCGGCTTTGCCCCGCCCGGTGTGACCTCTTCGCCAAACTGATGAATCAATACGACATTGCCTTTCAGCTCTTTTTTGTGTCTTGCCAGCACTTTTGCTGCGAGCAAGAGAGCCGAAGTATGTGCGTCATGACCGCATGCATGCATGACGCCGGGGACAGTTGACCGATAGGGAACGTCTTTTTGATCCTGTATTGGAAGTGCGTCAAAGTCAGCTCTTAGGGCGACTGTCTTCCCGGGAAGGCCGCCTTTAATCAAACCGACCACCCCTTTCCCGCCGACATTCGTTCTTACTTCAACTCCGAGGTTTTCCAAGTATTTGGCGATGGCCAGCGGTGTGTTGACTTCTTGATGGGAAAGCTCGGGATATTGGTGAAAATGCCTCCTGAGTTCAACCATTTCCGGATATCGTTCATCTAATTCTTCAATTAAGGAATTCACCGCAATCTCCCTTTCGATTTCAAAAATATTAAAATGATTCTATCATTTTACCATATGAAAATGAACTCTTTTTCAAGCTGAAAAACCGTTTTGCTTTAGAGATCAATAAATATTGGATATGATAAAAGCATGAGGAGGTAAAGTGATGAATAAAACGATTGAAACCATTTTAAATCACCGTTCGATCAGGTCTTTTACAGAACGGCTCTTAACAAAGGAAGAGATCCGTTTACTCGTGGAAAGCGCCCAAAGTGCATCGACTTCAAGCTATATTCAGGCCTATTCCATTATCGGGGTTGACGATCAGAGCAAAAAGCGAGAGCTTGCAGTATTGGCAGGCCATCAGCCATATGTCGAAAAAAACGGTCACTTGTTTGTGTTTTTCGCAGACCTTTACCGGCATCACAAAATGGCCATGGAAAAAGGGGAAGACATCAAGGAGTCTCTTGAAGGAACCGAAACATTTATGGTCAGTGTCATCGATGCCGCGCTTGCCGCACAAAACATGTCGATTGCGGCTGAATCGATGGGGCTGGGCATCTGCTATATCGGAGGTATCCGCAACGCTTTGAACGAGGTCTCAGAAATCCTTGAAACACCTGAATATGTGCTGCCGCTATTCGGTCTTGTCGTCGGCCATCCGGCCAATCCGTCCGCTAAAAAGCCAAGGCTTCCGCTGGAGCATATCTATCATGAAAATACTTATCAAGTGGACGAAGCGGATATCCATAAGCATTTGAACGCATATGATGAAACCATTTCAAATTATTATCATAACAGAACGAACGGCAAACGGGCCGACAAATGGACTGAGCAGATCACCCAAAGCCTGAAGCAGCCGAAGCGAACGTATATGCATGAATTTGTGAAAGAAAAAGGTTTCAACAAAAGATAAAGTAAAACCCCCTTCGAAACGGAAGGGGTTTCTTCATATTTATGATGTGAAAATATATTTGAGGAAAAGATAAAACATGCCCCAGAATGGAAGACTGAAAAGGATTCCGAATAAACAGCCTTTTGCAAAGTTTTCTTGTACGACTGGAGGGTGCGTTTTTTGTTTCGGCTTTTGCTCATTCATCAGTCTTGGCGCTCCTTTAATTTTTAGCATGATACTATTATTTCTTTTTACACCGGAAAAGTAAACGAAGAATTGGAGGGAAGAACATGTTGGCGTTAAGTATATTGGATCAGTCCCCTGTTTCTGAAGGGAGCACACCTGAAGCGGCTCTTCAACAAACGGTAGAGCTTGCGCAAACGGCCGAAAAGCTTGGCTATAAAAGATTTTGGGTGTCTGAGCATCACTTCTCAAGGAATTTGGCAGGCTCAAGCCCTGAGGTTCTGATCAGCTATATTGCGGCGAAGACAGAAAAGATCCGCGTGGGATCGGGAGGCGTCATGCTTCCTCATTACAGCGCCTATAAGGTGGCTGAAAATTTTCGTGTATTAGAAGGTCTTGCACCCGGGAGGATTGATGCGGGAGTCGGCCGGGCGCCGGGGGGGATGCCGATCGCTTCAATGGCTCTTCAAAATGGAGGCAGACGTATGACTGACCAGTATCCGGGGCAAATTCGCGATCTGATCACATATCTATATGATCAAGCTGACGAACATCACCGTTTTCCGAATTTAACAGCATCCCCGAATGTCGGTTCTGCTCCGGATATTTGGCTGCTCGGCTCATCAGGGGAAAGCGCCAGACTGGCCGCTCAATTCGGCGCTTCTTATACATTTGCCCAGTTTATCAATGGTGAAGGAGGGGAAGATGCGGCAAGACAATATATAGAAAGATACCAGCCTTCGGTTTTGGGGGAAAAACCGAAAGTGACGGTCGCAGTATTCGTGATTTGCGCCGAGACTGAAGAAGAAGCCGAGCGTCTCGCCAAAAGCCTTGATTTTTCTTTGCTGGCGAACGAGCAGGGAATGGAGACGAAAGGCTTCCCATCTTTAGGAACGGCGCTGTCATACGATTATTCTCCTTATGAAAAAAGGAGAATCGCAGATAACCGAAAACGTATGGTGATCGGAACGCAGCAGCAAGTGAAAGAACAGCTGCTTGAATTGGCGGGCGCTTATGGAACGGATGAAATCATGGCGGTAACCATCACATACGATTTCCAAGATAAGCTGAATTCATACTGTCTTTTAGCTGAGGCGTTTCAAAACGAAATTTAGCGTTTCTGCTGAAATACATCAAGCAGATAACGGATGGGGAGAAAGATGAACAGGACGCAAATGTATAAGGCGGTAAACAGCCAGCTGAGCGGCACAAGAAGTATGGTGTCCACTGTTTGCTCGGCAGCTTTTTGAAATGGGTTCGGCTGTTGTTTTTGCAGGTTGATGGTGAAATACAAAATCGTGAAAAATATAAAGGAGACCGTCATGAAGGATAAGCCGAATAATACGAGAAATGACAGCATATATACGAAGTCCTCCGATTGCTTTTTTCACGTTTTGAAGAGAAGGGCTTCTCCTGTGAACGCGAGGGGTTTCAATTATCCGTATTTTAACATAAAAAAGCCTTGTTGAGTGATTCTCAACAAGGCTTGTCATTATTCGACGATAAACGGATCTTCTGTCAGGACATAGCTTGATTTTCCTTTAGAAGAGGCATAAGCGAGCATATAATATTTGCCCGGTTTGAGAGCGGCTGAACCATTGATCTGTCCACTCCACTGATAGGATTGATAGCCTTTTCCCTGATTTTTATAAACGCCGGCCTGTCCGAGAAGCTCCAGGTTTTCGTTGTAGACGAGAAATGCGAGCTCCTCAGCCCCGCCAGGAAGATAGGCTTCGACCGTAAATGTTCCCTGCTTTGTTCCCGGTTCAACGGTTACAGATGTGACACGCGGGTAGTCGGGCTCTTTGACGATCAAAAGGGTAGGAATTTCGGCAACTTTTCTGCCTCCCTCGCGGACATATACGGTACCTTCATATGTTCCCGCTTTTGTTTTGGCGGAGTTGACCGTCACCTTCGCAGTTGCTTTTCCAGTTTTCTTGGCAGGTATCACGACTTGCTCGGTTCCTTTTACCGAAATGCCTTGGCCTTTGAAAGAGTACTCGAGCTGATAGGCTTTTCTGTAGGATGAAAGGTTTTCAATTGTAAATGATTGTTTCTTTGTTTGTTTCCCTTTGTCCTTCATGAATGTTCCGAATGAATGGCTTCCCGGACTTACAATGGATGAAGTTTTCAATGCATCCATGATCCGGATGCTGCCGGCCCCTTGCGCACTGTGAGGGAACGGCTTTCCATTTTCATCCGTTAATTTTTCCGCTGTATTCATCAGTACGGCTTTCATTTGTTCAGGCGTCCACTCAGGCTTAGCCTGTTTTAAAATGGCCGCAGTGCCTGCAACATGTGGCGAAGCCATGCTTGTTCCCTGCTTTGAGCCGTAGCCGTGAGGGTTTTTCGGATCATGTGTAGGGATTGTACTGACGATATTGACACCTGGTGCTGAAACGTCGGGCTTGATCATCCAAGTGTCCATGACAGGTCCCCGTGAGGAGAAAGATGCGATCGTTTCACCCAGCTCCTTTTCCAAATGAAAAGAAAAGACAGCGGTGCGTTTACCTGCTTTCATCTGCTGAACAAGCTCTTCCCCTTCTTCTTTCGACAGCTTGACGGTCGGTACGGCCATGCCCGCCACGTTCGCCTCAATCTCCCCGGATACATTATTGTAAATAACGGCTCCGATGGCACCGGCATTTTTAGCGTGTTCGGCTTTATCCACAAATGGGATGCCGCCTCTTTGGATCACTGCGATTTTGCCTCTCACATCTTTGCCCTCAAAATCGTCAGCTTGTCCTATTCCTGCTTCAACAAGTTCAACTTCTTGATTGTTCAATGCCTGAACGTCTTTTTCTTCATCATACCCCATCACTTTTGCCGTAGAATACGAAGCAAACTTTACTGCATACTCATTATACGGAAGCTGTGAGGCGCCGACGGAAATCGCTTCTCTTGAGGTTCCCGGCGATCCGACCGTCCAGTTTTCAGGCCCGCTGTTGCCGTTCGATGTAACGGCGGCTACGCCTTCAGACATCGCCCAGTCAAGTGCAATGCTCGTTGCATAGTCAGGGCTGTTTAGTGAATTACCAAGGGAAAGGTTCATGACTTTTGCTCCGTCCGCGACGGCTTTTTCAATCCCTGCGATGACATTTTCGGTTGTTCCTGACCCGCCTGGTCCGAGTACACGATAGGCGAGAAGAGTCGCTTCAGGCGCTACCCCTTTAATCTGGCCGTTTGCGGCAATTGTGCCTGCAACATGTGTACCATGATCAGTTGATTCTCCCCGCGGGTCCCCTGTCGGCGTCTCTTGCGGATCATAGTCATTATCGACAAAGTCATATCCTTTGTACGGTCCGAAGTTTTTCTTCAAGTCAGGGTGTGTGTAATCAACACCTGTGTCAATGACGGCGACCTTGATGCCTTTGCCGGTGTATCCCGATTTCCAAGCCTGATCCGCTCCAATATACGGAGCACTCTTATCCATCTGTGGATAAAAGGAGTCAGCGGCAAGCGTAACGTCTTTTCCCTTTATACTGTCAGGTTTGTATGTCGCGTTCGGATAAACAGCTTTAACTTCCTTGACAGCGAGGAGCTTTGGAATCTCGCTGGCCGGCAGTTTCATTGAAAATCCTGAAAAAACGCGGTCATATTCCCGCTTAATTTTTGCCTTTTTAATCGTTTTCTCCGCTTTGTTTTTCACTTTGCTGCGCTCCGCTTTTAAGGAAGCCTTCGTTTGCTTTTTGCCTTCCGCCTTTGCTTCCGCTAATGATTCTTCTTTTAACTCAACGATGACGGTTGTCTGTTTATCTGATGTTACATCAATATCTCCGTAAATCTCCGCTTTCTCCAGTTCTGGAGATTCCTGTTTAGGAGATGATTTTGCCTGTACTCCTGTAAGGAATGTGGATAAAGTGAATAATAGAATAAAAGCAAAAATGGAAAAGCGCATAAGACGATTCTTCAAAATGTTTTCCCCCTTTTGAGATAAGTGCTGTCCTTCTTAATCTTTAGAGTTTCGAACTTTTAAAATATTCTCTCATTTAAAAAGAAATCCTTCTATATATAGAAATAATTTTCAAAGATTCAATGTATTGGGTCGGTTTATTCAAACTTATGCACAAATTACTGTGAATAAGTTAATAAAATTGTGTATAGATGTAGTGGGGAATATATGTTCCTGCACTAAATATTGAATGATTATGTGGATATGTGGATATTTATTGTGGGTAATATGTGTTTATCCTTAGGATAATCTGTGAATAAGTCTTCGAGTCTGTTTTTCGCATGATTTAAAGGTGATTCCATCAGTTTTCAACAAAACTTCTAAAAACTAGAATCATTTTGCACACACATTGTGACAAACATTTTCATTTTACTGCGATAAGATAGAGCCAGAAAGTTTAATAGACTTGCTAGGTTTTAAAAATTTGAAATTGGAGGGATTTGTGTGAAAGGCTTTATCTCATTTATGAAATTATGGGCAGCCGTGCTGCTGAATTGGGTGATGCCTGTCAGAGAGAGTCAGGTGAAGGCTTTAACTTCAGCTGGCATTACATATCAACAAGCTGGAGCTTTTTCTGGCGGCTTTTCTGAAGCGGTTGTGGAGAAAGAAGAACGGTCTTCAAAATATCAGAGAGAGAGGATTGGCGGTTTGCGGAAAGATAGAATTCAGGAGGGCTGTAAAAAAGCGGTGAAAAGGGTGAGAGCCGGACCCGCACTTTACATGTGCGCATAAACAAGGTAAAATCCCACTCATAATGGGAAGTGGGTGAAAGCCTTGAAAATCTATAAAGTATTAAACAACAATGCAGCAATCATAAAGGAGGAGGATCAGGAGAAAATTGTCATGGGGCCTGGAATCGCTTTTCAAAAAGGTAAAAATGACACCATCTTGAGAAATAAGGTAGAGAAGATTTTTACCATTCATGAAGAAAATGAAAAGTTTAAACAAATCCTCGAAACACTTCCGGAAGAACATATTGAAGTTGCCGAAGAGATTATCAGCTATGCGGAAGGGCAGCTGTCCGCACCGCTGAGCGATCATATCCACATCGCCCTTGTGGATCATTTATCATTTGCAATTGAACGAATCCGCAAAGGATTTGTTGTTCAAAATAAATTATTAAATGAAATTAAAGCGCTTTATAAAAAAGAATATGAGATCGGACTCTGGGCAATCGATTTAATCAAAGAAAAATTGGATATCGATTTGCCTGATGATGAAGCGGGTTATATCGCACTGCATATTCATACCGCAAAAATGGATGCGGAAAACATGCAGAAAACGCTGAAATACACGAACATCATCAAAGAACTGATAGAAAAAATCGAATGCTGCTTCAATCAGAAGATTGATGAAAACAGCATCTCATATCAGCGTCTTGTCACACATCTGAGGTATGCAATCAATCGGCTGGAATCAAATGAAGCGTTTCACGTAATGGACGATGACATGCTTTATTTCATCCAGCAAAAGTATCCTGAATCATACCGATGTGCGGCAGGGCTGGCGGATTACGTAAAAACTGAATATGACCTTCATCTTCCGGAATCAGAAGTCGGATATATTACGCTGCATGTCCAGCGTTTAAATGATTCCTATAGGTAATACCGCCTGATAACGCGCGATCAGGCTTTTTTTAGATCAATTTTCACAGAAAATGAAAAAAACAGTTGACGAAAGCGTTATCACATAATAAAATGAAAGCGTATTAAAAATAAATACCGGGGATTGTGACTGGTAAAGCAGGCAAGACCTAAAATTTGCTTATATGAATGGGGATCTTTAGTCCCGAATTCATTGGTGAATTTTAGGTCTTTTCTGCTTTTTTTTAAACAAAAAGGAGGAGTCATCATGAATCACAAAGAAATTGCCGAACGTCTCATTCAGCTACTTGGCGGAGAAGATAACATCATCAGCGCTGCACATTGTGCGACGAGGCTGCGTTTAGTGATAAAGGACGAAGCGAAGATCGACCAAGAAAAGGTTGAAGGGCTTGAAGGCGTCAAAGGAGCTTTTTCCAGCTCAGGTCAATACCAGATTATTTTTGGGACAGGGCTTGTCAATAAAGTGTATGAACAGTTTGCCAAAGAACTGAATCTTGATCAAAAAGAAACAGTTCAGCACAGTGAAGCTGCAAAGGGTAAAATGAATCCTTTAGCACGGTTTGCGAAAACGCTGTCAAATATTTTTGTACCGATTATTCCGGCAATTGTTGCAAGCGGTTTATTGATGGGTCTGTTGGGAATGATGAAGGCGTTTAATTGGGTCGACCCTGACGCAGCACTATATATCATGCTCGATATGTTCTCAAGTGCGGCATTTATTATCCTTCCGATCTTGATCGGTGTCAGTGCTGCGAAAGAATTTGGCAGCAATCCTTATTTAGGTGCTGTTCTCGGAGGGATTTTAATTCACCCGAGCTTGTTCAATCCTTGGGGGTTGGCAACTGCGTCACCAGATGTGATGAATTTTTACGGTCTCAATATTGAGATGCTTGGCTATCAAGGAACCGTTGTTCCCATTTTGCTTGCCGTGTATGTGATGAGTAAAATCGAAAAAGGAGTAAGAAAGATCGTTCCAAATGCGATCGATCTTTTAGTAACACCATTTGTAACCATTATTTCAACAGGATTCATTGCGTTTATTGCGATTGGTCCTTTAGGAAGACTGCTTGGTACAGGGATCACAAACGTCTTAACTTCTGTGTATGATTTTGCTGGACCTGTCGCTGGACTTGTATTTGGAGGGACTTACTCGCTTATCGTTTTAACTGGTGTTCATCATAGTTTCCATGCGATTGAGGCCGGCCTTATCGCTGATATCGGACGAAACTACTTGCTTCCGATCTGGTCTATGGCCAATGTCGCGCAAGGCGGAGCTGGGCTTGCCGTATTCTTTATGGCAAAACGTGCGAAAACAAAAGAAATTGCTTTACCTGCTGCTTTCTCAGCATTCCTGGGCATTACTGAACCTGTTATTTTCGGTGTCAATCTCCGTTACCGCAAGCCGTTTATCGCCGCAATGGCGGGGGGAGCACTAGGTGCAGCATATGTTGTCTTTATGAATGTTGCTGCAAATGCCTACGGTTTGACAGGAATTCCGATGATTGCGATTGTCGCTCCGCTCGGAATGGGCAACCTCATCAATTATTTAATCGGAATGGCCATTGCCGTTTTTGTTGCCTTTATCACAGCCTTTTTCTTAGGTATTAAAGAAGACGAGAAAAAGAGCTAATGGAGGGTTAATATCATGAATCAAGATCAAGAACTTCGCGAGAAAGCGATGAATCGGGTTAAGGAATATCAGGATATTGTCAACCTTGACCCCTACCGGCTGTATTATCATATCATGCCTCCTGTCGGACTGCTGAATGATCCAAACGGATTCATTCAGTGGAAAGGGGTTTACCATCTGTTTTATCAGTGGATGCCTTTTAAAACAGGACATGGGGCAAAGTTTTGGGGTCATTATTCCTCTGAAGACCTTGTCAACTGGCGTCACGAAGAGATCGCCCTCACACCGAGCGACTGGTATGACAAAAACGGATGCTACTCAGGGAGTGCGGTTGCTGAAAACGATCTGCTGCACGTTTTCTACACAGGAAATGTCAGGGATGAAGAGGGCGGCCGTGAAACCTACCAATGCCTCGCCGTTTCCAAGGATGGCATCTCTTTTGAAAAGCAGGGGGTTGTCGCAAGGCTTCCCGAAGGGTACACGGCTCATTTCCGCGATCCGAAGGTTTGGAAAAAGAACGGGCGCTGGTATATGGTGCTCGGCGCACAGACAGAACGCCTTGAAGGCCGGGCGGTTCTATTTACTTCAACGAACCTGAAGGAATGGTCATTCCTTGGAGACATTACCGGTTCAAATACAGAACAGCTCGATGAATTTGGATATATGTGGGAATGTCCGGATATGATATCGCTTGGCGGCAAAGATGTCTTGATTGTCTGCCCGCAAGGTTTAAAAGCGGAAGGCTTCCATTATCAAAACGCTCATCAGTCGGGATATTTTGTAGGAGAATTAGATGAGCGGAAACCAGAGTTTAAGCATGGAGAATTTGAAGAGCTTGACCGGGGTTTTGATTTTTATGCGCCTCAGACAACAAAGGACGAATCAGGCCGGCGGATTTTAGTTGCCTGGATGGGCGTCCCTGATCAGAATGAACAGCATCACCCGACAATTCCGAACCAATGGGTTCATTGCATGACATTGCCCAGGGAATTAACTTTAAACAATGACAAGCTGATTCAAAAACCGATTCAAGAGCTCAGAACGCTGCGCCGAGATGAAAAAAATACTAAAGTCTCACTTCATCAAGCTGCCGAAAAGCTGGACATCGACCATCCTGAAAAAACAGAGTTGTTCATCACCCCGCAATTGATTGAAGAAGGGTTTGAGGTTTCCTTTAGAGGGGCGGCCCGCCTGATATACAACAAAGCGGACGGTACTCTCACACTGGAAAGAAACAGCTGTGTTGATGAAAGTACGGAAGTAAGGCATTGCCGTTTGAATGAGCTTCGGGATTTAAACATCTTCTTAGATTCGTCTTCGATTGAAATTTTCGTCAATGGCGGGGAAGAAGTATTTTCTGCGCGATATTTTCCTTACCCGGGAAATAATCATGTTTGGATCAGCGCCAGAAAAGAGATCATAATAAATGTAACTTCCTGGACGATGTCTTAAAGGGGAAACCAGCCTCTTCCTATTTCCTGTACAATCCCTTTATGATATGCTTTTTTTAGATACTTTGCAGTTGTAAAGGGGTTGTTTTTTTGGATCAAGATCATCAGAAGTTGACAGTAATGGAGCTAAAAAAAATAGCAGATCATATTGAGGATACGAGGGAAGAGTATCGTGATTTGCTCCTTCAGGTGAAGAAGCTGATCAACGACATTGAAGATAAAACAATTCCGAATGATGAACAAGTGCAAAAAAAGCTTTCAAACACTTATGAACAAATGAAAGAATACGCTCTTTTTGTTGAATCAATTGAGTCTTTTTTAAGATCCTCGGCCAGAAATCTAAAAACAAAACGGGAAAGCTGAAAGACCCCTTTTACTTAAAAAGTGAAAGGGGTTCTTTTTGCTCACTTGCCGCTAATCCGCCAAGCGGAGTGTTTCGTCGGTCCGATGTATTCATTTAAACGGAACGATTCGCGGATCGCCTCCGTTATAAATTCTTTCGCTGAATAAATGGCCTTCTTCACACTGGAGCCTTTGGCGAGTTCAGCCGTGATGGCCGCAGAGTAAGTGCAGCCCGCTCCATGGGTATAAGGAGTATCAATTCTTTCCCCTTCTAAGACTTCGGCATCTTGGCCGTCAAATAAAACGTCGACTGCATGTTTATGTTCGAGTTTGCCGCCGCCTGTAATGAGGACATGTTTGGCGCCAAGGCCATGAATGGCTTTAGCCGCTTCCTTCATTTGTTCAACGGTTTTAATTTCGCCGAGGCCGCTGAGCTGGCCAGCCTCAAAAAGGTTTGGCGTAATAACGGTAGCAAGAGGGGCCAGAAGTTCCCGCAAAGCCTTCGCATGTTCCGGATACAGCACTTCGTTTGCTCCTTTGCATACCATGACAGGGTCGATGACGACATTTTTCATGTTGTGCTCTTTGATCGTTTTTGCCGCAAGCTCAATAATGTCAACGGTTGGAAGCATTCCCGTTTTCATCGCATTAACTCCGATTCCGTCCACGATGGTAGACAGCTGGGCGCGAATAACTTCTGTATCAACTGGGAATACCTGATGGTTCCAATTGTTTTCAGGGTCCATGGCGACGACAACCGTGAGGGCCGTCATTCCGTATACGTTCTTTTCCTGGAATGTTTTTAAATCTGCCTGAATCCCGGCACCTCCGCTTGAGTCAGAGCCGGCAATTGTCAGCGCTTTGTGCATTGTCATGTTCAGTCAATCCTCCACCATAAGAGATTCCATCCATAGATTGGTTTAGTTTTTATTATAGACAGCTTTTCATATGATCACAAATCATGGATACCAGGTTTCATTTATTCCAAGGTTTGCAATAGACTTGATTATTTGGCTGAATTGTACTGCGGATGATCAGCTGTATCCTTATTTGAAAGTTTGTACTAAAAGTCCGTCGCCTTCCAACCATTCAGCTAAAAAAATATTTTGATAGTCAGGTGAAACACCTTGAGATTTGATTTGCGATTTTAACCAAGCTTCAGTAAAGTCTAGATCATTTAATTCCTCCCATAGGACTTTGCCGTCTCGTATTAGAGTGACTGGTACATGAACGGGTTGTAAAGGCATATTGAAGTCTTCCTGAGTTGTTTTTTGATATTTTGACTTTTTTAAGATGCTGATTGAACCATTAGCCTCTAAATAACAAAAAGCGACTTCCCGAATCGAAAACGTTTCACTTTGCCTAAGCAAGCTTTGCAATTGGTTGATATTCATTCGGTTTTTTTTCAGTTCTTCACGATCGACTTTCCCATTTTTAATAAGAGCAGACGGCTTTCCCTCGAATAATCTGCGAAAAGATAGAAACTTTTGTGTAAGAAATTCGGTCGCAAAGAGTAAGAGACCCCATAACGCCATTGAGTAAATGACATAAAAAACGCCGGTTTGACTGTCGTATAATGCATTTCCCAGCAATTCCCCCAACACAACAGATGCGATAAAAGTGAAGGGTGTAATCTGATCGATGATTTTCTTGCCGACAAATTTGATGATGATAAAAAGAAATATAAATCCTGTTATCAGTTCAATCGTAAGATCGATGATTTTCATATATTGAAATACCCCAATCTGCTCTGCTAATGATTAACTTTTATATTTCCAATTGTTTATTCATTTCATACCTAATCCTTTTTAGCTCGCTTGGATAGCATCATATTTCATACTAAATATCCATTTAAGTAAAAAATGAGGAAATTTTAAAATGTCCTACTTTGGTTCATATCAAATTGTTCGTTTTGTGATTTATAATGGGAAAAGAAATGATGTAAGAAGGAGCGCATATTGCAAACATGAAGATATCGATCGTAATCGTAACTCACAATCGGATTCCCGCTTTGTGTGAATTGCTTGAATCCATTGCAAAACAGTCCATGAAACCATTTGAAGTCATCATCGTAAATGATGCGGGCGAGAAAGTCGACATTGTTCAGCGGCTTTATTCCGACCTGCCGATCAAGGTGCTCCATCTCGATGAAAATGTGAAACATGTGAAAGCGAGAAATATAGGGGTGAAAGAAGCATCAGGAGATGTTATTATGCTGTGTGATGATGATGATTTTTTCACTCCGTGTCATATGGAAAGAATGGCAAAGGCGCTGGAAACGGCTGATTTTGTATATTCAGATGCTGAAATTGTCTCTTTTGATGAAAAAGAAGATACAAGGATTCCGAAAAACAGGCACCTTTTTGCCTACTCTTTTGATTTGAAGGAAATGAGAAAATTTTCTACATATGTTCCTTCTGGAAGCATGTATAAACGTTTGCTTCATAGTGAAATCGGCTATTTTGATCCGGATGTGCACAATTATTGGGACTGGGACTTTTTCCTGCGTGCAGCTGAACAGTTTACAGTGAAAAGGGTTCCTGCCGCAAGCGTGATATATGCTTTTTCACAGCAAGGGGACAATCAATCCAGCGACCTTGGCGGCAAGAGACAGTATTATTTGGATGTCTTGAGTGAAAAGCATCAGCTTGGAAAGCTGCCGACGAAAAATTTTTTTGTGCTTCTTGAAGAACCTGCAATGAGGAAGAGGGAAGCGGAAAGTAACATTGTATGGGACGGCAAGCCTGTCGTCTCAAGACTTGTTCACGAACGCCAATTTCATTAAAGGAGGCTTAACCGTTGAAACAGATTTTGAATGACAGCTGGTGGGGACAGCTGGAAAATGAGTTTGAAAAGCCCTATTATCAAGAGCTTAGAGAAATGCTGAAAAGAGAGTATGCGGAGAACACCGTATATCCCGAGCCAAACGATATTTACAATGCTTTGCATTACACTTCCTATGAAAAGGTCAAAGTCGTCATCCTTGGACAGGACCCGTACCACGGGCCGGGACAGGCGCATGGCTTGAGTTTTTCCGTAAAACCTGGAGTGAATCAGCCGCCTTCTCTAAAAAATATTTTCATAGAATTGCAAAATGATATTGGAGCTGATATACCCAATCATGGTTCGCTGGTCAGCTGGGCCAAACAAGGCGTCCTGCTGTTAAACACCGTTCTGACTGTCAGGCGGGGACAGGCGAATTCCCATAAAGGAAAAGGCTGGGAGCAGCTGACGGACAGTGTCATTGATGTTTTAAACAAGAGAGAAAAACCGGTTGTCTTTATTCTTTGGGGACGGCACGCTCAAATGAAAAAAGAGAGAATCGATACTTCAAAGCATTTCATTATCCAGTCGCCTCACCCAAGTCCTTTTTCGGCTAGAAACGGATTTTTCGGAAGCAGGCCGTTCTCAAAGGCAAATCAATACTTGGAAAAAATCCATGAAGAGCCGATCGACTGGACGATTCCTAACATGTGAAATCTGGAGAACCGCTAAAGCTTAGCGGTTCTCAGCTTGTTTAGGAATGTAAAGGAGCGCTGGAAATTTATTTTAGCAGTTTTTTGATAATCCTCAGTCCGTTCTTAGATGAGGGGTAACGGAATGAAACATCAAACCGGTTCGTCTGTTTTACAATGCTTTTTTCGTGGGAAAATGTTTTAAAACTGTTATGGCCGTGGTAATTTCCGATTCCGCTTTCACCCACGCCTCCGAATGGCAAATACGGAGTAGCCGCATGCATCAGCGTATCATTTATACACCCGCCGCCAAAAGAAATTCGGCTGATGACCTGCCGCTTTACCGATTTGTCATTCGTAAACAAATAGAGAGCAAGCGGTTTTGGCCGGCTCTGAACCAGATCAATGACATCTTCGATTGTTTCATACCCGATAACAGGTAAGATTGGTCCGAAAATTTCCTCCTGCATGACAGGGGACTCCCAATCCGCTTCATCAATAATGGCCGGTGCAATTTTGAGTGTGTCCTTGTGATATGTTCCCCCGGTCACTACATTTTCATTGTGGAGCAAGCGGATTAAACGCTCAAAATGCCGTTCATTCACGATTTTTCCGTATGCCGGATTGTTTTCCGGCGCATTGCCGAAGAACCGCTGAATCGCTTGCTTTAAGGCTTGAAGCAGCTCGCGTTTTATATCTTTGTGAACGAGCAGATAGTCAGGTGCAATGCACGTCTGTCCGGCATTTGTCAACTTGCCGAAGACGATCCTTGCAGCCGCCAGTTTTAAATCGGCATCCTTGTGAACAATGCAGGGGCTTTTTCCGCCGAGTTCGAGCGTGACGGGAATCAGCTGCTTGGCAGCGGCTTCCATGATAACTTTGCCGACGGGAACGCTTCCTGTAAAAAAAATATAGTCAAAAGGCTGCCGCAAAAGCTCTTGGTTGGCTTCAATCCCTCCTTCAATAACAGTTGTACATTCAAGCGGAAACGCTTCCTTGATGATTTTGGATAAGACGCCTGAGACTGAGGGAGCCAGCTCAGATGGCTTGACAACGGCTGTATTTCCCGCCGCAAGAGCGCCGATCAGCGGCGAAACGGCAAGCTGAAACGGATAGTTCCACGGTGCGATGATCAAGACTGTTCCATAGGGCTCGGGAATGATCATGCTTTTTGAACCGATGTGAGAAAGAGCGGTTTTCGCTTTTTTCGGCTTTGCCCACTTTTTTAACCGTTTGCTGATGAAGCGGATCTCTTCCAATACAATGCCGATTTCCGTCATATAAGCTTCATGCTCTGATTTATTGAGGTCTTTGTGCAGAGCCTCGAGAATGTCATGCTCATATTTTTTCAATGAATGTCTAAGGATGTCGAGCTGTTGAAGACGTTTTTTTATATCGAGCGTTTCCCCGCTTGAAAAATATTGTTTTTGTTTAGCGATGATCGCTTCGATTCGATTTGTACACTCTGCCATGCTCTGTTTCCTTTCATTTTTAGAAATAGAGGCTGCTTTTTAAGCCAAGTTTTTTTCATTATGTGTGAAGGCTTGTTCCGCTGTCAACTTCTCAACCTGCAAGAAAAAAGGATTTTCATGCCGTTTAGTGGGCGGTTTCTTTGTTTTGTAAACGGCAGACAAGCATGGTCTGTATGGAAAAGAAACTTTTCAGGGACTAAAATAGAAAAGTGTATTCAGCATGAGAGAATGGAATTTGTTAAAATGAAATGGAAATCGAATACGGTTTGGAGGATCGAATTGATGAACATACATATATCAAGCTTGCTACAGAAGATGGAGGATGAATTAAAAAGGGCGAAGGAATGCCATCAGGAGAACGATTTAAAAATGCACGTTGCGGTCATTCGCTCCCTTTGCGATGTCATCGTTGAGCCGCAGAGTCCGGCCGTTCAGTCTTCCCCATATGTTCAAACGACAAAAAAGCCTTCGAGCGACCAGTTGATGCTGGAAAAAATGATGGGATCCGCCGGGGCGGAACAATATCAAAAAAAAGAGAAACAAAAACATGATGAAGACGGCAACGGAGACTCAATTTTTGATTTCTAGGAGCCGTTTGCTTTTTTGAAAAAGAGAGGTTGATGAACTTGAAACTGCTTTTTGGGGCTTTACAATGGACGGCATTTATTATTGCGTCTGCTATCGTGGTGCCCATTGCGATCGGGCAGTCGTTTGAGCTGAATCAGGCGGAAACGGCAGGACTGATTCAAAGCACGTTTTTCGTGTTGGGCACAACCGCCTTTATCCAATGCTTGATGGGGCATCGTTTGCCGATTAATGAGAGTCCGGCCGGGCTTTGGTGGGGAGTATATACGATTTATGCGGGGCTTACAGGAACTGTATTCGCAGCTTATGCTGAGACCCTGCAGGCGCTTCAAGGGGCAATGCTGCTGAGCGCGGTATTCTTTTTTATCTTTAGCCTATTTAAGATTATTGACAAGCTGGCAGTGATGTTTACACCAGTGGTGACGGGGATTTACTTACTGCTTTTGGTTATTCAATTAAGCGAACCGATTGTAAAAGGAATCATGGGGATCGGCTACCGGAAAAACGAGATGGATGTTCCCGTCTTTTTGCTTGCGTGTGTTATTATGCTGGCAACGTTTCTGATGAGCAGGTCGAACGTTCCGTTTCTTAAGCAATATTCGATTTTAATCGCACTGTTTGGCGGCTGGATCTTATTCGCCGTTTTTGGAGCTGCAAAGCTGCCGGTACACACCGATGAGCTATTTCATTTGCCTGATATCTTTCCTTTCGGGGTTCCGCTGTTTGACAGCGGATTAGTTGTCACTTCTTTGTTTATTACAGTTTTATTAATTGTCAATATGCTGGCCAGCATTCGGGTGGTCGAAGGAGCCGTTAAGCAGTTTGAGAAGCTGGAAGAAAGAAAGCGGGCTCGACCGGCGGGGTTCATCGCCTCTGTCAGCCATTTGCTAAGCGGCCTTCTTGGAGCCGTAGGAACGGTGCCGATTTCTGGAGCGGCCGGTTTTATTCAGACGACGAGAATTTCCTCGAAAAAACCGTTTTTATTGGGGAGTCTCATCGTCATTTTGATCAGCTTTTTTCCGTTTGTCATGAACGCGTTTGCAAGCCTCCCGTCCCCGGTCGGCTTTGCCGTTAATTTCGTTGTGTTCTCGACGATGGTTGGGATGGCATTTTCCGAATTTGACTCTTATGGCAAGAGTGAGGCCGGCCGTGTCCGCTTTGTCATAGGAATTGCGCTGCTTGCCGGGGTCGGTGTCATGTTTGTTCCTGAAAGCGCCCTGGAAGGCATGCATCCCGTTTTTGTTTCCATTTTGAGCAATGGACTTGTATTAGGGACGATCATTGCGATTGCGGCCGAACAAATGCAGCTTAGAAAAAAGAAATTTGACAAAATCGTGTCATGATGCTGTGAAAGTTGAAATCTTGAGCGTGTACGATATGATGAGTAGAGAAAGGCGGGCGATTGATCATGAAATTATTTTTAATTTTAGGTTCTATAAATGCAATGCTTGCAGTTGCTTTAGGGGCATTCGGGGCCCATGGGCTTGAAGGGAAGATTCCGGAAAAGTATCTTCAAATCTGGCAGACCGGCGTACAGTATCATATGTACCATGCGCTCGGATTAATTGCCGTCGCCCTCATTGCGGGCAAACTTACTGGCGCGGGAAGTGTAACAGCTGCGGGCTGGCTGATGTTCGCAGGTATTATCTTGTTTTCCGGCAGCTTATATGTCCTCAGCCTCACGCAAATCAGCGTCCTCGGCGCCATCACTCCGCTGGGAGGCGTAGCGTTCATCGCGGCATGGATCATGGTTGCCGTATCCGCGGTCAAATACTTATAAATATATGTTTTAAATCCAATCCGGTTAGAAGGATTGGATTTTTTATTTTAACGGATACCGTTTCATGATAAATTTAATGGTATTAACAAGTGCGGAGACCCGGCTCAGCATTTTGATATTAGGGAAGGGATGTGCACGTGCGGAGCACCCGATCTCCGCTTAAAAAGCAATGAAAATCAATGTGATCATAGCGGATGACAATTCATTCATAAGAGAAGGCATGAAAATTATATTGAGTACGTACGATGAATTTGAAGTATTGGAAACGGTCGAGGATGGCCGCCAAGCTGTTGATTACTGTAGCGCCCATCATGTGGACATCGCATTGCTGGATGTCCGCATGCCGAATATGAATGGGGTTGAAGCTGCGAAGCTGATTTCCGGACAAACGGGGGCAGCGCCGTTAATCTTAACGACGTTTGATGATGATGAATATATTTTGGCGGCTATACAGAACGGTGCGAAAGGCTATTTGTTGAAAAATACCGAACCGGAACGAATCAGGGATGCGATTAAAAGCGTATATCACGGCCATATTGTCATGCAGGATGCTGTGCTTGACAAAATTAAATCAAATTTAAAAGAAAATAAAGAGCCGGAACTCAAGGTTGACCGAAGCCTATTTACTGAAAGAGAACTCGACATTATGGGGTTTATCGCCAAAGGGCTTTCAAATAAAGAGATTTCAAAAGAGCTCTTTATATCAGAAGGAACGATTGCAAACTATATTTCATCGATTTTGGGAAAAACGGGGCTGGATCATCGGACGCAAATTGCCATCTACTACTTAACGGGAAAAACAAACTTTTAACTGAGGGAAAACAATGGAATTGCGAATTATGTCAGGCAAGCTTATTTTAATGGGATTTATCATATACAGCTATATACAATCAGAAGCCGTCAATTTATCGTGGCTTGTGTTTTGCCTTCTGGTTTATTTCTGTGTCAATCTTGCCATTGCAATTTTTAAAAAAGGAATGGCGAAAAAGGTTTTAATCATCCTGTCCATTATGATTTCGGCTGTTTCATTCCTTGAAGTCCATTCTTTATTTATTTTATTGCTGCCTCTTAATCTCTATGAATGTGCAGAAAATATGCCGCGTTCAAAGTGGGCCATGCTTGTTGTATCAGTCATTCCCGTTTTTTTCATTGGCGGGCACATTGCAGCTGTCTACGGATTAACGGCCGCTTTTCATTTTTTGCTGTTTTTAATGGCGGAACACGATGCAGCCAGAATCGAAAAGCTTGAAAATCATATCGATCAAACGAGAAAAGATATGCAAACCTTATCAAAGACTTTACATGAAAACGAAGAGTATATCAGACAGTCTGAATATACTTTTAAATTGGAGGAACGCAGCCGGCTGTCTCAGGAAATACATGATAAAATCGGTCATTCAATGACAGGTGCACTCATCCAGCTGGAAGCGGCGAAGCGGCTGCTTCATACAGACAAAGAGAAAGCTTCTGAACTGCTGCAAAACGCGATTAATATTTCAAAAGACGGAATCGAAAAGATCAGATTGACTTTAAAAAATATCAAGCCGCCTCCGGAACAGATGGGCATCCACAGACTGAAGCTATTGCTAGATGAATGTGCGGCCCGGCATCAAATCCCTATTTCTTTCGTTCATTATGGCGATTTGGATGCGATTTCTCATATTCAGTGGAAAATCATTTTTGAAAATATTACGGAGGCGCTGACGAATACGATGAAGTATGCCGAGGCGACACATGTATCGATCGAGATCCATGTCCTGAATACGCTTATTAAAACCGAAGTAAAAGACAATGGGAAGGGACAGGAGAAGATCAAGAAAGGCATGGGGATCATCGGAATGGAAGAACGGGCTGCATCTGTTAACGGTCAGGTCATCGTCGACGGTTCAAACGGATTTTCCGTCAACACACTATTGCCGAAACATGAATGATATCATTTTTAAAATATGAATATTCTCATGTTCAAAAGGTGAATTGCTGCACTGCCGCGGGATTCATCTTTTTTTTATAATGGTTTCGTAAAGCAAAATGAGGTGAAAATATGAATGTATTAGAAATCAAAAATCTGACGAAAAAATTTGGCGATTTTGTTGCTGTTGACAATATATCATTATCAATAGCGGAGGGAGAAATATTCGGATTTCTCGGCGCAAACGGCGCCGGCAAAAGCACCACTATTAATATGATCTCAAGTTTGCTGCGAAGCAATGAAGGCGAGATTGATATTCTTGGCAAAAACATCGCTGAAAATCGAAAATACACGAAAATGAATATTGGTATTGTTCCTCAGGATTTGGCTATTTACGAAGATTTAACGGCGTATGAAAATGTAAAATTTTTTGCGGGGCTCTACGGACTGCGGGGCTCCCAACTGCATGAACGCGTTAAGGAAGCATTGCGGTTTGTCGGATTGAGCGATAAACAGAAAAGCTTTCCGAAAAACTTTTCAGGCGGGATGAAAAGAAGGCTGAACATCGCCTGTGCCATCGCCCACAGGCCAAAGCTGATCATCATGGACGAACCGACGGTGGGCATCGACCCCCACTCAAGAAATTATATATTGGAATCGGTCAAAAAATTAAATGCTATGGGCTGCACAATGATTTATACGAGCCACTATATGGAAGAGGTTGAAGAAATCTGTTCACGGATCGCTATCATCGATCACGGAAAAATTATCGCGGAAGGGACGAAGGAACAGCTGAAAGCGATCATCACCAATACGAAAGATATTTGGATTGCTGTCAAATCCGCGGAGAATATCGATCTTGGCGAGTTAAAAACCATCAGTGGAGTCGAGGCGGTTTCACTTGAAGAAAATCTGATAAAAATCAACTCGGCTGCAGGCGTCAACAATTTAAACCAGATCATAGAGCAGCTGATGGCCGAAAGCGTTGAAATCCGCTCATTGGAAGAAAAAGCGCCAAACTTGGAAACCGTATTCCTAACACTGACTGGAAGGAATTTGCGCGATTAGAAAGGAGATTCATGGCTTGAATATAATCATCATTGCTAAAAAAGAAATCGTATCGGCATTTCGGGACAGAAGAACGCTCCTATTGATGCTGGCGTTTCCAATCGTGCTGATTATGATTTTGGGAACCGCACTGACGAACGTCTTCGATGATGAAGTTTCTGTCGGTGATATCCATGTTTTATATAAAGATCAGTCGGATGGGGAATTTTCACAAGGTTTTAAAGCATTCACAAAGGGAGCGAAAACGTCCGGTGTTCATTTCGAAAAAGTGTTAAGCGGTATGGACGGAAAACAAGAAGTCGAACAAGGTCATTACGATGCTTACCTTGAAATCGCCGGCAGCAGCGGAATCATGCTCTACCAAATGGAGAAAAACAGTGTTAAAAACAGCATGATTCAAGGAATGCTGACTGCGTTTGCGAATCGGTACAACGCCGTGGCGGAGATCATCAAAGTGAGCCCTAAACAAGCAGGCGAGGCGTTTGCAAACAGTTCCCGTGACGATTATATCAAAGAGACTTCACTCAACTCAGACAAACACCCCGGCTCTATGGACTATTACGCGGTTACGATGACCACGCTGATCGCGCTTTACGGGGCTTTACACGCCAGTTACTTAATCCGCGGGGAACGACTCGGAAAAACGGCTGACCGGCTGATCGCAGCCCCTGTTCATAAGGCTGAGATTTTTGCTGGAAAGCTGATTGGCGGGCTTGCGGTAAATCTGATTTGTATTTTGATTGTCGTTGCCGTCAGCAAATTTTTGTTTAAAGCAAACTGGGGAGAGCACTTCGGCCTTGTGCTGGCCGTGCTGTTCAGCGTCGTGCTGTTTGCCGTCAGCCTTGGACTCGGGGTCAGCTATTTGACGAAAACGGGAGAAGCGGCAGTTGCAGTTATTAATGTGTTGATTCCGCTCGTTGCTTTTGTTGGGGGCGCTTATTTTCCTATTAATGATGCGGCAGCTGTTTTTGCTTTCATCAAAGATCTTTCTCCTCTCACATGGACGAACGAAGCCATTATAAAAATCATATATACAAATGATTTAGCGGCGGGATGGCCCGCGATCTCTCTGAACATGGGTTTATCTGTATTGTTCCTGCTGATCGTCGTTGTCTCATTACGAAGAAGGGAAGGGCTGTAATGAAGGAAATGCTTTGGTTAGTGAAAAATACATTGAATGTAACTTTTAAAAAAAAGATCAATATCATCTTGTTTCTGTTTCTTCCGCTAATTGGCATTTTTATATCGCTCTTGATGAACGACGTCGGTGAAAAGACAAATGTGACGGTCGGAATAGTCGATTATGACGGCAGTCAGCTCACCGCAGACACGGCTGCTTTTTTGAAGGGGCTGGATCATGTTAATGTGAGCAAGGTCAATGCTTCTAAAGCGAAAAGTCAAATTGCCTCGGGAGAGCTTGATTGTGTCATTACATTTGATAAAGGATTTACTCAAAGCGTGATTGACGGAAAGCCTGATCATATCGGGATTGCATCTATCAAAGGCGCTGAAATCACAGGGTTTGTGAAGTCGTTTTTATATCATTATATTGACAATATCGCTGCAATCGGCAAAACTGCTCAAGGAGATCAACAGCAGTTTAAGAACATGTATACAAACTACCAGAACTCCAAAGTATCGTTGACATCCCACAAGCTTGAAGATTCGGAGAAAAACAAGAGCATGACGGATCGAACGGTTGGTTTTCTCCTGATGGCCATGCTCTTTTCAGCAGGAAGTTTGACTGAACTGCTAGTGAAAGAAAAAGAGAACAGAACTTATTTCAGGCTGTTGACTACACCGATTACGGCAAAGCAGTACGTCTTGTCAAATATAGCGGTGAGTATGCTTGTGATCACATTCCAAATCTTTTTTACACTAGTGATGATGAAATATGTTTTTTATATTGAAACGGGTATTCCATTTTGGGAAATGGCGGCAATTTTGCTGATATTTGCGTTAAGCGCCGTCGGACTGGCGTTAATCACGGTCGTCTTTGCGAGCAGTTCCAAGTCCGCCGGAGCTTTGCGGAATTTAATCTTCATGCCGACGATTATGCTTTCCGGCTGTTTTTGGCCGATTGAGATCATGCCGTCATTTGTACAGCGAATCGCCGATTTCTTTCCGCAAAAATGGGTTATGGAAACATTTGCTAAATTGCAGGAAGGCCAGCATCTTCCAAGCTTATATTTGAATATCATGGTATTGTTTGCCTTTGCGGCTTGCTTTTTCTTAATCGTCATTTACAAATTTCAACGCAATAATGATGTGAGAAACTTTGCTTAATGTTCGCTGAAAAAACAAAAAAAGGGTTCGGTTTTATCATAAACCGAACCTTTTATCTTGGTGTATATGAGGCCATTGAATATGGGTAATCGTAAGTAATCGGTTCATCAAACGTAATGTAGTCAAGATAGACCATCAGAAGCAAATAGCGGGTCCCCGTTTTCCTGTCGCTTAAAATGATATGGTCGCGGCCGGCGGCTTCAATTTCTCCCCGAAAGACTTTTGCATTCCATTCCGGGTTGTTTTCAAATGTCATATATACCGTTGCAACTTTCCCTCGGTTGAGGCGCAAAATATTTTCAATATACGATTGCTCAAGCGGCAGCATGCCGGGAACACTTGGAGCAGTCGGCTGGCCTGTAGGCATTGTCGGAACCTGGACTCCTGCCGGCTGCGGCTGACTCAGCTGTACGGCGGGCTGCTGATAGGTTTGCTGACCGCCCATTTGTGTGTACGGCTGTGCTTGCTGCTGATACATGTGCCCTCCCATCTGCGGATAAGGATTGGCGCCCATTTGCTGCCGGAAATCCGGCATTTCAAGCTCTTGGAGCGGCTGAAATTGATTTTTTTTAGGTTTCATTTCGTTCCTCCTCATTTCATTGAGTCAAAATCATACCTTCCAACGGGTACATGTTTAAGACAGTCTGCTATAAACACGGTTGGGGGTCTGATGTTAGGATGATAGATCAACAATTCTCATCCCTTTAACAGTATGAGGCGGGGGAATGGAATATGACGACTCATCATCTGAGGGAGAAAAAAACAAAAAGACCGCTCTATATCAGAGCGGTCTTTCATCCATTTTAACCTGTAATGACTTCATCCTCGGGATGGCGGATCGGCGCTTTCTTTGGCTTGGCTAAAGTAAATGCCATGGTCAGCGGACCGACCCGGCCGATGAACATCATCATCATGATGACAGCTTTGCCCACAGTTGTTAACTCAGGCGTCAGCCCCATCGACAGTCCGACTGTACCAAAGGCGGAAACCACCTCAAAGACGATTTCCAGAAATGGCGCATTCTCTGTTATTGTCAAAACGAATAATGTGAAAAGCACGAATAAAAAACTGATGACGATAATGGCCAGTGCTCTCAATATGGTTTTCATTTTGATGGCCCGTTTAAACACGACCGTCTCGCTTTTCCCCCTTAGAAAGGTGATCGTTGCTAAAATCATCACAATAAACGTTGTCAGCTTGATTCCGCTTCCCGTTGACGCGCTTCCCGCACCGATAAACATCAGAACGATGATCAGCAGGAGGGACGGGGTCGTCAGATGTGCGATATCCAGAGTGTTGAAGCCGGCTGTTCTTGGCGTGACACCCTGAAAATAGGCGCCCCATATTTTATCTGCCAAGGGCAGTCCCCCCAAAGTGCCCGGATTGGAGTACTCTAAAATAAAAATCGTCAGTGCGGATACTGTGTTGATAATCAATGTTCCGACGATCATTAATTTTGAATGGAGCGACAGTTTTCTAAAGTTTCGTTTTGTCCATAAATCTAAAAGTACGGTAAACCCGATTCCTCCGGTAATAAAAAGACCTGTAATGACAAGGTTGACGATCGGATCACCTACATATTGCGACAGGCTGTCCGACCACAGGGAGAAGCCCGCGTTATTGAAGGCTGAAATCGTGTTAAACAAACTATGAAACAATCCTTTTTGCAAGCCGTATTCAGGAACCCATCTAATCGAAAGAATAAGAAAAGCGACAAACTCAATAATGATCGTAAAAATAAACAAATGCTTAACTAAACGGACAAGCCCTCCCAAAGAAGTCTGGTTAAAAGCTTCCTGAACGAGAATTCTCTGCTGGAGGCCAATTTTTTTGCCGATCATCATGACGACGAGAACGGCAAACGTCATTAAGCCCAATCCGCCAATTTGAATCAGGCACATGATGACGGTTTGCCCGAAAACCGTATAATCTGTCCCGGTGTCTACGACGACCAAGCCTGTTACAGTGGTTGCCGAAGTAGCCGTAAACAGAGCATCAATCCAGGAGACATAGGTTGTTGAGGCGATTGGCAGCTTCAATAAAAACGCGCCAACTGCAATGATAATTAAAAAACTGAGCGCCAGTGTCTGCGGCGGACTGATATTGATCATTTTACCTTTTGCAAGATTTGTAGAAACCAATTTAGGCATTTTTTTTATCCTTTCTCCGCATATCCATTCAAAATCATGAACAGCAATAGACGGCTGAAGAACGCGGGAATCCAATCCATTTCGCTAAAAAGCCGTCAGATCCTGATGTTTTAAATAATGTCAATAATGTACTGCTCCTTTGCCTGGTTGTCAATATAAAAAACGAACGCTTTGATTCGGCGAATTTCATTGAAAAACGTGTAAGTAGGGCATTAGCCCTTTTGTGGAGAAAATCGGAAGAAATCAAGAGGAACAGCGCATAGTTAAATTTTATTATTTTGGATTTATTTTAAAAATATGCCATGGAAAACATTTACTATCTATTTAAAAAATGATAGTTTTTAATAGAAACAACCAAAGTGCAGTGTTTGTGGAAGGAGCGGGCTGTTCTTTTCGTCTTTCTTGTCCGCTTCAGGTGCTGTTTCAATTCTAAAATATGATGATCAGGGGGAATTACTGTGTTGAAATGTATGTTTCGTTCTAAACTATCGATCTTGACGTTCAGTCTTGTGATCGTGGCATCGATTTTTCTGCCATCGTTTCAAGCCAATGCCCAAGCTTTAAAAACTGAATCGGTCAACCGCCCGGCTGCGAGCGCCTCTTTATATTCGATCATAACTGGCGAGAGCAAGCAGGAGTGGTCATTTTCTGATATTGAGCTAACTTATCGTCCAAATTCGATTTTAGCGCTGGGAACGGTTGAATTTACACTGCCTTCAGGCTTTTCTGCAACAACGAAAGACACGGTTAATGGAAGGGCGCTGAGAACCGGGCAAATCTTAAACAACGGAAAAACGGTCAGACTGCCGCTTACGATTGATTTATTGGGCATCGCGGAGTTCAAGCTTGTACTGGCCAATAAAACACTTCCCGCTGCCGGAAAGTATACATTCAGAGCGGAAAACAGAGTGCTGGGTCTTGGGTCGACTTTCTATGCTGAATCCTCCATTGAGGTGCAAAAAAGAGCGACTCCGCCTACACAGCCGTGTCATTGTCAATAAACAAAAAAGCTCCAAAGACGATGTCTTTGGAGCTTCAGCGTGTCGACAAACCCTCGCATTCGTTGTCAGGCCTGCGCGTCGGTGCTCACGAATTCCAACATTCGCTCCGCTCCGATGCTCGGCCTTCCTAGACTGCAAGGGTTTTCAATCACGCTGAAAAGATGACAACATCCTAAAACTTTAAACCGTTTTAGGATGTTGTCAACAATCTGAAAGCTCCAAAGACGATGTCTTTGGAGCTTTTTACATTTAGACATATAAAAACGCTGGCAGCTGTTCAGTTGAAAGGCGGTTGCCGACAAAGAAAGAGCCGAATTCACCGTATCGTGCACTGACTTCATCGAAGCGCATTTCATAGACAAGCTTTTTGAATTGAAGGACATCATCGGAAAACAGCGTTACGCCCCATTCATAGTCGTCAAACCCGATGGAGCCCGTAATGATCTGTTTGACTTTGCCCGCATATCCGCGGCCGATCATGCCGTGGCTGCGCATCAAATTCCTTCGCTCTTCCATCGACAGCATGTACCAGTTGTCATTGCCCGCTCTTCTTTTATCCATCGGATAGAAGCAGATATATTTGGCGTTAGGAAGCTCTGGATAAAGGCGCGCACGCACTTGCGGATTTTCATAAGGGTCTCCGTCTCCGCTTCCCATATAGTTGCTGAGCTCGACGACAGATACGTAAGAATAAGCGGGGATCGTGTATTCTGCCAGTTTTGATTTATTAAATTCAAGTTCGATTTGGTTTAATTCCTCCATTGTCGGACGCAAAATCATCAGCATGAAATCCGCTTTTTGGCCAACGATGCTGTACAATGTGTGGCTTCCGTTCCCGTCTTTTTCTGCGGCTCCCCATTTTTCAAGGAGTCCGGTAAATTCGCTGATGATGATCTGTCGTTCGTCGCTGGAAAGCATCTTCCAGGCAGACCAGTCCATCGTCCGGAAATCATGAAGGGCATACCAGCCGTCAAGCGTTTGTGCGGCTTCGTTCGTTTTTTGCTGTTCGCTCATTTTGCATTCACTCCCAATTCTTATGTAATTGATTTCATCATATCATAGTTTATCCTTTTTCATCTGTTTCAAAGTCCTGAACAATCAATCATAGCAAGATATTCTTCACAGGAAAGGACAGACGCATATGTCGAGTCCAACGCGCTCAAAAACGCGTGATGCACATGCTCAGCAGGTACAGAATGGCCGTGAAAGTGCAAGTCTACCGTTGCACAAGCGTCCGCAATAACCGTGCACTCATAACCAAAGCCTTTCACAGCACGCGTTTTTGCATCAATGCACATGTGAGTCATCATACCGCAGATGACAAGGTGTGTGATCTGTTCATGCTGAAGATATTCCATGAGGCCGGTTTCTATAAAACTGTTTGGAACATGCTTTTTGATCAGCTGCTCCTCTTTGATTGGCTGAACCACCTGAAAGATACCGCAAAATGGAGGCTGATCAAACAGATTTGGCAATCCTTTCTTTGTTGAAAAGACATTCGAAGATAAAGTGGAAAGAAATAGGGAAATCATTCATTAAACGGGTCAGGCGGTTGGAAGCCGAATCAGGAAAGTGGAGCAAAATTGTTTGGATTATCACAGTTTTTATGAAAACGAATGATCACTCGCGTTTTCTGCCGAACATGAAACGATCATTGAAGCTCACCGTATAAGCGGGGAAGGCTGTTACATACTAAACATGAACACAGCCTCAGGCAAGGAGCTGAATGAACGACTAAATGAAATCCTGCATTCCGCCAACTATCGGCGCCATATTTCGATTGACCAAGTGAAATAATTGCCGCTTAAATTAATTTAAAAAAAGCGTTTTTAACATGTAAGCGTTATAATTAAGGCTGAAGGATTGAATTTATATCTCAATAGAGTATGCTAAGTAGAGAAGTTTTTTGCAACACTTCAAGGAGGGTATATAGTAGTGGCAGACTTATTTTCAACAGTGCAGGAAAAAGTAACAGGTAAAGGAGTTAAGATCGTATTTCCGGAAGGCTTGGATGAACGCATTCTGACAGCGGTAAACAATCTGGCCGGAAATAAGGTGTTAAAGCCGATTCTCGTAGGAAACGAGGAGGAAATTACGGCAAAAGCAAAAGGATTGAACTTAACACTCGATGGTGTTGATATATATGATCCTCGTACATATGAAGGAATGGAAGACCTTGTTCAGGCTTTCGTTGAACGCCGTAAAGGAAAAGCGACAGAAGAACAGGCCCGCCAAATTCTTTTAGATGAAAACTATTTTGGAACGATGCTTGTTTATAAAGGGCTTGCCGACGGCCTTGTCAGCGGTGCGGCTCATTCAACAGCAGATACGGTTCGCCCGGCGCTGCAAATTATTAAAACAAAAGAAGGCGTTAAGAAAACATCCGGCGTCTTCATTATGGCCCGCGGCGATGAGCAGTACGTATTTGCCGACTGCGCGATCAACATTGCACCTGACAGCCTGGATCTGGCAGAAATCGCGATCGAAAGCGCCAACACGGCCAAAATGTTCGATATCGAGCCTCGCGTGGCGATGCTCAGCTTTTCAACAAAAGGCTCAGCAAAATCAGATGAAACCGAAAAAGTAGCCGGTGCAGTTGCAATCGCCAATGAAAAAGCGCCTGAGCTTACACTTGACGGCGAATTCCAGTTTGATGCAGCATTTGTTCCGTCTGTTGCTGAGAAAAAAGCGCCGGATTCCGTGATTAAAGGTGATGCAAACGTGTTTGTTTTCCCAAGCCTTGAAGCGGGGAACATCGGCTACAAAATCGCACAGCGCCTCGGCAATTTTGAAGCGGTCGGACCGATCCTGCAAGGGCTCAACATGCCTGTAAACGATCTGTCCAGAGGATGCAATGCTGAGGATGTATATAATCTTGCCCTTATTACGGCAGCCCAAGCGCTGTAATACTATAGAAGGTGAACCTTATCTTAAGGTTCACCTTTTTCATGCTTCAATTTTCATACTTAGCAAAGCTTCAGCCCCTTTATGCCCGACGTCTGCGGGCGGCCACTCGCAAAGATCAAAAGGATAATCAGAACCCGGTACGATCCTTTCTTCTCCGACAAGGTTTTTCAAATAGGCCGTACTCTCTTCATGCCATAACACACTGTCATACCAAAACCTTCGCAGATATTCGTCCGGTGCAGCCGAGATAGAAGCGGAAACATCGGCCCATTTTTCATACCCTTTGTTCAGTCTGCCGATCTGATATGGAAGATAGCCTCCTCCATGGGCCAAAAGAATTTTTACATTCGGAAACCGGTCTGTCACGCCGCTTAGTAATAAATCAGCTGCACAGACGGTCGTTTCCCACGGGACACCGATCAAATTGGGCATCATTTTGCGGCGCAGCCGCGGATCTTCGGATAGGAGCGGGTGGATAAATATAATCGCTTTTCGCCTGTCGGCTTCCTCCCAAAATGGCGTGAATACTTCATTTGAGAGCAGCTTATCAGATGCGCCGGGGCCGATGATCGCCCCTTTTAATCCTAAGTCCATGGCTTCACTTAAACGCTCGCAAGCTTTCGAAGGACTGTTGAGCGGAATGGTCCCGAGCCCTGATAGACGATTGCTGTGTTTTTCTGTCCAAATGGAGAGCGCTTTGTTATAAACAAAAGACAATTCATCGGTCATTTCTTCGGCAAGGTCGTAAAGGAAAAGCTGGGGGACGGGTGACGCCAGTGAATGGGAGACTCCGGCTTTTCTTTGCTCTTTCAAATATAATTCTTCTTTAAAAAACGAGTCTTTTAATTCAAACCCCCATTTGTGATTAACGGTCAAAAATTCGGCCAGATCGGGTGATCTTTTTTCCCGGACCGCGTGCACTGACTTTTCATTGTCCTTAAGCCACAGCAGGACATCGTTTGGGATGAAGTGTGTGTGAAAATCAAACAAAGCATATTCCCTCCATTCTCTTTATGGCCTCTTCCAATAACCGAGTTTTTCTGAAATTTCACAGGCCGCTTGTTTTACTTTATGTACGATTGTTGTCTGTGAGGTCTTCATGCGTTTTGTGGGGCCTACGACACTGACGGCATATATCACTTGTCCCAGGTAATTTCTGATAGGCGCGGAGATGGATGTGACGCCATCGATGAATTCTCCATTGCTGATGTCGAATCCGTTTTCTTTCACGGCTTTAAGCGTATCCTTCAGTTTTTTCTCGTCTGTAATCGTTTGATTTGTACAGCTTTCCAAGCCTTGTGTAAGATAACGGTCCAATAAACCGTCGTTGTCGAAAGCGAGCAGCACTTTCCCCGAGCTTGTACAATGCATAGGATTCTGCCGTCCGATGTATGAAAGGATTTCAACAGGACAGGGGCTTTCCTTCCGATTGATATAAACGACGCTGAAATCACCGCGTACTGCAATGTGGGATGTTTCCCTGGTTTCTTCAGTCAGCCTTTCGAGAATCGGCTGGGATTCCCGGTTGATTTCAAGAGTGGAGTTGACAATGGTGTTTAACTGCAAGACGGATAACCCTAACTTGTATCTTTTCGATTCCGGATCCTTCATGACAAATCCTTCGCTTTCCAATGTGGTCAAGAGGCGTGAGACCGTGCTTTTTCCGAGGCCGAGCGATAAGGCGAGTTCGGTTGCTTTCTTCTCCGGTGTATCCAAGGTAAACGATTGAAGCAGCCGAAGTGCATTTTTTACTGAACCGAGCAGGTGATGCTGCTTTGTCTCCACAGTCATTGTTTCCTCAACTCTTTTCATTGTTTTCGGTGCCTTTTATTCCATAATATAACATGGTCTAAAAAGGAAATGAATAAAAAAACGAAAAATATCAAATTTTCGGAAAAAATTTCTCGTTTGTTCCGCATAGAGGAACAATGCGGTTTTCATGTTATATAAAATCATTTAATTTAATGGAAAGGTTTTGAAAAGGAGGCTGTTTATTGAATATGAGTGTTCAAACTTCATCGGCAAAGCTCGTGTTTGACTGTCAGCATTTTATTAACGGCAGATATTTCTCTTCAGAAGACGGGAGAACGTTTGACAACATCAATCCGGCTACACGGGAAGTCATCGGAAAAGTGTCTGAGGGGGGCAAAAAAGAAATTGATCTGGCTGTCGCGGCGGCAAGGCGCGCATTAAATGGACGCTGGAAAAACATGGCGGCTGATGAAAGGATTCAAATCATCAGAAAGATCGGCGACCTTATTCTTGAGCGAAAAGATGAGCTGGCAAGGCTTGAGACATTGGATACGGGAAAGCCGCTCTCACTCTCAAGCACTTTGGATATTCCCCGCTCTGCTTTTAACTTTCATTTCTTTGCAGATTTTCTGAGAGGAGTCGGAACGGAAGCCTATCAAACTGATGATACGGCAATCAATTATGCGATCCGCCGTCCGGTCGGTGTCGTCGGGCTCATTAATCCGTGGAACTTGCCGCTCCTTTTATTGACCTGGAAATTAGCGCCTTGCTTGGCGGCAGGAAATACCGCCGTCATCAAACCGGCCGAGCTGACGCCGATGACGGCAACACTTTTGGGGGAGATCTGCCAAGATGCAGGCGTGCCTGACGGAGTCGTGAATATTGTTCACGGATTTGGACCTGATTCCGCTGGTGCTGCGCTTTCAGAACATCCCGATGTCGACGCGATTTCCTTCACCGGTGAAACGACAACCGGAAAAATCATTATGGAAGCTGCTTCAAAAACATTGAAAAAACTTTCGTTTGAATTAGGCGGGAAAAATCCCAATATCATTTTTGCGGATGCCGACATGGATGAAACAGTAAGCACCACCTTGAAATCAAGCTTTATCAATCAAGGAGAAGTATGTATGTGCGGGTCCCGCATCTATGTCGAACGGGAAGCATATGATGAGTTTTTGGACAAGTTTATTGAGAAGACGAAGGGGCTCAAGGTTGGAGATCCTTTTGATCCGAATACGAATATCGGAGCCTTGATTTCGGCCGAACATACTGAGCGTGTGATGGACTACATAGCATTGGCGAAAAAAGAAGGCGGTGACATTTTAACCGGGGGAAAGCGTCCTGAAGGCCGAGAATCCGGCTGTTATCTTGAACCGACGATTATTACAGGGCTCTCCCGGCACTCCAGAGTCGTCAGAGAAGAAATCTTCGGGCCGGTCGTGACGGTGATTCCATTTGATGAAGAAGAAGAAGTCATCGCACAGGCAAATGATACACATTACGGTCTAAGTGCAACCGTATGGACAAACGACCTCCGCCGGGCACACCGTGTTGCCGGACAAATCGAATCAGGGATGGTTTGGGTTAATGCTTGGTTTCTCCGTGACTTACGGACGCCGTTTGGAGGGATGAAACAAAGCGGACTCGGGCGTGAAGGAGGCATTCACAGTTTTGAGTTTTTCAGTGAATTATCAAATATTTGCATCAAGCTGTAAGGGGGAAGAGCGGAATGAATGCCACTGCATTAAAAGAAACGGCACGGCTGTTATATTTTGCTGAAGCGGAAAACCGGGAGATCGAAAGAATGACAAGCGACTATCCGGATATGACGGTCGAAGATGCCTATCGAGTACAGGAAGAGCTGATTTCACTGAAATTGAAGCACGGCAGCGGGATCATCGGTCCGAAAATGGGCTTAACGAGCCGGGCGAAAATGCAGCAAATGAATGTGGAAGAACCGATCTATGGTTATATCTTTGAAGATATGATCGTGCCCAACGGCGGACATATCAATATGGATAAGCTGATCCACCCAAAAGTCGAAGCAGAGATTGCTTTTTTGCTGGGGGAGGATATTGAAGGTCCTGGCATTACGGGTGAGCAGGTTCTCGCCGCGACCGATTATTTCATACCCGCCTTAGAAATCATCGACAGCCGCTATAAGAATTTTTCTTTTACACTGCCTGACGTCATCGCGGATAATGCGTCTTCTTCAAGGGTCGTGTTCGGTGAAAGGATCAAAAAGCCGGAAAATCTGAAACTTGAGTCAGCCGAAGTTTCTTTAATGATCAACGGCGAAATCAAAGAGCAGGGGACAGGCGCCGCCGTCGTGGGTCATCCCGCCAATTCAGCAGCGATGCTCGCCAATATGCTCGCAAGGAAAAAACAGAAGCTAAAAGCGGGGAGCATTATTTTGACAGGCGGTGTAACGGGAGCTGTCATGCTTAAGCCTGGTGACAGCGTTTCAGCACAAGTTGAAGGGCTCGGAGACGTTTCATTTGCAGTCTGTTCATAATGGAGGAGATATTTTGCCGATCGTTCACATTCAACTATTAGAAGGCCGGCCGCCGGAAAAGGTCGAGGAGGTCATTCAACATGTGACAGAAACGGTGAGCGCCACTTTGGATGCTCCTAAAGAAAACGTTCGCGTTCTCGTCACAGAGATTCCGAAAAGCCACTGGGGAATAGGCGGAATCCCGGCTTCAAAAGCGAAACCGTAAAAAAAGGGTTATGGGAGGAATAAACATGTCGATTGAAATGGCAGCACTTGTTCCGCATACACCGAGAATGTGCTTTGAAGAGAAAACGCCTGAATTTCAAAAGGAGCTTGTAAAAGGAATGAAGCGCCTTTCCGGAATGATCGAAAAAATACAGCCTGACGCTGTTGTCATGATCTCCTGCCACTGGACGTCGAGCTTCGATCATCTTGTGGATGCGGCACCTGATCATCGAGGGGTTTTGACAGCGCTTGAATGTCCGAATTTAATATCCGATGTTCCGTATTCTTATCCGGGAGACAATGAACTGGCGGTGCAATTGGCGGAAGCAGGCGTAAAAGGAGGGCTTCCCGTCATCCCTGTAAACGATCCCGTTTATTGCTGGGATTACGGGACCGTCGTTCCGCTCCGCTATCTCGTTCCAAAAGGCGATATTCCGGTTATCGATTTATCGGTAACATTGGCCGCGAATTTGGAAGAAACGTTTTTGTGGGGACAGCTTGCCGGAAGAGTGCTGAAAGAAAGCGGGAAGAAAACCGTATTTATCAGCAGCGGCGCTCTCAGCCATCACTTGGTGAGGGGGCCGGAATGCATGCCGACTTTGGCGGAGCAGGCCCTTGATGCACAATTTTTAACCTATCTAACGGACAATGATCTGGTATCTGCAAAATTGATGCTTCCTCAATATGCCAAAAATGCCGGACTCGAAGCCGGCGGCCGTCATATTGCGATGCTTTTGGGCGTGCTTGAGGATGGCTGCAAAAGTACATTTTACGGGTATGGCCAATCATCAGGCAGTTCCAATGTCGTCATGGCTTTTGAACCGATGTGTTCAGCTGCCCGATCTGTCAGGCTCACTGAAAAAGATACTGTGCGTTAATCTGTTCTTCATATCAATTTATCATGAGATGGAGGAAAAAAATGAGAAATCATTCAATCCATCCTGGAGAAGTCATGGCAGCCAGCAAATTGAACAAAGTCCATATGACTGTTTTCTTCTGGTGTTTTTTCGCCATCGCCTTTGATGGATATGACATTGCCATGTACGGCGTCAGCCTGCCGTGGCTGATGGAGGAATGGAATTTAACAGCAATTCAAGCCGGGGCGATCGGCAGCTATACTTTGATCGGCATGATGCTGGGGGCACTGATCTTTTCGCCGGTCGCCGATCAATTTGGCCGCAAAAAGGTGCTTGGCATCTGCATTTTTCTATTCAGCCTATTTACTGCAGGTTCGGGAATGATTGATTCTCCGCTGCTATTTACAGTCATGCGTTTTATTGCAGCGCTTGGAATGGGCGGATTGATGCCGAATGCCATTTCACTGATGACCGAATATTCACCGAAAAAAAACAGAGCGGTTATTGTCGCCGCCATGTATTGCGGTTATTCCGCAGGCGGAGTGCTGGCTTCCCTCATCGGCATGCTGGCAGTGCCCCACGCGGGCTGGAGGGTGCTGTATTTGATCGGCGCCGTTCCTTTGTTTGTACTGCCTTTCTTTTTCAGGCAATTTCCTGAATCCCTTTCTTTTTACATGCTGAAAAAACAGACAAAAAAGCTGGCCGAGATTCTCAACAAAGTACATCCTGACGGACAATATAGAGAAAGCGACAATTTTCAGTTATCCGGCCATGCAGACCAAACGAAAGGCTTTCCTGTTAAAAAGCTGTTCCAACAAAAACGCGCCGCCAGCACATTCGCTTTCTGGCTGTCTGTATTCAGCTGCCTCATGATGGTCTACGGTTTAAATACATGGCTGCCAAAAATGATGCAGGCGTCGGGCTACGGAGTATCGTCAAGTTTGTCGTTCAATCTCGCGCTGTGCATCGGCCAAGCCGCCGGCGCTTTAATCGGCGGCAGGTTGGCGGATAAGGCCGGCCATAAAAAAGTGCTGGCTGTCATGTATATGCTTGGGGCTTTTTGTTTTGCAGCCTTTGGTTTAACGGTGAATCCTTATGTTTTGTACCTGCTGATTGCACTCGGCGGAGCTTGTACTGTAGGTACGCAGAATATTGCCAATCCTTATATTTCCGAGTATTATCCGAAAGAAATCAGAGCCACCGGAATCGGCTGGGCGCTTGGAATCGGCAGAATCGGAGCCATCATCGCGCCTTCCCTTTTCGCATTGATCCTTGCTTCCGGCATTGATCCGAAGCAGTCGTTTATGATCTTTGCCGTCCCAAGCCTTTTTGCTGCACTCGGCATCTTGCTGGTCCAAGAGAATCATGCGAAATTTGACTTCATTCCTGCCGAAAAGCGCCGGAGCCAAATGAGAAGCGAATTAAAAATATAAACCAATGGGAGGAAGAGATATTGCGGACACATGTGGGAATCATCGGAGCGGGGCCGGCGGGGCTTATGCTGGCCCATCTGCTTCACCGCAAGGGGATCGAAGCGGTCGTCATCGAATGCCGCTCCCGGGAAGAGATTGAGAAGACAATCCGGGCCGGCGTTCTTGAACAGATGACCGTTGATTTGCTGAATGAAACAGGCGCCGGGGAGAGAATGATGAAAATGGGCATGTTTCATAAAGGGATTGAAATCCGCTTTAGCGGCAAACGGCACCGAATTGATATGCATCGGCTGACGGGAGGAAAATATATTACGGTCTATCCCCAGCATGAAGTGCTGAAGGATTTAATTGCCGCCCGGGTAAAAGCGGGAGGGGAAATGTTTTTTAATGTTTCTGATGTGCGCTTGTCTGATCTTGATTCATCTGAGCCCAAAATCCACTATCAAAATGAAAATGGAGAAAAAGAAGAGCTGATCTGCGATTACATTGCGGGCTGCGACGGCTTCCACGGCCCAAGCAGGCAAAGCATTCCACAGAAGATTCGCAAAGAATACCAAAAAACGTACCCATATGGCTGGCTTGGCATTTTGGCGCAAGCGCCGCCATCTGCGCCTGAGCTTGTCTATGCGCATCATGAAGACGGCTTTGCCCTTCTCAGCACCAGAACGCCGGACATTCAGCGCCTTTATCTGCAAGTCAACCCGTCAGACTCTATGAATGACTGGCCGGATGAGCGAATATGGGAAAAGCTTCGGCTAAGGCTGTCGGCCGATGACGGGTGGAAGTTGATAGAAGGTCCGATTATTCAAAAAAACATCGTGTCGATGAGAAGTTTTATATGTGATCCGATGCAATACGGAAGGCTGTTCTTGGCAGGGGATGCCGCGCATATTGTGCCGCCGACCGGGGCAAAAGGTCTAAACCTTGCCATGGCGGATGTACAGCTGCTCGCAAAAGCGCTTCATGACTATTATGCAGCAGGTGAAACTGAACGGCTCGGCCGGTATACCGCAGCATGCCTCCGCCGCGTCTGGAAAGCAGAGCGTTTTTCTTGGTATATGACTTCTATGCTGCATCGTCATCACGACTCCACCCCCTTTGACTATCAAATTCAATTGGCGGAATTGGATCATGTCACGACATCGAAAGCAGCTGCTCAAAGTCTAGCAGAAAATTATGTCGGTCTTCCGCTAGAGCTTGAAGAACCGTCTTTAAGCATCATATAAGAAAAGAACCTCTTAAGCTCTTCGGTTTAAGAGGTTTTTTGGCTGAAAACGGCAGGAGGCAGAAAATCTCCACACAGCCTTCGGCTAGATGGTATAATAGGTATAGCTGAAATGCATAATGAAAGGGTTTGCAACATAAATGGCAAAGCAACTGATAGATCTACTGATCCAGCCGAAATGGAGAATCATTGACCAATCCAGTCTCGGCCCATATTTTGACGCAAAACAATCGTTCGCGATAGATGACACGCTGTGCGCCTCTGTCGGAAAAGGAGTGTCTCCTGCGACCGCCCGTTCCTGGGTCCACCATGACACGATCGTGCTCGGTATTCAGGATACGAGGCTTCCTTATTTGCAGGAAGGCATTTCATTTCTTGAGGAATCGGGTTATAAGGTCATCGTCCGCAATTCAGGCGGACTTGCAGTCGTGTTGGACAGCGGAGTATTAAATGTATCGCTGATTTTTCAGGACAAAAAAAACGGCATCGACATTGACCGCGGCTATGAAGCGATGTTTGAGCTGATCAAAAGAATACTGTCACCGTATGGCAAAGAGGTGAAAGCTTATGAAATCACCGGGTCCTACTGTCCGGGCAGCTACGATTTGAGCATAGGCGGCAAAAAATTTGCCGGAATTTCACAAAGGCGGCTGAGAGGCGGAGTGGCGGTCCAGATTTATTTATGCGCCGACCGTAGCGGCAGCGAACGTGCAGAGCTCATTAAATGTTTTTATGACATCTCATTAAAAGAGATGCGGGGCAAAACGAAAGCCGTTTACCCGGATATCCGCCCCGATTCGATGGCGTCGCTTTCAGAGCTTCTCAACAAAGAAATCTCGGTCCAGGATCTGATGCTCGCCCTTTTGACAGAGCTGAAAGAACTGTGCGGAGACATGTTTCAGGCACCGCTCTCAGCTGATGAAGAGACCGAGTATGAGAAAAATCTGCTCCGTATGATCGAACGGAATGAAAAGGTGTTTGGATAGAAAAAAAGCTCCGGAGAAAATCCGGAGCCTCAGCGTGTCGACAAACCCTCGCATTCGTTGTCAGGCCTGCTGAGTCGGTACTCACGTTCAAGGAAGGAACGGTGAGGCGTCCTGCCTGAACGCCGCCGTCATCACGTCCTGTGAAAACCCGATGCTCGTCCTTCCTAGACTGCAAGGGTTTCGGGTCACGCTGAAAAGGATGACAAAATCCTAAAACTTTAAACCGTTTTAGGATTTTGTCAACAATCTGAAGCTCCGGAGAAAATCCAGAGCCTTTTTATGCTTTGTGCAACGCGCTTTTTCGGCGTTTTAAATAGGTTTTTAGGAGAAGACAGCAAGCCAGTATCATGATATAAATGAAGCTTACAGCCATTAAAACGACGGAAGCAGGCGTGTGTTTAGCTGCGTAAACGAAAAAATCAAGCTGTGAAATATCCCCCGCGTTTTGAATGGAATCCGCTCCATACATCAGTTTCGTAAATTTGGCTGAATAGTTCCATTCCCATGGAACGTTTAAAAGCTCGCTGCCCTGATACCAGCTGACCAATGCGGAAAATAAAAACAAAAGAGCCGCTGTGCCGAACTGGACAGCATATACCACAAATTTCATAATCATGATTACCGCCTTATGAATTGCTATCACTATTATGAAATTTTTGTCATATAAAATCAAGGTTTTTAAAAGGAAATCCCCCCCTATTTTAGAGGGGGGGAGAGCTATTCAGCCATTTTTTCCAAATTTCCATTCCGGTCCATTTTAAATGCCGGAGCGGCGTGCTCGTCTTCTTCAAATAAAACTAGCTTTCTTGCACGGTTCATGATTTTGACGAGCGTTTCGTAGTCTTCCTGGATGGTTGTTTGGTCTTTTTCAAGCTTTTTGACTTCAGCTTCGAGTTTTTCCACTTTTTTCGTCAAGTCTTCATTTTCCCTTTTTAAGCGGTCGTTTTCCATTTTCAATGCGGCAGTATGCTCCTGGTTCCCGGTATATTCTTGCAAAAAGCGAATGACATCATCCATCGTCAGTTTTGCAGGCGCAGCGGCAGTTTGTCCGGCATTCTCCTGTTTTGGCGATAGAAGGTGTGATAAGCTAGCTAACTCTTCTTTAAAGCTTTCATCTACATAAGGCAGATGCTCGTTTGCGATCGGCGTTTGCGGCTGGCTTGTTTCCTCATGTCCGCTTTTTTGCTCGACGGCTGTTTCGGCCGGCGGTTCAGCGTCTGTTTCCGCTGTTTCGACAGGCGGTTTATACAAAAGTCGTTTCTTTGCAGGTTGACCGTTTCCGAGGGCGCGCATTCTTTGCTTCCTCTGTTTTTTTGCCAGCTGCAGGGCTTTTTCATATTGGTGGCGTACGACCGCGTTCCATCTAAAACCGCAGGCGGCCGATGTCCGATTCAGTTTGTCTCCGACTTCTTCAAAGGCATTCAGCTGTGTGCTGCCTTCTCTGACATGCCTTAGAACGGTTTCGGCCAGCAATAAATCGTTTTCCTCAGACCAGGCGTCTTGTCTTTGTTTCATCACTTCTCAACTCCCAATGTTAGTATTGGTATTAGATTGTCCAATTTGGAAATATTTATACAAGTTTGCTAAAAGAATAGGAAGTGATTTTTTTAGCAGCCGCCTTGCAGGAATGAAAGAATCCTTGTAAAATGAAGAACGGTGTCATTTTTAATGCTCGGCACAATTTTAATGCCTTCCATAAAGACAGATGAACAAAACGAAAGGAAGCGTATGAAATGGCTAATGAATTTCGAGTGTGTGACGATTGTCAGGCCACTAATTTAAAAACGCTTTTGCCCCGTCTAAAAGAAATCGATCCGGATGCGAAAGTGGAAATCGGCTGTCAGTCTTACTGCGGTCCGGGACGGAAAAAATCGTTTGCGTTTGTCAATAATCGTCCGCTGTCAGCTCCTGATGAAGATGAGCTGATCGAAAAAGTGAAAAAGAAAGTCAAAAAATAACCGCCTCCCCTATGGGTCAGGCGTTTTTGCTTGTTTGCCGGCATTTTTGCAGTTTGGAACAAATTCGCCGGTAAATTCAAGGATGTTTTCAAAAAAACAGACCCGATATAATAGAAACAGACCTTAAAAAAAACAAGCTGATCGGGTAATACTGCAATCTATAGAGAACGCTGAATTTAGTTTTTCCGAAACACATGTTGACGAAATAGAGACGGATTGGCAGCAATCAGTTTGCCTCACGTTTAAAAAAAGAGGGACAAAAATGGCGTATCCAAACGGAAAATTATCAGAAGAAAAAGTGTTTAAAGATCCTGTTCACCGCTACGTCCATGTGCGGGACAAGCTGATATGGGATTTGATCGGCACCCGTGAATTTCAAAGGCTGCGCAGAGTCAAGCAGCTGGGCACGACTTATTTGACATTTCACGGAGCCGAGCACAGCCGTTTCAACCACTCTCTCGGCGTCTACGAAATTGTCAGAAGAATGGTTGACGACGTTTTTAAAGGCAGGGAGGAATGGGACGACAGCGAACGAGACCTATGTTTGTGTGCCGCGTTATTGCACGACTTGGGGCATGGACCGTTTTCCCACTCGTTTGAAAAAGTTTTTCGCCTTGATCATGAAGACTTTACGAGAGCGATCATTTTAGGCGATACAGAGGTTAACAAGGTGCTCGGAAAGGTGAGTCCGACATTTGCAAAAGACGTTGCCGAAGTCATCGCGAAAACCTACCAAAATAAACAGGTCGTCAGCCTGATTTCAAGTCAGATCGATGCTGACCGAATGGACTATCTCCAGCGCGACGCATACTACACCGGCGTCAGCTACGGCCATTTTGACATGGAGCGGATTCTCCGCGTCATGCGTCCGCGTGAAGACCAAATCGTCATTAAGCAAACCGGAATGCATGCTGTCGAAGATTATATTATGAGCCGCTACCAAATGTACTGGCAAGTCTATTTTCATCCGGTGACAAGAAGTGCGGAAGTGATTTTGACGAAGATCCTCCACCGCGCAAAACAGCTTCATCAGGACGGCTACATTTTCTCGCACGCTCCTGTCCACTTTTACTCGATTTTTGAAGGCAGTGTCACACTTGAGGACTATTTGAGTCTTGATGAATCGATTATTCTATATTACTTTCAGGCTTGGGAAAATGAAGAGGATGAGATTCTGTCCGATTTATGCCGCCGTTTTATCAATCGCAGGCTGTTCCAGTATGCTGAATTTAATCCAAATGAGGAGATGGCGACTTACTTTGAACTGACCGCACTGTTTAAAAAATCAGGCATAAATCCCGATTATTATCTTGTGGTGGATTCCTCCTCAGACCTTCCTTATGACTTCTACAGACCGGGAGAGGAAGAAGAGCGCCTCCCGATCCAATTGCTGACCAATAGCGGCCAGATTAAGGAACTGTCGCGGCAGTCTGACATTGTTGACGCAATTTCCGGCAAGCGGAGAACAGACCATAAACTTTATTTCCCGCTTGACCTTATTGAAGAATTGCCTGACGGGCTGCACGCAAAAAGAATGAAAGAACTGCTCGGACTGACATAGAAAGAAAAGGATGAAGGAGATGTCGGGGATTTGTTAAAAGAACATGCAAAGCTGATGAAGGTCTTCTCAGATTCGGGAGAAATTATCGGGCGAAAAAAGCTGCAAAAAATCATTTATATCGCTAAAAAATTGGATCTTCCCTTTTATGAGAAATACGACTTCCATTTTTACGGGCCGTACTCGGAGGAGCTGACGCTTCAGGTTGAAGAACTTTGCAATCTCGGGTTTCTCCATGAAGTTAAAGAGAAAAAAGGCGGGTATTACCAATACCGGTATTCTCCCACAGAGGCGGGAAGCCAATTCCTCAACCAATGTGAGCTGGACATGCAGGATATTAAAGCCTATATAGATGATGTCAACCGCCAGTCTTCGCGGTTTTTGGAATTGGTTTCTACGATTCTTTATTTTGAAGGATTGGATCAGAAAGAGATCAGGGACAAAGTGTTTACAATCAAAAGCAAACAGCGATATACAGACGAAGAATTTGATGAGGCTGTCGCTTACATCAAAAAGCTCAGAGACCTTTGTTAAAAGACCTGTCGAATGGACAGGTTTTTTTGTTTTGCTTTTTTGTAAAAGGCTGGGAAGGGAAGCGGAATCCGCTGCATGATAGACGATGAGTGCACATATTCAGTCGATGTCTGGGATTAAGAAGATCGAAGGAAACAAAGCTTGGTATAAACAATCTGAAAAGGCGTCCCGCATCAAGCGGCAGACGCCTTGCTGATTAAATGTCGCTCATGCGTTTGCCGGCGACCCCGTAGTTTTCCTTTTTCATTTCCTCGATAATGACCGCGATTTTTTCCTTCGGTGCGCCCGTTGTTTCAGAGACGGCATCGGTCACTTTTTTCACGAGGTCTCTTTTTTGCTCGTCAGTACGGCCTTCCAGCATTTGTACAGTTACGTATGGCATGTTTTTTCCTCCTTTTAAAAAATACTCGTTCACTTTAGGATCAGTTGCTCTTATAGTATACTGAAGATAGTAAATCTTTGTATATGAGAAAGAGGGAAAATCCAATTTTAGATCGGTTTCTTATTTATCCGCTGGAAATGATTCCATATGTTGTATTGACGCTTGCTGCCGCATTTACTGTGCATGAAGTTGCCCATGCGTATGTGGCATACAAATTTGGCGATGAAACGGCCAAACGGCAGGGAAGGCTCACTTTAAATCCACTTAAACACCTTGATCCGTTTGGGACGATTTTGATTTTCTTAATGGGATTCGGCTGGGCGAAGCCGGTGCCCGTCAACCGCTTTTATTTTAAAAAGCCAAGGCTTGCCGGGGTTCTCGTATCGATAGCCGGCCCAATCAGCAATCTGATTCTTGCTTTGCTCGGTTTTATTTTGATACTGTTATCTGCAAAGCTGTCTTCAGTGCTGCCTTCCGGTTTTTATCTCGGATTGGCTCAGTTCCTTACAATTTGGATCAATTTAAATCTGCTTTTATTTCTTTTTAATTTGCTGCCGTTCCCGCCGCTTGACGGATTTCGGGTCATACAGGATGTTGTCGCGCCTGACTTGCGGGCGAAGCTGACGAAATATGAAGCTTACGGCTCCCTCGTTTTTCTGATTATCGTCATTACACCGCTCGGGCAATATGTATTCTGGCCATTTTTGAATGACGGGCGGGAATTGATTATTTCGATTTTCAACAGCGTTTTTCGGCCGCTGATGTAGGAGGTATTTTTTGATGGAACAAGGAAAAAAGAAAAAAACAATCGGATTCAATATCATTAAAAGCGATCCGACGGATGGACACGGAGGATTTGGTGCAGGCGCTTTAAGCCTTGATAACATATCCCCCGTCTTTGTCGACGTTCTAGAGAAAGAAGCATTCGTTGATATCGGTGCCATGCATGCCCGCAGCACTGTAGAAAAAGGAATTAAATTTCTTCCGAATAAAGAGGATGTGCCGAACGGCAAGCCTTACTGGCTCGTCTGGGTAACCATCGACCGCAGGGAAGTAGGGCCTTATTACGCTGGTGTGACCGCTTGTGAAATGACGGTCGACAGAAGCATCCGCCGCGGCTACAAGTCGCTTCCCGAACATGTCAATTTCATGGATAAGTCCATGAAACGGAAGATTATCGTCGTTCACATGGATGACGATTCAAAGCGCGTCCTTGCCGATTTCCTGAAAAACCACGATCAGGGGCTTTGGGATCGTTCGTCTGATGAGCTGAAAAAAGGATTGCTGCAGGAATAGAAAAACCCCCGGATTTCCGGGGGTTTTTATTTATTTTAGGAGTCTTATTCGTCATTCCTAAACCACTTTTCCCACCATTTCTTTCGCTTTTCGGGTTTCGCTGGTTTTTTCCGTTCTTCTTTCTTATCTTGATAGGTCTCCTTTCCATAGCAGACCTGGTCAGGTTCTGTTCCCTCGATAAAATAAGCGAGGTGTTTGGAGGGACAGCTTGGTGCGGCCGCATAGCCTGTTGCAGGATCGATATACAGGCTTTTCACGCCTTCTGGCGGGATTAACGCTGCCGCAGGTTCGTCTTCAAGCGCCCTTTCCATAAAATCTGCCCAGATTTGTTTCGCATAGTTTTTTTCGGCTACGGCATCGATTGTCCGCTCTTTATCATAACCGGTCCATACACCGGCGGCGAGGCCGGGATAAAAGCCGATCATCCAGCTGTCTGTACTGGTCGTTCCCGATTTTCCGGCATATTGGCGTGTCAGTTTATCAGCGATCGTTCGGCCGGTGACTGATGTGTAGCCGTTAAGGGATTTGTCAAACATTCCGGTCATCATGTCCGCCGTAATAAAAGCGGCTTTAGGATCAAGGACCTGTTTGTGCCGTTTCGGTTTTTCGTAAAGCACCTTTCCGTTTGGATCAGTGATTTTCGTAATGAAAGAAGGTTCGACTTTTTTTCCGCCGTTTGCAAACATCGCGTACCCGTTTACCATTTCAATCGGCTTCACAGGAGATGTTCCGAGAGCCAGTGAAGGCACTTTTTGCAGGGGGCTTGTGATGCCGAACCGCTTGGCGGCGCCGACCAGTTTGTCCATGCCGAGAAAGAGGTGTGTCTTCACCGCGTAAATATTATCCGACAGGGCCAAAGCCTGCAAAAGGGTGATGGGACCGTCCGCATAATAGCCGTGATAATTGCTTGGAGAATAGGCGCTTCCCTGTCCGAGCTCAAATGTCGTTTCAGCGCTCTTCATCCGTGTTGAGGGCGTAAATCCGTTTTGGATGGCCGAATAATACAAAAAAGGCTTCATCGTTGACCCGGGCTGTCGTCTTGCCTGTGTGACGCGGTTAAATGGGCTTTTTTGATAATCGCGACCTCCTACAAGCGCAAGAACGCTGCCGTCATATGGATTGACCGCGGCAAATCCCGCTTGGATATCGGACTCTGAGTCGACTGTATTCTCGATCGTCTGCTCGGCGATTTTCTGCAGGCGGGGGTTTAGCGTTGTGTAAACCTTATAGCCGCCGCTTTCCACTTGTTCTGGTGTCAGGTGAAGTACCCGGGCAATTTCCTTTACGGCTTCGTCATAGAAGTATGGAGCGGTTTTCTTCGTCTCTTGCTCAGCCTGCTTTTGATAAGAGAGCGGCATTTTTTTGAGCGCTGCCGCCTCCTTTTTCGTCAGCTTTTTTTCTTTTGCCATGATCGTCAGGATCATTTCCTGCCGCATTTTCGCTTTTTTTTCATTAGCAAATGGAGAATAAACCGACGGCCCTTTTGGAATGCCGGCAAGCAGCGCAGCCTCCGCCGTACCTAAATCCTTGGCCCGTTTTCCAAAATACAAACGGGAAGCGGCTTCTATTCCGTAAGCCCCGTGCCCGTAATAAATCGTATTTAAATAGCCTTCCAGAATGTCTTTCTTTGAATAGTTTTGTTCGAGGCGTATCGTATAAAAAGCTTCATTCCACTTTCTTTTCCATGTTTTATCATGCCCGAGATAGAGGTTTCTCGCATATTGCTGGGTAATGGTGCTGGCTCCTTGAACCTTGGACATTGCTTTCAGATCGGCAATGACGGCTCCGGCCATCCGCACATAGTCAAAACCGTGATGCCGGAAGAAGTTCCGGTCTTCAACGGCAAGCGTCGCATCAATGACGGCTGGATTTATGTCCTCCAGCGATACCCAATACCGTTTTTGTCCATAATGGGTTTCACCCATTTGTTTTCCGTTTCCGTCATAAAGTACGGTGGATCTTGGCACTTGGATGGAAGGGGCGCCTTGCCATTTGGCGGCCAGCACCACCGTCATGATGATGATTGAAAGGAAGATCAGCAGCAATGCTCCCATGAACAAAAAAGCCCGTATCGTCTTGATGGTCAAACGGACCCGCTTGTCCGTCATCATGTCCATGCTAAAATCTCCTCCCAGAAAAATAAAATGTTCTTATCATTATGAGGAAAAAGAGGAGGATTTAAACAAGCCTAAAAGAAAAAACGCATGTTAACATGCGTCTTTATCTTCCGTTCTCAATGACCCGATATAAAATACACCATAAGATCAGAACGGCTCCTTCGTTTGCCGACGTGATCATCAATAGCGAGGCTCCGTTTGCATGGATGGACAGCAGCATTCCTTCCGCAGGCAGCAGCCCATTAAAGGAGACATTTAGTTTGAAAAGGGCTAATAAGCCGCTGGTCCATAACAGCGGCAGCCATAATGAGAGCAGTCTTTTTTTGGAGGCCAATGCCCCCGAGAGCCCCAGAAAAATCAGAAAGCAAAGCGACCACCAATCAATGAACAAACGAGATGCAACCAATAAAACAGGTGAGCTTGCTAATTCAAAAAAGGGGTGAATATTTGCTGAGCCGTACCCGTTAAATTTAAACCAGCCAATCATGACGCTCCAAAACAATAGACTGATGATCACAAAAGCGGCGGTGAACGTCCCGAGGGAGACGTATGCCAAAAACAGTCTGCTGCGCTTCGCCGATAAGATGCCGGATGAACTCAGCCATTGTGTGGCGCCGAAAAATAATAATACTGCAGCCAAAACAGCGATCACATGGAGCAAAAAGAGTGAGCCGCTCACTTCCAGCAGCCAGTCGAGCAATGATGGAGAAGCGGAATGCCAGATATAAACAGGCTCAAAAAACCAAAGGCTTGCGCCAATCAGCAAAAAAGCGGAGAAAAACCTTTTTCGCCGATCGAATATATACCGTGTCAAAACATGTTTGATCATAAAAGCAATACCCCCAAGGAGCTTATGAATAAAGGGGCTCTCTCCCCTTTGTCACATACTGTTGATAAGCTTAGCCATTATAAATGAAAAAAGAACCAATGGGAATATTTTTATCACAAGACAACGGATTGAAATGGGACGATCTGTCTTTACAATTATCCTTAATTCCTCTATACTTTCTCCTTAGGTAAAACCGATGCTGCAGGCAGAATAATCGTCGCTTTGGACGAGAAAAATAGATGGAAATACAGCTTAACATGAAAGGAAGATGACGCTTTGAGCGGACTTTGGTATACAGAGAAGCAAACGAAAAATTTTGGCATTACGATGAAAATCAACAAGACTTTACATACAGAGCAAACAGACTTTCAAAAACTCGAAATGGCGGAGACGGAGGAATTCGGAAACATGCTGTTTTTGGACGGCATGGTTATGACATCTGAAAAAGATGAGTTTGTTTATCACGAAATGGTGGCCCATGTTCCGCTGTTTACGCATCCGAATCCGGAGCAGGTGCTTGTTGTCGGCGGCGGAGACGGAGGCGTTATCAGAGAAATTTTAAAGCATCCGGGGGTTAAAAAAGCGACGCTTGTCGATATCGACGGCAAGGTTATTGAATACTCCAAAAAGTTTTTGCCTTCCATTGCCGGCAAACTTGATGATCCGCGCGTTGAAGTGAAAGTCGATGACGGCTTCATGCACATCGCCAAATCGGAAAATGAGTATGATGTCATCATGGTTGACTCTACGGAACCGGTAGGGCCTGCTGTCAACTTATTTTCAAAAGGCTTTTATGCAGGAATTTCAAAAGCGCTGAAAGAAGACGGCATCTTCGTCGCCCAGACGGACAACCCTTGGTTTACGCCTGAACTGATTACAAATGTTCAGCGTGATGTAAAGGAGATCTTCCCGATTACAAAGCTGTATTTGGCCAACATTCCGACATATCCTAGCGGTTTGTGGACGTTTACAATCGGTTCGAAAAAATACGATCCTCTTGCAGTGGAGGACAGCCGCTTCTTTGATATCGATACGAAATACTATACAAAAGAGATCCATAAAGCGGCATTCGTTCTTCCGAAATTCGTCAGCGACTTAATCAAATAAAAACAGTTTGCGCAGAAGACGATTCTGCGCTTTTTTCAGGAGGTTCATGAGATGAGATTTGATGAAGCATATTCCGGCAAAGTATTTATTGCAAGCCGTCCTGATTGGGAAGGGGCGGACGCCATCCTTTACGGGATGCCGATGGACTGGACGGTCAGCTATCGTCCAGGCTCCCGCTTCGGGCCGGCAAGAATCCGCGAGGTGTCCATCGGCCTTGAAGAATACAGCCCTTATTCGGACAGAGAGCTTGATGAGGTTCATTTCTTTGACGCCGGCGACATCCCGCTGCCTTTCGGGAATCCGCAGCGCAGCCTTGACATGATTGAAGAATATGTCGACAGCATCTTAGAAAAAGGAAAGTTTCCGCTCGGAATGGGAGGAGAGCACCTCGTTTCATGGCCGGTCATGAAAGCGATGTACAAAAAATATCCCGACCTTGCCATCATCCATATGGATGCGCACACAGACCTTCGCGTCGAATATGAAGGAGAACCGCTCTCACATTCAACACCGATCCGAAAGGCGGCGGAATTGATCGGTCCGGAAAATGTTTTTTCATTCGGAATCCGTTCCGGGATGAAAGAAGAGTTTGAATGGGCGAAAGAAAATGGCATGCACATCTCCAAGTTCGAAGTGCTTGAGCCGCTGAAAACCATTCTGCCAAAGCTCGCCGGCCGCCCTGTTTATGTCACGATCGACATCGATGTTTTAGATCCGGCCCATGCGCCTGGGACGGGAACGGTTGACGCAGGAGGCATCACTTCCAAAGAGCTGCTCGCTTCGATTCATGAAATTGCCCGTTCCGACGTCAAAGTCGCCGGTGCCGACTTGGTAGAAGTGGCACCAATCTATGACCATTCAGAGCAAACCGCAAATACGGCAAGCAAGCTGATTCGCGAAATGCTGCTCGGCTGGGTAAAATAAGACAAGCTGTCCTTTTTAAGGACGGCTTTTTTCTTAGAAAAATTGTTTACCTTCTATAACGTTCTGTTAAGATAGTATATAAGGAACCGCGGTTGAACTTTTTTTGTTGAATGATTATACTAATCAAGTCAAATCGGATCAAAAAAGGAAGTGTCGGAATGGATCAGGAGACACCCGTAAAGATTCATGTGAGATCTGTTATCCAGGAAGGATCGGAAGCTGAAACGATTGAATTCCGGACAACAGGATTTTATTATATGAAAAAAGATAAAATATATCTTACCTACCATGAAGAGCATGAAGCAGGGAAGGTCAAGACGATCGTCAAAGCAAGTGAAAACGAAGTTCTGGTCATGCGTTCCGGCGCTATTGAAATGAAACAGCGCTTTAGGCCGGAAAGCCGCACCACCACTCATTATAAATTGCCTTTCGGAAAGCTCGAGCTGGGGGTTGATACAAAGGACATTTCAGTCAATCATCAGGCGGCAGAGGGAAAGATCAGCATAGAGTACGATATGATTGTAAACGATGACCAAAAGCATTTACATAAAATGTCGATTTCGTATAGAGGAGGACATGAATCATGAACATAGTCGAACAAATGAAAGATGTGCTGAAGCAGGAAATCAAAGAGGCCGTCATCAAAGCCGGGCTCGCCGAGGAAAAGGATATTCCCGAAGTCGTATTAGAAGTGCCGAAAGATAAATCCCATGGGGACTACTCTACCAATATGGCGATGCAGCTGGCGAGAATTGCGAAAAAAGCGCCTCGGAATATTGCCGAGGATATCGTCTCATCTTTTGATAAAGGAAAAGCATCGATTGATAAGCTGGATATTGCAGGGCCGGGGTTTATCAATTTTTACATGGACAATCAATATTTAACGAAACTGATTCCCGCTGTGCTTGAAGCGGGAGAGGCTTATGGTGAAACAAGCATCGGCGGCGGAGAACGCGTACAGGTGGAATTCGTTTCGGCAAACCCGACAGGCAACCTGCATCTTGGACATGCCCGCGGCGCTGCAGTCGGCGACTCGCTGTGCAATGTTCTTGAAAAAGCGGGTTATGATGTTAGCCGCGAATACTACATTAATGATGCAGGCAATCAAATCAACAATCTTGCTTTATCTGTCGAGGCCCGTTATTTTGAGGCGCTGGGCAAAGAGAAGCCGATGCCTGAAGACGGATACCGCGGCGAGGATATTAAAGAAATCGGCAAAAAACTTGCTGAAGAGTTCGGCGACCGTTTTCTCCATGAAGATGAAAGCGAACGCCTCTCATTTTTCCGTGAATACGGTTTGAAATATGAATTAGGCAAGCTCCGCGAAGATCTTGAAAACTTCCGTGTGCCGTTTGATGTTTGGTATTCAGAGACATCACTTTACCAAAACGGCAAAATTGATCAGGCGCTCGAAGCCCTCCGTGAAAAAGGGCACATCTATGAGGAAGGCGGTGCGACATGGTTCCGCTCAACTGCATTTGGCGATGACAAAGACCGCGTGCTGATTAAAAAGGACGGATCTTACACCTATCTTCTGCCTGATATCGCCTATCACAAAGACAAGCTTGACCGCGGCTTTCAAAAATTAATCAATGTATGGGGGGCCGATCACCACGGCTATATCCCGCGTATGAAGGCGGCCATTGAAGCGCTCGGTTATAATAAGGAAACGCTTGAGGTCGAGATCATCCAGCTTGTCCATCTTTATAAAAACGGCGAAAAAATGAAGATGAGCAAGAGAACAGGAAAAGCCGTCACAATGCGTGATCTCATTGATGAGGTCGGCCTTGACGCAGTTCGCTATTTCTTTGCGATGCGCAGCGCCGACACACACATGGACTTTGACCTTGACCTTGCCGTCTCGACATCAAATGAAAACCCTGTTTACTATGCGCAATATGCACATGCGAGAATTTGCAGCATGCTGCGCCAAGGCGAAGAAAAAGGGCTTTCTCTTGATGGGGATTTAGCTCTGGCAAAAATCAGCTCTGAAAAAGAATACGATTTGTTAAAAGCGATCGGCGCCTTCCCTGAAGCAGTCGCCGATGCTGCTGAGAAGCGGATTCCGCACCGCATTACAAACTATATTTTTGAGCTGGCATCCGTTCTCCATAGCTTTTATAATGCTGAGAAAGTGCTTGACCCGGCTGATGAAGAAAAAAGCCGCGCGCGCTTATCCTTGATGAAAGCAACGCAAATCACTTTAAATAATGCGCTGAAACTGATTGGTGTTTCAGCACCTGAAAAAATGTAAAAATGATCCCTCATCCATTGGATGGGGGATTTTGCTTTCTTCTATGGTAAAGTAGCTGCAGTGTGATAAAGGAGGCGGAGCCTGGATATGGACTTTAATAGGCCGTTCGCTGATTCATATTCCAGCACACAAAAGGAAGGGTTTTCGCCGCCCTTCCTTATTGCATTTGAGTTTCAGAAAGAATGCACTTCGCCTTTTGTATCAGAGCCTGCGCTTCTCTCCCCTCAATGACAATCAGGCATTCCTTCTCCCGATTGGCCATTCTGAACATTTCCAGCTCGATTAGATCTTTAATTTTACACACCGTTTTTTTGGAACATATATAAAGATGATGTCTGGCTGATCGGCAAAGGCGGTAAAGCTCGATCAGGTTTTTCAAGGTTATTGACTGAGTGCGCAGTTTGATGGATTCTGCTTGATTCATCGTGCATCCCCCTCCGTATGTAGTTTTCACTTTGGTGAATTGTTACCCGCAAGACAGACAGGGTAAACATGTTTTCGGCGGTGATTTCATAAAAAGTATTCTACAGGCCGCTGCACCACCGGCCGCTTTGCATACCGCTCCTTTGTCAGAAGCTGAGCATGTTCAATCCTTTCCTCAAAGAATTGTTTCGACCAATCCTTATCATGAATGATCACATTTACTTCATCATTGAGAACAAGCTTCGCTTAGCAAAGTTTGATGTCCAGATCATCACATGCCGGTCATCAACGATCAATGCTTTCGCATGGTGTAAAACCGGTAAATAAAACATCCATTTCTAAAAGTGCACGAAAGTACGTATTGGCAGCTTCTTTGACAAGCGGGGCACAAGAATCGAAACGATCACGCCCCATATTCAGGCTGAGAGAACGGACTTCTGCAAAGCAGGGCTCGGAATATAGTATGGCGTGCAAATCATGATTCTTTCCTTCGCCTCTTCAATAAACGAAATGTATGTTTTCTCAAGCGTATATCCTCTGATCGCATGCATGCGACGGCCCCTTTAGGCAATGGAGGGAACACGTCGCTTTTCAGTTTTGCCAAAAGTGCTCCTCTCTTTGAGTCCGTTAAAAAAATGTGCTGCAAATCGGTGACACCTTCACCCGTAAATGGTAGTCTTTCCACGGTCCGAACTCTGTATTCTTTTGCGATATTAAAAGCCGCCCAATTTGTAAAATGGACTTGCACCCCGCTTTCTTCAAGGCCGCGCAATGTTTTCCGCTTCACTTTCAGGCGCGGATCCGGTCGATCAGCAAATAAACGGGAATGCCCGCTTCAGCCTTGTCCTTTAGCAGATATAGAAATTCAAGGCTGATTGCATCATGTTTCATAATATAAAACATGACATGGACCAATGATCCGGTTTGCCGAATATCATTCATCAGCTGCTCGCACAAGTCCTCTCCATTGTGAATCAGTTCAATGGCGCTTCGTTTTCCAAGGGAAATTTGCTGAAAAGCTTTGCGGTCGAAATGAAAATCGAGCGCCAGCAGCAGAGTGAGCATAAACAGCATGATCGTAAGCGTCATCAATGAAGACACTCCCTTTTAGCATGTAAAAAAATAGTGTCCCCATAATTGCCGGCATTTGTGAAAAAACATTGACTGAATACTCATTCATTATTTAAGATAAAGGTAGTACGAGGGATATCAGGTTGGGAAATGAAAGGGGGAGCAGCTGTTGAATGACTTGCTGTGGTTGAATTTCATTGCATTTTTAGGTGTAACCGCTTACGCCGTTTACCTGTTCGTCTATCTGATCAGAACGAGAATCAGTTACATTAGGCTCGGGCAAAAAGAGGATTTTGATAAGCGGATAAAAGAACGCCTGCAAAGGATATGGGAGAACGTGTTCGGCCAAAAGAAACTGCTCAAAGATAAAAAGAGCGGAATCATTCATGTGATGTTTTTCTATGGTTTTATTCTAGTTCAGTTTGGGGCGCTCGATTTTATTATCAAAGGCCTGGTGCCGGACGGGGGACTGCCTCTCGGGCCGGTGTATCCGGTGTTTACGTTCTTTCAGGAAATCGTAACCCTGCTGATTCTGATAGCGGTGGTCTGGGCTTTTCACAGACGTTATATAGAAAAACTGGTCAGACTGAAACGAGGCTTTAAATCAGGACTTGTCCTTCTATTGATCGGCGGGCTGATGCTCACCGTTCTTTTAGGAAACGGCATGAATATTGTATGGCAGCATCATGAATTATCATGGCGCGAACCGATGGCCTCTGTGATCGCATTTGTTTTCGGCTTTATGGGAGAAACCCCTGCCGCAGTCGTGTTTTATGCCGCATGGTGGGCCCACCTTTTGATTTTGCTGACATTTTTAGTTTATGTTCCGCAGTCCAAACATGCTCACTTGATTGCCGGACCGGCAAACGTGTTTCTCAGCCGTCTGACAAATCCGGGCAAACTCGAAAAGATTGATTTTGAAGATGAATCAAAAGAGACATTTGGAGTCGGGCGAATTGAGGAATTCAGGCAGTCTCAGCTGATCGACCTTTACGCATGTGTGGAATGCGGCCGCTGCACTAATATGTGCCCGGCGACAGGCACTGGGAAGATGCTCTCGCCAATGGATCTGATTTTAAGGCTCAGAGACCATTTGACTGAGAAGGGTGCCGCCGTGACTTCGAACACCCCTTGGGTTCCTGCGGCGTTTTTCCAGCATACAAAGGGCAACCAGCTTGCCATGGCTGCCGGTGGTGAAGGATCGCGGGAAGCAGCTGCATCAGAACTTTACAATCCAAGCTTGATCGGCGACATTATCACAGAAGAAGAAATTTGGGCATGCACAACCTGCCGGAATTGTGAAGATCAGTGTCCGGTTATGAATGAACATGTTGATAAGATCATCGATCTCCGCCGCTATCTCGTGCTTACGGAAGGGAAAATGGATACCGATGCCCAGCGCGCCATGACAAGTATTGAAAGGCAAGGAAACCCTTGGGGATTAAACAGAAAAGAGCGTGAAAACTGGCGCGATATCAGGGAAGACGTCGATGTGCCGACGGTCAAGGAGCTAAAGAAAAAGGGCGAGACATTTGAATACTTGTTTTGGGTCGGGTCGATGGGGTCATACGATCGAAGAAGCCAAAAGATCGCGATGGCTTTCGCGCGCCTTCTCAATCAAGCAGGTGTTTCCTTTGCGATTTTAGGCAATAAAGAAAAAAATTCCGGTGATACGCCAAGACGGCTCGGCAATGAATTTTTATTTCAGGAGCTCGCCGCTAAAAATATTGAAGAATTTGAGAAAAACAATATTCAAAAAATTGTAACGATCGATCCTCATGCATACAATATTTTTAAAAATGAATATTCTGATTTTGGTCTGAAAGCGGATGTTTATCATCATACAGAAATTCTCGCCGGGCTCATTAAGGAAGGAAAGCTCAAACCGGAGTTTCCGGTTGATGAAACCGTGACCTTTCATGATTCATGCTATTTGGGCCGCTACAACGAGGTCTATGATCCGCCGCGTGATATTCTTCGTTCGATATCTGGCATCCGCTTAGTAGAAATGGAGCGCAGCCGTGAAAATGGGATGTGCTGCGGAGCCGGCGGCGGTCTAATGTGGATGGAGGAGGAAACAGGTGCGAGAATCAATGTTGCAAGAACAGAACAGGCGCTCAGCACTTCCCCTTCAGTCATCAGTTCGGGATGCCCGTATTGCCTTACAATGCTTGGAGACGGAACGAAAGCAAAAGAACTGGAAGATCAGGTCGGCACATATGATGTTGCAGAGCTGCTTGAACGCGCTGTATTTGGTTCAGAAGAGAAAGAAAATGCTTCCTAGGCAGTTTTTCAGGTTTTGAATAAAAGAAGGTGTGAGCTGTATCTCCGCCTTCTTTTATCGTAAATATTCAAAACAGAAGCGGGGAGAGGATGTCATGGTCAGAACAGTCATTATCGACGGGGCGCGAACGCCTTTCGGAAAGCTGGGAGGTGCGCTTCAGTCAAAAACGGCGGCCGAACTTGGAGGCATCGCCATCAAAGAAGCGTTAAAACGGTCTGGAGTCAGACCAGAGGATATCGATGAAGTCATCATGGGCTCTGTTCTGCAAGGAGGCCAGGGACAGCTTCCGTCAAGACAGGCGGCGCGGTATGCGGGGCTTCCGTGGGATGTCAAGACGGAGACGATCAATAAAGTATGTGCATCCGGTTTAAGAAGTGTAACAATGGCTGATCAAATCATCCGTGCAGGTGACGCGGAAATGATAGCCGCAGGCGGAATGGAATCGATGTCAAACGCTCCTTATGTGCTGCCAAAAGCGAGATGGGGGTTTCGGATGGGAGATGGCGCGGTTCAGGACTTGATGATCGCCGACGGTCTGACATGCTCATTTACGGGCGTCCATATGGGTTCGTACGGAAATGCCGCGGCAAAAGAGTTAGACATTTCGAGAGAAGAACAGGATTGGTGGGCGCTGTCTAGCCATATGCGGGCTGTTCGGGCATCCGCTTCAGGAGCGCTTGGAGAAGAGATTGTTCCGGTCAAGATTCCGCAAAAGCGGGGCAGCGAACTGACTGTTGAACAAGATGAAGCACCTCGCAGTGATACATCAATCGAACGGCTCTCAACACTTTCACCCGCCTTTGACAAAAACGGCACTATAACAGCGGGAAATGCGCCGGGTGTGAATGATGGGGCATGTTCATTCATCCTCATGAGCGAAGAAAAAGCAAAAGCCCTGAATTTGAAGCCCGTCGCCGTCATAACGGCTCATACATCGATTGCCGTTGAAGCAAAAGACTTCCCGAAAACGCCAGGGCTGGTCATTCAGGAGCTGTTGAAAAAAACGGGGGCGCAGCTTTCTGACATCAGCCTGTTTGAAATCAATGAAGCCTTTGCCGCGGTTGCTTTGGCAAGCGGGAAGATTGCGCGTCTTGATATGGAAAAAGTCAATGTCAATGGAGGTGCCATTGCGCTCGGACATCCGATCGGCGCCAGCGGAGCAAGAATCATTCTAACACTCATGTATGAATTAAAACGGCGCGGCGGCGGAACAGGTATCGCAGCCATTTGCAGCGGAGGCGGCCAGGGAGATGCCGTTATGATTGAAGTTTAAAAGGGGGTATTACCATGAGAAACGACACGGTCATGGTCATCGGCACAGGGCAGATGGGATCGGGAATCGCCCAGGTCTGCGCGCAGGCCGGCTACAATGTTTACATGCATGATGTATCAGCGGAGCAAATTCAAAAAGGAATGAAACGAGTTTCCGACCAGCTTGTCAAACAGGCTGAAAAGGGGAAAATGCCGCATCAAGATGTTAAGCAAATTTATCAGCGATTGTCTCCCTCGGCATCACTTGAAGATGCAGGGGAAGCCTTTCTCATCATAGAAGCGGCCGTGGAGCAAATGGACATCAAAAAAGAGATTTTCAAGCGTTTGGACGACATAACCGGACATTCAGCTATATTGGCGTCCAATACATCATCCTTGTCGATAACAGAGCTCGCGTCTGTTACGAATAAACCGCAGAACGTCATTGGCATGCATTTTATGAATCCGGTGCCTGTCATGGAGCTGGTCGAAGTGATCAGAGGCTTGGAGACGAGCGATCAGACTTATGAAACCGTCGTCGCGGCGGCGGAGAAGCTGAATAAAGTTCCTATAGAAGTACATGATTTTCCGGGGTTTATCTCCAACCGAATTTTAATGCCGATGATTAATGAAGCGGTTTTTGCGCTTTACGAAGGAATCGCTGAAAAAGAAAGCATTGACGGGATTATGAAGCTCGGAATGAATCATCCGATGGGTCCGCTCGCCCTTGCCGATCTGATAGGCCTTGATACGTGCCTGTATATTATGGAGACGCTGCATAAAGGCTTTGGAGATGATAAATACAGACCGTGTCCGCTCCTTAAACAATATGTCAGCGCGGGACGGCTTGGAAAGAAAACGGGCAAAGGGTTTTATACGTACGAAGCAACCTGAGAAGGAGGGACCTCAAATTGAACCTTCATTTGACAGAAGAACAATGCCGCATGCAAAAGCTGGTCAGGCAATTTGCCAAACAGGAGGTTGCTCCCTTTGTACCGGAAATGGAAAAAGGCCGTTTTCCGACAGCTATTTTAAGGGAAATGGCAGAACGCGGCTGGATGGGGCTTCCGATTCCGGAGAAATACAATGGGGCGGGTCTGGACTTTATTTCGTACATTATGACGATACATGAACTGTCAAAAGAAAGCGCCGTTGTGGGTGCGGTTTTATCGGTACACACATCAATTGTCACGATTCCCATTCTTTTATACGGAACTGAACAGCAAAAACAGCAATACGTTAAAAAGCTCGCATCGGGTCAATATCTGGGGGCTTTTTGTTTAACGGAGCCAGGTGCCGGCTCCGATGCCGGGAACTTAAAAACAAGGGCGGAAAAACGCGGGGATGCCTACGTTTTAAACGGAACCAAGGTTTTTGTCACAAACGGCGGAGCGGCAGATATTTACCTCGTATTTGCCTTAACAGATCCCGGGGCGAAAACGAGAGGCATTTCGGCATTTATCGTTGAAAAAGACACACCAGGCTTTCGTCTCGGAAAAAATGAGGAAAAAATGGGGCTGCATGGGTCGCAAACCCTCACCTTGAATTTTGATAACGCTGTCATTCCTTCGCGGCAGCTTTTGGGAGAGGAAGGCAAAGGATTTAAAATGGCCTTGGCAAATCTGGATACAGGCAGGATCGGCATCGCCGCGCAGGCGCTTGGAATAGCAGAAGGAGCGCTTTCTGAGGCTGTTGCCTTTTTAAAAAAGCGATATCCGGACGGAGAACTGAATAAAAACCGGCAGGGAATGGCCTTTAAGCTGGCTGACATGGCAACCAGAACAGAGGCGGCCAAACTTCTCGTTTATCGGGCCGCTTCATTGAAAGAACAAGGATTGAAAACCAGGCAGGCGGCATCAATGGCCAAACTGTTTGCATCAGAAACGGCGATGTATGTCGCAGATGAGGCGGTTCAGCTGCTCGGCGACTTCGGCTATACGAAAGATTTCGGCGTTGAACGGTATTTCAGAGATGCGAAAGTATCCGAAATCTATGAAGGCACAAGCGAGATTCAGCGGATTGTCATCAGCAAGCATTTATAAGGTTGCCAGAGGGGGGAGAGAAATATGATCTTTACACTGTCTGAAGAACATCAAATGATTCAGAAAATGGTGCGTGACTTTGCAAAACATGAGGTGGAGCCGACAGCGAAGGAGCGGGATGAGGAAGAAAGGTTTGACAGAGATCTGTTTACAAAGATGGCGGAGTTAGGGCTGACGGGCATTCCGTGGCCTGAGGAATACGGGGGGATCGGCAGCGATTATTTGGCATACGTGGTTGCGGTAGAGGAGCTTTCCAAAGTCTGCGCCTCTACAGGTGTCACTTTGTCGGCACATACGTCGCTTGCCTGCTGGCCGGTTTATACTTTTGGGACAGAAGAGCAAAAGCAAGAATACTTAAAGCCGATGGCGCGGGGCGAAAAAATCGGTGCGTACGGGTTGACGGAGCCGGGGTCAGGATCTGATGCCGGCGGAATGAAAACGACCGCCGTCAAAAACGGTAATGAATACATTTTAAATGGAACGAAGATTTTCATTACCAACGGAGGAATCGCCGATTACTATATTGTGTTTGCCGCGCTTGAACCGGATAAAAAACATAAAGGAACAACTGCATTTATCGTTGAAAAGGATTTTGCGGGCTTTTCCGTCGGTAAAAAAGAAAAAAAACTGGGGATTCGTTCATCCCCGACAACGGAAATTATATTTGAGGACTGCCGCGTGCCCTTGAAAAACCGGCTCGGTGAAGAAGGGGAAGGCTTTAAAATTGCGATGATGACGCTTGATGGAGGCAGAAACGGAATCGCGGCCCAAGCCGTCGGCATAGCCCAAGGCGCGTTTGAGGCCGCAACAGCGTATGCGAAGGAACGAAAACAATTCGGCAGGCCGATCGCCGAACAGCAGGGCATCAGTTTTAAGCTGGCGGATATGGCGACGGCGATTGAAGCATCAAGGCTTTTAACCTATCAGGCGGCCTGGCTGGAATCAGAAGGCCTGCCTTACGGGAAAGCATCCGCCATGTCAAAGCTTTATGCCGGAGATGCGGCGATGAAGGTGACGACAGAGGCCGTGCAGATCTTTGGCGGTTACGGCTACACAAAGGACTACCCGGTCGAACGTTATATGCGGGATGCGAAAATCACCCAGATTTACGAAGGAACACAAGAAATTCAGAGAATCGTGATTTCCAGAATGGTGATGCAATCATGACTGCGCAGCTTTGCGATATGCCGGCGGACATGCTGCCGGCATCTGCCTCCTAATCAAATCTCCGGGCTCCCAAAACAGGCTTCTTTTCATGCCTCTTCAAAGCTTCAGCTTGACCGCTTGTTTTTTTCCCGCCCATGTGGTAAAAATTATTGAATGAACGGGAATAATGGTGGCATAAAGTGATTTCTTTTGTTTATAATGAGAGGTATGGTTTGTCGTAAAGACAGAAATTACATGCTTATTTTCTATGACAAAGATAGTAGATACATACATGAAGATAGAAAGGGAGTGTCCGGCGATGAGTTTGAAACAATACTCAGAGGAACAGCTAAAGGAAATGGCTTTAGTTGAAATCGCATACGAAATTTTCTTAGACAAAAAGAAATCAATTACCTTCCAGGAGCTTACAGATCAAGTGGCTTCACTGCTTGGAGTGGGGAAAAAAGAGCTGGAAGACCGGTTAGCCCAGTTCTACACAGATTTGAATATTGACGGCCGCTTTTTGGCGCTGTCAGACCAAACGTGGGGTCTTCGCAGCTGGTATCCGTATGATCAGCTTGATGAAGAAACACAGCCGACCGTAAAAGCGAAAAAGAAAAAAGCTAAAAAAGTTGTTGAAGAAGACCTTGATCTTGATGAATTCGAAGAAGTTGATGAGGATGATATTCTCCTTGATGATGTTGAAGAAGATATTGCCCTTGACGCCGATGAATTCGATGATATCGATGAAGCGGACGATGATGAGCTAGAAGATCTTGAAGACGAGATCTTGGATGACGAAGAAGAAGAAGAAGAAAATTTTAAAGCTGAGGAAGACGAAGATTAATTTTTGTCTTAAGCAGTATTCATTTTTAAATCGATCTTGACTTTCACAGGTGAACTAGGTAGTATGTATTTTGGGCTCTTCAAAAAGAAGAGATTCAAGTGATACGGACTATCAGCTCCCTTTCAAGAAATTGAAAGGGAGCTTTCTTGTTTTTCCGCCTCCTAATCATTTAAGTCATTTAGAAAAGATCTAAATGATTTTTCATAAACAGAGCATTTTAAGGAATAAGCGTTAATTGAAGAGAGGGGTACAGTAATGACAAAATATATCTTTGTAACCGGAGGAGTTGTATCCTCGCTTGGAAAAGGAATTACGGCATCTTCACTCGGCCGCCTGCTGAAAAACAGAGGTCTGAGCGTCACCATCCAAAAATTCGATCCGTATATCAATGTGGATCCCGGCACAATGAGTCCGTATCAGCACGGTGAAGTATTCGTAACCGACGACGGTGCAGAAACGGATCTCGATTTAGGGCACTATGAGCGTTTCATCGATATTAATTTAAATAAATACAGCAATGTGACAACCGGAAAAATCTATTCCACAGTGCTGAAAAAGGAACGCAGAGGAGACTATTTGGGCGGCACCGTTCAGGTGATTCCTCATATCACAAATGAGATCAAAGACCGTGTTTTCCGTGCAGGAAAAGAAACGAACGCCGATGTGGTGATCACGGAAATCGGCGGAACGGTCGGCGATATCGAGTCATTGCCGTTCCTTGAGGCGATCCGCCAAATGAAGAGCGATATCGGGCGCGAGAATGTGATGTACATTCACTGTACGCTTGTTCCGTACCTGAAAGCTGCAGGAGAAATGAAAACAAAGCCGACACAGCACAGTGTGAAAGAGCTCCGCAGCCTCGGCATCCAGCCGAACGTCATCGTTGTGAGAACGGAAATGCCGATTTCTCAGGATATGAAAGACAAAATTGCGCTGTTTTGCGATATCGACCCTAAAGCCGTGATTGAAGCAGGAGATGCGGATACACTATATTCCATTCCTCTTGATCTGCAAAAACAGGGACTCGACAACCTTGTCTGCAATCATTTGAAGCTGGAATGCAAAGAAGCAGACATGGAAGAATGGAAAGAGCTCGTCAATAAAGTGCAAACCCTTTCTAAAACAGCGACAATCGGCTTGGTCGGCAAATACGTCGAACTTCCGGACGCCTATATTTCGGTGGTTGAATCGCTTCGCCATGCTGGATATGCATTTGACTCAGATATTCAGATTAAATGGATCAACGCTGAAGAAGTAACGGAAGAAAACATTGCCGGCTTGGTGCAGGATGTAGACGGCATTCTTGTTCCGGGCGGATTTGGGGATCGCGGAGTCGAAGGGAAAATCGCCGCTGTCAAATATGCGCGCGAGCATAAAATGCCGTTCTTCGGCATTTGCCTCGGCATGCAGGTGGCATCGATCGAGTATGCAAGAAACGTTCTCGAACTTGAAGGAGCGCATTCTGCCGAAATCGATCCTTCCACACCGTATCCGATCATTGACCTTCTTCCTGAACAAAAGGATATTGAAGATCTCGGCGGAACACTTCGCCTCGGACTGTATCCATGTAAGCTGCAGGAAGGTTCAAAAGCTTATGAAGCGTACCAGAATGAAGTGGTTTATGAACGCCACCGCCATCGCTACGAATTTAACAATGAGTTCAGACAGCAGATGGAGGAAGCCGGATTTGTCTTCTCAGGGACAAGCCCTGACGGCCGCCTCGTAGAGATTATTGAGCTGAAAGACCATCCATGGTTTGTCGCGTCGCAGTTCCACCCTGAATTTACTTCAAGACCGACAAGACCGCAAGCATTGTTCAGAGACTTTGTTCATGCTTCATTAAAGGCTTCAGAGAAGCTGTAAAAAACAGAAAAAACCTGCCGGCGGTTCATCTCCGGCAGGTTTTTTTGGCTCTTTCTGGTGATAATAACAGGCAGAACTGGTACTATATTCATAAGGCCCGCCTCATCCCCGGTTTATTACCTTCAGGCAACCTTTTTTCAATGGTATTCCTGAAGAATTTCCTTTAATGTAAATGACAGGGCATGATAAATATAGAGGCTGACCATCAGCGACGGAAAACCGAATCTTGTTCCGTCCTCACCGGGAAGAAGCGGCATTTTAAGTTTAGAATCAATGTGAACATCGGCGAATGTTGCAACGGGTGCGTCTTCTTTGCCGGAAGGGAATACGGCAACCAGTCCGATGCCTTTTTCATTCAGCCTTTTCGCTATTTCCAGATCGCTGTCATCTGAGGGATGCGAGCAAAACATCAGCACTTTATCTGCCGTTTGAAAAGCCGGCCAGTCTTCTTCATTCTGCGGCAGCGGTTTGGCAGAGGGGAACGGCTCAGAGCTGTAAAGCGCTTCTTTCAAAATGCCCTCCAATTCATTTTTTCCATATACATAAACCGAATGATCACTGATGACCGCCTGGGCCAGTAATCGGGCGCCGTCTTCAATCGGCAGGGCTTCACCCTCCTGAATCCGGTTGAAGATTCCAGACAATTGAGTGGTAAAAATTTTAAGCAAACTGACTCCTCCTTTTTTACTGACTATCATTATATAACAAAAGAGAATATTGGGAAAAATCCTCTAAATATGTCGCAAACTTAAATGTTTTAATTAAAGGAAAAGAGAAAATCAAAACAGAATAGATAAACTACTGCTTAATTTTGGCGAAAATTATAAAATATAGAGGTGTAGAATAATGAATGAGAAGATTTTAATCGTAGATGACCAGTACGGAATCCGGGTTTTGCTGAATGAAGTTTTCAATAAAGAAGGGTACAAAACCTTCCAGGCCGCTAACGGAATTCAAGCGCTGGACATTGTCAAAAAACAGCGTCCCGACCTTGTTTTGCTGGATATGAAGATACCTGGAATGGATGGAATTGAAATCTTAAAAAGAATGAAAGTCATAGACGAGGAGATCCGCGTCATTATCATGACCGCATACGGTGAGCTCGATATGATCCAGGAGTCAAAGGAACTCGGGGCTCTGACTCACTTTGCCAAGCCTTTTGACATCGATGAAATCCGCGAGGCGGTCAAAACATACCTTCCGATTAAATCAAACGGCTGACGGGAACGAAAAAGTTTTTGATGTTGTCACAAGCGATGATGTTGCCGATTTGTCGATTAATTGTTATTCTATATAAGTAGAGAAAAGCTATCTAAAGTTTAAAAAAACAAACATTTTACATATGGCAGGTTTTTCTGGTCATGCTAGGTAGGTGTGGAGAGCTTTTTTCGCAAAGAGCAAATCAGGCTACATAAGGAGGACTTTCGACATGCCTTTAGTATCAATGACGGAAATGTTGAATAAAGCAAAAGAAAACGGATATGCTGTCGGACAATTTAACTTAAACAACCTTGAGTTTACTCAAGCGATTTTACAGGCTGCTGAAGAAGAAAAATCTCCAGTGATCCTTGGCGTTTCAGAAGGTGCGGGACGTTACATGGGCGGCTTTAAAACAGTCGTTGCTATGGTAAAAGCACTTATGGAAGAATACAAAGTGACAGTTCCTGTCGCCATTCACTTGGATCACGGTTCAAGCTTTGAATCTTGTGCAAAAGCGATTCATGCAGGTTTCACCTCTGTCATGATCGATGCTTCTCACCATCCATTTGAAGAAAACGTAGAAACAACTTCTAAAGTTGTTGAGCTTGCTCATTTCCATGGAGTATCTGTAGAAGCTGAGCTTGGAACAGTCGGCGGACAAGAAGATGACGTTATCGCTGAAGGCGTAATCTACGCTGATCCTAAAGAGTGCCAAGAGCTTGTTGAGCGTACTGGAATCGACTGCCTTGCACCTGCACTAGGTTCAGTTCACGGCCCTTACAAAGGCGAACCAAATCTTGGCTTCAAAGAGATGGAAGAGATCGGAAAATCAACAGGCCTTCCGCTCGTTCTTCACGGCGGTACTGGAATTCCGACTGCTGACATCCAAAAAGCGGTCTCACTTGGTACAGCTAAAATCAACGTAAACACTGAAAACCAAATTTCTTCAGCTAAAGCTGTTCGTGAAACATTGGCAGCGAAGCCTGACGAGTACGATCCTCGTAAATACCTGGGACCTGCTCGCGAAGCGATTAAAGAAACTGTTATCGGCAAAATGCGTGAATTTGGTTCTTCAAACAAAGCATAATGACGCTTTGGAAAAGCACACCTGTTTCCCTTCAAGGGAAATAGGATGTTTTTCTGGTGTTTTAGGGAAGTGCTGTTAACACATGCCGTTTAAGCATGAGGCTCTTTTGCTTCCCGTTCAGTCAAAAAGCCGCCTGATAGCGACAGGCGGTTTTATCCATATCATCCGGAAAGCGCAAACAAGTTTCATAGTTCAGACATTTTCATGACAGGAGGTTTTATCAATATGCTGTTTTTTATTGATACTGCAAATTTAGACGAAATTAAAGAGGCCCATTCTCTCGGCGTGCTTGCGGGGGTTACGACAAATCCTAGTTTAGTAGCAAAGGAAAATATTTCGTTTCATGATCGTCTGCGTGAAATTACCGAGGTGGTTTCAGGATCTGTTAGCGCTGAGGTTATTTCTCTAAAGGCGGAGGAAATGATTGAAGAAGGAAAAGAGCTTGCCAAAATCGCACCTCATATTACGGTGAAAATTCCAATGACGTCTGACGGTTTGAAAGCTGTTAAAGCACTTACCGATCTCGGCATTAAGACGAACGTAACGCTGATCTTCAGTGCGAATCAGGCGCTTCTGGCGGCAAGAGCCGGAGCTACTTATGTTTCTCCATTCCTGGGGCGCTTGGATGACATCGGTCATAACGGACTTGACTTGATCAGCGAAATCAAACAAATTTTTGATGTACACGGTTTGGATACGCAAATCATTGCCGCATCGATCCGTCATCCGCAGCATGTAACAGAAGCTGCACTAAGAGGGGCTCATATCGGCACTATGCCGCTGAAGGTCATTCACCAGCTGACAAAGCACCCGTTGACCGATAAAGGAATTGAACAGTTTTTAGCCGATTGGAATAAATAAAACCCCAGGCTTCGAAGTGAGTGGCAAGTGGAGGGACCCCCTCTGTTTGTCACCATTTTGTCTTATAAAGAGAAATGAATGTTTTGCAGAAGAGAACCCTTGCCGCAGACAGCTTCGCTATTTTCTTCCTGATAAATTTTGAAATGTGTTGTATTCTTTCTCTTTTAATTGGATAGATTTTGAAATGAACCATTTATTTTGAGTTCTTATTATACGCTCCATTAGCTATCTTCTTTAAGGAAGGAGACGATCATGGAAAAGTTAAATATAGCTGGCGGCGATCCTTTGAATGGAACAGTACATATAAGCGGAGCCAAAAACAGTGCTGTCGCCCTTATACCCGCGACGATTTTGGCTGAATCGACGGTTACGCTTGAAGGCCTTCCCCATATATCAGACATTTTGACACTTCGCGATCTGCTGAGGGAGATCGGTGGACATGTTCATTTTGAAAAAGGAGAAATGGTCGTTGATCCTGCGCCGATGATCAGTATGCCTCTGCCGAATGGAAAAGTGAAACAGCTTCGGGCTTCTTATTATTTAATGGGGGCGATGCTCGGCCGCTTTAAAAAGGCGGTTATCGGCCTTCCAGGCGGCTGCCACCTAGGTCCGAGACCGATTGACCAGCATATCAAAGGTTTTGAGGCGCTTGGTGCCGAGGTGACAAATGAACAAGGCGCGATCTATTTGCGTGCAGAGGAATTAAAAGGTGCGCGCATTTATCTTGATGTCGTCAGTGTTGGAGCAACGATCAACATCATGCTTGCTGCCGTGCTCGCCAAAGGCAGAACCGTGATTGAGAATGCTGCGAAGGAACCGGAAATTATCGATGTCGCCACCCTTTTAACAAATATGGGGGCGAAAATAAAAGGAGCCGGCACTGATGTTATCCGCATCGAGGGCGTTGAATCCCTTCACGGCTGCAGACACTCGATTATTCCAGACCGGATAGAAGCCGGGACTTTCCTGATTGCAGCGGCCTCCATGGGACAAGAAGTGCTGATTGACAATGTGATACCGACACACTTGGAATCGCTGTTAGCCAAGCTGCGCGAGATGGGGATCCGGATTGAAGAAAGCAGCGATCAGATTTTAATGATCGGCGGAAAAAAAGAGCTGAAACCGGTCGATCTCAAAACGCTTGTATATCCGGGCTTTCCCACCGATCTGCAGCAGCCGATGAGTTCGCTTTTAACAAAGGCAAGCGGGACGAGCGTTGTCACTGACACCATTTACTCTGCCCGCTTCAAACATATTGACGAGCTCAGGCGCATGGGTGCATCGATGAAAGTCGAGGGAAGATCGGCGATCATCACCGGTCCTGTCCCTCTGCAAGGCGCCAAAGTCAAAGCTAGTGATCTGAGAGCGGGAGCTTGTCTCGTCGTAGCTGGGCTCATGGCAGATGGGATTACCGAAATTACCGGTCTTGAACATCTTGACAGGGGATACAGCCTGCTTGAAGAGAAGCTGACGAACCTTGGCGCCACCGTCTGGCGTGAAAAATTGACAGACCAAGAAATTGAACAGCTGCAAAATTCCTAGTGGACAATTGCTTGCAATGATCAAACATAAACCGATTTTAAATTGGCGAGAGGAGATTAGATAGCAATGGAAAGAAGCTTATCGATGGAACTTGTACGTGTGACAGAGGCGGCTGCGCTTAAGTCGGCACGCTGGATGGGAAGGGGAAAAAAAGACGAAGCCGACGACGCTGCGACAAGCGCAATGAGGGATGTATTTGATACCATTCCGATGAAAGGGACAGTTGTCATCGGTGAAGGCGAAATGGATGAGGCCCCTATGCTCTATATCGGAGAAAAATTGGGGAACGGCTACGGACCGCGGGTAGACGTAGCAGTCGATCCTCTCGAAGGCACGAACATTGTCGCAAGCGGCGGCTGGAATGCCCTTGCCGTTATCGCTGTTGCGGACCATGGAAATCTGCTGAATGCACCTGACATGTATATGGATAAAATCGCCGTCGGTCCAGAAGCCGTCGGATGCATCGATATTGAGGCGCCGGTGATTGATAATTTGAAAGCCGTGGCCAAAGCCAAAAATAAAGATGTAGAAGATGTTGTGGCAACCGTTTTGAACCGTTCCAGACATGAGCGCATCATCCATGAACTTCGGGAAGCAGGCGCAAGAATCAAGCTGATCAATGATGGTGATGTGGCCGGAGCGATCAATACAGCTTTTGATCATACTGGAGTTGATATTTTATTCGGATCAGGAGGCGCTCCGGAAGGTGTTTTATCCGCTGTGGCGCTGAAGGCGCTTGGAGGAGAAATCCATGGCAAGCTGCTTCCGCAAACCGAGGAAGAACTGAAACGTTGTGAAAAAATGGGTCTTGATACGGCGAAAGTGCTGCGAATGGAGGATCTCGTCAAAGGAGACGACGCGATTTTTGCTGCAACCGGTGTGACGGACGGAGAGCTGCTGCGCGGCGTACAATTTAAAGGTTCTGTCGGAACAACGCACAGTATTGTGATGAGGGCAAAATCCGGCACTGTCCGCTTCGTTGACGGAAGACACAGCCTCAAGAAAAAACCAAACTTAGTGATTCGGCCTTAAAGGAAAGAAAAAGCGGGGACTGTGTGACCCGCTTTTCCCTTGTATTTGACCGTCTTATGGATTGAACAGATTTCATTGTTCTGATACAATTGCATACAGCTTGCATCTCCTTGACAAGCTTCTGGCACTTTTCAAAACAGAGTCATCTCTATCAATTTCATGTCAAATTACAAATGAAGTTGAATATGAACGTCAAATGAGGTAAAAATAAAGAGTGCTGCGAAATTTTCTGCGCATCTGGTTCTTAAGGAGAGCCTAAATTCCTGCCGCATCGATTAGATATGCGATATTCTTCTCTTGTTATGTCCTCGCTTCTTTCTCGACTCATACTTATAATCCTTTTCAATACGTCGATATATATGGGTGGAAGCGTTGCCGATAGAAGCTGAATCGGCAGTATAAATCAAGCGTCTCCGTTTAGCTTATGAGACAAAGTAAAATATTATATTTGATTAGAAAAGAGTGGTGTTCTTTGTGAAAGATGTATCCATTTCATCTTTGGAAAATATGAAATTAAAAGAGCTGTATGAGCTTGCAAGGCACTATAAAGTCTCGTATTACAGCAAACTGACAAAAAAGGAACTGATTTTCGCCATTTTGAAAGCAAATGCCGAACAGGAAGACCTTCTGTTTATGGAAGGCGTTTTGGAAATTATCCAGTCAGAAGGGTTTGGTTTCCTCAGACCGATTAACTATTCCCCGAGTTCAGAGGATATCTATATTTCTGCTTCCCAAATCCGCCGCTTTGATTTGAGAAACGGTGATAAAGTATCCGGGAAAGTCCGGCCTCCAAAAGAAAATGAGCGATACTACGGTCTGCTTCATGTTGAAGCGGTTAACGGAGATGATCCTGAATCTGCAAAAGAACGGGTGCACTTCCCGGCTTTAACGCCTCTTTATCCAGATCGCCAGATGGTGCTTGAGACGAAGCCGAATTACTTGTCAACGCGTATCATGGACATGATGGCGCCGGTTGGCTTTGGACAGCGCGGTTTGATTGTCGCTCCTCCAAAAGCAGGTAAAACAATGCTTCTCAAAGAAATCGCCAACAGCATTACAGCTAATCACCCGGAAGCGGAGCTGATCGTGCTTCTGATAGATGAAAGACCTGAGGAAGTGACAGATATCGAACGCTCTGTTGCGGGAGACGTTGTCAGCTCGACTTTTGATGAGGTGCCTGAAAACCATATAAAAGTGGCCGAGCTTGTGCTGGAACGGGCGATGAGACTCGTGGAGCATAAAAAAGACGTCATCATTTTAATGGACAGCATTACAAGGCTGGCGCGTGCTTACAACTTAGTCATTCCGCCAAGCGGCAGAACATTGTCCGGGGGAATTGATCCCGGAGCATTCCACCGTCCGAAGCGGTTCTTTGGAGCGGCGCGGAACATTGAAGAGGGCGGCAGTTTGACGATATTGGCAACCGCATTGGTTGATACAGGCTCGCGTATGGACGATGTGATCTATGAAGAATTTAAAGGAACCGGTAACATGGAGCTGCATCTTGACCGCTCTCTTGCGGAAAGAAGAATTTTTCCTGCCATTGATATTCGCCGTTCGGGTACGCGTAAAGAAGAGCTCCTTGTTCCGAAAGAACACCTTGACCGTCTGTGGTCCATCCGCAAAACCATGTCTGATACACCGGATTTTGTGGAGAAATTTATGAGAAAAATGAAGAAGACCAAAACAAACCAGGAATTCTTCGATATTTTGATTCAGGAATGGAAGCAGGCCAATATGTCGGCTGCCAGACGGTGATTACAACTTTAGTTTGCAAATCGTCCGAATCGCTGTTATAATTCTATCATGTGCGTTCCGGAGGTTTTGTCCCGGAATATTAACTCTGTTTCCGAATTGGATTCAGGGCGGAAGGAGATGACAGACATGAAAGCAGGAATTCATCCTAATTTCAAAAAAGCAACAGTCAAATGCGCTTGTGGAAACGAATTTGAAACAGGTTCAGTAAAAGAAGAGGTACGCGTTGAGATTTGTTCTGAATGCCATCCGTTCTACACTGGCCGCCAAAAATTCGCTTCTGCTGATGGTCGTGTTGATCGCTTTAACAAAAAATACGGTCTTAAGTAATAATAGATATGATAAACAGGCAGGAATCTTCTTGCCTGTTTTTTACATGCCATAAACTGCTCGAGAGGGGTTAAAGAGGATGTACATCATGAAGCAAAGCGGCTGGCTTGAACTCATATGCGGAAGCATGTTTTCGGGCAAATCAGAAGAGCTGATCCGCCGAGTCAAAAGAGCAACATTTGCCAAGCAGGAAGTCAAAGTGTTTAAGCCTGCCATTGACAATCGTTACAGCAATGATTCGGTTGTGTCGCATAATGGGGCCTCCATTGTGTGCCATGCCATTACATCTCCGCAAGAAATATACAAATACATAAGTGTCAAAACAGATGTGATCGCTGTCGATGAAGTGCAGTTTTTTGACAAAACGATCATCGGTACTTTAACCGCTCTGGCTGATCAAGGCTATCGAGTGATTGCCGCAGGGCTTGATCAAGATTTTCGCGGAGAACCATTCGGCGTCGTTCCGGACTTGATGGCTTTGGCGGAAACGGTGACTAAACTGCAAGCGGTATGTTCTGTCTGCGGTTCCCCGGCAAGCCGGACACAAAGACTGATCAACGGAAAACCGGCTTCATATGATGATCCGGTCATTTTGGTGGGGGCTTCTGAAGCATATGAAGCACGCTGCCGTCATCACCATGAGGTACCCGGAAAACCTGAATAGATCGCAAGTTAAAAGCGTCTTAAAACACTTGGTAAAAACAAGTGTTTTTTTTATTGGGTTCTTTTTTTAGAAATTAATGTAATTAAAAAACTTAATTAAGAATACGAAAAAATTATCTAATTTTCATCGCTTGAATTTTGACAATAGCAGGCATAAAATGACTTACTGTAGTCAGAAAAAATGTAAAGAGGTTTTCGGTATTGTTCAGATTTTTGTCAAAAACGCGCGTACATATTTGACAAATCAATGCAAGAAGGCAATGTCTTAATCATTTATCGTAATTATTTCACCTTATTAACATTTTAAGAAAGAAGGTAATTAGTGTGAATAACATGAAAAAAACGAAGGAAGGAAATTTGGAAACTTCTTTAAGAGGAAAAGATGTTTTATCAATTCCTGCTTTAAATAAAGGGGTGGCATTTTCTCTTGAAGAAAGAAAGAACCTCGGCCTTGAAGGGCTGCTGCCGCCGACTGTTCTCAGTCTTGACCAGCAGGCGGAACGGGCTTACGATCAATTTTCAGCTCAGCCTGACCGCCTTCGCCAAAACGTATATTTAAACGACCTTCAAAACAGAAATGAAGTGCTTTTCTATAAATTATTGCAAAATCACCTTCGTGAAATGCTTCCTGTCGTTTACACACCGACTGTCGGTGAAGCGATTCAGGAGTACAGTCATGAATACCGCAGACCGCACGGACTCTACTTGTCTATTGATGATATAGAAGGAATCGAAACGGCGTTTCAAAATCTCCAGGCATCAGAAGATGACATTGATCTGATTGTTGCAACCGATTCTGAAAGCATTCTTGGCATCGGCGATTGGGGTGTCGGAGGCATCAACATTGCGATTGGTAAGCTGGCTGTTTATACGGCAGCGGCAGGAATCGATCCTAAGCGCGTCATTCCGGTTGTCTTGGATGTCGGAACAAATAATGAAAAGCTTCTTAACGATCCGCTGTACATCGGAAACCGTCATCCGCGAGTTGAAGGTGAGCGTTATGATCAATTCATCGACGCTTATGTCGAAACAGCATTAAAATATTTCCCTACAGCACTTCTTCATTGGGAAGATTTCGGAAACAAAAACGCCCGTAACATTATGGGTAAATATAACCATAAAATCCCGACGTTTAATGATGATATCCAAGGAACTGGAGCGATTACGCTGGCTGCGATTTTAGCGGCTGTTAAAAAGACTGGAACATCATTAAAAGATCACCGCGTCGTCATTTTCGGACCTGGTTCAGCGGGAATCGGCATCGCTGATCAAATTCGCGACACCATGGTTCTTGAAGGGCTGTCGGAAGAAGAAGCAAACAAAGCGTTCTGGACAGTCGATTACAGAGGTTTATTGATGGAAGGCATGGACAATATTCTCGATTTCCAAAAACCATACTTGCGCAGTACAGAAGAAGTGAAAGATTGGAAACGCAATGAAAAAGGAGAAATTTCTTTCGAAGAAGTCGTTCGTCAAGTGAAGCCATCCATTTTGATCGGAACGTCAGGTGTTGCCGGCGCCTTCACAGAAGAAATTATTAAGGAAATGGCGGCTCATACCGATCGCCCGGTTATTTTACCGATGTCCAATCCTACTCCGCTTGCTGAAGCTGTTCCTGAAGACCTGTTCAAATGGACGGATGGAAAAGCATTGGTCGCGACTGGAAGCCCGTTTGAACCTGTTGTTTACAATGGCGTATCGCATGAAATCGGACAATCAAACAACGCTTTTGTTTTCCCTGGATTAGGACTTGGCACAATCGTTTCACAAGCAAAAGAGATCACAAACGGAATGTTTGCTGCATCCGCAAATGCGGTTGCCAATATGGTTGACCATGAACAGCCTGGTGCAGGACTGCTTCCGAAAATTGATGATCTTCAAGACGTATCTGTTCAAGTGGCGATTGATGTTGTAAAAGCAGCCATTAAAGACAGAGTGGCGCGCGTTCAGCCGGATGATGTCGAAAAAGCAGTACGGGATGCAATGTGGCGTCCTGAATATAAAACGATTGTTGCAAAGCGCGACTAATATTTCAGGCTGAGGAAACGATAAAAAAAATGGCGGCCGATGGCGGAGATGAAAGAGCCCGCAGGCCGCAGCGATAAACTGGGGACCGGCGGCTCAACCGAACGTTCCATACAAAGCCGCCGACATCATGTCCTGAAAAAATGGGACAACACAGAGGAGGAAACAGCTTTGAGCTTTTTAAATATTTTAATCCTCCTTGCGCCAATATTTTTCGTTATTGCGCTGGGATGGTTTGCAGGTCATTTTGGAAGTTATGATGCTAAATCAGCAAAAGGGGTAAGCACACTCGTTACGAAATATGCGCTGCCGGCTCACTTTGTGTCAAGCATCTTGTCAACGCCAAAGGATAAATTTTATAGTCAGATTCCATTAATGGTATCATTGGTTATTGGGATTGTAGGATTTTACGTTATTATTTTGATTTTTTTAAGATTTTTATTTAAGTATGATCTAACGGATGCTTCAATGTTTTCATTGAACTCTGCACAGCCGACATTTGCCTTTATGGGAATTCCGGTATTGGGAAGCCTTTTCGGCATGCAGGAGGTAGCGATTCCGATCGCGATCACAGGAATCGTCGTCAATGCAATGCTCGACCCATTGGCGATCATTGTAGGTACTGTAGGCCGGTCATCATCTAAAGACCAAAGCGAACAAAGCGAAAGCATTTGGAAAGTGACAGGGAAATCCATTTTGCACGGTTTGTCAGAGCCGCTTGCATTTGCGCCGCTCGCAAGTATTATTCTCGTTTTATTCGGTCTGCAAATTCCTGAACTGCCGCAGAAAATGCTTAACATGATCGGAGATACGACTTCCGGGATCGCCCTTTTCGCAGTCGGGGTGACAGTCGGTATCCGCAAAATCAAATTCAGCGTGCCGGCTTTGAGTATCGCCTTGTTGAAGGTTGCTGCCCAGCCAGCATTAATGTTTGTGATTGCGATGGCTGTCGGTCTGTCTTCCGCCGACTTGACAAAAGCGGTTCTGCTCGTAGCATTCCCTGGTTCCGCCGTAGCGGCGATGATCGCTACAAACTTTGAAAGACAGGAAGCGGAAACGGCATCGGCATTTGTTATCAGTGCGGTTCTATCCATTATTTCACTGCCGATTTTAATAGCCATCACCGCATAAGAAAAAGCTTGCAAGTTGCCGTTTCGACAGCACTTGCAAGCTTTTTGTGTTTAAAAAGAGAAAATGGATTTAAATTTGCTTTTCGGTTTTTCTTCTCTTTTGACAGCTGGTTCTTTCTTGTCTTTGCTGTTTTCCAATTCGCTGATTTTTCGCTCAAGATTTTTAATTTGCTGCCGCTCTTCTTCAAGCTCGCGTCTTTGCTGAAGCAGCTGATAGGAGACGACTTCATCCGCTTTTTGCTCCAGCTTCCTTTCCAGCTCGGCGATTTTTTTTTGAAGCAGCTCGCGTTCAAGCTGTTCATGCTGCAAGAACTGCTCCAGTTTTTCTTCGATTAACGCGTTCAAATGCTCCGGGGCTTTCGCTTGGACAGTTTCATTTTTCTTGATGAAGAAGGATTTTTTCGGCCGTGCAACTGTGACATTCTGCATTGGGGTTCCGTTTTTCAGCTGCTCCTTGACTTCCTTTAAAACGGCGATGTCTTCGTCTGTGAAGAAGTAGTGTCCAAGCTCATTCCGGGAAGCGGGCAGTTGCAGCTGTTTGACCCAGCGCTGCACCGTTTTTGTGGAAACGCCGAGTTTGTTTGCCGCATCAGTTGTATTCATTTTGGATACCTCCTTTTAACCTGTAACTAAAACATCTAAAAGGGGTATTCGACCTGGATCGAAAGCTTCCTTCCTGTTAGACAAAAGAAGAAGGGATTCGGCAAAGAAAGCGATATTTCCCCAGACTGCCCGCTCAACACGTATAATTTAGCGTTATGCTTCATAAAGCTCTAAAGGCAGCCCGTCGGGATCGGAGAAAAAAGTAAACCGCTTACCAGTTCCCGGGTCGATGCGGACCGGCTCTGTCGATACGCCTTTTTCGCGAAGCTTGCTGACGGCATGATCAAGGTCGTTTACGGTGAACGCCAAATGGCGGAGACCAGCTGCCTCCGGCCTGGTAAGGCGTTCGGGCGGATTCGGGAACGAAAACAGCTCAATGACGTACCGGCCGTTTAAAGAGAGGTCCAGTTTGTATGAATCCCGGTCCTTTCTGTAGGTTTCGCTGAGGATCTCAAGGCCGAGCTTGTCGACATAAAATGATTTGGATGCTTCATAATCTGAGCAGATGATCGCAGTGTGATGGATCGATTCAAGCATATAGCGGCAGACTCCTTTTTTCTTAAAAGTATACTAAAAAGCGCAATCTGCCAAGTTGTTTTGACTGGGAGCAGTCCCTATACTATAATTATAATGTTACGCACAGCAAACAGAGGTGAAGACCGTGTTAGACCGTTTAAAATCGATAGAAGATCGTTATGAAAAATTAAATGAGCTCTTAAGCGACCCGGAAGTTGTCAATGACCCGAAGAAGCTTAGGGAATATTCAAAAGAGCAATCTGATATACAGGAAACAGTTGAAGTATATAGACGTTATCGGAGCGCAGCAGAGCAGCTGAATGATGCAAAGGCGATGCTTGAAGAAAAGCTCGATAGTGAAATGCGCGAAATGGTCAAAGAGGAGATTTCAGAGCTGCAGGAAGAAACCGAAACGCTGACAGACCAACTGAAGGTATTGCTTATCCCGAAAGATCCGAACGATGATAAAAACGTTATTATGGAGATCCGCGGGGCGGCAGGCGGCGAGGAAGCGGCATTATTTGCCGGAAACCTTTACCGGATGTACAGCCGGTATGCCGAACTGCAGGGCTGGAAAACAGAAGTGATGGAAGCCAATACGACAGGCACCGGCGGCTATAAAGAGATTATTTTTATGATTAATGGAAACGGTGCATACTCAAGGATGAAATACGAGAACGGTGCGCACCGCGTGCAGCGCGTACCTGAGACGGAATCCGGCGGGCGCATCCATACGTCGACGGCTACGGTTGCCTGTCTGCCTGAAGCAGAAGAAGTCGAAGTTGAAATACATGAGAAAGATATTCGCGTCGATACGTTCGCTTCAAGCGGTCCAGGAGGGCAAAGCGTAAATACGACGATGTCCGCCGTGCGGCTGACACACCTTCCGACCGGTGTTGTCGTTTCATGCCAGGATGAGAAATCACAGATTAAAAACAAAGAAAAGGCAATGAAGGTGCTGCGCGCAAGAATTTATGATAAATTTCAGCAGGAAGCACAAGCTGAATATGATCAAAACCGAAAATCAGCCGTCGGTACAGGAGACCGCTCTGAGCGCATCCGCACGTATAACTTTCCGCAAAACCGCGTGACAGATCACCGGATCGGTTTAACGATCCAAAAGCTCGACCAAATACTTGAGGGCAAGCTTGATGAAATCATTGACGCACTGATCGTAGAAGATCAGTCAAGCAAGCTTCAGCATGCGGAGAGCTAAAGATGAAAACGATTTTCGAAGCCCTTCATTGGGCTTCTTCTTATTTAACTGACGCGGGAAGAGACCGAAATGCCGCAGAAATTTTGCTGGCTGACCAGCTTAAAATGGAACGCAGCAAACTGTTGGCCAGCTTTCATGATGCGATGCCGGAAAACGATTTTCTGCAATTTAAAAAGTCTGTTGAGATGCACCAATCAGGTGTACCCGTTCAATATATCACCGGAAAGGAATGGTTTTACGGCCGGGAATTTTTAGTCAATGAACATGTTCTGATTCCCCGTCCTGAAACGGAAGAAGTCGTTGAAGCCGTCCTTTCTGAGGCCCATCAGGTTTTTCCTGAAAAGGAATGCCTTGAAACCGTCGACGTCGGTACGGGGAGCGGAGCTATCTCCGTTACCCTTGCACTGGAGAGCAAGCGCTTCTCCGTAACGGCCACAGACATTTCTGAAGAAGCGCTGAGAACAGCGGAGAATAATGCAAAAAGGCTCGGAGCAAAAGTGGATTTCATCTGCGGCGATTTGCTGCAGCCGCTGATGATGCAAAGCAAAAAAGCGGATGTCATCGTGTCGAATCCTCCTTATATATCAGAGGAAGAGATGCGGACGCTGTCAGATGTCGTCCGCCTGCACGAACCTGTCGGAGCCTTGACGGACGGAGCCGACGGCTTGCGGTTTTATTATCGCTTGATGAAGGAATTGCCCGAGGTCATTGCGGATAAAGCATTGATTGTTTTTGAAATTGGCTGGACACAGGGAAACGCCGTTCGGGACATGTTTCAACAGTTCTTTCCGAAAGCGGAAGTTCAGGTGAAGAAGGATCTCAATGGAAAAGACCGCATTGTATGGGCTGTAATCGAACATTGCAGCTGAAAAAGAACAGCCGGAGCCAGGCTGTTCTTTTTGTTATCCAGTCAACTTAGTTTAAAAGCTTAATAGATTTTTTGCCGGCCGCCGTTTAAACCGTTTCGTTTTTGACCATAATGTGGCTAGAAAAGGTTGAAGAACGGAGAGGAACGGTGGGAAAAATGAAGAAATCATTTATGGCTTGTGTTTATATATTTCTTTTATTAATAGGAGCGATTGCCAACCTTGCGACAGAGGAGACGGCACAATCATCCGGCGGGGAGCCGGCCGTCATTCCGGATGAAGCGATTCGCTTGCGGATTTTGGCAAACAGCGACAGCGAGAGCGACCAAAACCTTAAACGCAAAATCAGAGATGAGGTCAACCAAGAGATCACGAAATGGGTAGAAGATTTGACTTCGATGAAGGAAGCGAGACAGGTCATCCGTTCAAAACTGCCTGAAATTAAAAAAATCGCAAAGGATGCTATGAAACGCGAGAATGCAAGTCAGTCAGTAGATGTCAACTTTGACAAAGTTTCATTCCCGACAAAATTGTACGGTAATATGGTCTATCCGGCCGGAGAGTATGAGGCTGTGTTAATTACGTTAGGAGAAGGTGAGGGAGCCAATTGGTGGTGCGTCCTGTTTCCGCCGCTGTGCTTTCTTGATTTTTCGAATGGAGAAGCCGTTAAATCACCTGATGAAGATCAAGCAGAAGAAGAAAAAACGACTGAAACGGATGCTTTGGCATTATCCGGTGAAGAAAAGGAAGAAGATAAAGAAGTGAAATTCTTTCTTGTCGAATGGTTTACAGGGCTTTTCTCGTGAAAAAGGCCGCTCCTTGCAGCTTAATCGGCAGGGGGACGGTCTTCGTTTTATTTGAACCATCTCAGTTTTTCAAGGATATTGATTTGTATGACGGGTGGTTATTCATGCGTATGCAATATGATATAATTTTCCAAAACGGCGTCGGGATTGAATTTGGCAGAGTCTATTCTTTGCATTTGCTGTGCGCCATTCAATGACACGGCAGAAGCGAATGAAGGAATTTTAAGAAAATGTCTAATCAGCAGCGGAAATCTTTATTTGTATTTTCCAATGGTTCCTGCTAATCAAAATTGACATAAGGGTAGCCGGGTTTCTTGCAAATCAAAAGGTATATTTTACTGTCGCCCTCATAGGTTGAATAGAGAAGCTAAAAACGGGGTGAAAAGATGTTCTATCAATTGAGGTTAGCAGAAGAGAAAGACATAAATGTGATTGAAGCTTTCTTAAAAGAAGCTGGGACGAGCCATAAAGGAATTGAGGAAAATAGGAGTCAGTTTATTATGATGGAAGATCCCCCAAACAAAATCGTCGCCTGCCTCGGAATGGAGGAATTAGAAAATGAAAAAGGGCTCTTGCGTTCTCTTGTCGTGTCTGACAAGCTGAGTCAAGGCCATATCGTCTCCCTGTTTCAAGGTATGCAGGTATTGTGCGAGAAGCGGGGGATTCATACATTATATCTGGTTGCCAACAACGGCACATCAATGGATTTCCTTGAAGTAATGGGGTTCAAGCGAGCAGGAAGCCTCCCTGAAGAACTTTGTGGATCTGAACACGTCTCAGATTCACTTAATGTAAGCGGAGCCGTTTTAATGGTGAAAACGCCGGGTTGACCATTTGACTTATACACAGAGATATCCACGGTTTCAAAAGCGTTATCCACAAAATGTGGACAACGCTTGTTTTCTTTTCCTTCATCTTTTATACTTTCAACAGGATTTACATGAAAAATTAACGTTTTTAGTGTTTTGTTAAGGGAGAATTGATGTTGATGAATACAAAGTTATGGACTGTGGATGTAAAAGAAGATTTGTCCACAAACTATCCACAAATTACACAAGCGGCCCGGCTGCTGCAGCAGAATGAAACGGTCGCATTTCCGACAGAGACCGTTTATGGGCTTGGGGCAAACGCGAAAAATAATGACGCCGTTGCCAAAATATATGAAGCCAAAGGGCGTCCGAGCGACAATCCCCTTATTGTCCACATTGCTGAAATTGAGCAGCTCAAAGAAATTGCAGAGGCGGATTCAGCTCAGGCTGAAACGCTTATGAAACATTTTTGGCCGGGGCCGCTGACAATTGTTTTACCTTGCAAGAAGGGCGTGTTATCCACAAGAGTGACAGCAGGTCTTGACACCGTGGCAGTCAGAATGCCTGATCATCCGGTAGCGCTTGAACTCATCAAAAGAGCCGGTGTTCCTGTGGCTGCTCCGAGTGCGAATTTATCAGGCAAACCAAGTCCGACCAAGGCGGAGCATGTCATCCACGATTTGAACGGCCGGATTGCAGGAGTAGTCGACGGCGGCCCCACCGGCGTTGGGGTGGAATCCACAGTTGTCTCCTGCACAGGAGATGTCCCGGTCATTTTAAGACCCGGCGGTGTGACGAAAGAGCAGCTCGAAGAAGCGGCTGGTCCAGTTTTAATTGATCAGGGAATCACGGACGAAAAAAAGGCCCCTTTGTCACCGGGGATGAAATATACTCATTATGCCCCGGAAGCGCCGCTCGCCATCATAAAGGGGAGCCATAAAAACATACAGCAGCTGATTGAGCAATATCAGAAAGATGGAATGAGAGTAGGGATTCTCACCACTGAGGAGCGGGCCGGCGCCTACCGTGCGGATGTCGTGCGAATTTGCGGCAGGAGAGACCGCTTGGAAACCGTTGCTGCCGGACTATATGACAGTCTCCGCAGTTTTGATGAAGAGAAACCCGATTTTATTTTCGCTGAGTCTTTCCCTGAGGAAGGCGTAGGCCGTGCGGTGATGAACCGATTGTTAAAAGCGGCCGGGCACCGTGTGATCGAGGCGTAGGGCGCCCTTCGTTTGTTCTATCCCTCTTTGGACGTGCATAGGCTAGAAAAGCTGGCGTGTCCAAGGGGGAATCTCATGAATGTAGACGTGTTAATAGGTGAAATTCTGACACTGAGTATCATGGCCTTTGCACTTGGCATGGATGCTTTTTCAGTGGGACTTGGAATGGGAATGGCCAAGCTGAGAAGAAGTCAAATTTTTCAAATCGGCGTCATCATTGGGCTATTCCATGTCATCATGCCGCTTGGCGGTATGATTGCAGGACAGTTTCTATCTGATGCGCTTGGAGCGCTTGCGGGTTATATTGGCGGAGCACTATTGCTGGTGCTCGGCATTCAGATGATTGCCGCATCTTTGAATAAAAGCGGAGAGCAGATGATTTCTCCAAACGGTTTCGGCTTATTCATTTTTGCTGTCGGCGTCAGTCTAGACAGTTTTTCGGTCGGCCTCAGCCTCGGTCTCTACGGAACGAAGCCGATTTTAACGATCTGTTTATTCGGACTTTTCAGCATGGTCTTAACATGGGCGGGACTTTTGCTCGGAAAAAAAGTCCAGTCATGGATCGGCGCATATAGTGAAGCGCTGGGCGGTGCGATTTTGCTCAGCTTCGGGCTGAAGCTTTTGCTGCCCATTTAAGCCGAATATGCGAAAGTCATCTTTCGTTTTGCCATAGTATAATGCAGACTCGGGAGAAGAGGGGGGAACCCCTCTTTTTATATTTCTGAAACGGATTTTATTATTTTTTGTCCAAATCCATTATAATAAAAGAAAGGAGTGAACGAGATTGAACATCTTATTTGTCTGTACAGGAAATACATGCCGCAGTCCCATGGCTGAAGTGCTTTTTAAATCGGCGGCATCCCGCAAAAAACTGGACGTCTCCGTCAAATCCGCCGGATTGTTTGCTCCTGAAAACGGAAAAGCTTCTTTATATGCAGTCGAGGCCCTTTTTGAGAAAAATATTGCCCTCAATCATTCATCGGCGAAGCTTTCTAAAGAAAAGGTCGAATGGGCTGACCTTGTTCTGACGATGACAGAGCAGCACAAACATTTGGCTGAACAGGAATATTCGGAGAGCAAAGACAAAATCTATACGCTGAAAGAGTATGTCAAAGGCGAAAACGGGGATATCTCTGATCCGTTTGGCGGCTCGCTCAGCGACTATCAAAAAACAAGGGATGAGCTTGGGCATTTATTAGAGGAGCTGGCAAAAAGGCTGTCTCGGAAATCAAAATAAAAGAAGCAGGTCAGGCAGCGTTTGCAAATCAAACTGCAGCGGGTAAAATAGACTTAATCAAAAATGAAGTCAGAGACGTTCTCAGACACAAGCTGCGTACTGTTCAACAGTCTCCGCAGACTCTTGGCGGCACATAAAACAAGGAGGAGTCATCCCATGAAAGTACTCATAGCTTCAGATCACGGCGGAATCAATATCAGAAAAGAAATTACATCTTTAATGGACGAATTGAACATTGAATATGAAGATTTAGGGTGTGAATGCGGTTCAGGGTCTGTGGACTACCCGGATTATGCATTTCCGGTCGCTCAAAAAGTAGCAAACGGGGAAGCGGACAGAGGCATTTTAATTTGCGGCACAGGAATCGGCATGAGCATTTCCGCCAATAAAGTAAAAGGCATCCGCTGCGCTCTTGTCCACGATGTATTCAGCGCCAAAATGACGAGAGAGCATAATGACACAAATGTTTTGGCGATGGGTGAAAGGGTAATCGGTCCGGGGCTGGCCCGGGAGATTGCAAAGGTTTGGCTTACCACGGAATTTTCTGCAGGGCGGCATGCCGTCCGCATCGGAAAGATCGCTGATTATGAAGACAAGAATGTATAAAGGGTGTCATGAAACATGGAAAATCTTGAACAGACATGGCGTTCTATTTTAGAGGAATTTGATAAAGAAGCGAATTTGCGTGCCGGTCAGATTGCTGTCATCGGATGCAGCACAAGCGAGGTGGCCGGAAGGCATATCGGTACATCCGGAAGCGAAGAAATCGCAGAAACGATCTACAAAGGCCTTGAGGAGCTTCAGCAAAAAACGGGTGCTGCGCTTGCTTTTCAATGCTGCGAACATTTAAACAGATCACTGGTTGTTGAAGAAGAAACGGCCGCGGCTTGGCGCCTTCCGATCGTTTTTGCCGTTCCGATGCCGAAGGCTGGAGGATCGATGGCTTCATACGCGTATAAACATATGAAAGCTCCGGTGCTTGTCGAGCGGATAGAGGCTGATGCAGGCATCGACATAGGGGATACGTTCATAGGCATGCATTTAAAACCTGTGGCCGTTCCCGTCCGCGTATCAGAGAAGCAGCTTGGTGAAGCTCATGTGACACTTGCGCGGACAAGGCCTAAACTGATTGGCGGGGTGCGCGCCGTATATGAAGCGGAGTAGCTGAAAACGCCGAATGTGGAAAGAGAGTCGGTTATCCGGCTTTTTTCTTTTTTAAAATAATATTCTTAAAAAATGATATATCGAACTATATGAATCGTATAATCTTTTAATATTCGGTTTTTATCAAAATAAAAAACGATTTTCAAAAATAATCCCTTACATTTGCATGAAAAACCGTGTACAATGAGATGGTATAATAAACGAAATGGAAACAGATAGGAGAGGATCTCGCTGATGAAACATTTACCTGCGCAAGATGAACAAGTATTTAGCGCCATTCAAGATGAGCGGAAACGTCAACAGTCGAAGATTGAGCTGATTGCTTCGGAAAACTTTGTAAGTGAAGCGGTCATGGAAGCTCAAGGCTCCGTCTTAACAAATAAATATGCAGAAGGATATCCCGGGAAGCGTTACTATGGCGGATGTGAGTATGTAGACGTCGCAGAGGACATCGCACGGGACCGCGCGAAGCAAATTTTCGGCGCTGAACATGTGAACGTCCAGCCTCATTCCGGTGCACAAGCGAACATGGCCGTATACTTTACCATTTTGGAACACGGAGATACTGTGCTGGGAATGAATCTTGCCCACGGCGGACATTTAACGCACGGAAGCCCTGTTAACTTCAGCGGTGTCCAATACAACTTCGTAGAATACGGCGTTGACAAAGAAACGCAATATATTGACTACGATGATGTCCGCGAAAAAGCGCTTAAACATAAGCCGAAGCTTATCGTTGCCGGAGCGAGCGCATATCCTCGCACCATCGATTTTAAAAAGTTCCGTGAAATCGCAGACGAAGTCGGAGCCTATGTGATGGTTGACATGGCGCATATCGCCGGACTCGTGGCTGCAGGTCTTCACCCGAATCCTGTTCCTTATTCTGACTTTGTGACGACAACTACCCATAAAACACTGCGCGGACCGCGCGGCGGTATGATTCTTTGCCGTGAAGAGTTCGCAAAGAAAATCGATAAATCGATCTTCCCTGGAATTCAAGGCGGACCGTTGATGCACGTCATCGCGGCGAAGGCTGTTTCTTTTGGCGAAGCCTTAAAAGACGAATTCAAAACATACGCGCAAAATGTCATCGACAATGCGAAGCGCTTGGCTGAAACATTGAAAAAAGAGGGCGTTCAGCTCGTATCAGGCGGCACAGACAACCATCTTGTGCTGATCGACTTGCGTTCTCTCGGCCTTACAGGAAAAGTGGCCGAAAATGTGCTTGATGAAGTCGGGATTACCGTCAACAAAAATGCGATTCCGTATGATCCTGAAAAACCGTTTGTAACAAGCGGAATCCGTGTCGGTACAGCGGCGGTCACAAGCCGCGGCTTTGACCTGGAAGCAATTGAAGAAGTGGGAGCCATTATCGCGCTCGCTCTTAAAAACCACGAAGACAAAGCAAAGCTTGAAGAAGCAAAACAGCGTGTAGAAGCATTGACAGACAGATTTCCTTTATATACTGGATTAGATTATTAAGAAGAATTCCGGCCGCTCCTTGTGATAGGGGCGGCTTTTGTCATAAATTTGCATCTTGATTTTTGTTGAAACCTGCCGTTTTTTTATGTAGAATCAATAGAAGTGTGAAAAAAAGGAGCTGAAAACGGATATGGGAAAGGTATACGTGTTTGATCACCCTCTTATACAGCATAAGCTTACATATATCCGGGACGTAAAGACCGGAACAAAAGAATTCAGAGAGCTTGTTGATGAGGTTGCAACACTGATGGCTTTTGAAATTACGCGCGATCTTCCGCTCCAGGAAGTCGATGTGGAAACGCCTGTTCAAATGGCTAAATCAAGCGTGATCGCCGGGAAAAAACTTGGGGTTGTTCCGATTCTCAGAGCTGGGCTGGGAATGGTGGACGGAATTTTGAAGCTGATTCCTGCAGCAAAAGTCGGCCATGTCGGACTTTATCGTGATCCTGAAACATTGAAGCCTGTTGAATACTATGTCAAGCTTCCATCCGATGTCGAAGAACGTGAATTCATCGTTGTCGATCCGATGCTTGCAACCGGCGGTTCAGCAGTAGAAGCGCTGAACAGCTTGAAGAAACGCGGCGCGAAAAATATCCGTTTTATGTGCCTGATTGCTGCCCCGGAAGGTGTGGACGAATTTCAGAAGCATCATCCTGACGTTGACATTTACATTGCAGCTTTGGATGAAAAACTAAATGAAAAAGGATATATCGTTCCCGGTTTGGGCGACGCCGGAGACCGGATGTTCGGAACGAAATAATCAAAAGAAAATCCTGAAAAAGGGTTTTCTTTTTTTGTGATTTATACCATAATTATACATGCGTGTCTTGAATAAGGCATATTTGTGAACATTTTGTGAGAAGCTGTCTGATTATGAATATTTTTTTAACTTTAAACAGATTGACACCTTAGGGGGGCTATTGTATGCTAAAATAGGCTATTATGATAAGGTTTTCATAGCGGTTATCATAATGACCAGTCCTCTGTGAAAAATCCTTTGAAAACCCCATATTGGCAGGCGACAGACAAAATATCGGCTCGTGCATTATCGGGTTGTGTGAAGTCTTGAACAGAACGCATTGTTCTGTAAAATGGTCAACCGCCTAGTTTACCGTAATCGTAAGATAGATTTTTAAAAATTTTACATCAGGAGCGTATTTGATGACCGATGCGAGTCTTTCATTCCGTAGGCAACAAAAATATATGATATATATTTTAGCAGTCTGCGTGTTAGGCTATGGAGTTTTGCCATACCAGGCGATTTTTTTAGGCTTGATTACCGGCACTGTTTTCAGTTATTTCAATCTTTGGCTGCTGACGAAAAGAATGCAGGCTTTTGATAAAGCAGTGGCAAAAGGCAAAATGATCCGTTCTCTCGGGACTGCCTCCAGGCTGTGCAATGCCATCATCGCGGCGGCCATTGCCTTTAAATATCCTGAATATATTCATTTGGCAGGCGTCATTGTGGGGTTGATGACAATTTATCCTGTCATTATGATAGATTCCTTTATCCAGCTAAAACGTTCATCAATGGAAGAGAGGTGAAGACCCTTTGCACGAATCAAGAGTTGTTAACTTTTTAGGCCTTAACTTTGATGTATCAAGTATCTTAATGATTACTGTGACAAGCATCATCGTCTTTCTGATAGCGGTGCTGACCACAAGAACACTCGCGATCCGGCCGACGAAAGCTCAGAACTTTATGGAGTGGATTGTCGACTTTGTTCGCAATATTATCGGCAGCACAATGGATCTTAAAGTCGGCAGAGACTTTCTCGCCCTTGGCGTAACACTGCTGATGTACATATTTGTTGCCAACATGCTCGGCCTTCCGTTTTCCATTACAGTAGGCCATGAATTATGGTGGAAATCCCCGACAGCCGATCCGGCGGTTACTTTAACCCTCGCCGTAATGGTTATGGGGCTTACTCATTATTACGGAGTAAAAAGAAAAGGGGTTGGGGAGTATACCAAAGAATTTTTCAGACCGATTCCATATTTAGTGCCGCTGAAAATCATTGAAGAATTTGCGAATACATTAACATTGGGATTGCGTCTTTACGGTAATATTTTCGCCGGCGAAATACTGCTCGGCCTTCTTGCCGGACTGGCAACCAACTTCTATTCTCAAAGCATTTTCCTGGGGCTGGTTGGAACCATTGGTGCGGTTGTGCCGATGCTTGCATGGCAGGCGTTCAGCTTGTTCATAGGTACAATCCAGGCATTCATTTTTACGATGTTAACGATGGTTTACATGTCCCACAAGGTTAGTCATGAACATTAAAAAAAAGACATATCCGATAAGGATAACAATTAAAGGAGGAACTTTTTCATGAATTTAATAGCAGCTGCAATCGCAATTGGATTAGGTGCACTTGGTGCAGGTATTGGTAACGGATTGATCGTATCCCGTACGGTGGAAGGAATCGCACGCCAGCCTGAAGCTGGTAAAGAATTAAGAACGCTTATGTTCATCGGGGTAGCATTGGTTGAGGCCCTTCCGATTATCGCTGTTGTTATCGCGTTCTTAGCATTCTTCGGCTAAAACTTATATAACTAGTAAATGGCGAAGATCACTGCAGGAGGCCTTCGCCATTGCTTTATGGTTGCTTGAACTGTCACGATCGCCTGAAGAAGAACCCTCTTTTTCTGACGGTCTGGAAGAGATAATCTGCAAGAAGGGAGTTGCCGTATTCGATGTCTTTTTTACCACAGGTTATGGGAGCAGGAGTAGGGTTTAACGCCGGAACGATGTTGTTCCAGCTTATTGCCATGTTGATTTTATTAGCGCTCTTGAAGAAATACGCTTTAGGGCCGCTATTAAATATAATGAAAGAGCGTGAAGACTACATCACAGAAGAAATCACCTCTGCTGAGAAAAAGAATGAAGAAGCCAAAAAGCTCATTGAAGAGCAGCAGGCGCTTTTGAAAGAAGCTCGTGAAGAATCCCATTCGCTGATTGAAAATGCGAAAAAACTGGGAGAACAGCAAAAAGATGAGATCATGAAGGCTGCGCGTCAGGAAGCTGACCGCATGAAAGAATCAGCGAGAAGCGAAATCGTCAAAGAAAGAGACCAGGCAGTCAGTGCCCTGCGTGAGCAGGTTGCTTCATTGTCTGTGATGATTGCTTCAAAAGTCATTGAAAAAGAACTGGACGAACAAGCCCAGGAAAAATTGATCCAGGATTATCTTAAAGAAGTAGGAGAAAGCCGATGAGTCAATCAGCTGTCTCCAAACGCTATGCAGCCGCTCTGTTTGACATTGCGCTTGAATCCAAGCTTGTCAATGAAATAGAGGAAGAGCTGACCGTCGTTAAGAAGATGTTTATTGATCATAAAGAGCTCAATGCCGTGCTGAGCCATCCTAAAGTACCGACAGAAAAGAAAAAGCAGATTTTGAAAGACTCGTTCGGATCTGTTTCGACCGCAGTCTTACATACACTTTATCTCCTTGTCGACCGCAGCCGCACGCCGATCGTCCCGGATCTGGCGGACGAATATGTCAAAATGGCAAACCGGTTCCGCCAGACGGAAGATGCGATTGTGTATTCTGTAAAACCGCTCAGTGAAGAGGAGATTTCCTCTTTTTCTAAAGTGTTTGCAAAAAAAGCCGGAGCCGCTTCCTTGCGCGTCAGGAATGAAGTGAATCCGGATCTCATAGGCGGAGTGAAAATCCGCATTGGAAACCGCATTTATGACGGCAGTATCAGCGGAAAGCTTGCCCGCATCGAACGTCAACTAGCAGGTGAAAATCGAAAGAAGGGGTGAAACCTAAGTGAGCATCAAAGCTGAAGAAATTAGCACTCTTATTAAACAGCAAATTGTAAATTATGAGTCTGAAATAGAAGTTCACGACGTAGGTACGGTTATTCAGGTTGGTGACGGCATCGCACGCGTACACGGCCTTGATAACTGTATGGCAGGTGAGCTTGTCGAATTTTCAAACGGTGTGATGGGCTTGGCTCAGAACCTTGAAGAATCAAACGTAGGTATCGTTATTTTAGGACCTTACAAAGAGATCCGTGAAGGCGATGAAGTCAAACGGACCGGGCGGATTATGGAAGTTCCTGTCGGTGAAGAGCTGCTTGGCCGCGTTGTCAATCCGCTCGGTCAGCCAGTAGATGGACTCGGTCCAGTCTTAACAAGCAAAACGCGTCCGATTGAAAGTCCGGCGCCGGGTGTTATGGACCGTAAATCCGTCCATGAACCGCTTCAAACCGGAATCAAGCCAATCGATGCGTTAATTCCGATCGGCCGCGGTCAGCGTGAGCTGATTATCGGGGACCGTCAAACGGGAAAAACATCGATTGCGATTGATACGATCCTCAACCAAAGAGATCAGGATATGATTTGTATCTATGTTGCGATCGGACAAAAAGAATCAACAGTCCGCGGTGTTGTTGAAACACTTCGCAAAAAAGGCGCTCTTGACTATACCATCGTTGTGACAGCTTCCGCTTCACAGCCTGCTCCTTTATTGTATCTTGCGCCATATGCAGGGGTAACGATGGGAGAAGAATTTATGTACAACGGCAAGCACGTTTTGGTTGTGTATGATGACCTTTCAAAACAGGCAACTGCATACCGTGAACTGTCCTTGCTTCTTCGCCGTCCTCCAGGCCGTGAAGCATTCCCTGGGGATGTATTCTACCTGCACTCCCGCTTGCTTGAGCGCGCTGCAAAACTGAGCGACGCAAAAGGCGGAGGATCTTTAACGGCATTGCCGTTTGTTGAAACACAAGCCGGCGATATTTCCGCTTATATTCCGACAAACGTCATTTCAATCACAGACGGACAAATCTTCCTGCAATCTGATTTATTCTTCTCAGGTGTACGTCCGGCCGTCAACCCTGGTTTATCGGTATCGCGTGTCGGGGGATCTGCGCAAATCAAAGCGATGAAGAAAGTTTCCGGTACCCTTCGTCTTGATTTGGCTTCTTATCGTGAGCTTGAATCATTCGCACAGTTTGGATCTGACTTGGATAAAGCGACACAGGCCAAGCTGAACCGCGGTGCCCGCACAGTTGAAGTACTTAAGCAGGATCTGAATCAGCCGCTTCGCGTTGAAAAGCAGGTCGCGATTCTTTATGCCCTGACAAAAGGATTCCTTGATGATGTGCCTGTTGAGGACATCAGACGCTTTGAAGAAGAATTCTTTATGTATCTCGATCAAAACCATAAAGAAATGCTCGATTCAATTGCGAAAACAGGAAACCTTCCTGCGGACGAGGAAATGACAGGTGCGCTCGAGGGCTTTAAACGCACATTTGCACCAAGCAACTAAAAAATAAGAAGTGAGAAAAAGATTTTCTTTTTCTCTCTTTTTCACGTAAATTCGAAGTGAATTTGAAAACAAAAAGGTGGTGAAACCTTTTGGCATCATTACGGGATATTAAATCCAGGATTACTTCAAATAAAAAAACGAGTCAAATCACCAAAGCCCAGCAAATGGTTTCTGCTTCAAAGCTGAACCGGGCTGAGAACAACGCTAAATCATTCGTTCCTTATATGGAAAAAATGCAGGAAGTCGTTGCGGATATTGCGCTTGGATACTCTGGAACACATCCGATGATGTCCAGCCGACCTGTCAAACGGACCGGCTATCTTGTGATCACATCTGACCGTGGCTTAGCCGGAGCTTTTAACGCAAACGTTCTCCGCAAAGCTTATCAAAAGATCCAGGAGCGTCATCAATCAAAAGATGAGTATGCGGTTATCGCCGTCGGAAAAATGGGCCGGGATTTCTTTAAAAAACGCGGGATTCCCGTCATCTCTGAAATAACAGGGATCAGGGACGAAGTTTCATTCCCTGAGATCAAGGATTTGGCAAACAGTACGGTACAAATGTTTATCGATGAAACCTTTGATGAACTGTATTTGTTCTATAACCACTATGTCAGCGCCATTTCCCAAGAGGTAACGGAGAAAAAACTATTGCCTCTAACAGATATTGCACCAAACAAAAAAAGGACTTCATACGAATTTGAACCGGACGAAGAAGAAATTTTGGAAGCGCTCCTGCCTCAGTACGCTGAGAGCTTGATTTTTGGCGCGATTCTAGACAGTAAAGCGAGCGAACACGCTGCGAGAATGACAGCGATGAAGAATGCCACGGACAATGCGAAAGAGCTTATCGCTGATCTTGAACTGTCATACAACCGCGCCCGTCAGGCGTCGATTACACAGGAAATCACGGAAATTGTCGGCGGTGCAGCTGCCTTAGAATAGAAAAAGTTTGTCAGGAGGGATAGAGATGAAAAAAGGACGCGTTAGCCAAGTAATGGGACCAGTCGTTGACGTTCGTTTTGAAGACGGTCACTTACCTGAGATTTATAATGCGATTAAAATTTCACATAAAGCGCAGAACGAGAATGAAGTAGATATCGAACTCACCCTTGAAGTTGCGCTTCATCTGGGTGATGATTCAGTACGTACGATTGCGATGGCTTCTACTGACGGTGTTACACGCGGGATGGAAGCAGTCGACATGGGAGAACCAATCTCCGTTCCGGTTGGAAATGTGACACTCGGACGCGTATTCAATGTACTCGGAGAAAACATTGATTTGGATGAACCGCTCTCAGCTGATACTTCCAAAGATCCGATTCACAGAGAAGCTCCTACGTTCGATCAGCTCTCAACAGAGGTTGAGATTTTAGAGACGGGGATTAAAGTTGTCGACTTGCTTGCACCATACATTAAAGGCGGAAAGATCGGTCTTTTTGGAGGTGCGGGAGTTGGTAAAACCGTATTGATTCAGGAGCTTATCAACAACATCGCTCAAGAGCACGGGGGTATCTCCGTATTCGCAGGTGTCGGAGAGCGTACACGTGAAGGAAATGACCTTTACTATGAAATGAAAGACTCCGGCGTTATCGAAAAAACAGCGATGGTTTTCGGTCAGATGAACGAACCGCCTGGTGCGCGGATGCGCGTTGCCCTGACCGGATTGACAATGGCCGAACATTTCCGTGATAAAGAAGGCCAGGACGTATTGTTCTTTATCGATAATATCTACCGGTTTACTCAAGCCGGATCTGAAGTATCCGCTCTTCTTGGCCGCATGCCTTCAGCGGTTGGATATCAGCCGACGCTTGCGACTGAAATGGGTCAGCTTCAGGAACGGATCACATCTACCAACGTCGGTTCTGTTACATCCATTCAGGCGATTTACGTCCCTGCGGATGACTATACTGACCCGGCACCGGCTACAACGTTCGCTCACTTGGATGCGACGACAAACCTTGAACGTAAGCTGTCTGAAATGGGAATCTATCCTGCGGTTGACCCGCTGGCTTCAACTTCCAGGGCGCTTGCACCTGAAATCGTCGGAGAAGAGCATTATCAAGTGGCACGTCAAGTTCAGCAAATCCTGCAGCGCTATAAAGAACTTCAGGACATCATTGCGATTCTCGGAATGGATGAGCTTTCTGACGAGGATAAGCTTGTCGTAAGCCGTGCGCGACGCGTACAATTCTTCCTTTCGCAAAACTTCCACGTAGCTGAACAGTTTACAGGACAAAAAGGTTCTTATGTCCCTGTCAAAGAAACTGTAAAAGGCTTTAAAGAAATCCTTGAAGGTAAGTATGACAACCTTCCAGAGGATGCTTTCCGTCTTGTCGGCCGAATTGAAGAAGTTGTCGAGAAAGCGAAAGAACTGGGTGTAGAAGTCTAATCTGGTCCTAGGAGGGTAAAAGCATGAAGACCTTAAAAGTCAATATCGTTACTCCCGACGGCCCAGTATACGATGCGGATATAGAAATGGTAAGCGTACGAGCAGAGAGCGGTGAGCTTGGTATTTTACCCGGCCATATCCCGACGGTTGCTCCGCTAAAAATTGCTGCAGTCCGTCTAAAAAAAGACGGTCAAACTGAGCTGGTTGCCGTCAGCGGGGGAATAGTGGAAGTACGCCCTGATCATGTCACCATTCTGGCCCAGACGGCAGAAACATCTGAAGATATTGATAAAGAACGTGCCCAGGCTGCAAAGCGGCGTGCTGAGGAACGTTTGCAAAAACAATCGCCAGATATTGACATCGTTCGGGCAGAGCTTGCTTTAAAACGTGCGATTAATCGATTAGATATTGCGAAATAACGATGTGGATCCTTCCCATGGGAAGGATCTTTTATTATCAAGATAATTGTTGAAAAAAGTTCACAAATTGTTCACCTTTTTTATCTGAATCTATCTATAATCAAAACTGTAAGCTATTTTCTCTTCCAACTGTATGAGGAAGTGAGATGCATTTACTTGGTGCTCACAAAAAGAAAACACTCCTAAACACACTCCTCAGGTAACAGGGGATCACTCCACCTATGGAAAAATGTTCTATGCATCATTGTATTAACATCAAACATCAAAACTGATAAAATGACTTGAAATGATCAGCATGATTCCTTATCCTACAGCAGAAGAGACTAGGATGCCGGACGATATATAAAGCCGGCTTCAACATAAGGAGGTGTCATCAATAATGGGAGAGATTGGACAACAGGCTGCTGTCAGTATCTTCGTTCATCTTTTTTTTATTGCACTGACTTGGTGGGCTCTTCTGGCGGTCAACATCGATCCGCTTATCAGGAAAGGAAAAATCATTCAGGCGAGGCTATTGATGATCTTGATTACGATAGCCATCGGCTCCATCGTCAGTAATTTTTTCTTGGATTATCTTTATTATTCAAGACAGCTCCAAAATTTATTTTCATGATTGAACAATACAATATTTGGGAATGGACTAATGTGGGATAAAACTGCAAAAATGCGGGCTGACCTTGTTTTTCCACGTATGCTTTTCCTGCGATCCGTCAAAAATGGTGAGTAGGAGAGGATGATGCGAAATGAAGAAAAAACATACGGTTCACGCCCTTATTTTTATTGTGGTTTTATTTATGATCGTACATGTCTTTCAATCGCTTGATGCCGCGGGAAATACGCCGCTTGGACAGCTGGCGGAAGGGTTAAACCGCCATGACGTGAAGCTTGAGCAATGGACGCTTCACACAAAGAAACAGCTATCTCTGACTAAGGAAGATTTTTTTGCAAAAGTGAAACATTTCAAGAAGCAGCATCGACAATATGAATGGACTCTAACACAAGAAGACAGCACATTAGAAGCGACAGGCATATATACTGACAAAAAAAATCAAGTCAGATCAAAAATACATTTGGTCACTACCCACAAAAACCAGAGACTTGTTTCGTATTTATTATATGAGCAAAAAGGTGCGGGACCACGGGAAAACTGGAATGATACATATAAGCAGTTTGAACGGAATGCATTCGACATCATGCGAGAAAAGACCGCAATTTTTACTTGTCTAAAGGGCCAATTAAATGGTATGATGGATGTTGTTTTGCAAAAAAAAGCTAAAGAGCTGGTCAGTGAATTTAACGCAAAGACAGTTGAAGATTTAATCGAACCAAATTTCGTATCTGTTTCTGCCTATACTAACGAGTGGAAAGAATCCATCAAGACAGATAAACATCAAATGAATTTGCAAGTCTCGCTTAGAAATGCGGGAATGGGCGAAAAACTTACCGTCACGGTTGGCACACCAATCGTCACGACTGAATATTAATATAGAGAAATTGGGACGCGGAGGGGAATACCTTGGAAAAAATCATCGTCCGCGGCGGTCAAAAGTTAAACGGCACAGTCAAAGTTGAAGGAGCAAAAAATGCCGTTTTACCAGTTATCGCTGCATCTTTATTAGCCAGTGAAGAAAAAAGTGAAATATGTGATGTGCCTACGCTCTCCGATGTATATACGATTAACGAAGTGTTACGTCATTTAGGCGCAAATGTACATTTTGAGAATAATACAGTAACGGTTGATGCATCTCGCACTTTGTCAACTGAGGCTCCGTTTGAATATGTCAGAAAAATGCGCGCATCTGTATTGGTGATGGGCCCGCTTCTTGCTCGCACAGGTCATTCGAGAGTGGCGTTGCCTGGTGGATGTGCGATTGGATCAAGACCGATTGATCAACATTTGAAAGGCTTTGAAGCTATGGGGGCGACAATTAAGGTCGGAAACGGCTTTATTGAAGCGAAAGTGGAAGGCCGCCTTCAAGGAGCAAAAATTTACCTTGATTTCCCTAGTGTCGGAGCGACCGAAAACTTGATTATGGCTGCCGCTTTGGCAAATGGCACGACAACGCTGGAAAACGTTGCAAAAGAGCCTGAAATCGTCGATTTGGCTAACTATATCAATGCAATGGGCGGTAAAATTCGGGGTGCCGGTACAGGCACCATTAAAATTGAAGGTGTTAAAACGCTTCATGGCGCCAAGCATACCATTATTCCTGACCGGATTGAGGCAGGAACTTTCATGGTTGCCGCAGCGATTACTCAAGGGAACGTTTTGGTGCAAGGAGCTGTTCCTGAGCATTTAACATCTTTAATTGCGAAAATGGAAGAAATGGGCGTTCAGATTTTGGAAGAAGCCGACGGTCTTCGGATTATCGGACCTGCTGAACTGAAATCGATCGATTTAAAAACGATGCCTCATCCAGGTTTTCCGACTGATATGCAGTCACAGATGATGGCACTTTTAATGCGCGCAAATGGAACCAGCATGATCACAGAAACCGTATTCGAAAACCGCTTCATGCATGCGGAAGAATTCCGCCGTATGAACGGAGATATTAAAATTGAAGGACGCTCTGTCATCATTAACGGTCCTGTACAGCTTCAAGGCGCCGAGGTTGCCGCAACCGACCTGCGGGCTGGTGCAGCTCTTATTCTGGCAGGACTTGTCGCAGACGGCCATACACGCGTGACAGAATTGAAACACTTAGATCGTGGATATGTCAACTTCCATCAAAAACTTGCAGGCATTGGTGCTGATATTGAGCGTGTAAATGATGAAGAAGCGGTCCACCTTGAAAATAAAGAAGTGGTAACAGATTTAAATGCATAAACGAACACGAAATCAGTATGTCATATGGCATACTGATTTTTAATTTCAAGTATTCTATATCAGTATGTCTCCTCTATCTATCATTATGCACAAAAATCGTATTGCAAATACATATGTTCCGCTAAAAAGTACAGTCATAATAGCTTGTCCCCTCCCATAAAATGAAAGAGACAAAACAGAAATGGGGGCAGCTAATTTGAAACAGCTATTTATTGTACTAGCAGGAATATGCATGCTGATTTTACTCGTACCAACACTGCTTGTTCTACCTTTTCAAGGAGAATCCGGGATGCCAAAAACAAACCAGAACACTGTACAAAAGGAGGAAAAAAAGACAGCAACTTTAAAAGAGTCTCCCGTTTCGATTCCGGTCTACAGAACGGCTGACCGCCAAGTAGAAGACATTCCCCTTGAGGAGTATGTCATCGGGGTTGTCGCTTCAGAAATGCCTGCTGATTTTGATATGGAAGCCCTAAAAGCACAATCGCTTGCAGCGCGCACATATATCGTGAGGCAGATGGTATCAGATCAGGCTGTGCAGCCGCCAAAAGGTTCGCTTGTCGATGATACTCAAATGTTCCAGGTGTACAAAAGCAAATCAGAGCTTCAACAAATCTGGAAAAAGGATTATGATTGGAAAATAAAAAAGGTGACAGAAGCTGTTGCGAGTACACAAGGCAAGATTTTAACCTACGATCAGAAACCGATTGACGCTTCCTTTTTTTCCACCAGCAATGGCTATACAGAAAATGCCGAAGCCTATTGGACAAGTGATATTCCGTATCTTAAAAGCGTGAAGAGCTCCTGGGATAGAAAATCACCAAAATTTTTAAACCATAAAACGTTTACGGCGTCAGAATTTGAACAAAAACTCGGCGTCACGCTGCCAAACTCGAATGGTATCGGTGAGATTACCGAACGGACACCGGGAAAACGCGTGGCAACCGCCGTTATCAACGGTAAGAAGCTGGAAGGAAGAGACATCAGGGAAAAACTTGGGCTCAATTCGGCTGATTTTGATTGGAAGCGTAAAGGAGATCAAATTGTCGTGACCACGAGGGGTTATGGCCACGGAGTGGGAATGAGCCAATACGGAGCCCATTATATGGCGAAAGAAGGAAAGAAAGCCGAAGACATTGTCAAATATTATTACAAAGGAACGGCGATTTCGAATGCTGATCAATTTTTAAATAAATACATGGCGAAAAAATAAAAGGCGCCCTCGTGAGGAGCGCCTTTTTTTACTTGCATTTCAAATGTGTCATCATCATGAACGTACAGACATTTGTTACGCGATACAAATATTTCAAAAATAATAAGCCCGAGGACTCCCCGAACAGCGCCAAAAGACCGTTAATGATTCATAGACTGAAGATCATTCAGGTGATAATGACCATTTCAGATATTTGTTGTGTGCGGAAATCAATAACAAGGAAAAGGAGACATGCCCTATTTATTTCTTTCTAGTGTTCTTCTACGATAATAATGTGTTTAACGACCTAAAAATGAAAGGGGAATGGGAGAATGAGAAAAAAACTGACATTAGGGATTTTGACCGCGATGGTTTTAAGCCTAGGATCACCTGCGTTCGCAGCGGAAAAGAAACAGGAAGTAACTGTTGCCAAAGATGCACCTAACATTGCGATTATGCTTGATGCAAGCGGCAGTATGGCTAAAAAAATGAACGGGGTATCAAAATATGAGCTTGCCAAAAATGAGGCATTCAGCTTTGGCTCCAAGCTTGAAAACACGAATGTGCTAATGCGGGTTTTCGGTTCAGAGGGAAACAATAAAAACTCAGGAAAAGTACAATCCTGCAATGCAATCAGAGGTGTATACGGCTTCCAAATGTATGATGAACAAAGCTTCCGCAATTCATTAAATGGAATCGGACCAACAGGCTGGACACCAATTGCAAATGCACTTCAAGATGCAAAAAATGCTTTTGACCAGCTTAACAGCAACGGGAAAAACATTGTTTATCTGCTGACAGACGGTGAAGAAACTTGCGGCGGAAATCCGGTAAAAGTTGCAACAGAACTGCGCAAATCGGATCGCGACACAGTCGTCAATGTGATCGGCTTTGATTATGAAGGTGACTTCCACGGACAGTTGACAAGCATTGCAAAAGCTGGCGGCGGAGAGTACTTCCAAGCGAAAACCAAAAACGACATCAAAAAGATCTTTACTCAGGAAGCGATTGAGCTTTCTAAATAAATTGGAAAAAATCCGCGGACAGCTTCCGCGGATTTCCTATTGGTTCAAAAACTTGATGAAAGTCAAGTAAAACACTTTACAATTATTAAGTTACTGTGTCAGAACGATGAACCCCCCTGCATCCTTTGGAGGGGTTATTTGTCGAAACTGTTGTTTTAATGGGAAGAACATGCCCTTTTAGCAGACTTTTTTGATAGGTCTTAAGTGAAAGTGCCGTTCTATCATCGCATGTATTATGAAAAATTTGTGAATTTGAAAAGGAGATACGGCCTATTTATTTCTATCATGCCTTCTTTTACGATGTTGATGGACTTGTTCTGACGGGAACGGCTGGTCCAAATACAATTTTGAAAGGAATGTGATGATGATGAAAAAAAGGTTTACACTATTGACGACGTTCACCATGCTTTTGTCTTTAGCGCCAGCAGCTTTTGCGGCTGAAGACGGGAATGCTGCGGACAACAGCAAAAAAGATGTCAATGTTGCGGTTGTGCTTGATGCAAGCGGAAGCATGGCACAGAGGGTTGAAGGAGATAAGAAATTCGATATTGCCAAAGAATCCGTTACCGATTTTGCTGACCTGCTTCCAAGCGATGCGAATGTCATGCTGAATGTTTTCGGACATAAAGGCAACAATAAAAACTCAGGTAAAGAAGAATCGTGCGGCACAACTGAAACATTGTATGATCTGCAGCCGTTTTCAGCAAATGGATTTCAAAATTCTTTGAGCGGAATTAAGCCTACAGGATGGTCTCCGATCGCCAAATCTCTTTATGATGTAAAAGATGATCTTGCTGACAAAGACGGAAAAAATTATGTGTACATCGTGACAGACGGTGAGGAGACTTGCGGAGGAGATCCCGTTCAGGCGGCAAAAGATCTGCGCCAGTCCAATATTAAAACAATCGTGAACATCGTTGGTTTAGATGTGAAAACGGTTAAAGAAAAAGAAAAACTGAAAAAAGTAGCTAAAGCCGGCGGCGGCAAACTAATTGAGGCTGAATCAGCAAACGACTTTAAAAAAGTATGGAAAGAAGAAGGCGGGAAAATGTCCAAGTAATTCCGCGGGAAAGAGAGACGGATCAACTGTGCCGTCTCTTATCCCTTTTTCCGATGCTGATATCCTCTTTAATCGATCGTCATTTCAAGCTCTTCAATCCGTTTTTCTCTATAGCGCCGATCTTTTCTCGAATGGAATGTTTCGGCCTTTTCAATCATGACCATCGTGTTGTATTCCGGAATTTTGGCATCGTTTTCATATACGCCTTTAGGAATCAGGACATTTCCCTCTGGCCAGTAGACCGCTGTATTTCCGCGCTTCACATTTGCAAATTTGGCGCGTCCCTGGAAGGTTCCGAAGCGGTTGAACAGGACGATGGCCTCTCCCTCGCTAATATAGAGTTCCTCTGCATCTTGTTGATTGATCATCACATCGCAGCGATCTGCTGCATTAAAAGGATCTTTGTCACTGTAAATCATGGAATTGAACTGTTTTCCCCGTCTTGTCGTGACATAAAAACGGCCTTCCGCCTGTCTGTTTTCCGGAAGTTTGGCGGGAATCAAACGGCCTCTGCCGTCTGCTGTCGGACAAATGCCGGCTTCACAAAGCCAGGCTCCGCCCCATTGAAAGACATCTCCGCGTTCGTTCAAATGCTGAATGCCGTCATAATTCCGGTTGGCTGCGGCAATTTCATTGCGGATGTCTGCTGCGCTCGCAACATCAATCAGCTCTTTGTCTTCCGGCCGTACACGTTTGGCCAGATCGACATAAATGTCCCATTCCGGCCGGGCTTCACCGATACGCGGCCCTTTGATCTCAGGGCTGAAACAGACCATCCGCTCCGTACTCGTCGAGGTTCCGCCGCCAGGCTGTTCATATCTTGTCATTGCGGGAAGCACGATCACTTCCTCTTTCGCATCCACCAGTGTCGATGTGTTGAAAATGATGTCCTGGTGCACCCTGAGTTCAACCTCCTGCAATGCTTTCTCGATAAAAGCGGGATCTGGCATCGTTTCTAAAAAGTTGCCTCCGCTCGTATAAAACACTTTTACCTTTTTCCCGCTTTCGTCTGGAAGAAGCATGTTTTCAATCGTCTGACCAATCGTATCACCTTGCCATCGCGGAATATCAAAGCCCCAAATCTTCTCTATCCGTGCAGCATTTTCTTCATCAAAGTCACCGCCGGGGAGAACGAAGGGATCGGCTCCCATTTCTCCAGAGCCTTGAACACCGCTGTGACCCCTGATGGGCATGACGCCGCAATGTTTTCTTCCGATGAATCCCTGCAATAGAGCGAGGTTGGCAACCTGTGAAATGTTGTCTGTCGCAAAGCGGTGCTGGGTGAGGCCCATGCTCCAAATGAAAACACCGGTTTTCGCTTTGGCAAGCAATACAGCAAACTCTTTCATTCTTTCCTTCGATAAACCGGATGACGTTTCAAGCGCCTCCCAGTTTTGGCTTGCGATATGCTGCTTCAGCTCTGTGAAGCCGTTTGTGTGCGCATCGACAAAGGCGCGGTCCATGGCTGACCCGGGCGCTTCCCGTTCCATTTCAAACCAATGTTTCATTACTCCGTTCATAAAGGCGATATCACCGCCGATATTGACCTGATACACATCATCAGCGATTTTCGTGCCGAAAAGGGCGCTTTCAGGTATTGACGGAATCCAATAGTTTTCCATGGCGGGTTCTCTGTAGGGGTTGATCATGATGATTTTGGTCCCTGCTTTTTTAGCGGCATACATGTATTTTGTCGAAACAGGCTGGTTATTGGCGGCGACAGATCCCCAAAATACGAGGACATCTGTCCCGATCCAGTCTCGATAGCTGCAGCTTGAGGCGCCGATTCCCAGCGACCTCTTTAAAGCCGTTTTACTTGGGGAGTGGCAGATCCGTGATGCATTGTCAATGTTGTTCGTACCGATGAAGCGGGCTGCTTTTCCCGCTGTGTAATAGACTTCATTCGTGATGCCCCGCGCGGTTAAATAAAAGGCGAGCTGTCTTTTATCAATCGACTTGATTTTGTCTGCGATTCGGCTGAGCGCTTCATCCCAGGAGATTCTCGCAAAAGAGGCTTCGCCTTTTTTTCTTGATAATGGGTAAGGAATGCGCCCGAGTCTTCTAAGCTCTGTGCTGTCCAGCTTGCGGAGTTTTTCAATGTCTGCAAACAGCCATTTATCTTCAATTTCAGGCATTGTGTTTAAACGGAGGACATTCAGTCTTGTCGTACATAGATGAGGTCCTGTGAGCGTCTGATCGCGCAAGCCTGACACACCGAGTGCACAGCCGTCGCAAACGCCTTGCGTTAAAATTCTGTAGGCATACGATAGGTTGTCTTTATTGTCCCAAGCGGCTTTCATCGTATCTCTGATATGCTTTGGTTTTACTTTTCCAAGACCCATCGGCGCCCAGGATGCCCACAGTTTGGGAGCAGGCCTTTTATTCAGTTTCATTGGACCTTGGTGCTTCGTTTTTCCCATTTATTCACACTCTCCTTTCCTACAGAAAAACATCTGTCATCCTTTTACCGAGTTTGAGAATGGAACTTCGGTTTTTTTCTCAATTGCTTCATATCCATTCTGATGAATACTGATAGGAACAGGCCGACCCCGAACAGTATGGAAAATACCGTCAGACTTTGGCTGTAGCTCCCTGTTGCATCGCGAATCCATGAAGAGAACATCGGCCCCACAAGTCCGGCTGCCGCCCACGCGGTTAAAATGTATCCGTGGATGGCGCCAAGCTGTTTTGTGCCGAACAAATCTCCAATATAGGCCGGAATTGAAGCAAAGCCGCCTCCATAGCAAGTGTAGATCAGCGCCATCAAAATAGAGAAAATGACTTGGTCTCCAACAAACGGCAATAGCGGAAAAGCGATCAGTTGAATAGCAAAAAAAGCGGTATACGTATTCGGCCGTCCAATATAATCTGATACAGAAGCCCAGCCGATGCGTCCGAAACCGTTAAACGCACCTAAAACGCCAACGAGCGCAGCAGCAGCGGCGGCGGACATTCCTGTACTTTCCTGGGACAGCGGAGAAGCGATCGAGATGATGGCAATTCCGCATGTAACGTTAATAAAAAGCATAAACCATAAGTAATAAAACCGTTTCGTTTTAACAGCTTCGTTTGCTGTCAGCTGGGATAAATCCATGTTTTGCGCTTTACCGCTTTTTTTGGCAGATAATCCTTTAGGGACCCAGCTGTCTTCAGGGGGAGCCAAGTAAATGGAAGAGATCATCATCACCAGAAAGTAGCAAATGCCGAGAATAAAGAAGGTATTGGCAATGCCGACATTGATTATCAGCATCTGCATGATCGGACTGCTGATCAAAGCCGCAAAGCCAAATCCCATAATGGCAAGCCCTGTAGCCAGGCCGCGGCGGTCTGGAAACCACTTGACAAGGGAAGAAACAGGTGTGATATAGCCGACGCCAAGTCCGACGCCGCCAAAGACGCCGTAAAACAAATAGAGCAGAGGGAGGGAGCCGAGCTGAACAGCCACCCCGGAAAATGTCACACCGATGCCGAAAAAGAGGGCGGCGAGCATGCCGGATTTTTTCGGGCCGTGCTTTTCAACAAAGTGTCCTAAAAATGCAGCTGACAGGCCAAGAAATAAAATCGCGATACTAAACGTCAGACTAATTTGGCTCAGGCTCCAGCCGAATTGTTCTGCGAGCGGGTTTGTAAACACGCTCCATGCGTATACAGATCCGATAGATAAATGAATACCGACTGCGCATAGGGCAATGAGCCATCTGTTTTTCACTTTTTTCATTTGTAGTCCTCCTGTGGAAATAAAAAGGCTTTCTTCATAATTGTCCTTTAAAAGAAGCTGCCTGAGGGTGAGGAATTTGGAAGCGTTTTTGCTGATTGGTACAATCGCGGTCAGTTGAGTGAAAAGTGTCTATTTTTTGAACTTTTAAAAAATAATATCATATTTTCAAGCTATCAACAAGATGAATCTTCCAAATTTGACCTAGCAGTTGTGAAAAATCGTGATGGACGAGTATAGTAATAGATAATGACAGATACAAAGGGCGGGGTTATCAATGGGGAAAAACATCACAACAAGCCGCAGCGTATTCCGTTATGATAATGGAGAGCTGACACAGCGAAAGGATCAAATGGCGACAGAATATCCCCTGACTGTGATGGTCAACGGCGAAGAGTTTGTCACCCTTGTCTGTTCGCCTGACAGCTTGGAAGAACTTGTGATCGGTTTTCTAGCTTCTGAAGGGGTTATTCGATTTAAAAAAGAGATTAAAAGGTTTACAATAGATGAAAGTCTTGGGTTCGCATATGTCGATCTCGTCAGCTCAAATCAGCTTAAGCTGCAAGATTACACGAAACGCGTGATTGGTTCGTGCTGCGGAAAGGGGCGGCATTTTTATTTCCAGCAGGACGTCAAAACGGCAAAAACGGCGCTTCATCATCTAACAATCAAACCTGAGAACTGTTTGGCGCTTATGCGTGACATGCAGAAAAACAGCAAGCTTTTTCAGCATACGGGGGGCGTTCACAATGCCGCTTTGTGCAGCCCTGAAAAAATGATTGTGGCGAGATCAGATATCGGAAGGCATAATGCGCTGGATAAATTGTACGGATATTGTTTATTGCATCAGGTTCCGGCTCGCGACAAACTGATCGTATTCAGCGGCAGAATTTCCTCTGAGGTGCTTCTCAAAGCCGCGAAAATCGGCGTTTCCGCGGTCATTTCCAAGTCGGCTCCGACCGAGCTCGCCATTCAGATGGCAGAGGACCTGAATATCATGACGATTGGGTTTGCAAGAAACCGGTCATTTAATGTATACACCCATCACGAGCGATTACAGCTATCATAAAAGGAGGCAATGCACATGACCGCCAACAATGAACATGTTTTGGATCAGAAAGACCGCCCCCTTCGAGACTTGAGAATCTCCGTAACCGACCGCTGCAATTTCCGGTGTACGTATTGCATGCCTGCCGAAATTTTTGGAAAGGATTATCCGTTTCTGCCAAAGAGTGAGCTCCTTTCCTTTGAAGAGCTTGAACGCTTGGCTAAGCTGTTTGTCCATACGTTCGGCGTTGAAAAAATCCGACTTACAGGCGGAGAGCCGCTGATGAGAAAAGATATGCCCGAATTAGTCGGAAAGCTGTCCCGCATACCGGGACTTCGCGATATTGCGATGACAACGAACGGCATTTTGCTGCCCGTCTATGCGGAAAAACTTAAAAAAGCAGGGTTAAAACGGGTCACGATCAGCTTGGATTCACTTGATGACGAGCGTTTTAAAACGATAAACGGAAGAGGGGTCTCCGTCAGTAAAGTCCTTGATGGAATCGAAGCGGCAAAACAAGCAGGGCTGGGCATCAAAATCAATATGGTCGTCCAGAAAGGCGTCAATGAAAAAGATATCCTGCCGATGGCCCGCTACTTTAAAGAAAAAGGCCATATTTTGCGATTCATAGAATTTATGGATGTCGGCAATACAAATGAATGGAATCAAAAGTCAGTGGTCACAAAAGCTGATATCATCAGGATTCTCAATGAAGAGATGCCGATTGAATCAATCGACCCCAATTACAAAGGAGAAGTCGCGAAACGATATCGCTATCAGGATGGCTCTGGAGAAGTCGGGTTTATCTCTTCGGTATCTGATGCTTTTTGCGCGACATGCAATAGAGCACGGCTGTCGGCAAAGGGCGAGCTCTTTACATGCCTTTTCGCATCAAGCGGCTTTGATCTGAGAAAACTGGTCAGAAGCGGACAGTCTGATCAAGAGCTTGTCGAGGCGATCGGCACCGTCTGGAGAAACCGAGATGACCAATACTCGCTGGACCGGGCACAGTCAAAAGCGGCGCCGAGGAAAAAGGTCGAAATGTCTTATATAGGCGGGTAGTACAGAAGGTTTTAGAAAAGTAAATGAAGGGACTCTGACCGACTATAATTGAATATTATCGTCGGTTTTTTTGTTTGCCATTCTTTCAATATGGAGCTGGTTCATGAGTAGGCCGCTATCACATCATGACACTGATAGAAGCTGTTTGTTGTTCCTGATCGTGATCTATCAGAACAGTTGCCTCACAGATACGGCCGCTACAGGAAAACGATGGAGGATTCAAAGACATTTTTGCGCTATTGACATATTTACAGGTTTGAATAGCGGAAGATGCGGCAATTTTCTATAAAAACAGAAAGGGTGATTGGATGTTCGGACTTCAGGATATCGCGAAATTCTTTTGGTCCTTTTTGCTCGTTTTTCCTGCCGTGTCGATCCTTCATGTTTTGGGCCACAGCTTCATGGCGGTGATTTTCGGGGGCAAGTCTTCCCTTGAGATCGGCATGGGGAAAAAGCTCGTCAAAATAGGGCCGATTCAAATCAGAAGCATTTATTTTATGGATTCGTTTTGCAATTACGGCGAATTAAAATTTGATAATCGATATACGAATGCATTGATTTATGCCGGAGGGGCGATCTTTAATTTAGTATCTATTTTTATTGTGAATTCGCTGATTATCAATGATATTTTGAAAGAAAATATTTTTTACTATCAATTTGTTTATTTTTCAACTTATTATGTGTTTTTCGCCCTGATTCCTGTGAGATATTCCGAAAATCATCTTTCTGATGGAATGGCGATTTATAAAGTGTTGAGGTATGGGGAAAAGTATGAAATTAATAATTGATCCACGGGTGCCGGAGGTGAGGACTTCCGGCATTTTCAAACATGAACGCTGCCTTCGGGCAGCTGTTTTAGCTTTTGCACTGCTTCGATGAATGTTTCGAGACGATCACAGCCATTAACATATTGAAAGTCTTCGCGCTCGCCGTTGTTCATCACAATGATATGATCACCGCCTAAGATAAGCCCTTTCTTATGGCGGAAGGAAGAGACGGCTTCATAACGGATGTCAAGATGAAATGGAGAGCCGAACAGCGAAGAATAAAACAGCAGGCGTTTGTTCGTCACTGCCAGAATGCCTCTGTATGGGGTGTATCGTGCCGACATCTTTGCATTATATGTGCAAAGAATTGAAGACTTTACTTCTTCATCTGGTTCAAGCTGATTTTTTATGGCCGCTTTTCCTTCGGATATCTCCTTCATGAAAAAACACTCCTTTCGATTGTTTCTACGAAATTAATGAGAAAAAATTCCAATTGGTAAAGGATAAAAAAATAAATATTTATCCTTTCAAAAATAAAGGATATGATAGTAGTTGACAAAAAACATACCTGTAACTATAATTATTACATCGGTGGTGAAATCATATGGTGAACACCCGTCTTTCAGTGGCCATTCATATTTTATCCTTAATCGCATCAAACCCGCGGGAATCTTCAGAAATGATCGCCGGAAGCGTCAATACAAATCCGGTTGTGATCAGGCGCATGATCAGCCAGTTGAAAAAAGCGGATATTTTGACATCGCGGCCCGGAGTAGCCGGAGCAAGCCTGAAAAGAGATCCCGCAGATATTTCTCTGCTGGATATTTATCGGGCGGTTCAGCAGCAAGAAGAATTATTCGCGATTCATGAAAAACCGAATCTAAACTGTCCGGTTGGAAAGCAGATTCAATCAACGCTTGATCAAACGTTTCTCAGCGTCCAGCAGGCGATGGAGCATGAATTGGCCAGCAAGTCTCTTAAAGACGTATTAACTCATCTCTTTTAAATAAGAGATGATGTTTCACCGCCTACATGTAACTTTTCTTGTTACAAATTAAAAATCGGAGGAAGCGAAAATGAAAATTGGTATAATCGGAGCAAGCGGTAAAGCGGGCAGCCTTATTTTAAAAGAAGCGGCAGAAAGAGGGCACGAAGTGGCCGCGATCGTCAGAAACGCATCTAGAGTCGCAGCAGAAAGCGGAGCAGCTGTCATTGAAAAAGACGTATTTGATCTGACGCCGGGGGATATGAAAGGTCTTGATGTTGTCGTCAATGCATTTGGAGCGGCCCCCGGACAGGAGCACCTTCATGTGGAAGCAGGAAGAAAACTGATCGAATTGTTTAAGCAGGTTCCTGATACAAGATTAATCATCGTTGGAGGCGCTGGCAGCCTTTATGTCGATGAAGAAAAAACAACCCAGCTGTATAACACCCCTGAATTCCCTAAAGAGTATCTGCCAACGGCAAAAAATCAGGGCCAAAACCTGCAGGATTTAAAAGAATCCAGCGGTTTGAAATGGACATTCATCAGCCCTGCAGCCTTTTTCAATCCGGAAGGAAAACGTACGGGATCATACAAAAAAGGACAAGAAAACTTGATTGTAAATGCCGCTGGAGAAAGCTGCATCAGCTATGCCGACTATGCTATTGCGGTTGTTGACGAAGCTGAAAAAGGCGAGCATGTTAATGAACGTTTCACCGTTGTTGGTGAAGCAGAATAAATAAATGACGGCCTATTTCGGGCCGTTTTTGTTTTCAAGCGAAGTGCTAAAGTTCAGCTCGGAAAAAATTCCTTAAAAGACAAGAATAAAGAGGGAGGCCATTCCTAAAATAATGATGGCGATCACTGTTGTTAAATGAAAAAAATGACATTTCATAAACTTGGCATAGCTATCCCTTTCCGTTCATCTCTTAATACATGAGTTAAAAGTATATTAGTATGATAAATAGTATGCCTTTGAATGACGGCTGCCCGGCATAGTTATTTCACAATAGAAGCGATTGTGTTATAGTAAATCTAAAGCAGCATGTTCAGCTATATTTGATGTTAAATGCACCTCGCAAACTGGTATTTTGTGTTGTCACACCTGCAACCAATTTACCATATTTTGTTCAGGGGCATTTTTAATTTTTGGGTGAAATTTATTGGTTTTCAGAAAGGCGGTTTTTCCATGAAATCCTCTTATGTCTATCGTCTCTTGCGAATCGATCATATAAAAAAAACCGGCGACCTTCCAAATGAACAGCAGCTTGCTGATTCTTTCGTCTTTATTTTTCATTTGAAGGGTGAAGGTAAAATTGATATTCAAACGGCGGGCCGTCCGCTTCAAAAAGAAACGCTCTATATCTGCCCTCCTTATGGAACATTCGGAATCACGGCTTTTTCGGACGAAATCAGCGTTTACCTCGTCAGGCTGCAGGCGTATTTCTACGATGAACAGCGGCAAACACTGGTTGCCGAAACGAATTCTGACGCCTTTTCTGGTCTGCAGATGATGAATGTTCATTCTGTTGGACATCTTGCCTCCCGTCTTCAGGAACTTTCCGCTTTATGGCCGACTTCAACGGCGCTTCAGGAGATGAAATGCCAGGTCGAACTGCAGCATCTTCTATATGATATCTACTCGGCAAAACTGGTTCATCCCGCGGATACTTCATCAGCCATCTCCAAAACAAAAGAGTATATTGAAGTTCATTCAGATGTTCAAATCACGCTTGATCAGCTCGCGCAAATGGCCGGGATCAGTGCAAAGCATTACAGTGAAACATTTAAAAAGCTGTACGGGCAAAGCGTGACAGAATTTATCGCGGAAACGCGGATGACAAAAGCGAAGCAGCTGATGGCCAAAGCCAGCTACAAGCTAAGGGAAATTGCGAGCTTGACCGGCTATCAAGATGAATTCTATTTCAGCCGGACATTTAAAAAGCATACCGGTTTATCTCCGACTGTTTACATGAAAAAAAGGCGCAGGAAGTTGGCTGCTTACGGTCAAAACACGATCGGACAGCTCATTCCGCTCCATCTCATTCCTTATGCCGCTTCGCTCCATCCGAAGTGGACATCCCATTATTACAAGCATTATGCGGCAGATATCCCGGTTCATCTCAGCGCATACCGTTTTCATGAACCATGGGAAGAGAATTTGAGCACATTGTCAGATGCTGCTCCTGAACGGATTGTCAGCATGGATAGCATTTCGAAAGAAGAACGGGGGCGGCTGAATCAAATCGCCGATGTCATCTATCTCCCTTCACAGGAAAATTGGCGAACGCATTTTATGCTGACCGCTTCGCATCTTGATGAAGAGGAAGAAGCCCGCAAATGGATGGCGTCTTATGAGCGGCTGACCGAGTCGGCAAAAGAGGCGCTTTACCCGGTGTGCGGGAAGCAAACCTTTTTGTTCCTGCGGCTGCATAAACATGAAATTTATTTTGCTCACAACCGATCTGTCCAGGATGTGTTTTTTGGCGACTTGGGCTTGGAATCGGCTGTTTCCTTGGATGAACCGACTGATCGGGCAATCTCTCTCGAAATGATTGCGGCATATCAGCCGGACTTGATTATGATCTTCGTTTTCAAAGAGCCGGAAACACTGGCGTTCTACCAGCAGCTTCAGCAGTCAGCCCAATGGCAGGATTTAAAAGCGGTGCGACATCAACGGGTTTATCAAGTGAAGTCTGATCCTTGGCGTGAATATACGGCTTGCAGCCATGAACGGATCATTCGCCAAGCGGTTCCACTGTTGTCCGGAAAAAATCCATTTTAATTGCCGGATATTGTCCATGGTGTTATCGAAGAGGCTTACCTATAATTTTAATTGATAATAGTTATCAATTAAACAGGGGGTCTCAGATAGATGAGAAAAATGTCGATCTTTTTATTTATTCTGCTTCTTGCTTTTGCCGCAGCAGGATGCGGAAACAGCAAAGAAAAAGCGGGGACTGATGCAAAAAGCTCAGAAACAGCTGAGAAAAGCGTCCAATATCTCGATCATACATACAAAGTGAACGTTCCAGCCGAACGAATCGTGATCACGGGAAGTGTTGAATCGATGGAAGATGCAAAGCTTCTGGACATTCATCCAATCGGCGCGATTTCCTTCTCAGGAAAGTTCCCGGATCTGTTTAAAAGCATTACTGATCAAGCAACTGCAGTCGGCGAAAAAACAGAACCGAATCTTGAAAAAATCCTTGAGCTTAAACCGGATGTCATATTGGCTTCAACGAAGTTTCCCGAAAAAGTGGTGAAAAAGCTTGATAACATTGCCACAACGATTCCCGTATCCCACGTTTCATCAAACTGGAAAGGCAATTTAAATCTGCTTGCTGAACTGACGGGTAAAGAAGATAAAGCCAAACAGATTATTTCAGATTATGAAACCGATCTTAAAAACGCAAAAACCAAACTGGAGAAAACGGCGAAGGATACAAAAGCGCTCGTTGTCAGAATCAGACAAGGCAATATCTTTATTTACCCGGAAGACGTCTTTTTCAACTCAACATTGTACGGTGAATTAGGCTTCACAGCTCCTAAGGAAGTAAAAGCAGCGAAAGCCCAGGAACTGATTTCTTTAGAAAAATTAAGCGAGATGAATCCGGACTATATGTTTGTTCAATTTTCTGATGATGAGAATGCGGATAAGCCGAATGCACTTAAAGATTTAGAGAAAAATCCGATTTGGAAAAGCATATCAGCAGTAAAAGAGGACCATGTATTCGTCAATGCAGTAGACCCGCTTGCACAGGGAGGAACAGCCTGGAGCAAGGTTCAGTTTTTAAAAGCTGCAGCTGAAAAATTAACACAAAACTAATCAATAGAAAAGGTTTTTCATTATGCATTCAAAGCAAATAACCCGCATCATCATAATTACTGCTCCGTTTGCCATGATACTGTCCGTTTTTCTGTCCGTCTGCTACGGCGCAAAGCAGCTGGATGGTGAAGTGATTTTTTCGGCATTGCTGCATTTTGATCCAGGAAACACAGATCACCAAATCATCTGGCATTCCCGGCTCCCTCGGGCCGCCGGCGCTCTCTTGATCGGAGCGGCGCTGGCCGTGTCCGGGGCGCTGATGCAGGGCGTCACCCGGAATTATCTCGCTTCACCATCGATCATGGGTGTTTCCGACGGTTCGGCGTTTATCATCACACTCTTGATGGTGTTGATTCCGCAATCAACATCTCTTGAACTGATGGGATACTCATTTATCGGCTCAGCTGTCGGAGCGGCCCTTGTCTTCGGTTTGGCTTCGGTGATTCCGAACGGTTTTATGCCCGTTCAGCTTGCGATTATCGGAACAGTTACAAGCATGCTGCTCAGCAGTTTGTCGGCAGCGATGTCAATTTATTTTCAAATTTCTCAAGATGTCAGCTTTTGGTACAGTGCCAGGCTGCACCAAATGAGTCCGGAACTTTTGATATATGCCGTCCCTTTTATGATTGTGGGCATCATCCTGGCTCTTTCTCTCAGCAAGAAAGTAACGGCTTTATCACTTGGGGACGATATTTCTGAAAGTCTTGGGCAGCAGAAGAAGACCGTCAAAATCGCAGCGATGGCTGCGGTTGTGCTTTTGACAGGAAGCTCTGTCGCCTTGGCCGGGAAGATTGCCTTTGTCGGCTTGGTCGTTCCGCATATGACGCGGTTTCTCGTCGGTTCGGACTACAGCCGGTTAATACCTTGTTCCTGCATCATCGGCGGAGTCTTTTTGACATTGGCCGATCTTGTCAGCCGGCTGATCAATTACCCGTTTGAGACACCGATTGAAGTCGTCACTTCAATCATTGGCGTTCCTTTCTTCCTTTATTTGATCAAGCGAAAAGGAGGGGAGCAGCGTGCCTAAAAAAGTAGCGGTCATCTATGCCGTTTTTATTGTGCTGATTCTTACGGTCTGTTATGTCAGCCTAACGATAGGGTCTTTCTCCGTTCATCCGGCGGAGCTGTTATCAACCCTTTTTCAAATCAATCCGAATGAGCAATACAGCATTTTGCTCTTTGAATTAAGACTTCCCCGCATCGTGACGGCCGCTTTGGTCGGTCTTGGACTCGGCATTGCCGGCTCTGTGATTCAGGCGATGACAAAGAACGGTTTGGCTGATCCCGGTATACTGGGGATTAACGCGGGAGCAGGGGCAGCGATTGTCGGCTATTTACTTATTTTTCAAGGCCAGACCGAAACGACGAGCCTCCTGGCTGCAATGGGAATGCCTTTCTTCGGCTTGATCGGCGGAATTTTGGCGGCCGTTTTTATATTTATCTTTGCATGGCACGGCGGAAACCTGGATTCCGGCAGGATTATTCTAGTTGGAATCGCAATCAATTCGGGTTTCAGCGCTGTCTCACTGTACTTATCGTTAAAGATGAATCCGAACGATCATGAAATGGCGATGGTTTGGAAAAACGGGAGCATCTGGTCGGCGAACTGGACATATATTCAAGCCGCACTGCCATGGCTTTTGCTTTTAATTCCGTTTCTGCTCGCAAAGAGCAATTTGCTGGACACGATTCGTTTTCATGAAGATACCGTCAAGAGTCTGGGCGTGTCTTCCAATACAGAAAAAATGGTGCTGCTTACCGCTTGCGTCGGCATTATCAGCGCTTGTGTGGCGATTTCAGGAAGCATGGGCTTTGTCGGCTTGATTGCTCCGCATATTTCTCGGAGGCTGGCAGGGGTGCTGCATCGTCACTCATTGCTGTTAAGCGGACTTGTCGGCATGTTTCTCGTGCTATGTGCCGATTTTGCCGGCAAACTGCTGTTTCAGCCGTCGGAAGTTCCTGCGGGTATCATTCTCGCCATTTTCGGGGTGCCTTACTTTTTATACTTGCTTTTTAAACAAAAAAAGGCGGTTCACTAGACTGCCTGATTTCATCACAGAGGGGGAGGGAGAAATCAAATGGTTCAAGAAAAACATAATCAGGCTGTCAAAGCTTCGCCCGTTGCTATCCCAGGCACAGAACAGCGTCTCATGCGTTCAAAAGACGGAAAACGCAGCTACCGGATTTTTATTGGAAGGCCCCATGGAGAACCGCCTCCTGAGGGATATCCGGTTATCTATCTGCTTGATGCCAATTCAGTATTCGGAACGATGATCGAGGCGGTGCGGATGCAGGGGCGCCGCCCGGATAAAACGGGGGTTGTACCGGCTGTTATCGTTGGCATCGGCTATGAGACGGATGCTCCGTTTGATCCGGGGCGCTACTACGACTTTACGCTGCCTATGCCAGGCAGAGAACTGCCTCAAAGGCCCGATGGGACAGATTGGCCTGAACCGGGCGGTGCGGAAGCCTTTCTCTCATTCATCGAGGAACACTTGAAGCCTGTGATCGAACAGGAATTCAACATTGATGCGAAGAGGCAGGCTATCTTCGGCCATTCCCTCGGCGGTCTTTTTGTCCTGCAAGTCCTGTTTACAAAGCCCGCTTTATTTCAGACATACATCGCCGGCAGTCCATCAATTCATTGGAATAAGCCGTTTTTTGATGAGGAGCATGAATTTGTTTCCCGCCTGCAAGAAACTGATGTCAAAGTCAATGTATTACTTGGAGCGGGAGAACTGGAGAAAACGCATAAGAGCAGGATGAACGACAATGCAATAAAGCTGGCAGAGCGCTTATCAGCTCTTGAACACTGCGGGGTCAGCGCGGAGTTCATTGAATTTAAGGAGGAAGGCCATATCTCGGTCTTGCCTGTATTGATCAGCAAAGCATTGCGATTTGCCTTAAGTCCTGATGGACAAGGCTGATATGAAGCAGTGGGCGAACTTTATCGCCCATGCTTTTATAAAAAGAATGATCGACATAAAAAGTCAATATACCATAGCAGTTACGGAGTTAAAATCGAAAATGATTTGACCGTTAGCATTTATTGGTATATTATATTTTTGAACGATAATGATTATCATTATCAATTAGTTTTTAGGATTCGGATTTCAGGAAAGGAAATGATGAGAGTGAAAGGCAAGGTTGCTTTAGTAACCGGAGCTTCCCAAGGGATTGGTGAAGAGGTAGCCCGGGCGCTTGCAGAACTTGGAGTGTTTGTTGCAGCAATAGATCAAAATGGGGAAGGGCTTCTAGAACTCGTGAAAGATCTGAAGAAAAAAGGTCTGCAAGCTGCCGATTTTGTCGTTGATGTGGGTGACAGCACCGCTGTTGATCAGCTTGTGGACAAAATCGAGCGCGATCTCGGCCCGATAGACATGCTGGTCAATGTTGCAGGTATTCTGCGGACCGGTTTGATTACATCCCTAAGTGATGAAGATTGGGTAAAGACGTTCCGCGTTAACTCTACCGGGGTTTTTAACGTATCCCGCTCAGTAGCAGGCCGCATGATTCCGCGCAGATACGGTTCAATCGTGACCGTTGGATCGAATGCAGCGGCAGTGCCGCGCATGCAGATGTCAGCTTACGCGGCTTCAAAGGCAGCGGCTTTAATGTTCACGAAATGTCTTGGGCTTGAGCTGGCCGAGTACAATATCCGCTGCAATATCGTATCGCCCGGGTCAACGGATACTCCGATGCAGAGGTCGCTTTGGCGGGAACAAGACGCTGCTCAAAGCGTGATTGCAGGATCACTCAAAACATTTAAGACAGGCATTCCGCTCGGAAAATTAGCGATGCCGGCGGATATCGCTAATGCCGTTGTTTTCTTGCTGTCAGACAGCGCCCGCCATATCACGATGCATGATCTGCGCGTAGACGGGGGAGCTACTCTGGGCGTTTGATTCAATTTTAAAGGAGGTTTTGCTTTATGATGGAACGTCATATCGTCACGGAATCGCTTGCAGTACAGCTTCTAAAAGAATATCGAACTGGGGCTTCATTCTTCTTTTCTTCTCCTGAGCGAACCATTCTAACGGAAGGCGTTTTTGCTGCCGTTCCTGAAGCGGAAGGTCTGAACCAGATGGAGAACTTGACTCAGCGAGCTGATGCGGTTCTCAGACAAGCCAAACAGGCTGGCCAGAAAAGGCCTATCGTTGTCGGTGCAGTGCCTTTTGATGAAACAAAGCCTGTGCAGCTTACCGTGCCTGACGAGGTTTGGCATGCGGGTCAGCTGACATTTGATCAGGACGAGCCAAAACAGCCGGAGTGTGCTGCTTTTGGCTATGACATACAGCCGGTGCCCGCACCGGAGGAGTATATGAACGGAGTAAAACAGGGATTGGCCGGTATAGCCGCCGGCGATTTCAGCAAAATCGTACTTTCCCGGTCACTGCATTTGACCTCACCGATAAAGATCAATATCGGCGATTTGCTAAACAGTCTTGCCCGGCACAATTCCCGCGGTTATACCTTTGCTGTCGATGTGTCCGAACGGGCAGGAGGAGAGTCTGAAACCGTGCGGAGAACCTTGATTGGAGCCAGTCCGGAGCTGCTTGTTTCAAGATCCGGATTTCGGGTTTCTGCCAATCCTTTAGCAGGATCAAGGCCCCGAAGCCATGATCCGCATGAGGATCAAAGGCGGTCAGCCGAATTGCTTGCTTCTGCAAAAGACCGTCATGAACATGCGGTTGTGGTTGAAGCGGTCGCTTCCGCTCTCAGACCATTTTGCAGGACGCTGGAGGTTCCGTCAGAGCCATCGCTGATCACTACGGAGACGATGTGGCATCTATCTACAGAAATCAAAGGAGAGCTTACAGACCTTTCTATATCATCATTGGAACTGGCAGCGGCTCTTCACCCGACTCCGGCTGTCTGCGGCACACCGACGGATCTCGCAAGAGCGGCAATTAAAAAAATTGAGCCGTTCGAACGCGGCTTTTTCACAGGTATGGTCGGCTGGTGCGATTCTGAAGGCGATGGAGAATGGGTGGTGACGATCCGCTGTGCTGAGGCAGAAGAACGCGCCCTTCGTCTGTACGCTGGAGCAGGCATCGTAGCCGGATCAAAGCCGGAAGATGAACTGGCCGAGACATCAGCAAAGTTTCGCACAATGCTTCGTGCAATGGGAATGAACAGTGAATAATAGGGGGAGATGAACATGCTGACGGGATGCCCGGCATGGCCGAAAGAGTTTGCAGACAAGTATCGGAAGGAGGGATGCTGGAGAGGCGAAACATTTGGAGGAATGCTGAGGGAACGCGCTGACAAACATGGCAGCCGCATTGCAATAACATGCGGGGACACCCATCTGAGCTACAAAGAATTGGATGAGAGAGTCGATCTTTTGGCAGCAGGTTTTTTAAGGCTTGGCATTCAAAAGGAAGACCGTGTCGTCGTGCAGCTGCCAAACATCATCGAATTTTTTGAGGTTTGTTTTGCGCTGTTTCGAATCGGTGCGCTGCCTGTGTTTGCTCTTCCCTCGCATCGGCACAGTGAAATCACTTATTTTTGCGAGTTTTCTGATGCGGCTGCATATGTGATCCCGGATGTTCACTCAGGGTTTGACTACCGCCGGCTGGCGAGAGAGGTTTGTGATAAGGTTCAAGGATTGCGCCATGTCATTGTCGCCGGCGATTCGGAAGAATTTAAGGCGCTTCGCGATCTGCAAGCCGGTCAGGCCTGTTTTCCAGAGGTGAGTCCCGGCGATGTGGCTTTTCTTCAATTGTCCGGGGGAAGCACTGGACGATCCAAGCTGATACCGAGAACCCATGATGATTATATATACAGTCTGAGGCTCAGCGCTGACATTTGCCGCCTTGATCATGACAGCGTGTATCTAGCCGCTCTTCCGATAGCACATAACTATCCGCTTAGTTCACCAGGTGTGCTTGGAACATTGTATGCAGGAGGGAGAGTCGTTCTTGCGCAAGGATCAAGTCCTGATGAAACCTTTCCTTTGATTGAAAGGGAACGGGCTACAATAACAGCGCTTGTTCCGCCGCTGGCTTTAATCTGGCTTGAAGCCGCCTCGTCGCGTTGCAATGATTTCTCAAGCCTTCAAGTTCTTCAAGTCGGCGGAGCCAAATTCAGCGCTGAAGCTGCCGGCCGCGTAAAATCAGTGTTTGGCTGCACATTGCAGCAGGTCTACGGCATGGCGGAAGGTCTGGTCAACTATACCAGACTTGATGATCCGGAAGAAATCATCATCAGTACACAAGGCAGGCCGATGTCTCCATTTGATGAGATTAAGGTTGTAGATGAGAACGGATGCGAAGTCGAACCCGGACAAACCGGCGAACTGCTGACAAGGGGACCTTATACGATTCGCGGCTATTACAAAGCTGAGGAGCACAATGCTAAAGCTTTTACCGCAGATGGATTTTACCGAACAGGAGACCTGGTCAAGGTAAACTCATCAGGTTATCTGATCGTTGAAGGTCGTTCTAAAGACCAAATTAACAGAGGCGGAGAAAAAGTCGCGGCAGAGGAGGTAGAAAATCATCTGCTTGCTCATCCTTCCGTACATGATGCCGCAGTTGTCTCAATGCCTGATAAGTTTCTTGGAGAAAGGACATGTGCATATATCATCCCGCGCAGCACCCCGCCTGCTGCCGCAGAGATAAAAGTGTTTCTGAGAGAACGCGGGCTTGCAGCATATAAAATACCTGACCGGGTGGAAATAGTCGAAGCATTTCCACAGACAGGTGTAGGAAAAGTCAGCAAAAAAGCATTGCGTGAGGCAATTGTTGAAAAAATGATGTCAGCCGCCGACGCGCAGCAATGATAAAAATCGAGAGGATGTGATTTGATGGCCATTCCTGCCATCTTACCGTACCAAATGCCAACAGCGTCAGATCTGCCGAAAAACAAGGTGTCCTGGACGCCTCATCCGAAGCGTGCCGCACTTCTCATCCATGACATGCAGCAATATTTTATCGATGCCTACAATTTAGGCGAATCTCCGATGACAGAGCTTTTCGCAAATATTAAAATGCTGAAAGAACAATGCGCAGAGCTTGGCATACCTATCATTTATACGGCTCAGCCTGGCGGACAGACACCCGAAGAGCGGGGGCTTCTTCAGGACTTTTGGGGATCTGGAATCGGCCCGGGTCCAGATGGGCAGAAAATCGTGGAGAAGCTTAAACCGAATGAAGGCGACATCGTTCTGACGAAGTGGAGGTACAACGCCTTTAGAAAAACCAATCTCTTAGGCATTCTCCAGGAACAGGGCCGCGATCAGCTTATCGTCACGGGGGTTTATGCGCATATCGGCTGTCTCATGACGGCATGTGATGCGTTTATGCAAGATATAGAGACGTTTTTTGTAGGGGATGCGGTCGCGGATTTCTCTTTAAAACATCATGAAATGGCGATCTCTTATGCAGCTGACCGCTGTGCTGTCACCGTCACCGCCGAAAACCTTCTGAACGAACTGAAAAACGGGCGGGATTCTGCAAATGACGAGGGCGTAAGAGAAGATGCAGAAAGGCTGTCAAAACAAATCATACGCGAACAAATCGCCGCGCTTCTCCTTGAATCACCAGCCGATATTAGCGACAGTGAAAATTTGATTTATCGCGGGCTCGATTCAGTCAGAATAATGAGTCTTGCCGAGCGCTGGCGGCGTGCCGGGGCAGAGGTGACTTTTGTGGAGCTGGCCGAGGAGCCGACGATTGAAAACTGGTGGAGACTGTTGTCTTCCTCTAAAGAAACATCACTGCCAAATGCAGACTATCAATGAAGGAGGTTGCCATAAATGCCTGAATGTCAAGAAAACCGCAGGCCGTTAACCGGAGCACAGGCCGGCATTTGGTATGCACAACAGCTTGATCCGCAAAATCCGGTCTATAATACCGCTGAATACGTAGAAATCAGCGGTCCGGTTGATCCGGAGCTATTTGAGAAAGCGCTTCGTCATGTCATGAAAGAAGCTGATACATTGCATGCCCGATTCGGGGAAGATAAGGAAGGGCCATGGCAGGTGATCGAGCCATCATCAGATTTTCCGCTTCATTTCATTGATGTCAGTGCAAAGCCGGACCCGAGGAAGGCGGCTGAAGCATGGATGAGGGAAGATCTTTCCCGGCCGATCGACCTGACCCGCGGGCCTCTTTTTACAGAGGCGCTTTTTAAAGCGGCACCCGACCTGTTCTACTGGTATCAGCGAACACATCATATCGCGACTGACGGATTCAGTTTTACACTGATAGCCGAACGGCTGTCAAAATTGTATACCGCACTTGCACAGGGGAAGACGTCTGATCATGACAGAGCCTTTGGGCCTCTTGATTCGGTTCTCAAGGAAGATTCGGTATACCGTTCGTCAGATCAATACCAAAAGGACCGCCAATTTTGGCTGGAGCGCTTTAGTGATGAGCCGGAGGTGGTCAGCCTTGCCGACAGAGCCCCAAGGACTTCTTCCAGCTTTCTTCGCCGTTCTGCACATCTTCCTGCGGAAAATGCCGATCGTCTCCTGTCTGCAGCAAGCTTGGCGGGAGCAAACTGGCATGAAGCGGTAATCGCAGCAGCCGCCATTTACGTCCATCGTCTGACAGGCGCCAAGGATGTTGTTCTCGGATTGCCGATGATGTGCCGTTTAGGTACGGGTTCTCTGAATATTCCCGGTATGGTCATGAATCTCCTGCCCCTTCGTCTGTCAGTGGGGCCGGAGATGGGGACGGCCCAGCTTATGAAGCAGGTATCAGAGGAAATTGTTCAGATTCGGCGCCATCAGCATTATCGCCATGAAGAGCTGAGGCGCGACCTTAAACTGCTTGGTGAAAATCAGCGGCTGTTCGGTCCGCAGATTAATCTGATGCCATTTGCCGATCATTTATATTTTGCCGGTTATCAAGGGGTTGTTCACAATCTTGCGACGGGACCTGTGGACGATCTTTCGATTAATATTTACGGAAGGCCCGGTGGTAGCGGCTTAAAGGTGAACATGGACGCAAATCCCGCCGTGTACAATGTCAATGAATTAGATCAACACCTGCACCGTTTTCTTATTCTTCTGAAAACAATCGCCGATGCTGAACAAGATATGCCGATCGGAAAAATAGAGCTGCTGCTGCCTGAGGAACGTCATCAGGTTCTTACCAAATGGAATAAAACTGATCAAGTGCTTCCTGAAAACACACTGCCTCAATTATTTGAAATGCAGGTGAAAGAATACCCGAATTCGCCGGCAGTGGTGTTTAAGGACGATGTACTCAGCTATTCCGAATTGAATGAACGGGCGAATCGGCTTGCCCATCTGCTGATGGAAAGAGGGGCCGGACCGAAGCAGTTTGTTGCTTTGGCTCTGCCTCGATCAGCGGAAATGGTGATCTGTATGCTTGCCGTGCTGAAGGCTGGGGCTGCTTATTTACCTATCGATCCAGAATATCCGGCTGACCGGATCGATTATATGCTCAGCGATGCACAGCCGATGCTCGTCATAACGAGCAGGGAGGCCGCAGTTCATATTCCCGAAAATCCAGATGTGCCGAGAATGATCATTGATGAACAAGACGCAGTCAATAAAATCAACGATTATTCCGCCGAAAATCCGGTTGATGTTGATCAACATGGCAAGCGGTTATCTCTTCAGCCTGCGTATATGATTTATACGTCGGGTTCGACCGGAAGGCCTAAGGGAGTCGTTGTATCAGCTGAAAGTTTATGCAATTTTCTTTTGTCGATGCAGGAGACTTTTTCCCTTCAGAGGCATGATCGTCTCTTGGCGGTCACAACGATCGCCTTTGATATTTCAGCATTGGAAATTTACCTGCCATTGATCAGCGGCGCCTGTTTCATTATTGCTGATAAGGAAACCGTTCAAGATCCCCCTGCTTTGGCGGGCATGCTTGAAAATCAAGACATCACGATCATGCAGGCCACACCGACACTATGGCATGCATTGGCGACAAGCGTCCCTGAAAAGCTGCGCGGACTCAGGGTGCTTGTCGGAGGCGAGGCGCTTCCAAGCAGTCTTGCACTTCATCTGCAAGAACTAGACTGTGAGATTACGAATCTATATGGTCCGACTGAAACAACGATCTGGTCAACGTCTGCTGCGCTCGTAAACGAAGGCCGAAAAGAAGCCCCTTCAATCGGCCGTCCGATTTGGAACACACAAGTCTATGTTTTAGATGCTGGCTTGCAGCCTGTTCCGCCGGGAGTGGCAGGCGAGCTCTATGTGGCCGGGGCAGGAGTGGCGCGCGGCTATTTGGGTCGGCCTGGACTTACAGCTGAGCGTTTTATCGCCAATCCTTACGGGCCGCCGGGATCTCGGATGTATCGGACAGGCGATCTTGTAAGATGGCGTTCAGACGGTTCTCTGGATTATATCGGGCGGGCAGACCATCAAATTAAGATTCGGGGATTTCGCATCGAAATGGGAGAAATTGATGCGGTGCTTTCCAGCCATCATGATGTTCAGCAGTCTGCTGTTATCGTGCGCGAAGACCAGCCGGGAGATCCCCGCTTGGCTGCCTATATCGTTCCGGTTTCTGAAGTGGCCCCTCATCCGGATGAGCTTCGCCGGCATGTCAGAGAAACGCTTCCTGATTATATGGTGCCATCGGCATTTGTCATTCTGGAAGAGCTTCCGCATACTCCGAATGGTAAGCTTGACCGAAAAGCGCTGCCGGCACCCGTGATGAGTGCGCAACCCTCCGGACGTGAGCCGAGGACGCCGCAAGAGGAGATTTTGTGTGATCTGTTTGCTGAGGTTCTGGGGATATCACGTGTCAGCATTGATGACAGCTTTTTTGATCTTGGCGGGCATTCGCTGCTTGCCGGCCGGCTTGTAGGCCGTATTCGTGAAGTGTTGGGAGCCGAGCTGGGAATCGGGCGTTTATTTGACGAACCGACGGCTGCAGGGCTGGCCAAACAGCTTGACCAGGCACAGAGCGTCCGGCCGCCTCTAGAGAAAGCCGAGCGCCAGGAGGAGATTCCCCTTTCATTTGCCCAGCGCCGTTTATGGTTTTTACACTGTTTGGAAGGGCCAAGCCCTACCTACAATATTCCGGTAGTCGTCAATTTGTCCGGTATGCTGAATCGAGAAGCGCTTGAAACGGCTTTAGGTGATGTCGCAGAACGTCATGAACCGCTGAGAACGATTTTCCCCGAAAGGCAGGGGACATCGTGCCAGCTTATATTAGATCCCGCCAAGGCACGCCCTGAATTGCTCGTTTCTCATGTCGGCGAAAATGAGCTTGAGGAAGTGCTTGCTGAAGCTGTAAGTTACAGCTTTAACCTAGCAGAAGAGCCGCCGTTTCGCACGCAGCTTTTCGTGCTCGGGGAAAACAAATATGCTCTGCTGCTTCTTCTGCACCATATGATCGGTGATGGATGGTCTTTGACACCGCTGACCCGTGATTTGGAAGCTGCCTATAACACCCGCTGCCAGGGCGCTGCTCCGGAGTGGGAGCCGCTTCCCGTACAATATGCCGACTATGCTTTCTGGCAGAAAAATCTGCTTGGCAGTGAGAACGACCCGGATAGCCTGATTGCAAGGCAGCTGACATTTTGGACGAAGACGCTTGACCATTTGCCTGACCAGCTTGAGCTTCCGACTGATTTCCCAAGGCCTGCTGAATCAAGCTATCGCGGCGACACGATTCAACTCAAGCTTGATAAGGAGCTGCACAGCCGTCTGCTCGACTTGGCCCGCACTAGCGGAGTCAGTCTGTTTATGATTTTGCAATCGGGTCTTGCCGCATTGCTTACAAGAATGGGAGCAGGAAGCGACATTCCGATCGGCAGCCCGATCGCGGGAAGAAGTGCTGACTCATTGGGCGGGCTTATCGGTTTATTCATCAATACGCTTGTGCTGCGGACTGACACATCAGGTGATCCCAGCTTTCGCGATCTTCTCGCCAGGGTAAGGGAAGTCAATCTTCATGCTTATGAACATCAGGATCTTCCTTTTGAGCGTCTTGTTGAAGTTCTCAATCCTGCGCGGTCGCGCGCCAGACATCCGCTCTTTCAAATCATGCTGGCATTTCAAAACACGCCTGAACCCGCGCTTGAACTTCCGGGACTACAATCCGCCCTTGAGGTTCGAAGCGTTGGTGCCGCGAAGTTTGATTTGACGATTGAACTTCGCGAACATCGTAATGCAGACGGAATACCGGCCGGCATTACGGGATTCCTTGAATACAGTACAGATTTATTTAAGCGTGATACGGCTGAAGCATTCACTGCAAGACTAGTGAGACTGCTGGAATCCGCCGCATCTGCTCCTGATCAGCCGATTGGGCGGCTTGACATCCTATTGCCTGAAGAACGCCAAATGATGCTGGCTAATTTGAACAAAGATTCACTGAAATTGCCTGAGGCAAGTTTGCCGGTATTGTTTGAGAAGCAGGCCGCTGAGAAACCTGAAAACATTGCTGTTGTATTTGAAAATGAAGTTCTAACCTACGGCGAACTCAACAAGCGGGCGAATCGGCTGGCTCACCTGCTGATTGCCAAAGGGATCGGTCCTGAACAATTCGCAGCTTTGGCGCTGCCAAGATCATTGGAAATGGTTGTCGGTCTGCTGGCTGTGCTCAAAGCAGGAGCGGCATACGTTCCGCTGGATCCGGACTACCCGGCTGAAAGAATCGCTTTTATGCTTGCGGATGCCCGGCCTGCCTGCATCATGACAAATTCAGAGGTGGACTCACACCTTTCTGATGCAGGAGCTGTTCCGCGAATTGTGCTTGATGACCCTCATATAAAAGAAGAACTGAAAGAGTGTGCTGATACGAATCCGAGTGATGCCGACCGTCTTGAACCTTTGTCACCTTTCCACCCGGCATATGTCATTTATACATCAGGTTCAACCGGTACACCAAAAGGGGTGGTGATCCCGCATCAGAATGTTGTCCGGCTTTTTGGAGCAACGGAACAATGGTTCCATTTTAGCGCAGATGATGTTTGGACGATGTTTCATTCTTATGCCTTTGACTTTTCTGTTTGGGAAATTTGGGGCCCGCTGCTGCATGGAGGGCGGCTTGTTGTGGTTCCTCATGCCGTCAGCCGCTCACCGAACGAATTTCTGCGCCTGCTCGTAAATGAAGGTGTGACTGTGCTCAACCAGACTCCATCGGCATTTTATCAACTGATGCAGGCGGATCGCGATCATCCTGAAATCGGAAGGCTTCTTTCTCTGCGATTTGTCATCTTTGGCGGAGAAGCGCTTGAGCTGAGCAGGCTGGAAGACTGGTATCAGCGCCATCCGGATCATTTCCCGAGATTGGTCAATATGTACGGCATCACGGAGACGACGGTGCATGTCAGCTACATTTCCCTTAATCAGAAGATTGCGGCTTTAAAAGCCAACAGTCTGATCGGCCGCGGGATACCTGATCTTGGTGTATATGTGCTTGATGCATGTCTTGAGCCGGTTCCGCCGGGAGTGGCCGGAGAGCTTTATGTATCCGGAAGCGGACTTGCCCGCGGTTATTTGGGAAGGCCGGACTTGACGGCTGAACGATTTGTCGCTGACCCGTATGGACCGCCCGGCACGCGGATGTATCGTACGGGTGATCTGGCCCGTTGGCGCCCGGATGGTTCTCTTGATTATATGGGACGCGCTGACCAGCAGATTAAGATTCGCGGCTTCCGGATTGAACTGGGTGAAATTGAAGCCGTGCTTGTTCAGCATGATGGAGTGGATCAGGCTGCTGTCGTTGTACGGGAAGACCAGCCGGGGGATAAGCGCTTGATCGCCTATATAGTACCTGCATCAGAAACGGGAACAGATCCCGCTGAGCTGCGCCGGTATGCTTCTGGAACTCTGCCTGATTACATGGTGCCTTCCGCTCTTGTGGAAATTGATGTTCTGCCATTGACTCCGAATGGCAAGCTTGACCGTAAAGCACTGCCTGAACCGGAATATACAGCAGCGGTCAAAGGACGCGGTCCCCGCACGCCGCAGGAAGAGATACTGTGCGATCTCTTTTCAGAAATTTTGAATTTGCCTCGGATCGGCATTGATGACGGATTCTTTGAGCTTGGAGGACATTCTCTGCTCGCCGTCCAGCTGATGAGCCGCATTCGCGAAGCACTTGGCGTCGAACTTGGTATCGGTGATTTGTTAGCAGCGCCTACTGTCAGCGGCCTTGCCGAACGCATTGAGGCAGGCAGCAGCCACAATGCGCTAGATGTCCTGCTTCCGCTGAGAGAGGGCGGCAGCGAGCCGCCTCTGTTCTGTGTGCACCCTGCGGGAGGCTTGAGCTGGTGTTACGCCGGTTTGATGACGTCTCTGAGCAAAGAGTACCCGATTTATGGTCTTCAGGCCCGAGGCATTGCAAGACAGGAGGCATTGCCACAGACATTGGATGAAATGGCTGCTGATTATATTCGCCATATTCGTACGATTCAGCCAGCCGGTCCTTACCGCCTTCTTGGCTGGTCTCTCGGAGGCAATGTTGTTCATGCAATCGCAACTCAGCTGCAGGAACAGGGCGAAGAAGTTTCTCTTCTCGTCATGCTTGATGCTTATCCAAATCATTTCCTTCCGATTAAAGATGCTCCTGACGAGCAGGAAGCGCTTATTGCCCTCTTGGCTTTAGGCGGATATGATCCGGATAGCCTTGACGGAGAGCCGCTCGAGCTTTCCAGCGCGATTGAAATTTTGCGGCGTGACGGCAGTGCGCTAGCAAGTCTTGATGAATCGGCAATATTGAACTTAAAGGAGACCTATGTGAATTCGGTTCGCATTTTAAGCGCCTATAAGCCTCAGCCATATCACGGGGATCTTCTATTCTTCAGATCAACCGTCATACCGGAATGGTTTGACCCGATTGAGCCGGAAGAATGGCTCCCTTATCTTCATGGAAAGATTGAGAAGCATGATATAGACTGCCGGCATAAAGATTTGTGCCAGCCGGGCCCGCTTTCCGAAATTGGGCGCGTCCTTGCGGAAAAATTAGATGCCTTTAAAGTAAGCCGATAAAGAAAGAAGGGAGAGAGAATGATGACGAATCCTTTTGAAAATGAAGGCGGCACATATGTTGTCCTGATGAATAGCGAAGGCCAGTACTCGCTCTGGCCGGCCTTTCTTGATGTGCCGTCTGGCTGGACTCCTGTCTTTGAGGAAGCGAGCCGAAGCGAATGTATTCAATATATCAGCTCGAATTGGCGCGATTTGCAGCCGAACAGTCTGAAGCCCGCTATCGGGGTTCACGGCGGTGAGGAGTGAAAATGAGACCGTTCAATCAGAGGACGGTTGTCAGTATCGTATATGTCTCGGCGATGTTTATGGCCGCAATGGACGCAAGCGTCATCAACATGGCGCTGCCGACAATTATTCAAGAATTTCAGACGTCCCCGTCGGCGGCCGGCATCGTCAATATCGGATATTTAGTCAGTCTTGCTGTATGTCTCCCGATTGCCGGCTGGCTCGGCGATCGCTGGGGGACAAAGCGAATTTTTCTCATAGCGATTGGTATGTTTACGGCGGCATCTGCCTTATGCGGACTTGCTGATCATCTTGCTGCTTTAAATTTGTTCCGCATCATCCAGGGAGCTGGCGGAGGGCTTCTTACACCGGTGGGAATGGCGATCTTGTTCAGGACGTTTCCTCCGCAGGAAAGGCCGAAAATCTCTCGTGTTCTTGTTCTTCCGGTTGCCGTGGCTCCTGCGCTCGGGCCGATCATCAGCGGTATTTTTACGGATCAGCTGTCATGGCGCTGGATTTTCTACATTAATATTCCAATCGGAATCGTGATTCTGCTGTTTGGTTTATTGTACCTTGACGAACATATTGAATCAGAGGCAGGGAGATTCGATCTTCCAGGGTTTCTTCTCTCAGCACCGGGAATGGCGTTGACGGTTTTTGCACTTAGCCAGGGCCCTGTGCGGGGATTCAGTTCGCCTGATGTACTTGCTGCCGGAATCGGAGGGCTTGTTCTTTTGACCGCCCTCGTGTTTGTAGAGCTTCAGGTTAAAAAACCGCTGATCGATCTTCGTTTGTTCGCTGATCGGGCTTTTAAAACGATGAGCATCATATCGCTGTTCTCTGCCGCTGGATTGCTTGGCATGCTTTACGTCTTTCCGCTGATGTATCAGGAGGCGCTGAATTACTCGGCGCTGGATACAGCGCTGATTACGTTTCCTGAAGCGCTTGGACTTATGCTCGCTTCTCAGCTGATGCCCCGATCGCTTTCAAAGCTGGGGCCGCGCCGGCTGATCTCCGCTGCATTGTTATGTGCAGCTTTGATGTTTGCGCTGCTTAGTTTAACAGGACCTGGGTCAAACCCGTGGTTTTTGAGAATGCTGCTATTCCTAGCGGGTTTTTTCCTGGGGCATGCGGTCGGTGCAGTTCAAATCGTCACTTTTGCCAACATTTCCTCGGCTTCAATGGGGCGGGCAACGACATTATTTAATGTTCAGAATCGGATCGGTTCTGCTTTTGGTGTCGCGATCATGTCCTGTCTTCTCGCCGTCATGAGTCGACATGCGGACAATTTGCAGCCGGATCTTACGGCTTACCGGACGGCTTTGCTCGGTGCGGCCGGATTCCTTTTAACTGCTTTATGCTTTGCACTCAGGATGCGGGATGCAGACGCCTCCGTGCATTCTTCATCTTCTACTCGGACCGCGCCGGCTGCGGGGAGCAGGCAGTAGAAAAAGCCCCTGGGTTTTCTCAGGGGCTTTTGTTTATAAACGCCGCAGGTTCGCGTTTTTCTATAAAATTGGAGACAGCAAAATTGAAATGGCTTCTTTAAAGCGAATTGACCTGTTTCGGTTTTGATACTCTTCAAATGTGAGCTCTCTCGAAACTTGCAGGTCTTTTTCGAATGATAGGACAAGGCTCCTTGCAATTTCCTCGTCATATAAAAAGGCATTGACTTCAAAATTCAGCTTGAAGCTGCGCATATCAATATTTGCCGTTCCCACTGATGCAATTTCCTCATCTACTATAATCGTTTTTGCGTGAATAAAGCCATTATCATAAATGAATACTGATGCACCGGCTTTAAGAAGTTCGCCGATATAAGAAAAGGTCGCCCAGTATACAAAAGCATGGTCGGGCTTGTTCGGAATCATGATTCTGACGTCAACTCCCGAGAGGCAAGCGATTCTGAGAGCGTCAAGAAGGCTGGCGTCAGGGATAAAATATGGCGTTTGAATCAGAATTGACCGTTTGGCCGTTGAAATCATCTTAATATAACCGTTTTTGATCTGTTCCCATTCCGAATCCGGACCGCTTGTGACAATCTGCATGCCGATGTTTCCGTGAGAGCCGATTTCAGGGAAGTGATTTGGCACATATGTAATGTCATGGTGATGCGAGGCCTGATTCCAGTCAAGGATAAAACGCGTTTGAATCGAGTGGACGGCGGTTCCTTTGATTCTAAGGTGCGTATCCCGCCAATACCCAAAATCCGGGTTCAGACCGAGGTACTCGTCCCCGACATTAAATCCTCCGACATATCCGATGAATCCGTCGATGATGACCAGCTTGCGGTGGTTGCGGTAGTTCATGCGCAAGTTGATAAATTTAAACCGCGATGGGAAAAAGACTTCAACATATCCGCCCGCTTTTGTCAGCTCTTTAAAAAAGGTTTTTCGCAAGCTTCTTGATCCCAATTCATCGTATAGAACACGGACTTCTACACCTTCTTTGGCTTTTTTGATGAGCGCGTCCCTCAGCTTTTTACCGATTTCATCCCCTTTATAAATATAATATTGAAGATGAATATGGTCTTTGGCGTTTTCAATGTCAGAGAGAAGCCGGTCAAACTTCTGGCGCCCATCCGTCAGCAATTCAACGGTATTGTCTTCTGTGAAAACGGCATGATTATTAAGAATATGCATATAGATTAGATCTTTGCTTTCTGCAGTCGCCTTGTTGCGAAATTCGAATTCGCGGCTTTTCAGCTTCGTAAGCTGCTGTTCCAATATTTTCTCGATCCCGATTCTTTTCCGGTCTTCCCATTGAAAGAGATGCTTGCGGCTCAGATTATGGCCGAACAGCAAATAAAGGATGAATCCGAGAACGGGGATAAAGAAGAGAACTAAAAGCCAGGCCCAGGATGCGCTTGCATCGCGGCGTTCCCTAAAGATCACAACGATTGCCAAAAGCGTATTTAAAACTAGTATAAAACCGAGAAATATCGATGTGATACTAATATTTTTAATAATATCCATATAGAACCTCGCAAGACGGATTTGTTTTTATACATTCCATTTATATCAGTTACTCCCTCTTCAAGCAACTATCTCTTGTTATACGCAAAAAAAGCAATAAAGTTTCTAAGAAAAGAGGAGATAAGGCAAAAAACTGTAAAACATGTTAGAACTAAGTTACGATATAAATATAAAAAGCGTGATTTTATACTGGAACAAGGTCTCTTAACTAATCCAGGAGGGATTATTATGGATATTGAAACATTTAATCAAATGCCCGCCTTTATGAAGGAAGAAATGGATAACCTCAAGCGGGTTGCTGCGCCGATCTTAAAGAAAAGGCTGATTTTTCTTTTTATAGCCATTCCGCTGATCTTAGGTTCGCTCATTTATCTTTCAACTTTCTGGAGCCAGTCGTCATACATGAAAATTGGCATCGCTGCAATTGCTGCCGCTTTTGGAATGGCATTGCTCAAAGAATCATCCCATCAAAAAAGAAATGTCCAGCAAACGGTGATGAAATATATTTTGGAACGGATGCAAAAAAGCGAAGTGCTTCCCGATGAGCGGAAAAACCGTTACGTTCGGGCGGTCAAAGAAGAGCCGTTTACTGTGATGAGGAATTTTATGGCGTTTTTAAATGAAGAAGAAATCCGCAGGCAGCGTTTAGCTGAATGATAAAGGAAAAAGAGAGCTGTATGCCAGCTCTTTTTTCGTGCCATGTGATCAGCCTTCATTTAATTCTTTTCCCAGTATTTTCAAGCTGTACCGATTCCCGTCCATCTCCGCGATGCCCGGGAAATGTCCCCATTCAGCAAAACTGTACTTCTGGAAAAGCTTGATGCTTGGTTCATTATGGGCAAAAATAAAAGCCATTAAAGAACGGATCCCAAGCTTTGGAGCGGCTTCAAGCGCTTTTTCCAATACGGCAGAACCCGCCCCTTTTCCTCGATGGGCTTCATGAAGATAAATGCTGACTTCGGCGGTTTTGGCATAAGCGGGCCGTCCGTAAAACGATTCAAAACTGATCCAGCCCATTATTTCCTGTGCTTCGTTTTCAACAATATAAAGAGGCCTTGCTTTAGTATGCCCCAAAAACCAATTCATTTTTTCTTCCGGTGTCACAGGTTTGGTATCTGCCGTGACCATTCGTGAAGCAATTGTGGAGTTATAAATATCGACTATTGCCGGAAGGTCTGCTTGATTGGCGATGCGTAATTTCATGATTTCCGTCCTTTCTACATCCATTTTTACATTCAAGAGGGTGACGGCTGCTATTCTCCGGAATTCGCCCTTATAGTATCGGTGGCCGCTTTTTCTGCTGCTTTATTACATATTCATGAAGCGGTCTGCAAATACTAAACAGAAAAAAGTTTTTTGTAAATGTATATATTTTCTGAAAAGTGTTCAGAATGTTGCTGAGGTGATGAAGCATGAAAGAGGAAGAAAAGAATCGTACTTCCAAAATCACAAAGATGCAACAGTTTTTTCGTAGACGCTGGGTATTTCCGGCCATCTATTTAATCAGTGCAGTCGTTGTTTTGACAGCGGTTCTCTGGTATCAATCAGCATCAAACAACGATGTGAAAGACAAGCTTGCAGATGATGGTAAGAAATCAGCCTATGATAACCGTGATGATGCGGTAGAAGTAGGAAAACCAGTGGAAAATGTCGCAATGCCGGTCATTGATTCTGAGAATGTTTCTGTCGTTAAAAAGTTTTTTGAAACTGACGCACCTAAAGAAGAGAAAGAAGCAGCACTTGTTAACTATAATAACACGTACAGCATGAGCAAAGGTATCGACTTGGCTGAGAAAGATGGAAAATCATTCGATGTTTCCGCATCTCTCAGCGGTACGGTCATTAAAGCTCAGAAAGACCCTGTACTAGGTTATGTTGTTGAAGTTGAGCATGAAGATGGTTTATCAACTGTGTATCAATCTCTTTCTGAAGTGAGCGTCAAACAAGGCGATAAAATCGAGCAAAATCAAGTCATCGGAAAAGCAGGCAAAAACCTTTATAATGAAGAAGGCGGAAACCACGTACATTTTGAAATCCGCAAAGACGGAGTTGCTCTAAATCCGCTGAACTTCATGGACAAGCCGGTTTCAAACATTGAAAAAGCAATGGAAAAGCAGGCATCTGAAGAAGTGAAGGAACCTGCACAGCCTTCTGTCGAAGAAAAACCAAAAACAGAAGACAAAGCCAAAGATAAAACAGATGGAAAAGACGATAAAACCAAACGGGATGATTCTTCTGAGGATTCAGGAACTCAGGATGAGGGCCAGAGCCAGACAGAAGATTCAAAACAGCAGTAAGGCACGCTGTTTGACGCCTATCATATATGATAGGCGTTTTTTTGTTACAATATTTTAAAACCCCCGTATCAAATCGGCGGGGCCAGCCGTTTATTAAAGTAAGAGGCCTCTTTTAAGGAGTGTGAATTCATTCATGAATGAATTAAATCAAAAAGCGCTGATGAAGTACTGTTTGAGAATCACCGGCGACAAATGGGATGCCGAGGATTTAGCTCAGGATACAATCCTGAAATTAATGGAAATCAATCGGACAGACGCCTCACATGCTTATCAAAAAACGGTGGCGAAGCACAAATGGATTGACCAGCTTAGAAAAAGAAAGCGCGAATGCTTTCTCGCGGCGGACAATCCGGCAGGCGGACAGACAGAAAACATGAAAGCAGCGGATGAATTTGAGCACCTGCTGAAAAAGCTTTCAAATATATTAACACCGAAGCAATTAACGATTTTTCTGCTCAAGGATGTTTTCTCCTTTCAGCTGCATGAAATTGCCGAAACGCTCGATAAACCAGAATCATCGGTTAAATCGCTTTTATTCAGATCCCGCCAGCGTTTAAAAGGCCTTTCTCCCGATGTGCTCCATCGGGATGCGGCGGGAGGGGATCATGAAGAACACAGCAGGCTGCTTGTTCAAGCCATACGGTTTCATAATCCTGATCATCTGCTGGAATATGCGAAAAAGACTTGGCTTCCGGGCGCTTCACAGCCGTATTGCGGAAGCATGATGAGGTGTGCTGCCTAGGAGGTAGAGGCGATGAACACCATTCCTTATGTCATTGAGAGAACAGCGGGGGGAGAAAGGTCGTACGATATATTTTCAAGGCTTCTAAAGGACCGGATCATTATGATCGGCTCTGAATGTACGGACGATCTCGCCAACCGTGTCACCGCCCAGCTGCTGTTTCTGTCAGCGGAGGATGATGAAAAGGATATTTCGATTTATATCAACAGTCCCGGCGGTTCAACCTCAGCCGGATACGCGATTTTAGACACGATGGAATATGTGAAACCGGACATCCGCACAATCTGTGTCGGAATGGCGGCTTCAATGGGAGCGATCCTGCTCACAGGCGGAACGAAAGGAAAGCGATATGCCCTCAAAAACAGCGAAATCATGATCCATCAGCCGCTCGGCGGTGTCAAAGGCCAAGCGACTGACATGGAGATTTCAGCCAAGCGCATTATCAAACTGAAGAAAAAAATCGAGCAGTTTTTTCATGAACGGACGGGTCAGCCCATTGAAAAATTAAAAGCTGACATGGAACGCGATTATTTTATGAATGCAGACGAGGCAAAAGAGTACGGCATCATCGATGCCATCTTATAAAATGCAGAAAAGCTCCCGCGCAATTTTGCGCCGGGAGCTTTAATCATGATTTATAAAGCGTCAGGACCTTCCTCGCCTGTACGAATGTTGATGGTGTTTTTAATTTCGGATATGAAGATTTTTCCGTCCCCGGGTTCTCCGGTTTTCAGTACGTTCTGCGCCGTCTCGGCCACTTTTTCAACAGGCACATTGCTGACGACGATTTCCACTTTTAATCTTTCATACACATTGCTTTCGCGTTTGACGCCGCGGTAAAGTTCTGTATGTCCTTTTTGCAGTCCGCATCCGTGTACATTATAAAACGTAATCGAAGTGACCCCGATTTTGGCCAGCTCAGTTTTCAGCTTTTCAAAGTTTGTAGGACGAGTCACAATTTCCACTTTATACATTTGACCGCTCATACCACCACTCCCTGACAAATTAATCTTGATACGCTTTTTCACCATGCATCGTCAGATCAAGGCCTAACGATTCTTCGTCCTCGGACGCACGGAGGTTAAAGAAGATGCTGACTACTTTAATAATAGCGTAAGTGACGATTGCAACAAACAAATATGTTGCAGCGATGGCAATGAACTGTTTCCACAGCAGGCTGAAGTCACCGTAAAAAAGCCCGTCGGCTCCGCCTGAATTGACTGAAGTTGTGGCAAACAGCCCTGTCGCAATCCCGCCCCAGGTTCCGCCGATGCCGTGAAGACCGAAAGCGTCAAGCGCGTCATCATAGCCGAATGTTTTCTTGAGAGAAAACACGCCCCAAAAACAGACAGCGCCTCCGATCAATCCAATAAACACGGATGAGAAAGGAGTAACAAAACCTGCGCCGGGCGTAATGGCGACGAGCCCGGCGATCGCTCCTGAGACGGCCCCGAGCATTGTCGGTTTTTTATTGATCAGCCATTCAGCCAAAAGCCAGCCGATCAGTCCGGCCGCCGCCGCGGTATTGGTGTTGATGAAAGCCGTCATTGCGACTTCATCGATCGTCAACGCGCTTCCGACGTTAAATCCGAACCATCCAAACCAGATCAGTGTTGCGCCGAGCAATGTAAGAAGCAAGTTGTGCGGCGCGGTGTCGCTGATATTTTTTCGTTTGCCGAGCACAATCGCGACAACCAGCCCGGCTACACCTGATGAAATATGGACGACGTTTCCTCCGGCGAAATCAATGGCGCCCAGCTTGTGAAGCCAACCTCCGCCCCAAACCCAGTGGGCGACAGGAGAGTAGACAAGCACGACCCATAGCACCGAAAAAAGGATAAATGCCGGAAAACGCATGCGTTCAGCAAAGCTTCCGGAAATAATCGCTGTCGTAAGCACGGCAAACGTCAACTGGAACATCATATAGAGGGTATGCGGAATCGTCTCTGAATAATCAGCATTGGGTTCAAAGCCCACACCGTGCAGCCCGATCCAATCCAAGCCGCCGATCAATGGATTTCCCGGCGCAAAAGCAAGAGAATAGCCGAACAGAATCCATATGATGGAGACGATCGCGATCGATGACAAGCTGTGCATGACAGTGCTCAGCACATTCTTGCTTCTCACCAGCCCCCCGTAAAATAAAGCGATGCCCGGCGTCATCAGCCATACGAGCAAGGCGCAAAAGAACATAAATACTGTATCCCCCATCTGCATGTTTCATTCCTCCGTAGTAGTTCAAATTCTTTTATTCTTTCATTATAGTGACAAAAGAAAGATATCATGATGAACATGTCAGATTTCCTTACATTGTTTTTGGGGAGAAAAGCAGACAGGGCGGGGCTGAAATAAACGGGATCACCGGGCTCATGCGGCTTTTGTCACTTCAATCCACACAATCCGATGGCCATCCATTTCTTTCACTTTAAAAAGGTATCCTTCACTTTCGATTTCGGTTCCGGGCCTGCTTTCGATGTTTTGTGTGAGAAACCAGCCGCCGATTGTATCGATTTCATCATCGGTTAAATGAATCCCAAGCAGGTCGTTTACATCGCTGACCAGTACTTTGGCGTTCATTATATAATGATGTTCTTTGAGCTTGCGAATATCGGCAACTTCCTCCGTATCAAATTCATCACGAATATCGCCGACAATTTCCTCCACGATATCCTCGACGGTAACCAGGCCTGATGTTCCGCCGTATTCATCCACGAGAATGGCCATCTGTGTATGTTCTTTCTGCATTTTGACGAACAGCTTGTATACGGGAATGGTTTCAATGGCATAGATGACGGAATGGATATACGGCTTTAGTTTCTCGGCTTGCATTGTGAAATCGCCTGCAAGCTCCGCCAGAAGCAGCTCTTTTATATTGATCATTCCGACAATATGGTCCTTGTCTTCCTTCATAATGGGGAAACGGGTATGCTTCGTTTTTTTGATCAGGTGCTTTACCTTTTTCATGCCGTCTTCAAGAGATAAGACGGACATTTCATTTCTCGGCACCATGATTTCCTTTGCCATTCGCTCATCAAATTTAAAAATATTGTTTACATATCTCAATTCATTTTGGTTGATTTCCCCGCTTTGATAGCTTTCGGACAGGAGCGTTCTCAATTCTTCTTCCGTATAGGCCAGTTCATGTCCTCCGGTCGGCTTTATTCCGAAAACCCCGGTGATCATACGGGCTGAATGGTTGAGCAGCCATATAAATGGAAACATCATTTTATAAAACCAAATCATCGGTTTTGAAAAAAGCAGTGTAACGGCCTCCGCTTTTTGAATGGCGACGGTTTTAGGCGCCAGTTCTCCGACGACGACGTTCAAGTAAGTGACGGATAAAAAAGCGATAAAAAATGAAAGGACGTGTGTTGCCGGTTCATTCAAACCGAGTTTCGAAAAAAGGGGATGCAATAAGCTTTGTATCGTCGGTTCGCCAAGCCAGCCAAGACCAAGCGCCGTCACCGTTATGCCGAGCTGGCAGGCTGATAAATATTCATCAAGGTGTGAAGTCACTTCTTTTGCAGCAAGCGCGCCCTTTTTTTTCTGAACGATCAATTGGTCGATCTTTGTCCGTCTTACTTTTACGATGGCAAATTCAACCGCTACGAAAAATCCCGTCAATGCAATTAAAACGGCTACGGCGATCAGCTTCAAAAATTCCAATGCCAGGCCTTCTGAAAAAAGAAGGCGCACACCTCCTTTTCTATGAAAACATCATACTCGCTTCATACCACATGCCCGCAGGCGGCAAACATCATGTTTATTTATGCGGAGGGCGGGCAAAGAAATAGAAAGCATATGAGCCGGATGATGAGGAGGATATGAAAATATGAGAGTATTTCAGGGAGAGGGCTGGACATGGTATCAGCTCGGGCCTCACGAAAAAACAAAGGCACAAGGGCTGATTCAACCTGATCACTGGCCGGGATGCCGGAAATGGTTTCAAGGCGTTCCTTCAACAAACATCAATTGCTTGGATTTCAATGTTGCCGCCCAAGACAGGGAAGCCCTCTACGGTTCGTATATTTATGATCAAGCACCAGAAGAGGAGCAGAACCGCTCAGCTTTTCATTTTTATTTAACAAAAAACTATTTTTTTACGATGAATTTAGATTTGTCCGTTTTCGAAGAGCTTGGCAGCCGGCGGATGCATGAACAACTTATGAGATGCGATGACGCAGCAGAGGCGTTTTTGGTATTATTGGGAGAATTAATGAGAGTGTACTTGAAGGAACTCGAGCACTTTGAAGTTCAGCTTGGAAAACTAAGATGGGGATTTCACCATGATAATAACAAAAGCATTATTGAACTTATTCATAAGCGGCGCCATGAGTTGTTGATCATGAGAAGTTTGATTTTATCCATGAAAAAAATAGGAATGGGAGTCAAAGAAGCATTTGTTTCAAAAGATTTCGATGCAACTGAACAGCGCCGCACCTTTTGCGAGATCGACAGAGGGATGGGATTGATCAAAGAATATGCCAATGAAATCAATTATCTGCTCCATTCAGAAGAAGTGGTGACTTCCCACAGAGGGAATGAGATTTTTAAAGCCCTGACCATTTTTACGACGATCTTCACGCCGATGACATCCTTCGGCGCCCTTTGGGGGATGAACTTTGAGGTGATGCCTGAACTATCATTAAAATACGGCTACTTGTTTTCGCTTATACTAATCTTTTCATCAACGGTTCTGGTTTATCTCTATTTGAAAAAGAAGGGCTGGACGGGTGATTTATTAAAAGACAAAAAAAGATATATGAAAAGGAAGGGCTTCTTTTAATGATGTTTAACTCCCGGATTTTTCGGAAAAGCACATACTACACCGCTGATAAAGGAGGAATCCCAAATGAAGCTGAAAGACGTAATGACAACCGATGTCGAATGCTGCGAACCATCCGCATCCGTAGCAGAAATTGCAGGCAAAATGCGTGATCAAAATGTCGGTTCAATCCCGGTTTGTGAGAATGAAAAATTGCTGGGGCTCGTGTCAGACCGTGATATTGTGATCAGGTGTGTAGCTGAAAATGTTATTGACGCATCGGCCGAAGATGTCATGAGCACCGAAATGGTCACCGGCCATTCGGATATGTCAGCTGACGAGGCCAGTGATCTGATGGCAAAACACCAAATTCGCAGGCTGCCGATTGTTGAAGATGACTATTTAGCCGGAATTGTCGCTTTGGGTGATCTTTCCGTCACAAATACTGCAGATGAGAAAGCCGGGGAGGCTTTAAGCGAAATTTCAAAGCCGGCCTGAGCAGTGAGGAAGAGCGTTTTGCTCTTCCTTTTTATTGGTGCAATGCCTTCAGTTGTTAATGAAAATGGAGGCGTTTAAAAGAGCAGCGTCTTGAACAGTATCCAAAACGAGGTTAAAACGGAAGTGCCGGCCTCCATTAGCCAGCCGCTCATGCAGCGCCCAAGATCGGCGCTCCGCCAGAGGAGGAAATGAACGTTTATCTAGAATGTTTTTATTAGTGATTAATCAATAACTAATCTTCCTGCCGTTGGAGTTTGAATTTTCATTCTCTGCTTTATTTTATTTTCCCATTAAGAAATGTAGTGTTTCTTTTAACCCATCTTTATAAGGTGTAGCAACAATTTCACCTATTCTATTTTCATATTTTTCTCCGCTTAGCATAAATGCTTCTTCTGTGAGATACATGATTTCGACCACTTCCTTCATAACCGGATCAAACAATCCGCTTATACGAATAGCATTTTTATTCAATGGAATCACTAATTTTGTATTCCCGGTAATTTCACGCGCCATTTTTATTATTTCTTTTCCTGAAATCAATCCAGCACCGGGGATATTCCAATTTTCTCCGTAAGAATCGTCTTTGCTTGCTATTTCCACAATCATCTTAGCGGCATCAGGCAAATAAACATATTCCCGAGGTGTTTTTAGATTACCGATAAAAACCGCTATTTTATTTGCTGCCATTCCCGTCAGTGTAGGCTGTAAATAAGAATTCTGTGACGTTTTCCCATAATAGTCCGGCAACCTAACAATTAATGATTTTGCATCTTTCCATTTATTATCGAATATTAAATTTTCAAATTCCACTCTAATCTTTCCTTTTTTCGTATGGGGTTGTTTAGGGTGATTTTCATCTCCTTTAGCTACTTGACGGCCGTAAACATATATTCCGTCTACAATAACGATTTTCTTGCCTAAAATATCCGCTGCCTTCATTACACTTTCTCCAAGAAGCAGGAGTTTCTCTTCCATTTCATGATATTGAACATTTGCACATTGGAATATGACATCTGCATCTTTTGCTGCCTCTACGATGGTCTTGTAATCAAAGACATCGCCCAGCTTATAGGTTAATAGCGGTGTAGAATGATGCTCCATCATTAATTTTTTAAATTTATTTTCGGAACGTCCGAAGGCGATCACCTGTTGATTTTTAGACAACAATTCTGAAACAATTGCTTGACCCGTTCCACCCGTTGCTCCTAAAACAATTGCCTTTTCCATTGTATATTTCCTCCTCGTAATAGTTATTGATTGATCAATAACAAAACCTTGAAATAAAAAACCGACACGAATCGGTTATCTATTTTGGTTCGCCATGAATCATCTCGGGTAAATCTAAGAAATAGGAAATGTTGCAAAGGATTCCCTTGGCCAAGAAGGTTGTGACCTCCCTTTCTGCATTCGGAACATTCGCTAATTGGAACCGTTCCAAAGTATAGCTTCTAATCCGAGATAAGCCCATTTTCGTACAATTTTTTATTGATTCTTCTGTAACTGAAAGTGCTATGACCTGCAAGGCAATTTCATTAGGATTCGATACAGACAATTCTTCATACGCCTCGACCATTTTGGCAACGATTTGCTCTGAGCCGGCTTCTACATTTTTAAATGTTTGCAGTATCCTTTCAAAGGCTCTCTCTAGAGCTGCAACGAACAACTCTTCCTTCGTCTTAAAAAATCTAAATATATAGGGCTGGGAAATTCCGGCTTTTTCTGCAATTAATGCTGTCGTGGTATTATAATAACCTTTTTCTGCAAACACCTCCAAACCGGCTTCAAGGATTTCTTCCTTTCGATTTTCCTTTGTCTGTCTCATGGTATGCCACCTCCCTTCAATTTGTTATTGATTGATTACTTACTGAGACGATAACACATTCCTAGTTAAGATTCAAGAGAATATTTAAATGAATGTTTTGGGAATGTATTCGTTTTCCTCTCCCTTAAAATAGTAGGCATTGCTTTTTCTGCATCCGGAAGACGATCGTTATACAAAGCTATATCCTTGACTTGATCAGAGGATATCTCCTGCATGTAAATATCGGATTCATGATATGTAGCTTTCATTCAATTCCATCATTGAACCCGCCGCAGAGGCCAGAATAAGACGTGCTGCCTTTTGGCGTAATGGAGAAGCGGGGCTGTATCAGGCAATATGAGGCCGTTTGCAGCCGCCGCCGTATTTTTCTGAAATTCGGTTTCTGCCTGCTGAAGCGCCCATTGTGAATGATGGATGTCTTCATAGTAGACCCGGCTGTTGTGTGTAGTGTACAGCCGATATCTTTCCGTCAGCCAGTATTCGATCGTTCCTTTTTGGGCGGTGAAGGGATCTGACAGCGGACCGTAGCGGGCGTGAAAGGCCGCTTTTGAATCAGCCCTTCTGCTGGAGAATTGTACTCGGCTTTCTTCTTTCTCAAAGGCTATGTCTGCGCGAAAATATGGCAAATGGAAAAATTTGCGCGCGCTCAAGACGGCTAAGCGCGAAGCGGCATCAAGACTGAAAAAATAAACCCCTGGTACGCCCTTATATGTGACATACGTTCGAACATTCAGCTCAGGAAACCTGCTGATGCAAGGAAGGGGCGGCAAAAAGCGGGCCCGCAGATCTGTCAGCAGAAAAGGAAGAATGCCGATCCAAACCTTTCCGTTAAACGTCTCCAGCTCCAAGGCCGCCGGTATTTTTTCTTGAATGGTTTCAGGTTCAACCGGCCAATGGGCGAACAATACATCGTTCCACGTCTGCGCCATGAGCCAGGGCCCTTTCGGGAGCGGAAAGGGCCGATGTGAAGTATTGGTGATCTTCATCTGAAAACGCTCCTTTTTGTTTTATTATGCTTAAAAAATCCATCTGCAACACATTCGCGGCATATTGTAAGGTTTGATGATCAGCCTCTCCGGTTAACTCAAAAACAGCAGCATAAAAAAGAGGAGTGTTTCATTTGTTCAAACATTCGAAGGTTCTGCAATACCCGGCTAAGCCTGAAAGGCCGGACCCTGTCTTTGCAAAGAAAATGCAGGAGATTCTCGGGAGCCAGTATGGCGAAATTTCGGTAGCTATGCAGTATTTGTTTCAGGGCTGGAATACGAGAGGAAATGAAAAATACAAAGACTTAATCATGGATACTGCTGCTGAAGAAATCGGTCATGTCGAAATGATTGCGACGATGATTGCGCGGCTGCTGGAAGATGCTCCTGTTTATGAACAGGAAGAAGCGGCCAATGACCCGGTCATCGGTTCAATCATGGGCGGGATGAACCCTCATCATGCGATCGTTTCAGGCCTTGGAGCTATGCCGGAAAACAGCACAGGCGTTCCATGGAATGCGGGCTATATTGTGGCCAGCGGCAATCTTCTCGCCGACCTGCGTGCGAATGTCAATGCAGAATCACAAGGACGGCTGCAAGTCGCCAGGCTGTATGAGATGACAGGTGACAAAGGTGTAAAAGATATGCTGGGCTTTCTTTTGGCCAGAGATACTATGCATCAAAACCAGTGGCTGGCCGCGATTCGGGAATTGGAAGAAAAAGAAGGTGTCGTCGTGCCGAGTACGGTTCCTCAAGGGTATGAGAAAGAAGAATATGCGCACACTTTATACAACTTTTCAGATGGAGAGGAAAGCGCACAGTTTGATTGGCTGAAAGAGGAGGCGCCGGACGGAGCTAAATTCCAATATGAGAGCGGCCCGGTCGCTTACGGAGAAAAACCTGTCTTAAAGCCGGCGCCGAAACAAAGCCACAATACACCTGACTATGGAGATTAAAAGAGCCGAACGGCTCTTTTTTTATTTTTTAAAATGACAAAACACTTCGTAAATATTAAAATTAATGACAGGTTTGCAGATTTTTTTATTGTCAGGTAAGCTTACTATAAAAACAAAAGTAAGGAGTTATATCATGAGCAAAGTACTTATTTTTGGCCACAAAAATCCGGATACGGATACGATTTGTTCAGCGATTGCATATGCTGAATTGAAAAACAAGCTCGGACTTGATGCAGAACCTGTCCGCTTAGGGGAAGTCAACGGGGAAACCCAATATGCGCTTGATCAGTTCAATGCAGAAGTTCCGCGTCTTGTAGAGACTGTAGCTAATGAAACAGACAGCGTCATTTTGGTTGACCATAACGAACGCCAGCAGAGCGTCAATGACCTGGACCAGGTTCGCGTGCTTGAAGTCATCGACCACCACCGGATCGCCAATTTTGAAACAAGTGATCCTTTATACTATCGCGCAGAGCCGGTAGGATGTACGGCGACGATTTTAAACAAGCTGTATAAAGAAAACGGTGTTGAAATTAAAAAAGAAACGGCCGGACTCATGCTGTCAGCCATCATTTCAGACTCCCTTTTATTTAAATCTCCGACTTGCACGGAGGAAGATGTCAAAGCGGCAAAAGAATTGGCTGAAATCGCCGGCGTTGATGCTGAAAGCTATGGACTGGAGATGCTGAAAGCGGGCGCCGATCTGAGCGCAAAAACGATTCCTCAGCTTCTCTCGCTTGATGCGAAAGAGTTTACGATGGGAAGCCATAAAGTGGAGATCGCTCAGGTGAATACAGTCGATACAAATGATGTCCTTTCCCGCAAAGAGGAAGTAGACGCGGCGCTTTCAAAAGTAGTTGCTGAAAAAGGATTGGATTTATTTGTCTTCGTTGTGACCGACATCTTAACGAACGACTCTGTCGTCGTCGCTTCAGGACAAGCTGCGCAAGCAATGGAAAAAGCGTTCAACGTTGAACTGACAGATAACACGGCGACGCTGAAAGGCGTAGTGTCCCGTAAAAAACAAATCGTTCCGCCATTAACAGATGCATTAAAATAATGCAAAAAGCCCTGACAGCCGGATACCGCCGTATCCCCTGCCAGGGTTTTTGCATTTTCGGAAACTATCTGAAAATCGCTTTTTAAAATCGGTGCACAATAGAATCGTAGAGGGAAATGATCCAAGTGAAAAGCGGATTTAAGTATTTGGAAAATCTGAGCACAATCAGAGAAGCCAAGACAGCTACCAATATGCTTCCTAAAACATCAACCGGATAATGGTGCCCTACCCAGATGCGGGAGAAGCCCGTCAATAAACCAAAGGCGATCATAAAGCTGCCGATTTTACGGTGGAACAGCCAAAAAGCTATAGAAATAGCCAGAGCTCCTGTCGTATGATCGCTTGGGAAGGACGCATCAGCGGCATGATGAATCAATACATTGACATGGTGAGCGATGAAAGGACGCGGCTCGAAGTAAATCAAGGTAATCAGATAATTGGCCGCCAAGCCTAAAATGCCTGTGAAGCCTGCCTGAAGAACGCTTTTTTTATAGGAATGGCCTCCGAAAAGCCATATGGCTAACAACGCCAGCGCATACAGGTAAATCGCGTTTTCCGTAATGAAAATCATGAAACTGTCAAGAATATTGCTGTGGTGTGATAGATTATGGATTGCGTTGAATAATTCGTAGTTCACAAAATCACCTTTCAGTATTTATCAATAGAATTCTATTTTTCTCAGACAGTTAGGGGACGATATGACATTCATAAAGGTTTCATTTTAAATCAAGATTTGAGCTGTGTAATCAAAAAAGCCGGGCCCCTTTTTATGCCCGGCAAAATGATGAAGGATCAATCCGCTATTGATATATTTCTTTTTTCCTTTAGGAATACAGGCTTCCGGCTCCAAGTATAGAGGAACAGGTTGACAAGCACGAAAATACCTGAGAATAAATAGATGTTTGAAAAGCCGGTTTGGGCGACAATTAAGCCGAATACATAGGACCCGACTGCAATCCCGGTATCAAAAAAGGTAAAATAAGTAGCCGTTGCATAACCGCTGCGATGAGGCGGTGAAGCCTGGATCGCAAGTGTTTGCAGACAAGGTGTAATCGAGCCGTAGCCGATGCCGATGACTGCCCCTGAAAGCAGCAGCATCGCACTGCTATTTGTAAAAGCAAGCACGCAAAGCCCGATGCAAAAAATGATAATAGACGGGTAAATAACGACGCCAGGGCCGATTTTATCATACAGTTTTCCGGTAAACGGCCGTGTGATCATCATCGTCACTGCGAAAATCAAGAAGAAATAGCTGCTTGCTTCAATAAGTCCGAGAGACTTTGCATAAACCGAGATAAACGAAATGACGCTGGAATAGCAAAAGGAAACGAACAATCCGACAGTAGCAATCCGCATTGCACCTTTTTCAAACATATTGGAAAAAGATAGTTTGAAAACTGCTGATACCTTGTCATTCTCTTTAGGAATCCGAACCAAGGCGGTACAGAGAATGCCGATGGTGACGATCGCTGAAAATAAAGTGAACAGCGCCGGAAAGCTCATTTTATCCAGCAGGTTCAAGGCGATAAACGGTCCGATGACAACAGCCAGATTCATTGACATGGCAAAGTAGCCAAGCCCTTCCCCCCGGCGCGCCGACGGAATCAAATCAGCGGCAATGGCACTCGTTACTGTTGTAATGATGCTGAACCAGATGCCCTGGAAAAAGCGCAGACCCAGCAGTACATAGATATCCTGGATGATGACATAAAGAAATGATGAAAGAGTGAATAATACGACGCTGATTAAAGCCATTCTTTTTTTTCCGAACCGTTCGATGACCGCTCCCGAAAATGGTCTCGCAAAAATCGCAGACAGCATAAACCCGCTGATCAAAAGCCCGCCTTCTGATTCGGAGCCTCCGAGCTCCTGCATCGTATAGACGGGAAGGACTGTCAGCAGAGCATAAAAATAGACAAATATAAACAAATTAATGAGAACAACCATGATAAAATCTCTTGTCCAAATCGGTTCAGATTGTTTCATAGGCTACAACTCCTTCTTATTTCCTGCTATGAATTGATGTAATAAACGCTGAAATGTTTTTTTATCGTTGTCTTCAAATACGGAAAGCATTTCCTCTTCGAATTCTTTCATTTTTAACTGAATCTCATCGTATTTAATTGCGGCTTCATCCGTCATCTTGACGACCTTTTCCCTTTTGTCCTCGCCTGGGACTCTTTGCACCCAGCCGTTTTTCTCAAGGCGGTTGACGGTTCGGGTCACTGTCGGTGCCTCAACGTGCAGATAAGTCCATATATCTTTTTGAGTCATCTGGCCAAAGGTATGAAGACAGTACAAAATTGACCACTGAGCACCGTAAAGGCCGTATGATTCGAGCTGTTCATTCGTTTTCTTGGAAATCATCCGCGTGCTTTGATTAAGTTGGTGGATAATCATTCGATTGATATGTTCCATATGAACTCCTTCAAAATATTTACCTAGGTAAATAATAAACTTTACTCATTTTACTGGATGTACTGAATACTGTAAAGTAAAAATTTTTGAAACCCGAAATAAATTTGCCTGATAAACCCCTTGTCCTCCTTGAGTTTTTAGCATAATCCCATTTAAATGCTAATACACTGATACAAACCTAACAAAGAGAGTGTTTGAGGTGAGGGATCGTGGGCGTATTTCAAAATTCTACTTGGAAAAGCATAAAACGGAGAAACAGCGCAAATAGTGATTTCTTTCATAAAACGGATCTCATTTCACACTTCTCACATCCATTTTAGGGAGGTCGAGTGGTGTGCACGATTACATCAAAGAGCGAACAATCAAGATAGGGAAGTACATCGTGGAGACGAAAAAAACGGTTCGTGTAATAGCGAAGGAGTTTGGTGTTTCCAAAAGTACCGTTCACAAGGATTTGACAGAAAGGCTGCCTGAAATTAATCCTGATTTAGCCAATGAAGTAAAGGGAATTCTTGATTATCATAAATCAATCAGACATTTGCGGGGCGGAGAAGCAACAAAATTGAAATATAAGAAAGATGAAATCCTTGAAAGGGAGCCTGTCCAATAAGGAATAATGAACCAGATATGAGCAATGTTTTTCAGAATTTCCCGGTATCCTCCGTAAAAAGCCACAAAATTTTGTGAAGAACTTTAACAATAACGCTTTTTTTTCTAATATTTATGATAAAATATATAATTAGGGCAGAATGTGGATATTGCTGTGAAACAGATTTCGAGGAGGATATAGATAGATGTTTGCAAGGGATATTGGTATTGACCTTGGTACAGCAAATGTGCTGATCCATGTCAAAGGAAAAGGTATTGTCTTAAATGAACCATCAGTCGTTGCTCTGGACAAAAACAATGGCAAAGTGCTCGCTGTTGGTGAGGAAGCAAGGAGAATGGTAGGACGTACACCTGGGAATATTGTTGCGATACGTCCATTAAAAGACGGCGTTATTGCAGATTTTGAAGTAACAGAAGCCATGCTGAAACATTTCATTAACAAGTTGAATGTAAAAGGTCTTTTCTCAAAGCCGCGCATGCTGATTTGCTGCCCTACAAATATTACGTCTGTCGAGCAGAAGGCTATTAAAGAAGCTGCTGAAAAAAGCGGCGGAAAGCATGTGTACCTTGAAGAAGAGCCAAAGGTAGCCGCAATCGGCGCAGGGATGGATATTTTTCAGCCAAGCGGGAATATGGTAGTGGATATCGGCGGTGGAACGACAGATATCGCAGTCATCTCAATGGGCGATATTGTCACCGCCTCTTCTATTAAAATGGCTGGGGACAAGTTTGATCTTGAAATACTAAACTATATCAAACGTGAATACAAACTGTTAATAGGTGAACGGACAGCTGAAGACATTAAGATTAAAGTCGCAACTGTTTTCCCAGACGCACGTCATGAGGAAATCTCTATCCGCGGCCGTGACATGGTCTCTGGCTTGCCGAGAACTATTACGGTAACGAGCAAAGAAGTTGAAGAAGCGCTTCGCGAATCTGTATCTGTTATCGTACAGGCTGCCAAACAAGTGCTTGAAAGAACACCGCCTGAACTTTCAGCAGACATCATTGACAGAGGCGTTATCATCACAGGAGGCGGTGCACTGCTAAACGGTCTTGACCAGCTTCTTGCAGAAGAGCTTAAAGTTCCGGTGCTCGTTGCTGAGAATCCGATGGATTGTGTGGCGGTCGGTACAGGCGTCATGCTTGATAACATGGACAAGCTTCCAAAACGCAAACTGAGCTAATCAAAGGGCCTCATTCTTTTAGAATGAGGTTTTTTGATGTAAAAGCTTTAAAGGAAACGAAAAGCTGCCGATAAAAAGAATAGATATTTGAATGTTATTATAGAACAAATGTTCCTGTTCGGCAAGTGAAATTTTCTCCAACGAGCCGAGGTTATAAAAAACTCTTGGTTTTCCTTACAGCTCCAGGCTCTTCATCTGGAGTCATTACACATATTTGAGGTGAAATGATGTTAAAAGGACTTTATACAGCAACTTCCGCTATGATCACCCAGCAGCGCCGTACGGAAATGCTGACGAATAATATAGCAAATGCGAATACACCGGGTTATAAAGAAGACCAAGGCTCAATTCGCTCCTTTCCTGACATGCTTCTGAGCCGGATGGAATCAGATTCTGTTCAAATGGGCAGCGGCTCCCGTTCATTTTCAAAACAGACGCCCATCGGATCTATCAACACTGGCGTTTATATGCAGGAACTGAAGCCGCAATTTTCACAAGGCGATCTGCAAAGCACAAATGAGCCGACAGATATTGCGATCAGTGAAGCGGAAGTCCCGGTCAATGAACAAACGAACGATAAAGCGGCCTTGTTTTATGCTGTCCGGCTTGAGAATGGAGACATTCGCTATTCACGAAGCAGCCGCTTTTCCCTAAATGAAAATAATGAACTGACGATTAACGGACATGCCGTTCTTTCCACAGATGGCCGTCCGATCACCGTGGGAAGCGAGAACTTTCAAGTTGCTGAAGACGGCACTGTGTCTGAAAACGGACAAAACCTTGGAAGAATTGATGTGAGAATCGCGCTTGATACAAGAAATGTAGCAAGAGAAGGAAATGATTTGTATCGGACTGAAAATGGAGGAGAGCTGCCGAGCGCAGCTGAAAACCCCAATGTCAATTACTCCGTCAAACAGGGGATGACGGAACGGTCGAATGTTGATATCACAAGAGATTATACGGAAATGACTGCTGCTTACCGTTCGTTCGAAGCCAACCAAAAAGTCCTTCAGGCTTATGATAAAAGCATGGATAAAGCGGCGAACGAAATTGGAAGGATCGGATAAGGCGAATGAGCTGTTTCCAGCGAATTAAATGGAGGATGTTAAAACACAATGCTTAGATCCATGATAACGGCTTCAAACACAATGAATCAGCTGCAAAAACAGATTGATCATATCAGCCATAACCTTGCAAACACAGACACGACGGGATATAAAGCGAAAAACACGAGCTTTTCGGAGCTTGTCAGACAGCAGATTGAACAGGTGAATGAGAAGAACAATGAAGTGGCAGAAAGCAGAAAGACGCCGCCGGGACTTCGGGTTGGCGTCGGAGCTGTGTTGACAGACCAGTTGACACATAAACAAGGGAGCATAAAGGAAACGGGACGAGAGCTTGATATCGCTCTGACTTCCCCTTACCAATACTTCCAGGTTGATGTCGACGGAGAAGTCCAATATACAAGGGATGGCGCATTTTATTTGGCACCTGCAGCGGGAAATGCCGACCAGCTGCAGCTGGTGACGAAAGAAGGGCATCCTGTGCTCGATGAGAACGGCAATGCTATCCGCTTCAACCAGCGCTACAAAAATTTTCAAATTGACGGAAGCGGGACGGTTACCGTATCATCAGGCAATCAAAACGAAGCGCCTTTAAGCTTCAGCTTAGGCATTGCCCAGGCAGTCAAACCTCAGGCTCTGGCAGAGGCAGGGAGCAATCTTTTTTCTGTCCGCGATGATTTGAGAGATACGGCTCTCATCAATTTAAACGGGGCGGGACGGCAGGATGTCTCGATAAAACAAGGCTTTCTTGAAGCGTCCAATGTAGATGTTTCAAAAGAAATGAGTGATTTGATTTCCTCGCAGCGGTCTTATCAAATGAATTCGCGTGCGATCTCGATGGGTGATCAAATGATGGGACTCATCAATTCAGTGCGCTGATATATTGAAGAAAAGAGCAGACGTGGGTCAGGCCCCGTCTGCTCTTTTTTTGTTACGGCATGCTGTGCCTGTGTTTTTGAGACGTTCGTGATCGCCTTAAAAGAACGGGCAGCTTTATCCCGAGAGAACGGTCCGGGCCTTTTGCAGCCGGCTTTGGCGGTTAAGCTTGGGGCTCGAATCATTCAAACGCCGCCTTCAAACAGGGTCGGCAGAGCTTGTTTGACATCTTCTGTTGAAAAAGATTCCGTTTCATAATATACTTCCAGATGTACAGAATGAGGCACCGAAACATTGTTCTATACATATTTCTCAAAAAAGGAGATGTCAAGGCGATGCTTGATGCTCAGCAAATTAAAGAAATTATTCCCCACCGTTATCCCTTTTTGCTCATTGACCGGGTGACAGAAGTAGAGGAAGGGAAGCGGGCTGCAGGTTATAAAAATGTCACGGTTAATGAAGAATTTTTTAACGGCCATTTTCCGAATTATCCGGTGATGCCGGGTGTTTTGATTGTTGAAGCGCTCGCGCAAATCGGAGCTGTGGCGCTTCTGATGAAGGAAGAAAACCGCGGAAGACTCGCGTTCTTTGCGGGGATTGACAGCTGCCGTTTCAAAAAGCAAGTCAAACCGGGCGACCAGCTGCACCTTGAACTTGAAGTGCTCCGTTTTCGCGGTTCAATCGGCAAAGGAAAAGGCGTCGCAAAGGTAGACGGCGAAGTCGTTTGTGAGGCCGAGCTGATGTTTTCTCTTGGAGAAAAACAGGAATAATACTGAGCAGATGGGTTTAGCATGAACCCATTTGTTTTTTTATAACGAAAGGAAAAGGTGATCCTTTTATGTGGAAAGATTTTAGAAGCTTTGCGATCCGAGGAAATGTAATCGATCTCGCAATAGGGGTTATTATCGGAGGCGCCTTTGGGAAAATCGTGACCTCGCTTGTCAATGATTTGATTATGCCTATACTGGGTCTTCTGCTTGGAGGTTTGGATTTTTCGGAGCTTTCATTTACATTTGGCGAAGCTGATGTAAAGTACGGGCTATTCATTCAGTCGATTGTGAACTTCTTTATCATTTCGTTTTCGATTTTTCTATTCATCCGCTATATCTCAAAATTGAAGAAGAAGGAAGACGCGAAGGAAGAGGAACCTGTGCCAGATCCTCAGGAAGAATTGCTCAAAGAAATTCGCGATCTATTAAAAGAGCAGTCGAAGCAATCTTAAAAAAACGCGGACGAAAAGGCTGTCGTTTCCCAGACAGCCTTTCCTATATATTTTGTTTGAACGCTTCTAGAAGCCGATCTCCGGAATATCCTTCCTTCATCAACCCTTCTAAAATCTTGTCGGAATCCTTCCTCAGCTTGGAACTGACCATTTTGCCATCCAATAAAACGGAAACATGTTCACCGAGAACCGTGATGTTTTTAACCTTTGCCAGAAGCTGTGCCGGCCGATTGCTTTTTTTAGTAATCGTCACATATGCTTTCACTTCTTTGCCTTCCTGCATAAGGTATTCAAAAAAATACCGGTATTCCTTTAAGACAAGCCCCTCGGCCATCCAATGGTTTTCTCCGTCTTCCTTATTAATAATCAGGCCGTCGATCAGCGGGAACTCCTCGAGCCGTTTTGATGTCTCATCCTGGCGGACGACTTTTAAATCAATAAGCCTAAAGGTTTTCATCCTATCACCTCACAAGCTTCCTTAGTTATATAACCATTATATCACATTCAATATGAGAGCTCCTAAACAGCGGCTGCATGATTGATCCTCTTATTTTAAATTTTTCAAAAAGTATTTTATAATGCTTTGTTTTTATTTATACTTTAGGTGATATTGAGCAGGAGGTGACTTATGAACCATTTTTACTTAAAGGAAGTATTGGTGATAAACAACAATCCAGCTGCTGACTGTCTTCAATATAGACCTTTGATTCGCTTTTTGGCCGGAAACAAAAAGTATGAGATTGATATGCGTGACCATGAAAGCATTGTCTTTCGTTATGTGACAAAGGATAAGATGGAGATATACGAATTTCACGCCGCATTTAAAGAAAAAGAATTGTCATTTCGGCAATACGCTTGGGACGGAGGCTCATATGTCCGCTTGTATTCTGATCAGTGGCTGGCATCTCCTGTTTTCTTGCAGTTTTTAAAAAATACGTATTTCTCAAATAAAAAAGAAATGATGTTCATAATTAGTGGGAAGAAAAAACAAAAATTATAATAAGAAAGCAAGTTTTGATAAACTATTTTCCTTTTATCTGCATTTTTCTTGAAAGCTCTTCTCTTATAAACTGGGGATATCGAATATGAAGGGAGGGACAAAATGTTTAATCAGATCATGCTGGTCGGGCGTTTAACAAAAGACCCGGAGCTTCGCCATACATCTAACGGTGTCCCGGTTGCGAATATTATCTTGGCTGTCAGCAGGCATTTCAAAAATGCCGGCGGCGAAATTGAAACGGACTTTGTCAATTGTACACTGTGGCGCAAAACGGCTGAGAATACAGCCGAATATTGCAGAAAAGGATCAATCATCGGTCTGAATGGAAGAATTCAGACCCGAAATGATGTTGATTCAGAAGGGAAGCGCGTCTTTAAAACAGAAGTTGTTGCCCGCTCAGTACGGTTTTTGGGTGAAAAGCCCCGTGAATCCGCTGACGCTTAGAGAAGTAAAATGATTCCCTCTATACCTCTTTTCTTATATAAAATCAATCAACTCCCCGTTTTATCCCCTTTATAGCCGGTCTTTTACGACCGGTTTTTTTATTTGGACAAAAAAAAGACAAATTTAAATTGACTCGGAAAATTCTCATATGTATAATGTAAGCGAATACACAACAAATGTTCAATGTTTGCACAAATGTGCAATGGAAAAGGGTGATCATATGGAGATGAAGGATGATAAACGCCTTTTGATTAAAATTTGCAAAATGTATTACGAAGAAGATCTGACACAAAGCCAGATTGCAAAAGCGACGGGAATATACAGGACAACTGTCGGGCGCATGCTGAAAAAAGCGAGGGAGGAAGGGATCGTCAAAATTACAATTGATGATCATGTCGGAGCACATTACGATTTGGAACGCAAACTTGAACAGCTCCTGGGACTTAGAGAAGTATACATTTGTGAGACGAATCCAGGGCAGGCCGAAGAAGAAAAGAAAAAAATCGTCGGCAAAGCAGGCGCAGATATTTTAAAACGCGTCGTTAAAGACGGAGATACAGTCGGTTTTGCCTGGGGGACGACGATGGCGGGAATGATCGGAGAATTCCACGGCGTGAAAAAACGGAGCGCTTCTTTTGTTCCGCTTGTCGGCGGTCCCGGAGCAATGGATACGAAATATCATGTGAACAGCATCGTTTACTCTATCGCCAGCGACTTTGGAGGCACCCCGCACTTTATCGATGCGGCGGCAGTCGTTGAAAAAAAGGAAACGAAAGACGAAATCGTGAAATCCCACTATTTCAAAAAAATCGAAAATCTATGGAACAGTCTTACCGTGGCAGCTGTGGGAATCGGAGCGCCGCTTAGTTCTTCCAACATGATCTGGACCGGGTTTTACGGGGATCAAGATATGGAGTGTTTAAAAGAGAAACATGCTGTCGGAGATATATGCTCCCGCTTTTTTGACCGTACAGGACAATTAATAGAGACGGAGATTAATGATAGAACCATTGCAATAGACATCAATAGGCTGAAGAATCTGGAGTATTCTATCGGTCTCGCTGAGTCCCATGAAAAGGTTCCTTCAATTATAGGAGCAGCAAAAGGCGGCTATATCAACATATTGGTGACAACTGCCGAAACAGCGAGAGAAATCGCCGAGGAGATGAAGAATCAAAAATGATCTTTTATTTTATTATCGCCATTGGGATAGCCTGGCTTCTCCAAAGCATCTTTGGTTTTTGGCAAATCAGGCATTTTAATCAAACATTTGCGGAATACAGGAAGTTGGGAAGGGTTGCTGTCGGAAGGCGGACCGGGCTATTCAGAGCCGGTACGGTCGTTCTGTTTGTTATTGATAAGCGAAACAAAATTCTTCGGGCATCCAAAATGCAGGGAGTGACGGTTTTTTCAAGGATCAGGCCTTTAAAAGGATTTGAGGGGAAATATTTGCTCAAAATCGGGCCGGATGATCTTGCTCCGCATGACCGTCTGACAAGACTTGCAATAGAAGATGCCTTGAGAACATTTGACATCATCACTAAAGGGGGTGATATTCCGCCAAAGAAATCATTGCTTCAAAAAATAATGAGTGTTCATACGAAAAAAAGAGGTGAAATATGAAAAACGTAACAGGGCTTGCAGAGAAGTTTATGGATTTGTTCAGACATGGCGGAGAGGTTTTTGTCAGCATGCTTACAGACATCGTTCCTTTATTAATTATGCTGCTTGTCGCCATGAATGCGCTCATACGTCTGATTGGAGAAAGACGCGTTGAAATGCTTGCCAAAAAATCCGGAAAAAACCCTTTGACAAGGTATCTGGTTTTGCCGGTCATCGGTACCTTTATGCTTGCAAATCCAATGACGCTGTCGCTTGGAAAGTTTTTGCCGGAGAAATATAAACCAAGCTATTATGCGGCTGCTTCTTATTCTTGTCATACCCATAACGGACTCTTTCCCCATGTAAATCCCGGCGAACTTTTCGTATTTCTTGGGATTGCCGCCGGCATTACGACCTTGGGGCATGAAACGACAGAGCTTGCTCTCCGCTATTTTTTAGTCGGTATTTTTACAAACTTTCTGAGAGGTTGGGTGACGGATTTGACGACAGCATATGCAGCTAAGCAGCAGGGCATTCAATTGAAAGATTCGGTAGATCTTAAATAAGGAGGGCGGTTGATAACATGAGTTCCTATCGTTCAGTTGTCGTTTCAAAAGGGCAGGGAGGATTTGGCGGACCGCTTTTGATCACCCCTGATGAGCAGAAAAATAAAATCGTTTATGTGACGGGAGGAAACAAGCCGGAGATCGCTGACTATTTAGCAGAGCTGACAGGGTGTGAGCTTGTCGACGGTTTTAAAACGACGGTTCCTGAAAAAGAGATGGCCGCCGTGATCATTGACTGTGGGGGAACACTGCGCTGCGGTCTTTATCCGCAAAAACGAATTCCGACAATCAATCTCATGGCAACCGGAAAAAGCGGGCCGCTCGCCGCCCATATTACAGAGGATATTTATGTTTCAGGCGTAAAAAAAGAGAATATCAAACTGCAAGAGGCTGAAGAGGAGCCGGAACAGTCCAATATTCTAAAAGAAAATCATAATGAAAATAAACAAAACCATTATAGCACAGAGAAAAAAATTAGTGAACAACAAGCCCCAAAAGGCGTTATGGCTAGAATCGGGATGGCGATGGGGTCCGTTGTCAGCGTGTTCTACCAGGCGGGCCGGGAGGCGATTGAAACCGTTATCAAAACGATTCTTCCATTTATGGCCTTTGTCGCTTTGTTAATCGGCGTGATTAAAGAGTCTGGAATCGGCGACATTTTTGCTCAATTTCTGTCTCCTTTTGCAGGTTCTCTTCCCGGGCTCCTATTAATCTCGCTTGTTTGTTCTTTTCCGCTGCTCTCTCCGTTTCTCGGGCCAGGGGCGGTCATTGCTCAGGTTGTCGGTTCATTGATCGGCGTAGAGATCGGAAAAGGGAACATCCCGCCGAATTTGGCGCTTCCGGCGTTATTTGCCATCAATTCACAAGCTGCCGCAGACTTTGTTCCCGTCGGCCTCGGACTTGCGGAAGCGGAAGTCGAAACCGTTGAAGTCGGGGTGCCATCGGTGCTGTATTCGCGGTTTTTAACGGGGGCGCCGACTGTATTCATTGCTTGGCTGGCAAGCTTTGGACTATATGACAGCTAGATTTTCTAAAGGAGGGAGAAATGATGGTCATGCTGTATGAAACAAAAATAAACAAGATTGGAGCTCTGTCATCTGCTTTCTCAGATGACAACATGCTCATCCTGTTCGGTGACGGGGCGCCGGATGAATTAAAAGATTACTGTTTATCCATTGACATAGAGCCTGTGGAAGGCGACTTCAGAGAAGGCGACGAACTTTTGCTCGGCGGAGAATCTTACAGGGTGACAGCCGTTGGAGAAGCTGTCGCAAAAAATCTGGCAAGCCTGGGTCATATTACGCTGAAATTTGATGGCTCAAAATCTGCTGAATTGCCCGGAACACTGTATCTCGAACAGAAAGAATTACCTGAGGTTTTGGCTGGAGAGAGCATTCAAATCAAAAGATGTTGTTAAGGAGCGGGTGCAATATGGAAATCAAAAAAGGAAAAGCGGCTTTGATTTGCGGCGGGGGACAGAGCCTGGGAGAAGCGCTGTCCTATCGCATGGCAGAAGCCGGATATGATGTTGCGATTGCAGATATCAACGGTGAAAACGCTAAAAGGACTGCCGATCAAGCGGCTGAGAAATACGGTAAAAAATCTTTGGCCATTCAAGCGGATTTTACGAAAGAAGCAGATGTGAAGGACATGATTGAGAAAGTTACTGCAGAATTCAACACAATTGATGTGATGGTTTACAGCGCGGGGATCGCCACAAGCAATAAAATCACCGATTTTCAGCTGAAGGATTGGGAGCGGACTCTTGATGTCAACCTTACAGGATACTTTCTATGTGCAAGGGAGACGTCAAAAGTGATGATTGAGCAGGGAGGCGGCTCAATGATTCAAATCAACTCGAAATCTGGAAAAGTCGGCAGCAAACATAACACGGCTTATTCAGCTTCAAAGTTCGGAGGTGTCGGCCTGACTCAAAGCCTGGCGCTTGATCTTGCCGAGCACAACATTCGTGTGAACAGCATAATGCCGGGGAATCTATTGAAATCCCCGATGTTTCAAAGCTTAATTCCGCAGTACGCGAAAAAACTCGGCATTCCTGAAAACGAAGTGGAACGCGTTTATACGGAAAAAGTGCCGCTGGGACGGGGCTGTACGTATGATGACATCGCCAATGCCATATTATTTTACGTATCTGATAAAGCTTCCTATATGACGGGGCAATCGATTAATGTAACCGGAGGACAGGTCATGCATTAAATCAGAGGGGGTGAACAGGATGAAACTGCTGGTGGATTCCGCTGATATATCCGAGATTGAAAGTTTGCTAGCTTCGTTTCCCATTGACGGTGTGACGACGAATCCCGCCTTGATTGCAAAGGAAAAACGGCCTTTTAAACAGCAGATCCAAGAGATTCGCCATCTTCTTCCCGATCGCCTGCCTCTTCACGTCCAAATCATTGCGGATGATTGTAAAGGCATGATTGATCAGGCAAGAACACTTTATGACTGGCTGGACGGAAATGTATGGATTAAAATCCCTGTGAGCAAAGAAGGCTTGCGTGCAATACGGGAGCTTTCAGCAGACGGTATCCGCACCACAGGGACAACCATTTATACTCCTCTACAGGCAGTTCTTGCGGCAAAGGCCGGAGCCGGCTATGTCGCACCATATGTCAACAGGATTGATCATGAATACGGTGATGGGGCGGGTGTTGTCAAAACGATTGCCGATTTGTTCAGATCATACGGTTTTAACTGCAAAGTGCTTGCGGCAAGCTTTAAACATAACAGCCAAATTCTCGCCGCGATGGAAGCGGGGAGCCATGAAGCGACGATCAGCCCTGAGCTTTTAAAACATTTGGCTGACCACCCTGCTGCAAATCGCGATATCCATGGATTTCGTCATGTGTGGCAATCTCAATATGGAACGTTCTCACTATAGCATGATAGCCTGAGTGGTGCTGGAATATCAATTCAGCCCTCAGGCTTTTTTTTGCTTAAAAACACTTATATAAACTTGATTTATTTATTTTTTAAACTTATAATTACTTATAGATAATGATGATTACTTAATTATTAAAGGGATGATCCAGTGTATCAAGAGGAAAGGCTAATTTCCATCATTGACTATTTGAAGGAGCATCAACGGATTTCCGTAGAGCAGATTTGTTCTTTATTCCAGGTTTCAAGAGATACGGCGAGGCGCGACCTTGTCAAGCTGAATGAGCAGGGCGCGATTATCAGGACGAGAGGCGGAGCCATTCTGCCTACCATTCATGATGAAATCAAAGATTATTCTGGAAGGCTGAATATCGTGTCAGAGGAAAAGAGCATGATCGGTAAAGTAGCCGCTTCTTTAATCAGAGAAGGCGACCGTATCATTTTGGATGCTTCCACCACTGTTCAGTCGTGTGCTGAGCATTTGCCTGATATCAATTGCACGATTATTACCAACTCGATTAACCAGGCGGAGGTTCTTTCGTCAAAACAGGGGGCTTGCATTCATCTCCTTGGCGGAAAACTTCAGAAAGAGCACCGATTTTTATATGGGGCTTCTGTTACTGAAAAGCTGTCGTGCTATCATGTTGATAAAGCGCTGATCGGTGTAGTAGGGATCTCTGAGCACGGATTGACCATCGCTCATGAAGAGGATGGAATGGTGAAGCGAAAAATCATTTCCCAGGCAAAACAAGTGATTGCACTCGCCGACCATTCGAAAATCGGCAGGACGGATTTTTATCGGTATGCTGAGCTAAGCGATATTGATCTTCTGATCACAGACCGGCTGCCGTCAGAAGATTTTCAGAGACTGCTTGATGAACACGGGGTGGAGCTGCTTGTGGCAGAGCATGAAGGAACTTAAGAGGGGGAATACAGAAGATGAGAATGATCGCGGTAGATTTGGATGGGACACTGCTAAACAGTGAAAGCAAAGTCGCAAAGGACAGCATAGATGCGATTAAAAAAGCTCGGGACAACGGGATTGAAGTAGTGATTGCCACAGGAAGGGCTTCATTTGATGTGCAGGCGATTTTTCAGTCGACCGGTATTAAAACATGGATCATCAGCGCCAATGGAGCGGTGATTCACGATCCTGAAGGGCGCCTTTATCATGCCGTGCCGATAGACTCTAAGAAGGCAGAAGGAATTCTCGAGTGGCTTGAAGAAAAGAATTACTATTATGAAGTATTCAGCGACGATGCGATCTTTACTCTGCAAAATGGAAAAGAGCTGCTCGAGATCGAATTGGATCGACTGAAAAGCGCAAATCCCGACGCTGATTTTTCTAGGCTGGAGCAGGCCGCCGAACAGCAGATCAGCCAGCATGGATACGCATATATCCGCTCCTATCGGGAGCTCTATCAGCCTGATCGAAGCGTAAATGTATACAACATCTTAGGTTTTTCTTTTGATCAAGAAAAGCTTGAGGAAGGCTGGCAGCGTTTTAAAGATGCAAAAGATATCACGCTTGTCACTTCCGCAGAGCATAACTTTGAGATAGAGCATCTTCAGGCTTCAAAAGGGCTCGCTCTAGAAAAGCTTTCTCAAAAGCTCGGCATTCCGCTTCATGAAACAGCTGCTGTCGGCGACAGCCTCAACGACTGTTCCATGCTGAAAATAGCGGGAAAAAGCTTTGCTATGGGAAACGCACGCGAGGACATTAAAGAGCTGGCAGATGAAGTGGCGCCGACAAATGATGAGAATGGCGTGGCACACATCCTCCACAAGCTTATTGAACAAAATGTAAAATCGGTTTAATTCGCACATCCTTTTCTATCGGCGTGATGCCGGAGCTGGAAACCGGCAGCGTAACGATGAGGGAGTGCGATTAAGCAGCGGGTTGTTCTTTTCTGAGAATGACCCGCTTTTTTAATTCTTTCAAAATGGGATGTTTGAAAACGGCTGAAAACGGGAAATTCACCAACGGATTCCGGCCACCAGACGATGTAGAAGGAGAGAGTAATGAATGCATCAAACATCCGCTAATCTGCTGTACAAGCTTAACCTGCTGAAAAAAGCGGTCGACCATATGAAGATGGGTTTGACGATTACAGATCCGTCATTGCCCGATCATCCCATTATTTTCGTAAACAAGGGCTTCTTGCAATTGACCGGTTATTCAGAGGAGGAAGCGGTTGGACGGAACTGCCGCTTTCTTCAGGGGAATGATTCCAATCGATCCGAATTGGAAAAAGTCAGAAGAGCCATTAAAAAGGAAGAAAGTGCTGCGGTTCAGCTGAAAAATTATAAAAAAGACGGCACTATGTTTTGGAACGAAGTGGTGATTGAGCCTTTGCGTTTCACAGAGGGCGGAAAAGAGAAGCTTTATTTTATCGGTTTTCAAAAGGATGTGACATCTGAAAGAGAGCAGCAAAAGCAGCTGTCGAATTCGCTTGATGAAGTGCTCGCCATTTCAACTCCCATCGTCCCGGTGAAGGATGGCATATCAATTCTGCCGGTGATCGGAACATTGACAGAGCAGCGCTTTCAAAATATGCTTGAAAAAGTGTCTACATATATCATGCATTCAAAAGATGACTACTTTATTATCGATTTATCAGGACTGCTGGGTATTGATACGTTTGTCGCCGACGCCATTTTCAAACTTCACGATCTGATTTCGCTTACGGGAACAGAGTTTTTGGTTACGGGAATTCAAACAGATCTTGCCATGAAAATGGCCGAGCTCAGAGTGGATTTCGGCGGTTTGAAAACATATATGAATGTTAAAGCGGCACTAGAGCATATTCAATTTTAAGATGCTGCACAAAGGAGGGATTCAATGGAATTCTGGCTGGTGACCATTTGCTTAACCGTGGCGTGTATGGGGATTTCCTTTATCTTTGGAAAAAAGCGGCCGGCACTGCAGTTTGGTATTCCGGCCCTTTTGATGATGTTGAGTGTTGTTGTGATCATCGCCAGCTTTGCCGTCGGAAGATGGAATGGAATGATTTTGGGCGGTGCAGGTCTTTCATTACTGCTCGCTTCTACCTTCTCATTGATCATGTTGAGCTTATTTAGGATGATTAAAGGGTAAAAAAACAGCTGTCGCTTGAGACAGCTGTTTTTTAAAAATTCAACCCGTAATCGCAGAGGTGTTCAGTGTGAATAATTCTTCGAGTTCATCTTCCGAAAGCTCTGTGATCCAATTCTCACTCTGAATGATCTGATCATTCAATGATTGCTTGGATTCAAGCATTCGGTCGATTTTTTCTTCAATCGTACCGGTGGTGATGAGCTTGTGAACATGGACAAACCGTTTTTGACCGATTCGGTATGCGCGGTCTGTTGCCTGGTTTTCAACCGCTGGGTTCCACCATCTGTCATAGTGTACGACATGATTGGCAGCCGTCAGATTCAAGCCTGTTCCTCCGGCTTTTAAGGATAAGATCAGGATGGGAAACTCCTTATTTTGAAACTGCTCCACCATTTTGTCCCGGTCCAGTTTGGATAGGCTTCCGTTTAAAAACTTAACTGGTTCGCCAAATGTTTTTTCAAGCAGGCGTTTCATCATTTCGCCCATTCCGAGGTACTGGGTAAAGACGAGGCAGCTTTCATCACTTTCACGAATATTTTTTGTTAATTCAAGCAGTTTTTCCAGTTTAACAGACCTGCCGTTAAGAAGTTCTGACCCGAATTCTTTTAAATAAAGGGCGGGGTGGTCGCAGATTTGCTTCAGCTTGCCGAGCATGCTGAGGATTAAAGCCTTCCGCTGCATTCCGGCTAGGCCTGACATATGTTCAAACGTATCTTTTACAAGCTGTTCATACAGGGAAGCCTGCTCGGCGGAGAGCGGTACGAATTCTTTTTCTTCTTGTTTTTCAGGCAGGTTGAGTGCAACCTCTTGATCCTGTTTTGTCCGCCTTAATAAAAACGGTTTTATCAGCTGCTGAAGCTGTTCAATCCGTTTTTCATCACGATCTTTTTCGATCGGCAGGACAAAGCGTTTATGAAAGCTGCCAAGGCTTCCGAGATAGCCTTTATTCATAAAGTCATAAATGGACCAAAGCTCTGTCAGGCGGTTTTCCATCGGAGTTCCGCTGAGCGCGATATGGTGAAGGCCTTTCAGCTTTCTGATCGAACGGGATTGTTTTGTATGCGCATTTTTTATATTTTGGGCTTCATCAAGGCAAATGCAGTTCCATGTCACACTTTGGAAATCATCAAAATCGGATTGCGCAAGACCGTACGACGTCAAAACGATATCCGTATCTTGGTAAAATTCCTGAAATGCTTCTCCTTTAGGGCGTTTTGGCCCGTAATGGAGCGCTACCGACAGGCCGGGTGCGAATGTTTGAAGCTCGCGCTGCCAATTTCCGAGAACAGACGTCGGTGCAATGATAAGAGACGGCGTTTTTTGCCCCTGCTCTTTTAAATAGGCAAAATAAGCAATCATCTGAATGGTTTTTCCGAGCCCCATATCATCTGCAAGACAGGCGCCGAAGCCGCAGTTTCGCAGAAAGATCAGCCAGTTTAAGCCGTCCTCCTGATAAGCCCTGAGCTTGCCTTGAAAGCTTTTGCTGACAGGATAGACTGGAAGCTCATCCCTTTGGCTCAGCTTTCTGATCATGCTTTTCAGCTGATATGACAGTTCAAACCGTATATCACTGAAAGCGGAGGCATCAAACAGATCGTCGTCCTTCTGTTGATCGCTTCGGTCTGTCAGCTCACGCGCCAAGATATCTGACATGTGAAGGCCTTCAGTTTCTGCGCGTTCCATCAGCTTTTTCATTTGTTTGATAAAGTTCGGGTCGATTTTGATCCATTGACCGCGAATATTGACCAGCCGCCTTTTATTGGCGACGAGCTGGTGAAACTCTTCTTCTGTGAGTTCAATTCCATTTGTCGCAAACCGCCAGTTGAAGTCCATTAAAGCGTTCATTCCGACAAACGACTCGCCGCGGGGGCCTGACGACACTTTCGCTTTCAGGAGTATATTGCTGTCTTTGACAATTTGCCACCATGACGGAAGCAGGATTTCAATCCCCATGCTGATGAGTGTTTCGCTTGCTTCCGATAAGAAAATCCAAGCTTCTTCTTCCGACAGCAGCGTCGTGCCCGATTCGATCGTCAGCCACGGAACGACTTGGCGGAACCGGTCTTGCTCGCGGGCGATTTTATCGGCGTATGTCTGCCATGATTTTTTCAGTCTATTCAAACCATCAAAAAAGCGAATTTCTCCGCTTTTTTTATCGCGCAAAAACAATTCGATTTTCCAATCATCACCGTCAAACTCAGGTTCATTTAAACGGAGGCCGACGGTGAACGGCACGGGGTTTTCGTGCCAGCCGATCGTTTCAAGAAAATCTTCTTCATCAAGAAAATGTCCCTGGAATGTGGTGACCGCCGGGGAATTCTCCACAATCGATTCCCATTTTGCTTTTAGCTCATCATTGTAGTTGATGTAGTCTTCGACAGCGCGGGAAAACCATTCTGCTGTATAGCCTTCCAAAAGCTCTTCTTGATCCTTCCAGCGCAGCATCCCTTGCTTCCATGCTTCATAATCGGGAAGAAAATCTTGATCTGCGATAAACTCATAAATCGTTGAAGCTGTTTTCATCAATGGCTCTGTTTCTTCAGTCAACAGGATTTCACTAAAGGAATTAAATGAATTTTTGCCGAGGAATTCAGCCGCCATCCATGGAGACAGCAGTACGGCCGGTGTTTCTAAACCCGCATCTTCAAGGAAAGTTCCATAAAAGGATGATTCATGCCACTGAAATAAATGCCTTTCCATTTCACCGCGCGTGAGCTGCTGCTGGTCTTGATCATAACAAGATAAAATGAATGTATAGTCCTCTGATTGCTCGACATGTATTACGATTTCTTTAAGACTCGCCATCGATCAACTTTCCTTTCTTTAGCTCCTCCTGGAATGCCCGCAGCCTTTTATGGCGGGCTGAAAGCTGTTCCATAAATCGGTTCCAGACATCTTGTTTTTTTAATTTTTTATAAAACGTACGCAGCTTTTTTAAATATTTGACGGCTTCTTTGTAAGCGGAGCGGTTTCTCTGTTCAATCAGCTCTGAAATTTCCCGGTGGTACGATGGAATCAGCGCTTCAGGTGCTGCTGCCGCGATGTCCTTCAAGGCATTCTGCCCGATCTCAGAAATGGAAAAACCGACGAGGCTGTGGATCTCCATCCACTCCATAAAACGCTTTTTGTTATATAGAAAATGGCTGTATTCCGTAAATGTATAAGGAAGACATTTTCTGCTGTACCTTTCATAGATATGCTTGTCCTTTGTGTTTTTGCTGTAATCGCCGAGAAACAGAAAAAATTCGCTTAACACATCCCGTATTTCCCGGTATGGTTTGTCGAGTCTGCAAAAGCCTTCTGCGAGGTTTTCGAGATGTTCATACCATTTTTTCAGGCGTTTCCAGTCTTTTTTCGCCGTCATCACCCCGAGCCATTGAAACGTATACGGCAGAATGTCCGGCGAAAACGTATCGGCTTTTTCAAAAATCACATCGTCGTTTTTTAGAAGGAATTGAAGATGGAGCCGGCCGAATTGGATTTCGGGAGACGTCTTCAGTTCGTTTAACACTTCAAGCTCCTGTTTCAGCCATTTTGGGCGGGAGAGGAGTGCGCTCCATATCTCTCCGAAAATCCGCAGTCTTTCATATTGAAAAATGTCCTGTTTGAGCAGAAGCTCGCGAATCACCCCGAGTGTTTGCTCCAAAAACGGATCAAGGGAAAATGAAAGCGCATATGTTTTCAGTTCATCAATTGAACTGTATATCGTATCCATCAGCTGTTCGACATAAGGATTCAGCGAATAAAAATCTTTCTCCGGATCGATCCGGCCTTTTTCAATCAGTGTATGCATGGCAAGCCATGTCGCAAGAGCCGCATGAATCTGATACATTTTTTTCAGCTCAGGCTCCGGAGGTGTGCGCTTTTTTAAGCTTGAGAAATAGCCGTAATAAAGATACTGCATGGTTTGCTGGTTTTTAGGCGTGTGCTCTTCCCAGCGCCTGAATTCCTGTTTGAAAAAGCTGATCCAGCTGTGCAGCGTTTGCGTGCGGGAATTGAGGCCGCGCTGGATTTGCCCGGAAAGCATGTCATGACGCTCCCGTTGTTTTTGCGCTTCTTTCCAAAATTCTGTAAATGTTCCCAATCGTTCATATTGTGCATATACATATAAATAAACGGCAAGCACATGGCGGCAGATGTTTTGAGCCGGGCATGCACATGTGCTTTTTTTGACATCGGAAAGGTCGATAGCGACCTTAACCGGAACAACATCCTGTACGTAGGCTGTAACCGTATGCCCGTTCAGCGGTTTGACCCGATAGACGGAATCCTGTCTGTATAAGATAAGGGCTTTTTTCAAAAGCTGAATGTTCTCATCAGTGCACGGCAGTACATGCTTAAACTGTTCAGCCGCTTCCATCACAACTGTTTTTGAGATCATATCTTGAAGCATGTCTATCGCTCCTAACCGAATGACTTTTAAAAAGTTTCCAATCTCTCTATTATAACTTAATCCACCCATCCAAAAAAGATTTTCTCTGGAAAAGGACATAAAAACAAATGGGTGTCGAATAATGTAATAGACTATGGCAAATCGATTCTTTACATCATATAATTTGAAGTATAAATATGAAATGTTTTAATTCATGGAAGCTGAAAGGAAAAGGATATGGATGACAAGGGATTGAACCAGGAAGAATTTTTGAAAATTCTTATGCACGCTTATGACATTGGTGAAAAGTCGAAAGACATTACGACAAAAGAACTTCTTGAAGATCTAATTCTTCATATTAAAAATGGATATACAACGTAAAAAGCTGCAAACTGTGTTTTGCGGCTTTTTTCGTTCAGCAAAAAAGTACTGAATCCTGCAAAAGTCGATATGTAACACCATATAAAAACTCAGATTTCCCGGAATCTCCCGCTATTTGTCAGGAAATTTTTTCCCAAAGGCAAATCATCATATGTATAATCAAAGTAGTTGTATAATTTGCTGAAAATTTAAATAAATCCGCAAATCTTGAGGGGGCTTTTATGGGAGATAAAATCGGCTTTAAAGATGTGTTCCTCGTTTTAAAGAAAAGATTCATTCTCATTGCTCTGATGACGATAACGGCAGCTTTATCCAGCGCCACCGTCAACTTTTTTATCCTTACACCAGTTTATCAGGCATCTGCTCAAATCCTCATCAACGGCCGTCAAACCTCAAACTTTACCGACATTCAGACCAACCTTGAACTGATCAACACGTATAACGTGATCATGAAAAGCCCGATCATTTTGAATGAAGTGAAAGAAGAACTCAGCCTTCAGGAAACGGCTGAAGAGCTGAAGAAAAAAATAACGGTTGTCAGCGAAAACGAGTCGCAGATTGTCAGTATTTCCGCGACTGACAAAGATTATTCCAAGGCGATGAATATCGCGAATACCGTCGTTTCCGTTTTTGCGAGAGACATTGAAAGCATCATGGGCGGGATCGCTGAAGTCAGTGTCGTGGCAAAAGCCATGCCGGATGATGCACCGGCTCCGGTCAGTCCGAACAAAACGTTTAATATTGCCGGTTTTACGGCATTCGGCCTGCTGTTTGGGGCGGGGCTCGCTTTTCTTCTTGAACTTTTGAAAAACACAGTGAAAAACGAAGAGGACATTGAAAAGGAGCTGGAGCTATCCGTATTAGGAAATATATTATACACCAAACCGAAAAAAGGACAGGCTGAGCATTTAAATAGCTTCATCGGAAAAGATCAGTCGTTTTAAGGAGGTTCGGTTATGATCGATATTCATTGCCACATTCTTGCGGATCTTGATGACGGAGCAAAGAGTGTGAATGACAGTGTAGAAATGGCTAAACAAGCCGTTGGGCAAGGGATTCATACCATTATCGCCACACCTCACCATCAAAATGGCGTATATATGAATCAAAAAGAGACAATCCTCGCAGCCGTCACAACATTAAAAGCCAGACTAGAGCAAGAAAATATCCCGCTAAGCATCACACAAGGTCAGGAAATCCGTTTATATGGCGGATTGAAGGACGACCTTGGCCGCGGAAAGCTGCTCAGTCTCGCTGATACAAAGTATGTCCTGATAGAGCTTCCTTACCACCATGTTCCGCGCTATGCGGAAAAGCTGCTGTTTGATCTTCAGTTAAACGGATATATCCCGATTATTGCCCATCCCGAGCGAAACATAGAAATCATGGAAAACCCGGGCATTTTATATCGGCTGGTCATAAACGGCGCATGTGTACAGCTAACATGCTCAAGTCTGGCCGGACGCTTTGGGAGGAGCGTCAAAAGTGCGGCCCGCCGTTTTATCGAAGCAAACCTCGTCCATTTTATCGCATCAGATGCCCACAATCTCACCACACGTTCCTTCTTTTTTGATGCTGTAGAAAACGAATATGGCCGCGACTTCTTGAGTATGTTTATAGAAAATGCCGGGCTTCTCTTGAAAAATCGGGGGATTCATAAAGAACCGCCGCTTCCAGTCAGAAAGAAAAAGCTGCTGGGTCTGCTGTAAAAGATCTCTCGCCTTGCTCCGCAAAGCCGGCATTATTCAGTCAGAGGAGGAGCTGCATGAATATTTCGATTGTCGGCACCGGTTATGTCGGCCTTGTGACGGGGGTATGCCTTGCGGAAATCGGCCATCATGTCACATGCCTTGATATCGATGAAAAAAAGATTGCGTTGTTGAGGGGAGGGATATCGCCGATTTATGAGCCCGGCCTTGAAGAGATGGTCCAAAAAAATCTCACCCGCCGAAGGCTGGCATTTGAAACAAGATTTGATAAAGGCTTGGCAAATGCGGAGATGATATTCATTGCAGTCGGGACTCCGCAAAAAGAAAACGGCCAGTCCGACCTCCGCTTTATTGAAGGGGCGGCGGAAATGATCGGACGCCATGTGCAGCGCGATTGTCTTGTGGTGACAAAAAGCACTGTTCCTGTCGGCACAAGCGATCTGATTTCCGCGATCATCAAACGGCATTTAAAGGAAGGAATACGGATAACGGCAGCATCCAATCCCGAATTTTTGCGTGAGGGGTCTGCCATTTATGATGCATTCCACGGCGACCGCATCGTGATCGGGGCTGATGACGACAAAACGGCTGATGCACTCGAACAGGTTTTTCAGCCCTTGCGCATCCCTGTTTTTAAAACGGATATAAGAAGCGCAGAAATGATCAAATATGCATCAAATGCATTTCTTGCCACGAAAATCAGTTTTATAAATGAAATATCAAATATTTGCGAGAAAATCGGTGCCGATATTGAATCTGTTGCATATGGAATGGGTCAGGACAAAAGAATCGGCCATCAGTTTTTAAAAGCGGGGATCGGATACGGAGGCTCTTGTTTTCCGAAGGATACAAATGCGCTCGTCCAGATTGCCGGACATGTAGAGCATAATTTTGAGCTGCTTAAATCTGTGATTAAAGTGAATAATGAGCAGCAGAATCTTTTGGTTCAAAAAGCGGCCGATCGTCTTGGCGGATTAAAAGGCAAGACGATCTCCCTGCTGGGCCTTGCCTTTAAACCGAATACAGACGATATGAGGGAAGCGCCCTCCATCAACATCGCCGAAAAATTAGTTGAGATGGGCGCTTCCATTCAAGCATTTGATCCGGCTGCGATAAAACATGCAAAACAGGTTTTGCCAAGCTCTGTTCAATATGCAGAGACGATTGAAGATGCGATAAAAGGTGCAGATGCAGTGATGATTTTAACAGATTGGGAAATGATTAAAACCTTCCCTCTAGATTCTTACAAAACGCTGATGGATGAACCGGTTGTTTTTGACGGGAGAAACTGCTTTGAGTTAACGGAAGCTGCAGAAGCGGGAGTCGAATATCACTCGATAGGAAGACGGCAGGTTGTCCCGCTTCATATTTGACAGCCTCCGCCTCTCAGTCCGCTTCTTTAAAGCAGCGGCATGACCAGTCCGCCGTAAGCGAATGCCGCTGCAATGAGAAATGCGGGATGAACGCGAAATTTCGTCAATGCGGCTAATGATATCAGGGCAATCACCATCGATTGGATCAGACCGATAGAATGAACCGCATCACCGCCGATTTCCCATGTCAGCAAAAGCATCATCACGGCAATCACGGGCTGAACGGACAGTGTCATGCCTTTGATAACGGGCGACTGGCGAAAGCGGCGGATCAGTTTAAGCAGCAAAATCAGCGCGATAGCCGAAGGCAAGACGGTGGCGATGAGAGCGATGATGACACCAGGCCATCCAAGGACACTGTAGCCGACGAAAGCGGCAATTTTCGTGGCGATCGGGCCGGGCAAGGCGTTCGCAAGCGCGAGCATGTTTGAAAATTCGTCTTTTGAAAGCCAATGAAAGTGCTGAACAACCTCTTCAAAATTGAGGGGAATCGAAGCGGGACCGCCGCCGTAGCCCAATAGATTGGCAATAAAGAAAGCCCAAAACAAATATAATAGGATCATGGAGCGGACACTCCTTTATCCTTTTCCTGCTCCGAATTTCTTTTTAGCTTAAAGTGGAATGTGCCGTACGCTAAAAAAATCACGACAATGATGCCGGGGTGTATGGAAAACACCTGAAGGCCCAAGAACGCAAGAATGAAGAAAAGGACGCCTGTAAACACGCCAAATCCCTTCAATGCTTTTTGACCAAATTCATAAGCCATAATCCCGAGCATGACGGCGATGACAGGGGTGACCGCGCCGATCATTCCGCTTACGACTTTTGAATGGCTGAGCACATTGACGGCCGCAAACAAGACGGCCATGGCGATGCAGGTCGGCATGATATGCGCTGCTGTTGCGACGACCGCTCCTGGGACGCCTTTTACTTTGTGCCCCAAATAAGCCGACATTTTCGTTGCAATCGGTCCGGGGAGCGCGTTGGCGATCGCATATATTTCTCCGAATTCATCATCATCTATCCATTTAAATGTCGCGACGGCTTCATGCCGGATCAGCGGAATGACGGAAGGCCCTCCTCCAAACCCCAATATACCGGTTCTCACCATAGCGATGATCAGTTCCCGATAAGGATGCTTCATATGAGTTTCTCCTCCTGTTTTAAAGCTTCATTCCCATGCGGCTTTTATAGCGCTTGATCAGCATCTGGCAGTCAACGCTGACGACTCCTTTCAAAGGATAGAGCCGCTTAGTCAAAAATTCTTCCATTTCTTGATCATTGGCAAAGATTCCATGCATATGGAGTTTGCTCGGACCTGTCATATGATAGAGGCTTGTGACAGCAGGTTCTTTTTCCAAGGCGGCGGCGACAGACTCTAAATATTGAGGCTCGACTTCAACATTAAAAAAGACTGATACATGAATGCCCACCTTTACAGGGTTGATAACAGCTGTGAACCTCTCAATGATCCCTTCCTCGATCAAGTTGTTGATTCTTGTCTGAACGGCAACTCTTGAGAGGCCCACACGCTTCCCTAAATCCGTATAGGAAATTCTTCCTTCCTCATGTAATATGGAAAGAATTTTTTTATCTGTCTCATCAAGAATTAAATTTGGCATATGGTAATCAAGGCTCATAAATGGTACCTTCCTTTCACACTGTAGAAATCTCTTACTTATGATTTAAAACGAAATGAATTCTGGTTTTAAAATAACGTTTTGTAAATTGTATCATAACTTTAATTTCGATATGAATGATTTTATCTCCTTTATTAATCTTAATGACAAAAGTTATGAGGGCTTTCGCTAGCATCAAGGAATACAAGCCACGATATGTCAAAAGATCAAAAGGGGTTTGGCCTGTCAGCCCGCATGATCTCGCTTCTCTTGCAGGGCACAGCTTGCTGGAAAGAGGAGGGAGTGCCTTTGATGAGGCATGCGGCAATCATCCAGTTTGGGGGAACCGATCCTTGAAGCGACTGGGCCGCTATTGGAATGTGACCGGGAGAACCCCGGTTTTTTCATCTTTCAGAACGCGTGAAAATGTATCAATAATCAAACAAAAATCCCCCTCGACCATTCGTTGAGTCAAGAGGGATTTTCTTGTTTTCTACCAGTCTATTAATTTGAACGGTGGTTCGAAACATCTATAAAATGTCTCAAAGCCGGATTTCGGTTGTCTTTTCTATAGGCAGTGACCCATTCAGCACGAAGCGGCAGATCTTCGATTTCTTTGTATACAACGTCCAAATTAAATAGCCGTTTGGCCGCCGTCGGAACGACCGCGATCCCCATTCCGGCCGACACCAAACCGATCACCATCTGGTATTCGGTAGCTTCTTGGGCGATGTTTGGGATGAATCCGGCCTTTTCACACAAAAAGTTGAATTCGGTGTATAAGGAGGGCCAGGATTCTTTGGCAATGACGATCAGTGATTCTTCTTCAAGATCTAACAAATCAACCCGGGTTTTTTTGGTCAGCGGATGTTGTTTTGGAAGCGCGAGTACGCAATGGCTTTTCTTCACTGTATTTGTTATCAGCTCATCGTTTCCCAGCGGGGGGTGCAGTACACCGATGTCGATATGTCCGTTTAATAAAGCTTTAACTTGATTTGGAGTTGAAAGCTCCCTCAGCTCAATTTTGACCGAAGGAAACTGGTTTCGGTATTCCCTGATGATGGGAGGCATGATCTCAAATGTCGCAGAGCCGACAAAGCCGATCACGAGCCTGCCCAGCTCACCTCTGGCTGTACGCTGGGCCATGTCGACCGCCTGGTCAATCTGGGAAAGGCCTTCCTTGATCTGTTTTAAAAAAACACCGCCTGCCGCCGTCAGTCTGACGGCTCTTTTTGATCTCTTCAGCAAGGTAACGCCAATTTCATTTTCAAGCTGTTTAATTTGCTGGCTGAGCGGAGGCTGGGTCATTTGCAGCCGAAGAGCTGCCTTTCCGAAATGCAGCTCTTCGGCTACAACCATAAAGTAACGAAGGTGGCGCAGCTCCATTATTCACTCATTCCTTTCTGAATGCGATTTCAGTCGTTTTACATATTAATTGTAAGACAAAGAAGTATTGGAAAACAATTTCCACAAGATGTATATTTAATAATACAATAAATTTATTAAAAATTCATTGTAAACGAATGAAAATGAAGGAGTGAGGGGCTTTGAATAATGTAGCCGCTAAAAATGAAACTCTTACGGTAAGAGGAGCAGAGCTTGTGGTGGACAGTCTCATTCAGCAAGGTGTCACTCATGTTTTCGGTATTCCGGGAGCAAAAATCGATGCGGTATATGACGTGTTGAAAGACAAGGGGCCTGAATTGATCGTTTGCCGGCACGAGCAGAATGCAGCATTTATGGCGGCGGCAGTCGGACGATTGACTGGAAAGCCCGGTGTTTGCCTGGTGACTTCAGGTCCGGGAGCGTCTAATTTAGCTACCGGTCTTGTAACAGCCAATACAGAAGGAGATCCGGTTGTTGCCCTAGCGGGTGCTGTAAAAAGAGCGGATCGTCTCAAGAAAACTCATCAGTCGATGGATAACGCGGCGTTGTTTCAGCCGATTACAAAATACAGCGCAGAGGTAGAGGATGCTAATAATATTCCTGAAGCCATGACCAATGCGTTCAGAGCGGCGGCTTCTGGACAGGCCGGCGCAGCCTTTCTCAGCTTTCCGCAGGACGTGACATCAGGTCCGGCAACCGCCAAACCGGTGGGAACCATGCCGGCGCCGAAAATGGGTGCGGCTCCAGATAAACAAATCAGCGCGGCAATCGCGAAAATCCACAATGCAAACCTTCCCGTCGTACTTGTCGGCATGAAAGGCGGAAGACCTGAAGCAGTGGAGGCGGTACGCCGATTGCTGAGAAAAGTGAAGCTGCCGTTTGTTGAAACATATCAGGCGTCTGGAACGCTTTCACATGATTTAGAAGACCAATACTTCGGACGAATCGGCTTATTCCACAATCAGCCCGGAGATATTCTCTTGGAAAAAGCCGATGTCGTACTGACGATCGGTTATGATCCGATTGAATACGATCCGGTATTGTGGAATGGAAAAGGTGAGCGAAGCATTATTCACCTGGATGAAATTCAAGCTGACATTGATCATGACTATCAGCCTGACATTGAGCTTGTCGGTGATATTGCGACAACGCTGGATCATATTGAACATGATTCTCTGCCGGTTTCAATTGACAAATCGTTCGTAACGTTGCTTCAGCAATTACAGAAAGCACTGAAGGAACAAAGCGAGCCTCCAAAAGAGAACAAAGCGGATCTCGTTCATCCGCTGCAAATCATTCAGGATTTGCGCAATTTAGTGAGCGATGATATCACTGTCACATGTGACATCGGCTCCCATGCCATTTGGATGTCGAGATATTTCCGCTGCTACCGTCCGCTCGGACTGCTGATTTCAAACGGTATGCAGACGCTTGGCGTTGCTCTGCCTTGGGCGATTGCTGCAACCCTTGTCAATCCGGGGCAAAAAGTCGTGTCTGTTTCTGGCGACGGCGGCTTCCTGTTCTCAGCGATGGAGCTGGAAACAGCGGTCAGATTGAAAGCGCCGATCGTTCATCTTGTCTGGAATGACAGCACATATGATATGGTGGGGTTCCAGCAGGAAATGAAATACAACCGGACGTCCGGAGTCGATTTTGGCGGAATAGATATTGTAAAATACGCTGAAAGCTTTGGTGCAAAAGGTCTGAGGGTCAATTCTCCTGATGAGCTCGCAGATGTGCTTCAAAAAGGTCTTGATGCAGAGGGGCCTGTTGTCATTGATATTCCGGTTGATTACAGCGACAATGTTCATTTGGCTGACCAGTGTTTTCCAAAAGCATTTGAGGAACAAATAAAAAAGCAAACCTCTAATCAATCTTGATCACAGCATGTCCAGTCATCATAAATCAATCAAGGGAGTGAAAAGAGGAAAATGAAAAGTATAAGCAAGCAAAAAGTCATTCAACCGGTCGATAAAAATCTCGACCAAGTCTATCAGGTTTCAACAATGGTTTCCTTGCTGGACGGCATTTATGACGGTGATTTTTACATGTCGGAAGCAAAGGAGCACGGCGATTTCGGGATCGGCACGTTTAATCAGCTGGACGGGGAACTGATCGGATTTGACGGTGAGTTTTACCGCCTCCGTTCAGATGGAAAAGCCTATCCTGTTCAAGAAAGCGACTGTTCTCCATTTTGCTCGCTGACGTTCTTCCGTCCGGATGTCTACCATGAGATCAAACAGCGGATGACCCTTGAAGCGTTTGAAAAAGAGATGAACCTGATCATGCCGAGCGAAAACTTGTTTTATGCGATCCGTCTGGACGGAGTCTTTAAAAAAGTAAAAACGAGAACGGTTGAATTGCAAGAAAAGCCGTACGAGCCAATGGTTGAAGCGGTGAAATCCCAGCCGATCTTTGATTTTAACGACATCAAAGGGACAATCGTCGGCTTCTGGACGCCGCAATATGCCCACGGCATCGCCGTATCGGGCTTTCATCTTCATTTTATTGACGAAGAGCGCAATGCCGGCGGCCATGTATTTGATTATGAAATTGAAGAATGTACGGTTCAGATTTCCCAAAAACTGAACATGAACCTTAGACTGCCGAATACGAAGGATTTCTTAAAAGCGGACTTAAGCAGCCATGATCTTGTGGCTGGAATTGAAGCTACAGAAGGAAATCCGGAATGAAAAAAAGCCCTCTCCAGTAAGAGGGCTTTTTTCGTCGGTCAGCGTTTTCTCCCTGAAATCAATATCCCTTTCAGTTTGAAAGAGAGCGGATGGCCGTTTTCGCCGTGAACAATTTCAAACTCATCACGGCATGCCCGGGATGCTTCCGCCAAATGAGCGATCATTTTCGATTTTCTTTCTTCCGGGACGGCTCCGCGGCGAATCCAGTTTTCATATTCAATAGGGATGTTCCACTTCTGCTTTTCGATGTAGTCCAGCCCGTTTTCTTCAAACAAGCTGTTCCATTCGGCAAGAGCATATTCCCGTACATGTGACGGATCTCTCATTTGATTGAGCCGATTGATAAACTGATCGAGGGACTTGTCTTCAGGTGCATAGTGATCCACCAGGATAAAGCTTCCGCCTGGTTTCAAAACGCGGGCGATTTCGGTCATTGCCCGGCGGACGTCAGAGAAATGGTGCGCTGCAAAACGGCATGTGACGATATCAAAAGAAGCATCATCAAAATCCAGCTTTTCAGCATTCCCCTGAAGAAATCGCACATGGCCGGCGTTTTTTTCTTTGGCAAAAAGGGCAGCGGTCTTCACCATTTCTTCGGTAATATCGAGCCCTGTACAATGCTTCACAAGGGGTGAAAAAGCAAGGGCCGTATGTCCCGCTCCTGTTCCGACATCAAGCAGGGCTTCATCTCCTTTAAGAGACACACTGTTGACCATTGCTTCAAGGTCCTTTCCCGCTGAAAATAACGGTTCATCCCGATATTGGTCAGGGTTTTTCGAAAATTGCTTCTGAGCGCTCGTTTTCATGAATAGCATCCTCCCTTTACGGTTATGGTTTCATGGTAACGAAATCGACATATATAAGTCTAAGATATAAAATATATGAAAATGATAGTCTGAAACTATGGAGGTGAGGAACATGGACATGAGGCTTTTTGAATATACAGCTGAAATCTATAACAAAGGCAGTTTTACAAAAGCGGCTGACAGCCTTCATATCGCTCAGCCCTCGCTGAGCCAGCAAATCAAAAAATTAGAGAACGAGCTCGGCTTTCCTCTGTTTTACCGGAAAAGGGGTGGCGTGTCTCCGACTCCCCAAGGAAAACGATTTATTCGAAGAGCCCAAGAGATATTGCGGGCAAGGGATGATCTGCTGCGCGAAATGCAGGATCAGCTTCAGGAAATGGGGACAGAGCTATCGATCGGCATTCCAGCAGTGACGGGTGGATATCTCCTTCCGCCGCTGTTAAAAACGTTTTTGGAGAAGTATCCGAACGTGCACATCCAGTTGATAGAAGAATCGCCTGCGGTATTAGAGCAAATGACAGAAAACGGTGAGATCGATCTGTCGATTTTGCCGCTGCCCATCGACAATGAACGGCTGGCCACCGTTCCAATATTGACAGAGCCGCTGTTTTTGGCCATTCCATTTGAGAAGCAAAGCTGGATGACTGAACAAATGCAATCATTTATTTACTCCGTTCGCAAAGAAACGGAAAAAACGGCCGTTCCATTAAAGGCGGCCGAAGATGTTCCCTTTATTTTATTAAAAGAAGGATACGGATTCCGCAGGACGGTGCTTGATTTGTGTGCAAAAGCGGGATTTAAGCCGAAGGAAACATTCAAAACAAGCAGCATCGAAACCGCTCAGTCGCTTGTTGAATACGGTATGGGTGTAACGATCGTGCCTCAGATGGTCATCAGAGAAGCATCCGCAAAGATCGGCTATGTCCCGTTAGAACCAGAACCAACCCGGACCCTTGTGTTTGCTTATTCAGAATACTGCTATTTAAGCCTGGCTGCAAATGCGTTTATGGAGACTGTTGAAAAGCTGTTCGCACATGAAAATCAGACCTCCTTTCACCAAGAGGTCTGATTCGCTCTGTTTATTTTTTCGCCTTCAGCTTCAGCGGCGCCGGGATGGTTTTGTCTATCTTTTCGCCGTTTAGAATGTCCCTCGCCGCCTGGACTGCGAGCTTTCCGATTAATTCCGGCTGCTGGGCGATCGTGGCCGCCATATCTCCCGCTTTAACGGATTTGACCGCATCTTCATTTCCGTCAAATCCGACGACAAGGATGTCTTTTCCGGAGCTTCTGATCGCTTCAATCGCACCGAGGGCCATTTCGTCATTATGAGCGAACACGGCCTGAATATCCGGGTTTCCTTGCAGAAGGTTTTCCATGACGTTTAATCCCTTTGTTCGGTCAAAGTCTGCCGTTTGCTTTGCAATGACATTCAGCTTTTGATCAGCTGTTTTATGAAAGCCTGAGCCGCGTTCCCGCGTCGCCGACGCTCCGGGTACACCTTCCAGTTCAGCAACTTTTGCGCCTTCCCCGAGCTGTTTCACGATATAATCGGCTGCCATTTGTCCGCCTTTTACATTATCTGAAGCGACAAGCGTTTCCACCTTTCCATCTTCAGCGGAGCGGTCAAGGGTAACGACCGGAATACCGAGCGAGTTGGCGGATTGAACTGCCGTAGAAATCGCCGAGGAATCCGTCGGATTGATTAATAGAGCGTCCACGCCTTGCTGAAGAAGGTCTTCTACATCGTTCGTCTGTTTGGCTGAATCGTCCTGTGCATCAACGACGATCACTTCGATGCCCTGTTTTTTCGCTTCATTGATGACACCGTTTTTTAAAGAAACGAAGAACGGGTTTTTCAGAGTTGAGACGGATAAGCCGATTTTAATATCTGTGCCTTTTTCTTTTTTGGGCTTTGCCCATTCCGGCGGCTCCAATGAACAGGCTGACAGAAACAGAAGCATCAATGCTGTAAGAGCCGTTAGTACTTTTTTCATCAATATAGCCCTCCTTATGCGGATTTCTTGCGGTCGAGCAAGACTGCGATCAGTATGACAATACCTTTGACGACCATTTGGAAAAAGGAAGAGACGCCAAGCAGGTTCAAACCGTTGTTTAATGTTCCGATAATCAGTACGCCGATCAGTGTGCCGGCAATCCGGCCCCTTCCTCCGGCAAGGCTTGTTCCGCCTAAAACGACAGCGGCGATGGCGTCAAGTTCATAGGAGGTGCCCGCCGTCGGCTGGGCTGAGTTCAGGCGCGATGTCAAAATGGCTCCTGCCAAAGCGGATAAAAGGCCGGCAAGGGAATAAATCATAATCTTGACCCGGGACACTTTAATTCCTGAAATCATCGCTGCTTTTTCGTTTCCTCCGATCGCATATGTGCGGCGTCCGAAGGGTGTTTTATGAAGAATCACCCAAAGAATGATAAAGGCTGCCGCCATGGTGATGGCAGGGACGGGAATGCCTAAAAAGTATCCGCGGCCGAAAAGCTGAAAGCCGTAATGATTGCCGAGCCCTGTAATCGGATTTCCGTCTGTATAGACCATCGTCAGCCCGCGGAAAATGGTCATTGTGGCCAGTGTTGCGATAAATGGAGCCATTTTACCTTTTGTGGTCAAGAGTCCGTTTACCATTCCAAGCACGGCTCCGATCAGGCAGCCGATGATGATGGCGAAAATAGGATCGATGCCCCCGACGGTCATTCCCGCGATTAAAGCGCTTGATAATGCGAGAATCGCACCGACGGATAGGTCGATCCCGCCGGTCAGAATGACAAAGGTCATGCCGAATGCGATCAGTCCGTTGATAGCGACTTGTCTTAGCAGGTTTAAAATATTTAATGGTTCTAAAAAGCTCGGATTTAATATTGATACGATGACAACGAGAATAATCAGGCCGAGAAACGGGCCGAGCTTTTGCAAAACAGAGTCGACATTAAGGCTTTTTCCAATATCTTTAGCCGATTGATGATTCATGTTACCGCCCTCCTGTAGCGAGTGTCATAATCCGTTCTTGAGTCGCGTCTTTTCTTGATAATTCACCGCTGAGCGTCCCTTCATGCACCACGAGCACACGGTCGCTCATTCCGAGAATCTCGGGAAGTTCTGAAGAGACCATTAAGATGGCGACGCCGCGGTCTGTCAGCTCATTCATCAACTGATAAATTTCCCTTTTTGCACCGACATCGACGCCTCGTGTCGGCTCATCCAAAATGAGCACCTTCGGACCGATGCCGATCCATTTGGCGATGACCACCTTTTGCTGGTTTCCTCCTGAAAGGTTGCGCACATGGATTTCTCGTGAATCCGCTTTGATCGTCAGCCGTTTGATCATGAGGTCAACGAATTCCTGCTCGCTTTTACGATCGATCCATCCCTTCGGAGAAAAACTGGCGAGGTTAGGCAGGGCAATGTTGTCCCTTATGGATGCATCAAGTACGAGCCCTTCGTCTTTCCGGTTTTCGGTGATAAAACCGAGTCCTTTTTGAACGGCGTCGCCCGGCTTTTTGATCGCGGTTTTTTTGCCGTTAATCAAAATGTCTCCTGAATCAAGCGGATCAAGGCCGAAAATGGCTCTCATCATTTCTGTCCGTCCTGAACCCATCAGTCCAGATATCCCGACGATTTCACCGGCGCGTACACTGAAACTGATATTTTGGAAGACGCCTTTTTTAGATGCATGCTTGACTTCGAGGACAACTTCTCCCGGGTTTGGATTCCTTTCAGGATAGCGTTCGGTCAGCTCCCGGCCGACCATCTTTTTCACGACTTCATTAAAATCGGTATCGGGTATTTCCTTTGTATCCACCGTTTTTCCGTCCCGCATGACTGTAATCCGGTCGCAAATCGTAAAAATTTCTTCCATGCGGTGGGAAATGTAGACGACGGAGACACCATTTTTCTTTAATGATGCGATGACTTCAAACAGCTTTTTGATTTCTCTTTCCGTCAACGCAGCTGTCGGCTCATCCATAATGATCACTTTTGCGTTTGTCATGAGCGCTTTGGCGATTTCTATCATTTGCTGCTGGCCGACGGAACAGAGTCCGGCTTCTTTTTCAAGAGAAATTGAGACTCCCAGTTTATCAAGCTGTTCTTTTGCTAGCGCTTTCATTTTTTTGCTATTTAAAAAGCCAAGTTTAGAAGACAGCTCACGTCCGATAAATAAATTTTCCAATACGGTCATTTCGGGCCAAATGTTCAGCTCTTGGTGAATGAAGGCGATGCCGTTTTGCTCAGCTTGTTTCGGATCGGTGAAATACGTTTCCATTCCGTCGATCTTGATTGTCCCGCTGTCTAGTTTATGAAGCCCTGTTAACAGATTCATTAAGGTTGATTTACCTGCACCGTTTTCTCCCATTAAGGCATGGATTTCACCTTCCTGAAGTTCGAAGGATACACCCGACAAAACCTGGTTTTGACCAAATGCCTTATAAATACCTTTCATTTCAATATGCATTGGCTACCCCTTCTTTCCAGATGTAAGGATAAGAACATCTAAAAGATCACTCCTGCGTGCAAGATGCAGTTTGCATAAGGTGTTGCTTCACCTGTGCGAATCACTGCTTTTGCTCGATTTGTTGCCTTTTTAAATGCTTCATGTGAGATATATTCAATCGGCTGGTCAGAAAACCGCTCTTTTAAAAAATCGGCCTGCACCGGATTGGCGGTTTCAATTTCTTTGGCAGCGGTTACTTTTTCCACAGCCATCTCTTCAGCGACAAGCCGTGTCACTTCTTTAAAGCTTGGCGTTCCAAGTTTCAGAGCAAGGTCTATTTTAGGAACGCCGGGAGGCACAGGCAAACCGGCGTCCGCGATGACGATGATATCGGTATGTCCGAGGTCGGCCAGCAGTTTTGCAATATGGCTGTTTAATATGCCGTGTTTTTTCATAACAGTTCACGCTCCACTTCTTCTCTTTTTGGCATGCCGCCTTGTGCGCCGAATTTTAACACTGACAAGGAAGCTGCCCGGTTTGCAAAGCGCAGGGCGGATTCAATGTCTTTTCCTTCAGATAGGGCGATGGCAAATCCGGCATTAAAGGTGTCCCCGGCTCCTGTTGTATCGATCGCCTCCACGGGAAATGCAGGGATGAGCTTTTCTTCATGTCCATTGTGATAACGGACCCCGTTCTTGCCTTCTGTAATAAACAGTTTTCCGGGGTAGCGCTGTAATGCCTCTTCCTGAGAAAGTCCTTTGAAGAGAATGGACGCTTCGTGTTCATTCGGCGTGATATAGGCCGCGTTTTCAATTGTTTCGCGGCGAAGCGGCCGGGCGGGAGCCGGGTTGAGCAGGAGGGGAATGCCGAGAGTCTTGCACAGCCCGCTTACATAATCAACGGTTTCCTCTGGAATTTCTTGCTGAATCAGAACGATATCTGCCTCTTTTAATGCAGGCTGTGCTTGTTGAACATATTCAGGTGTGACATGATCATTTGCGCCTTTGACGACGATAATGCTGTTGTCTCCCTCGGCGAGTACGATATGAGCGGTACCGCTTTCTTGACCTGTAACCGGTTCCACATAGTCTGTCAAAACGCCATTGGCTATGAAATTATCGAGAATGTCTTTTCCGTAATGGTCATCACCTACACATCCGATCATACAAACTTCAGCACCGAGTCTGGCGGCAGCCACAGCCTGGTTAGCTCCTTTTCCGCCGGGAACGGTTTTAAATGAATCTCCAAGCACCGTTTCTCCGGCTTTCGGTCGTTTTTTCGATGTTACGACTAAATCCATTGAAGAGCTGCCAATCACGCATATTTTACTCATTGTCATCCGCCTTTCGAGTCGTTTGTCTTTCAATAAAAGCGACCGGCATTTGTACAGCCGATTGTTCAATATATTCATCTTTCATTAATCTTAACAGCAATTTTGCGGCTTCTATTCCCATTTGATATGCCGGCTGTCTGATTGTCGATAAGGGAGGGAAAAGCAATTCGCTTTGCGGAATATCGTCAAAACCGATGATCTGCAGGTCGTCGGGAACTTTGATCTTCCGCTTTAGCGCTTCATGCAAAACGGCAGTTGCCACAATGTCATTGCTTGCAATGATACCATCTGTCTCAGGATAGATGGAAAATAAGTCAGCCGCCCGCTTTTGTGCTTCTTGAAAAGAAAATGTTTCGGTTTTCATGACATGAAAATCAACGTCTGCTCCGCTTAAAACCTCAAGCGCTCCGTTAAAGCGGTCTTTTGCAGTCTGCAAGTGGCCCGGCCCTTTGATCAGGGTGATGCGTGAGGCGTTTCTTCGGATGATTTCCGAAGCAGCGATCCGGCCGCCTTGCTTGCTGTCCGCAAACACGGAGGGGGCATTTTCTCCAGTTCGGTCAAGAAAGACGATCGGCATCGACAAGTCTTTGTAGTTTGATGCATCAGGATAATTCGTAGCCGAGATCACACCGACGACATGATTTTGCTTAAATGTCTGCAGGTAATCCAGTTCTTTCTCCAGATTTTCATCGCTGTTTCCGAATATCAGCCTGAATCCGTTTCGGTGGATTTCATCTTCAACCCCCCTGGCCAATTGAGGGAAAAATGGGTTTGTAATGTCGGGAAGCAGCAGTCCGATCAGTCTGGATTCTCTTTTATAGAGAGACCTGGCTACCTCATTCGGGCGGTAATTCAATTCTTCCATCGCTTTCATCACACGGGTTTTCGTATCCTCATGGACATATCCCGTCTCGTTTAAAACACGGGATACCGTAGCAACGGATACTTTTGCAGCAAGTGCGACGTCTTTAATCGTAGCCACCGAGGTCTTTCTCCTTCCTTGTGTAACCGTTTACATAAAGATTATCACGATCTATATCAAATAACAATGAAAAAAATGCTGTATCGCGAATTTTTTTTGTCATGTGTACACGCCTTTATTTGATAGAAAGAAGCGGCTTATATTTGGGGAAATTGAAGAGCGTTCATCATTGTAAAACAGTCCAGGAATACAAGAAGAGTAATTCCGGCAGAAACCGTCTCAATCAATTCGTTATCTTATTCAATAGAAAAAAACCTATTCATTTAATCAAAATGTCCCGAGAATGTGCTGATCAATTATAAATTTGTCGAATAAATTAACAATATGAATAATGAGAAAAATTAAAAATGTTAAAGTTTGATGAATTATAGTTGAAAAAAATTAACGGCTTTTTAAATCCTAGGATTATAACCTAAAAACGAAAAAAATAAGGTGAATCGAACGGCTTAAGAATTGTTTGGATTTGTTAAAGAATCCCGACCTGCAAAGAAAGAGATTTTAAGATTTTAGTGTATAGTCTGAATATCATAGGACGTCTATTTTTTAAACAGGGATGATTGATGACTTTTTGACCCGTAGAAAAATAGTGAAAATAGATAAAGGCGGCAGCGAAGCCTATTGTTTTCCCATCTGTAAAGGAAGGGGCGGCATATAAAGATGGACCCGAGAATCATCTTTAAGCCTTTCATCAAAATAGGGAGAAAAGTATAGATTCAGATTTGCTGATTTTTGAAAGCGCATTCTTAAACATGTTATAAAAAATTAGTAGGATATAAGAATGACCGATTTCCATATTTATCAACGGAAGGATAGGAAATAGTGACGTAAGCGAGGGGATCTTTGTCACGGAAAATTTAGTCGTCTTCTGTTACATAATGCCGATTGTGATTTCATATTGAACCTATATACTGATGAATGAATTTACATATCAGATTCCAAGAAGGAGATGTAGACAAACAATGTGGGTAATGCTATTAGCCTGTGCGGTCGTTGTTGGGATCGGCATTTATGAAAAAAGGCGCCATCAGCAAAACATCGATGCGCTGCCAGTCCGAGTGAACATCAACGGGATACGCGGAAAGTCCACGGTGACAAGATTGACAACAGGAATATTAATGGAAGCAGGCTACAAAACAGTGGGAAAAACAACCGGGACTGATGCAAGGATGATCTATTGGGACACACCGGAAGAAAAGCCGATTAAGAGAAAGCCTCAAGGGCCGAACATCGGGGAGCAGAAGGAAGTTATGAAAGAGACGGTGGAAAGAGGAGCCAATGCAATCGTCAGTGAATGTATGGCTGTCAACCCTGATTACCAAATCATCTTTCAGGAAGAATTGCTTCAGGCTAATATCGGCGTGATCGTCAACGTACTTGAGGATCACATGGATGTGATGGGGCCGACTTTGGATGAAATCGCAGAAGCTTTCACGGCAACAATTCCTTATAATGGTCACTTGGTGATTACTGATAGTGAGTATACCGAATTCTTTAAAGAAGTTGCAAAAGAAAGGAACACAAAAGTCATGATCGCGGACAACTCTAAAATATCTGATGACTATCTCCGCCAGTTTGAATACATGGTGTTTCCTGATAATGCGTCGCTCGCTCTCGGTGTCGCACAAGCTTTGGGAATTGATGAAGAAACGGCCTTTAAAGGCATGCTGAATGCGCCGCCTGATCCAGGAGCGATGAGGGTTCTGCCGCTGATGAATGCCAAAAACCCCGGCCACTTTGTCAATGGTTTTGCAGCCAATGACGCATCTTCTACTTTAAACATATGGAAGCGCGTGAAAGAAATGGGCTATCCTACAGATCAGCCGATCATTATCATGAATTGCCGCGCCGACAGGGTAGACAGAACACAGCAATTTGCGGAAGATGTTCTTCCTTATATAGAAGCCAGTGAACTTGTGCTGATTGGCGAAACGACAGAGCCGATCGTCAAAGCGTATGAAGCAGGCAAAATTCCTGCGGACAAGCTGTTTGATTTTGAGCACAAAACAACAGACGAAATTATGTTCATGCTAAAAAATAAGCTGGAGGGTCGCGTCATTTACGGAGTCGGAAATATTCACGGTGCGGCGGAACCTCTCATTGAAAAAATACAAGATTACAAGATTAAGCAGCTTGTTAGCTAGGAGGAAGAATACACAATGTTTGGATCAGATTTATATATCGCCCTCATATTAGGAGTCTTACTCAGTTTAATTTTTGCAGAAAAAACAGGAATTGTACCAGCGGGCCTTGTCGTACCAGGTTATTTAGGACTCGTGTTTAATCAGCCGATCTTCATGCTTTTGGTTCTCTTTGTCAGTCTTCTGACATACGTCATCGTCAAATACGGACTTTCAAAGATCATGATTCTTTACGGACGCAGAAAATTCGCAGCCATGTTGATTACCGGGATTCTTTTGAAAATCGGATTTGATTTTATATATCCGGTGATGCCGTTTGAAATTGCGGAATTCAGAGGAATCGGAATCATCGTTCCAGGTCTGATCGCAAATACCATTCAAAGACAGGGGTTAACTATTACGCTGGGAAGCACGCTTTTACTAAGCGGAGCAACATTCGCCATTATGTATGCTTACTATCTAATCTAAAGTTAGGTGTGTCAAAAAGATGAAAAAACAACTGAACTTTCAGGAAAAACTGCTGAAGCTGACAAAGCAGGAGAAGAAGAAAACACATAAACACGTGCTTATCGTATTGCCCGCTATTTTTTGTCTGATGTTTGTCTTTACTTGGATTGGAAGCGCCAAAACTCCTTCGCAAATGGCCGAAAAAGAGGATGCCAAGCTTACGGCTACCTTTGTCGGAGATATCATGATGGGAAGAAATGTAGAAAAAGTAACGAACTTGCATGGTCCGGAAAGTGTTTTCAAAAATGTAAAACCATATTTTAATGTGTCAGATTTTATAACAGGAAACTTTGAAAATCCCGTAACCAATGAAAGCGACTATCAGCAGGCAGACAAGAACATTCACCTGCAAACCAATCAAGAATCTGTAGAAACATTAAAAAAGATGAATTTCAATGTACTGAATTTCGCCAACAACCATGCGATGGATTATGGACAAAACGGTTTGAAGGATACGCTTGATAAGTTTTCACAAGAGGATATGGACCTTGTGGGAGCCGGCAAAAATCTAAGCGATGCGAAGAAGCATGTATCATACCAGGATGTGAACGGCGTAAAAATCGCAACGCTTGGTTTCACAGACACCTATACAAAAAACTTTACAGCCAAAAAGAACAAAGGCGGAGTGCTGCCGCTTAGTCCGAAGATTTTTATTCCAATGATTGCAGAGGCATCGAAAAAAGCGGACCTTGTCATTGTCCATGTTCACTGGGGACAGGAATATGACAATGAACCGAATGACAGGCAGAAGGACTTGGCTAAAGCGATCGCCGATGCCGGAGCAGACGTTATTTTAGGCGCTCATCCCCATGTTCTTGAACCGATTGAAGTGTATAAAGACACTGTCATTTTCTACAGCCTGGGCAATTTCGTATTTGATCAGGGCTGGACAAGAACACGCGACAGCGCGCTTGTTCAGTACCATTTAATGAACGATGGCAAAGGCCGTTTTGAGGTAACGCCTCTCAATATCCGAGAAGCAACGCCGACACCTTTAGGCAAGAACGATTTCTTACAGCGAAAATCGATTTTCCGCCAGTTGACAAAGGGTACAAACCTCGATTGGAAAGAGGAAAACGGAAAATTGACTTTTGAAGTCGATCATACAGACAAACTGAAAAATAATGAAAACGGAGTGACGAAAAAATGAAATTTGTCAAAGCGATATGGCCGTTTGTAGGATTGGTACTGATCATGGCATTCATGTCCGCTTTTAAATACTCTGATGAACTGACAAACGATGAAAAAACAAAAATTTCAACTGAGATTCAAAAGGTAAATCAGCAAGATATCACAGAAGGAAGCAAACAGTAGCCAGGAGAAGAGAGTGCAAGGCACTCTCTTTTTTGATGATGGGATTTTTTGCGTGCGACAGTGCTCCAAGTCTCACCCAGCCTTCGGGAATCTCAGGTGTGCGACAAATTCCTTAACCAATCAGGGAAAAAAGTTTTACATAAATTCAGGAGGATATATGTACGGTTTTGGGGTTGGTTATAGGCGATGTTTATTGTATTCTTTTTAAGGGATGAAAACTGAACTTAAAGTAAGAAGAAATTGCGGCAAGTGCTAAATAAGCGATCAGGCTTCTTTTTTTTGGAAAAAACGCATGCAGCACCTTTTTTTAAATCAGGATGGAACAACACCACATGTATATGACCTTCTTAAGAACAAGTCCCTTCGTTATGATTTTTTCGTTTTTAGTTTGTCCACAAAAGCTAAAGCATAAGTGTCTCGCGTTTCTTCTCATCATTCGTTTGACATGCTGAAAAAGCTGCCCCTTTAAATATCCCAATTCACTGCCGATGAAAGAGAAAAGAAGAGGAGGAACAGATCAATTGAAGAAAAAAACGGCAAACAAAAAGTTGTTTTTGCTATTTGGAGTTGCGTTGTTTTGGATTTCTTCGTTTTTGACAGGTGGAAAAACTGTACAAGCCCATACAACTGGTGAATATATTGCTGAAACCGCAAAAGAGCTGGAAGGCGTTAAATACAGCTATGGCGGGGAAATGCCTAAAACCGGATTTGATTCATCCGGTTTTGTACAGTATGTCTTTCAGTCGCTGGACATTTCGCTTCCGAGAACGGTAAAAGAACAATCGAATCTCGGGACAAGCGTGAGCCGTAACAAGCTCGAACAGGGCGATCTTGTCTTTTTTAAAAACGCCGCCCTTGAATCAGACGCCCCGACCCATGTCGCTATCTACTTAGGGAATGATCAAATCATTCACAGCACAAAATCGAACGGGGTTTCAATAACAAAGCTGGAAGGCAGCGCCTATTGGAGCTCCGGCTATGACGAGGCAAAAAGAATAACAAAAGAACCGGCGGTTTCAAAAGATCCCGTTGTTCAAAAAGCGCTCGATTACATCGGGGTTCCGTATGAGTTTGGAAGTGCTTCTCCTGATCTTGGCTTTGATTGCTCAGGGCTGACTCAATATGTCTTTCGAGAGATGCTCGGCGTGTATTTGCCGAGATCGGCAGAACAGCAATGGGCAGTCGGCCGAAAAGTGGAGCTGGAAGATATACAGCCCGGAGATGTTGTGTTTTTCAGCAACACCTATAAGCCGGGAATTTCCCATAACGGTATTTATGCCGGGGGCGGCCGGTTTATTCATGCAAGCCGTTCAAATAAAGTGACGATCTCTTACTTGTCTGCTTCATACTGGCAAAAGAAATTTACGGGCATCCGCCGTTTTGATCGTTTGTCCTTGCCGGATAATCCAATTGTTTCTGAAGCCATTAAGCATATTGGCGAAGTTGACTACAAAAAAGGCGGAACAACGCCTCAGGATGGTTTTGATACAGCTGGATTCATCCAGTATGTGTACAAAACGGCCGCGGGAGTTGAGCTTCCCCGTTATGCCGATAAACAGTACAATGCAGGCGAGCGGATCACAAAACAAGACCTCGAGCCGGGAGACATCGTTTTCTTTAAAGGAACCACTGTCCTTATTCCCTCCATCTACATCGGAAACGGACAGGTCGTTCTTGTCACCTTGTCTTCCGGTGTGACGACAGCAGATATGGAGACAAGTGCTTATTGGAAAGATAAATACGCCGGAAGCGTCAGAATTCAGTAAAATATGCAGCCAAAACCGCTTGAGTCGTCTCAAGCGGTTTTCTGCATTAGTGATATTCATTTTCCAGCAGTTTATTGATGAAATAAGCGACACCATTTTCATCATTGCTTTTCGTGATGAATGTGCTCATATGTTTTAATTCATCGATTGCATTCCCCATCGCGATCCGGTGGCCGGCTTCTTCAAACATTGATAAATCGTTCGGGCTGTCGCCGATGGCGTAGATGTCTTTTTTCTCGATCCCATAGTGCTTGGCCAGTTTTCTTAAAGCATGGCCTTTGCCGGATTCATCAGGCAGAATTTCGATAATATGCTTTCCGGAAGAAGTGAGTCCGAGTTTGGAATAAGCGGATAAGTCTTCTTTCGCTTTTTTGAGTTTCTCCAAATCAAATGAAAAGCACAGCAGCTTATAAATATTTTCGCTTCCGTTAAAAACGTCGCGTATATCAGGAACCGGTTTAATGCCGAATTGTTTGAACTGAGTCAGTGCGCCCTGCCAAAGCGTATCCCTGTCTTCATTCGGATTGGCGCTTACTGCAATATCAAGCTCGGCCTCAAGCTTCTGGCGGCCGTCAAAAGGAGATAAGAGGGCATCATCCGTATATACTTCAAAATAAATATGTTGGTCTGTTAAGTATTGAGCCGCCTTTTTTCCGGTCTCCCGATCCATTAAGGTCCGGCTTAACAGTTTATAATTAAAATCATGAACCGTGCCTCCGTTGGCGGCGATAATCGGAATATCCAAATCATTCAGAAGCGCTTTTACATCAAAGGTTGCTCTTCCTGTACAAATCGTCACAATGCAGTCGGAGATGAGCGCCTTTTTAATAGCCGCCCGATTTTCAGCAGAAATTTTGCTTTCAGTGTTTAAAAGGGTTCCGTCTAAATCGATCGCAATTAATCTCATTATGTAAATATAACCTCCTATAGGAGCAGTTTACCGTTTTTCAAAGGCGAAAAACAACTATCTCTCCCAGCAGTATTCCCTGAATGATATATTATGTAAAAGGCTAAACCTAAATTTAAATTTTTTCAATAGTAAATATAGAACAGAAAAAAGGATGATGCGTGATCATCCTTTTTTAAATCAATAGTCCAGCTGCTGTTTTAATTCTTGCTTGATTTCCGCAAGGCTTTCCTGATCAAGCTGATAATAGTAAACTTTCCCCGGTTTATAATCGCTGCCTTTCAACTGCAGAGTCTCGACTGATTCGAGCGATGAGACGAACGGAATCAGTCCGATCAGATCATTCAGCGACAGGTTCATCGAGACGTTTTTCCCGACTGTATCCAGGATATCGTCGTATGCAGGAATTGATGTCAGCGATTTGGATTTATTGATGACCGCTTTGATCACTTCCATCTGCCGCTGCCCACGCATTAAATCGGTGTCGGCTTTTCTCGTTCTGACATACGCCAAGGCTTCTTCGCCGTTAAGCATCTGTTCGCCGGTTTTTAAATTAACCTTCCCTTTTGTATCTTTTGTAATTTGCTTCACGATATATTCCTTTTTAATGTTGACCGGAACACCGCCCAGCTCATCGACGACTTCTTCAAAAGCCGAAAAGTTTCCATCAATGACATAATCGACAGGAATGTCGAGCAGATTCTCGACGGTTTCTACGCTCAGGTCACGTCCGCCGAGCGAATGGGCATGGGTGATTTTATCATAGCCGCGTCCGGGGATATTCACATATGAATCCCTTGGAATGCTCAAAAGCTTGACCGATTTGTCTTTTCGATTGAACGTAGCCAGGATCATTGCGTCGCTTCGTTCCTTATCCATGCTCTGTCCCGGACGTGCGTCAATCCCCATCATCAGAATGGAGAAGTTATCTTTTTTAGGGTTGAACTCTTTAATCCGTTTAACAGACTGTTTTCCCCTTGAAAGGCTGACCTGTGCTTCATTTGAAGCACTGGCAATTTTATAGTAGGCATAGCCGCCTGCGGCCGCTGTCGCCGTTAAAAGCAAAACAATGAAAAATAGTGAGTATTTGACCCATTTCTTTAACCTTTTTTTCTTCGTTCGTTGCGATCGTAGCATTCGATAAACTCCTCTTTCAATTTATTGAAACGTACCATTATTGCTAAAGTAAGTGAAAATTATGATATGAAAGTTAATTGGTTCCTAGTCTTGGATTTTACAGGATTATTTCCATTTTGACCATGGGTAGTCTTTGGAAAATGGCTTGGCAGTTTATTTTTAGCCGCCTTAATATGACGTTATAGCTCATAAAATGTTTCATTTTATTTATCTTCCTTTTAATGGAATTGAGAATTTGATGTTTGAAGAGTGAGAGATGAGGTAAAAGATTCATAAAAGCTGAGGCGCTGAAGGAGGATTTATTCATGAAGAAAAAGAGATCGAATGCCTGGCTTTATTTTTTTGGAGCCTTGGGCGGAGTGCTTTATGGATATGACACGGGTGTCATTTCCGGGGCGATTCTCTATATGAAAGAGGAGCTTGGGCTGAATGCTTTTACCGAAGGGCTGGTTGTCAGCTCTATTTTAATCGGGGCGATTTTCGGCTCCGGTTTATCAGGCAGGCTGACCGATCGCTTCGGCCGACGGAAGGCGATTATGTCAGCCGCGGTGCTGTTTTGTATCGGCGGCCTTGGAACGGCGCTGGCGCCGAGCACGGAATATATGGTCGCTTTCAGAATCGTGCTCGGCCTTGCAGTAGGCTGTTCAACGACGATCGTTCCTTTGTATCTATCAGAACTTGCGCCAAAAGAATCCCGCGGCGCTCTTTCATCATTGAACCAGCTGATGATTACGATTGGAATTCTGCTTTCCTACCTGATCAACTACGCTTTTAGTGATGCTGGGGCTTGGCGCTGGATGCTCGGCTTGGCGCTTGTACCGTCAATCGGTCTCTTGATCGGCATTTTTTTCATGCCGGAAAGTCCGCGCTGGCTGTTGTCAAAAGGAAAAGAAGAACAAGCGAGAGCGGTGTTGAGCAGGATGAGAGGAGAAAAACGAGTTGAGGAGGAAGCAGAGGAGATCAAGGAAGCGGAAAGGCAGGAGCAGGGAGGTCTAAAAGAATTATTGGAGCCATGGGTGCGTCCGGCATTGATTGCGGGGCTTGGACTTGCCTTTCTTCAGCAGTTTATCGGAACAAATACGATCATTTACTACGCACCGAAAACGTTTACGAATGTCGGTTTTGAAAATTCGGCCGCGATTTTGGGCACGGTCGGAATCGGGACAATAAATGTTCTCATGACGTTGGTGGCCATCCGCTTTATTGACCGGATCGGCCGGAAACCGCTCTTATTATTCGGAAATGCAGGGATGGTCATCAGTCTGATCGTGCTATCGCTGACCAACATCTTTTTTGGAGATACGATTGAAGCGGCATGGACAACGGTCATTTGTTTAGGGGTGTTTATTGTAGTGTTTGCGGTCAGCTGGGGGCCGATCGTCTGGGTGATGCTGCCTGAGCTATTCCCTCTCCGTGTCAGAGGGATTGGAACAGGGGTCTCAACGTTAATGCTCCATACCGGCAATTTAATTGTGACTTTGAGCTTTCCGATTCTTCTCGAAAAGATGGGTATCAGCAGCTTGTTCCTTTGTTATGCGGCAATAGGAATCGCTGCATTCCTGTTCGTTTTCTTTAAAGTAACAGAAACAAAAGGAAAAAGCCTTGAGGAAATTGAACAGGATTTAAAGGACAAGCACAGAGGCAGTCCGAAAACCGAGACACGAACGGCTGAGCAGTAAAGAGGATGGTTCCGCCATCCTCTTTTGTCGGCAAACGGGTGAATTGCATTCTGTCATGACTCATCTTTTCTTTCCTCATCTTCCGGCGGCTGGTCATCATGACGGGGCAAATGGCCCGATTTGATTCCCCTGAACACCAGAAAGAAAACAATAAAAACAAATAATCCCCCGACTAATATTTGCAGCAGCATCATAACACCTCCGTTTCTTTTATTTATGAATGGCCATCGCCGATGATTCAGTTTTTTTTCTGTGTGCCATACGGGAGAGCCTCTGTTAATGAAACGTTTGTTTAAAAATCTGAATAAGATCACAGCTTTATGCGACACTATCAATAACTGAAATGATGGGAGTGTGACCGGTTGAAGGCTGTAACGTTTCAAGGGCCTCAGCATATTGAGGTCAGTCAAGTGGAGGACGCCAAAATTGAGAAAAAGGACGATATTGTCGTTCGGATTACATCTACGGCGATTTGCGGGTCTGATTTGCATCTCTATCAAGGGAATTTTCCGCTTCCTAAAGGCTTTCAGCTTGGCCACGAGCCGATGGGAATCGTTGAAGAAACAGGACCTGACGTGACAAAGGTGAAAAAGGGCGACCGGGTTGTCATACCGTTTACCGTCGCTTGCGGGCATTGCTATTATTGTGAAAACAAATTGGAAAGCCAATGTGACAATTCCAATCCACACTATGATTCAGGCGGATATTTCGGCTATTCGGAGAAGTTCGGCAATCATCCGGGAGGACAGGCAGAATATTTGAAGGTTCCATTCGGCAACTTTACGCCGTTTGTCATCCCCGAATCTTGCGAGCTTGAGGATGAATCTCTGCTTTTCTTATCAGATGTCCTGCCTACCGCTTATTGGAGCGTGATTCATGCGGGCGTCAAAAAAGGGGATACCGTCATCGTGCTCGGCTGCGGTCCGGTCGGATTAATGGCGCAAAAGTTTGCCTGGATGGAGGGAGCAAAACGGGTTATTGCCGTAGACTACTTAAGCTACCGTTTAAAGCAGGCCGAAGCATTAAACCGTGTTGAGACATTTGATTTTACAAAATATCCTGATATGGGGGAGCATTTGAAGGAAATCACCAAGGGCGGAGCAGATGTCGTCATTGATTGTGTCGGCATGGATGGGAAAAAATCGCCGCTTGAATATCTTGAACAAAAATTAAAGCTTCAGGGCGGGACGCTCGGGCCGATCCAGATTTCAACAAAGGCGGTACGGAAATGCGGAACGGTGCAGATCACAGGTGTATATGGAAGCAACTATAATATGTTTCCCCTCGGCGCGTTTTTCGCCAGGAATGTCACGCTGAAAATGGGGCAGGCGCCGGTGATTCATTTAATGCCTGAGATTTTTAAGAAAATTGAAGAGAATCAATTTGACCCGAAAGAAATCATTACACATCAGCTTCCGCTTGAAGAAGCGGGACGGGCCTACCGCTTGTTCAACGATCATGAAGATGATTCCATAAAAGTCATTTTAAAGCCATAGGAACTTTCGGCGGCATGAAAGGCCGCCGGCCATTGCCGGCAGCCTCGAAAGTTTATCTTGCCAGCCATCCGCCATCAACGGCTAACACGTGTCCGTTTACATAATCTGAAGCCGGAGACGAAAGGAACAGTGCTGCACCGGCAATGTCATCCGGCTGTCCCCAGCGCTCCGCCGGAATTCGTTTTAAAATTTCCTCATTGCGGTTTTTGTCTTCGCGGATTTGTTTTGTATTGTTGGTTGCTATATATCCCGGTGCAATCGCATTCACCTGAACGTTAAGAGCGGCCCATTCATTGGCGAAAGACTTGGTTAGTCCGGCTACCGCGTGTTTGCTCGCCGTATATGCCGGAACGAGAATACCGCCTTGAAACGAAAGAAGAGAGGCGATGTTGATGATTTTTCCTTGTTTGCGCTGGATCATCTTTCGGCCGACGGCCTGTGTCAGCAGAAATAAGCTGTTCAAATTGACATTGATCACCGTTTCCCAGTTGTCCCGGGAAAACTCAGCCGCTTTTTCCCGGCGGATCGTTCCGGCATTGTTGACCAGAATGTCGATTTGATGACGGTCAAGAACTTCTTTTGCAAAAGACTCAATCTCGTCAAGGTTCCCCATATCAAGCTGATAAGACGTAAACGTCCTGCCGGCATCTTCAATGAGCCGTTTTGTTTGATCAAGTCCGCTCGTATGGGCCGTACCGATTATATCGGCCCCAGCTTTTGCGAGAGCTGTAGCGATGCCTTGGCCGATCCCTGTGCCGGGCCCTGTGACAAGCGCTGTTTTGCCTTTAAGAGAAAAATATGATTCAGGATGTCCCATCTCACTTCACATCCTTACCGTATGACATTCATCGGGACAGCATCCATGTCCTTAAATGTGTAGTTTTCACCGGCCATTGCCCAGATAAAGCAGTAATTGGAGGTGCCGGAACCTGAGTGGATAGACCATGCCGGTGAAATGACAGCCTGTTCATTTCCGACTACAAGATGGCGCGTTTCCTCCGGTTCCCCCATAAAGTGAAACACCTTGCTATCTTCATCAAGGTCAAGGTAAAGATAAGCCTCCATCCGCCGGTCATGTACATGGGCCGGCATTGTGTTCCATGTATTATTAGGCTCAAGGAAGGTGATGCCCATCATCAGCTGACAGCTCTGAATGCCGTCTGCATGAATGACTTTATAAAGATTGCGGACGTTCGAGGAGGCATCTTCCCCCAAATGGTCGTATGGCAGTTCGGATAGCGAAGCTTTTTGGACGGGATAATGTTGATGCGCTGTCGCCGAGACAAAATAAAACTTAGCTGCGCCTTCATCCAAGCTTGAGAAATAAACGTCTTGAGTCCCCATACCGATATACAGAAAATCCTTATGCCCCAGAACATGTTCTTCATCACCGATCTTTACCGCACCAGGTTTGCCGACATTCACAATCCCGATTTCGCGGCGTTCAAGAAAATACTCCGTTTTTAGGAAATCACCGGCATCAAGCTGAATCGATTCTTTTACAGGAACGGCTCCACCGATCACAACTCTGTCTTCATGCGAATAAAACATGTTCAGCCGATTTTCAACAAACAATGATTCTATTAAAAAATGCTCGCGAAGCTCTGCGGTTGTGAATCGTTTCGCTTGTTCAGGATGAACAGAGTAACGATTTTCCATACATTCTCCTCCTTGGATAGGGCGTTTTCATTTAACTTGAATGAAGAATCAAAATTTTTGGTAACGGTTTCAAAGATGAATTGTAAAGCAAATAATGGTAATCGTCAACAGCCTTTTCATATTTTTCTGATGTTTGCGGGTGCAAATCTAACATTTTCAAAATGCCTCTTCCAAAATTTCGCTGATGTGATATGCTAATGTTATAAGGTTTTTGAAATCGGTTTCAAATTTAAGGCGTATAGGAGTACTTGAATGAAGGATAAACAGACAGCAAAAGTAACCATCAACGAAGTAGCCGCACATGCGGGCGTTTCAAAATCAACGGTTTCCCGCTACATCAATGGGAAGCTTGATGCCATTTCACCAAAAAAGGTTCAAAGCATTAAAAAGGCAATCGAGGAGCTGAATTACCGCCCCAGTCAGATGGCCCAAGGTTTGAAGGTGAAAAAAAGCAAAGTCATCGGCTTTTTAGTAGCCGATATAACAAACCCGTTTTCAGTTGCGACCTTGAGGGGCGTGGAAGAGGTTTGTGATCAGTATGGATACAGTATTATGGTCTGCAATACGGATAACAGCCCAGAGAAAGAAAGAGAAATGCTTTATAAGTTGAAAGCGCACTACATTGAAGGGCTGATCATTAATACCACCGGCCAGAACAACGATGTGCTAATGGATTTGATCAGCCAGGACGTATCCATTGTGCTCGTTGACCGGAAAGTGCCCGGGCTCAAGCTTGATGCAGTCACAACAAATAACCGCGACGTCACAAGTCAGATCGTTAATATGATGTATGATAAAGGCTATTCTCATGTCGGCTTGTTTACCGAACCGATGAAGGGGATCAGTCCGCGGGAAGAAAGAGTTTCATCCTACACAGAGATTGCGCTGGAACGCAATGCCGGGCGCATTCCTTTCGTTTATGAAGTCGACGCCAAAGACAAAGAGGCACTTTTACAGTCTGTCAACAGCTTTTTGACGATGAATGAAGGGAAAAAAGCCATTCTCGGAAACAATGGGCTTTTGATGCTGAAAATCATCAGCTGCCTTTACGAGCTGGGCGCATCCATTCCCGAAGACATCGGGATTGCCGGTTTCGATGATACAGAATGGTATAAGTTAATCGGTCCGGGAATTACAACCATCGCTCAGCCGTCGCATGAAATGGGAAGGGTCGCCATGGAGCGGATCATCAAACGGCTTGAAGGAGACGTAAGCGCTCCGCAAACGATCCAGCTCGAGGCGGAATTAGTCCTCAGACATTCATTATAAGAAGAACGTCACTTTCAAAAAAACACTCGCCCCTCCCGGCATCCGGGAGAGAGTGTTTTTCTAACAGTACATTTGAAACCGGTACCATTTTGAATAGGGGGGGAAAGAATGACAATTGATGTCATGACATTCGGTGAATCCATGGCGATGTTCTACGCTAATGAAGCAGGTGAACTCCATGAAGCGTCTTCATTTTCCAAGGCGCTCGCCGGAGCTGAGACGAATGTTGCTGTCGGGCTTGCCCGCTTAGGCTTTCGGATAGGCTGGATGAGCAAGGTCGGGGATGATTCACTCGGAACGTTTATTTTAAATGAACTAAAAAAGGAACGAGTCGATATTTCGGAAGTCAAACGCACGGCAGGCAGACAGACGGGGATACTGCTCAAATCAAAGGTTGAAAACGGAGATCCCGATGTGACGTATTACCGGAAAGGGTCTGCCGCAAGTACGATGAGTATACACGATTATCCCGCCGAGTATTTCAAGCAGGCGCAGCATATGCATATGACGGGTATACCGCCGGCATTATCAAAAGACATGAAAGAATTTACACACCATGCTGTTCAGCAAATGAAGAAAGACGGAAAAACGATTTCGTTTGATCCGAATCTTCGCTTCCAGCTTTGGCCCGATCAGCAGACAATGGTTCATACGATCAATGAAATCGCCGTCCAGTCTGACTGGTTTCTTCCCGGAATCAGCGAAGGGAAGCTGCTGACGGGGTTCAACACACCTGAAGAAATCGCGGAATTTTACTTGAATCAGGGAGTCAAGCTTATCGTCGTCAAGCTTGGAAAAGAGGGGGCTTATTACCGGACAGCCGAAAAAGACGGCTATGTGCCCGGTTATGCCGTTGAGAAAGTGGTCGACACCGTTGGAGCGGGGGACGGCTTTGCCGTGGGGATCATCAGCGGACTTTTAGACCGGCTTCCATTGGAAGAAGCTGTGCAAAGAGCAAATGCGATCGGAGCGCTCGCTGTGATGGCTCCGGGGGATATGGAGGGCCTTCCGTCGAGAGATCAGCTGAAAGACTTTATGACGGCCCTGAGAAACAATCAAAAAATAGGGGGTTAACCATAATGGAAATGTCCATGATCGAAAAAGTGCAGGAGCATCTTGCAAAGGCCGGGCTGATCGCTGTCATCCGTGCGAAAAATATGGAAGCGGCTGAAGAAGCGATTGAGCGTCTGATCGATAAAGGAATTACTGCGATTGAAATCACATATACCACGCCGGGTGCGTCGCTGCTGATCGAAAAATTGGCGAAAAAAGACGGCATTCTTGTGGGGGCGGGAACGGTTATTGAAAGCCGGCAGGCGCGGGAAGCCGCTGCAGCAGGGGCGAAATTTATCGTCAGCCCGGGGTTTTCTGGAGAATTGGCCGATGAAATTGAATCATTGCATACATTTTTTATACCGGGCGTGATAACACCAAGCGAAATTATGGAAGCGGTCTCAAAGGGATTTCGCATTCTTAAGTTGTTTCCCGGCGGAACTTCAGGAATCTCCTATATGAAAAATCTCGCCGGCCCTTTCCCAAATATCCGCTTCATTCCGACCGGAGGAATTCATCCGGGCGAGGTGGAAAAATGGCTTGATGCCGGGGCTTTGGCCGTAGGAGTGGGAAGCCAGCTGGATAAAGTTTCAGAAGAGGATCTTCAGCACATCTTGAATAGACGGGTCAAACAAAAATAAACCATCCTGCAGCGTGAAGATCATTCGGGTTTTGGTAGATCAATAGCTTTGTGTTTTCATTACTTTAGAATGGGAGATTAAATGATGAAAATTAAAGCAACGATTGAACGTGTGCCGGGGGGCATGATGATCATTCCGCTGTTTCTTGGCGCAACGCTGAATACGTTCGCCCCCGGAACGGCAGAATTTTTCGGCGGATTTACGGGTGCCCTGATTACTGGAACACTGCCGATTTTAGGCGTATTCATCTTTTGTGTGGGGGCCACCATTGACTTTCGCTCTTCAGGCTATATTGCCAGAAAAGGTTTGACGCTTCTGATCGGCAAGATTGGTTTTGCTGCTGTATTGGGATTGATCGCTTCGCAGTTTATTCCCGATGAAGGAATTCAAACAGGATTTTTTGCAGGATTGTCGGTTCTGGCGATCGTTGCGGTCATGAATGAAACAAACGGCGGGCTGTACTTGGCGTTAATGAACCATATGGGGCGAAAGGAAGACGCAGGTGCTTTTGCTTTTATCAGCACCGAATCAGGCCCGTTTATGACGATGGTAACGTTTGGTGTAACAGGGCTGGCGGCATTTCCATGGGAGACGCTTGCTGCAACCGTGATCCCGTTTTTGCTTGGCTGCATACTTGGAAATCTTGACCCTGATCTGCGTGATTTATTTGGAAAGGTCGTCCCTGCGATCATCCCGTTTTTCGCATTTTCTTTGGGAAACACGCTCGATTTTAAAATGCTGGTTCAATCCGGTCTTTTAGGTATTTTTGTCGGTGTATCGGTCGTCATTTTATCCGGAACCTCCCTTTATTTACTCGACAAGTTTATTGCGAGAGGAGACGGGGTGGCCGGGGTGGCGGCGTCATCAACCGCCGGGGCGGCCGTAGCCGTCCCATACGCCCTGGCGGATGCAAACCCGATGTTTGCCCCTGTGGCAGAGTCAGCCACGGCTATTATTGCCACAAGCGTCATTGTCACTTCACTTCTGACACCGCTTGCGACCGTTTGGATAGAAAAAAGAACGAGACAGAGAAAGCCTCCAAAACAAATAACGATTGACTATAAATGATTCAGGCTTAAAAGCGCCGCGGGACTGTCCAGATCCGCGGCGCTTTTTTTTCCGGCGTTTTCAAAGAACGTCACCAAATTGTTGAAATTCACGACTGAAATCCGTGCTAATATCAATATGTAGTGTTTGTATATATAACTAACACAATATATGGTTTTAATAGGAGAGATCAGGATGACAACAGGCAGTAAAGAACAAGGATTATCACAACTGACAGAAACGTTTCACGACATCGTCGGATATGGAAACCATGATATTATGCAGGAAAATGCCAATGTAGACGGCCGATCCCCGATGGGGCAAATGAGCCGGTTTGCATCCGAGAGCTCCAGACATTATGCGCTTCATTACTTAATGTCGCCGGAAATAAAGAAGGCGGTCGATGACAATGTGTTGTATCCGCACGATTTGGATTTTATGGCGAGCGGGACAACGACTTGCTGCCAAATTCCTTTAGGACAGCTGTTAAAAGGCGGGTTTAACACAGGCCACGGCTCCCTCAGGGAACCGAAAGACATTATGAGCGCCCTGTCACTCGCATCTATCATTTTTCAATCCAATCAAAATATGCAGCATGGAGGCCAGTCATTCCCGATGTTTGATTATGACCTGGCGCCTTATGTCCGCAAAACCTTTGAAAAACATGTCAAGCGGATCAAACAATATCCGACTTCATTAACTGAAGAGGAAATAAGGGAAATGGCATGGGAAGAGACGGACCGGACAACCTACCAGGCGTGCGAAGCTTTTATACATAATGCCAACAGCATGCATTCCAGAGGCGGCGGACAGGTTCCGTTTGTCTCGATTAATTACGGGACGGATACATCAATGGAAGGGCGCATGCTGATCAGAAACGTTCTCAAGGCGACAAAAGCCGGCCTGGGCAAAGGGGAGACGCCCATTTTTCCAATCCAGATTTTCAAAATGAAAGAAGGAATCAACGTCCATAAGACCGACAAAAACTATGATTTATATCAGCTGGCATTAGAAACGAGCGCAGAAAGGCTGTTTCCCAACTTCAGCTTTATTGACTCTCCGGTGAACAAGCCTTTTTATGACGGGACACCGGAAAGTGAAATTGCTTATATGGGATGCAGAACGCGTGTCATGTCCAATATCCATGGAAAAGAAAACAGCATCGGCAGAGGAAATTTGTCATTTACGTCGATCAACATCGTCAAAATTGCGCTGCTGAGCGAAAACATAGAACAGTTTTTTACTTCTTTAAGCCATTATATCGATTTAACGATTCAACAGCTGCTGGAACGGTACGCCTTTCAGTGTAAAAAAAGAGCGAAAGACTTCAAATTCCTGTATTCGCAAGGCATTTGGCATGAAAGCGGGCAGCTCGGTCCCGACGATACGCTTGAAGACGTTTTAAAGCATGGTACGTTGAGCATAGGGTTTATCGGACTGGCTGAAGCCTTGACAGCATTGACGGGAAAACACCATGGAGAAAGCGAAGAATCGTTTGAGCTTGGGAAAAAAATCGTGCAATATATGAGAGACAGGGCAGATGAAGCCACAGAAACATACAAGCTGAACTTTTCGCTGATCGCTACACCTGCAGAAGGGTTGTCAGGTAAATTCGTGAAAAAAGACAAAATCCAATTCGGCTCCATTCACAATGTAACGGACCGGATTTATTATACGAATTCGTTTCACATCCCTGTCCACTATAAGCTGACTGCAATCGAAAAAATCAGAAAAGAAGCGGCTTTCCATCTGATGTGCAACGGCGGGCACATCAGCTATATCGAGCTGGACGGAGATCCAAAGAAAAACATTAAAGCGATGGATACACTTGTCAATGCGATGCGCCAAGAAGGCATGGGATACTCATCCATCAACCATCCCGTTGATCATTGCAAAGCCTGCGGATTTACCGGCATCATTGATAATGAATGCCCGCAGTGCAAAAACAGTGATGAAGCATTCATTGAACGTATCAGAAGGATTACCGGGTATTTAGTCGGAGACATGTCAAAATGGAATTCTGCCAAAAGACAAGAAGAAAAGGACAGAGTGAAGCACCTATGAAAGTGATGAATATAATTCATGACAGCATCGTAGACGGAGAGGGCCTGAGAACAGTTGTATTTTTGGCAGGCTGTCCGCATATGTGTGAAGGCTGTCATAATAAACAGAGCTGGAACATCAATAACGGATTTGACATGAGCGTTGACGAAGTCTTTGAAGAAATCATGAAAAACCCTCTCACAAATGTGACGTATTCAGGAGGGGAACCGCTCTTGCATGCTAGCGAGCTGATCGAGCTGTCGGAGAAAATAAGGCAGCACTCGGAAAAGGATATATGGCTGTACAGCGGATATACGTATGAACAGATTTTAAGCAATGAAAAGCACAGCGCTCTATTAGCCTATTGTGATGTGTTAGTAGACGGTCCGTTCGAGATTACGAATAGAGATTTGACTTTATTGTACAGAGGAAGTTCCAATCAAAGGATTATCGAGTTAACATAAGCAGAAGCCTTCGGGTTTCTGCTTTTTATTCGGAAACCAGCTTTTTCCTTATCGGCATTGACTTCTTTTGAGATAACGTCATAATGAATATGAAAAGGTTTATCATTTTTAGCGTATGTCAAACGATAAAAGAAAGCGTTTTATTTACATAGTCGAACATTGACCAACGGCTAGAAGACAACAAAGGGGGAGAGGGCTTCATGACGCAATCGCCAATATTTTTGCAGCCTGAATTTAAAGAGAGGATATGGGGAGGAACGGCTTTAAGAGAACAATTCAGTTATCATATCCCTTCAGATTTGACAGGTGAATGCTGGGCGATTTCCGCCCATCCGCACGGACCGAATCTCGTGGCTTCAGGACAGTATAAAGGAAAAACGCTCGCCGAGCTTTGGGACAAGCATCGCGAACTGTTTGGCGGCATAGAGGGCGACCGTTTTCCGCTTTTGACGAAAATTCTCGATGCGGCTAAAGATCTTTCGGTTCAGGTACATCCTGATGACTATTATGCCGGAGAACATGAAAATGGTGAATTGGGAAAGACGGAGTGCTGGTATATCCTCGACTGCAAAGAAGGGGCAGAGATCATCTACGGCCATACCGCAAGGACGCGGACAGAGCTTGTCACAATGATGAACAGCGGCGATTGGGACAATTTATTAAGGCGAATCAAAATCAAACCGGGCGACTTTTATTACGTGCCGAGCGGTACAATCCACGCCCTTTGCGAAGGCACGCTTGTTCTTGAAACTCAGCAAAGCTCTGATACGACATACCGGGTATACGATTATGACCGGACGGATCAAAATGGAGAAAAGCGCGAGCTTCATCTTGGACAGGCCATCAATGTCACAACAGTCCCGCATGTTGACGGATACACGGATGAATCAATAGAAACCCGAAAAGGTATCACCATTAAAACATTTGTAGAAGCAGAGTATTTTTCAGTATACAAATGGGATGTCGACGGACTTGCCGAGCTGACTCAAGAATACCCCTTCCTTCTATGCAGCGTCATTGAAGGAGATGCTAAGCTCACCCAGGGCGGTGAAACATTTTCGATCAAAAAAGGAACACATTTTATCCTGCCGGCAGAAACCAACGACTTTACAATAGAAGGAACATGCGAAATGATCGTTTCACATATTTAAGAAAAAGCTTAGGCGGCCTGAAAAAGGGACGCTAAGCTTTTTTTTGTGAAAAAACGGTGTCGGCTTGCCGATATAGAGAGAAAGCAAGTTTGATAAATTAGGAGGCTTTAGGCGAGGGGAGAAGACAATGTGAATAAGTCAATCAGAACAGCCGTTTTTTTCGCTGCGGTTTTACTTTTCATACATGCAGCAATCCCGGCGAACCATGCTCTTGCAGCATATACGGACACCTCCGTATACAAGATTGAAACAGGAAAAGAGTTTCATAGTAAAAGCGAAGCTGTAAAAGCGGTTGAAAAACTGAAAAAAGATACGGGATGGAAAGCAGAGCATCAAGTTTCTGGAAAAAACAGAACGACATATGAATTGACAACAGGCGGGATTGAGGGAGAAAGCAGGACAAAAAGCCTTCATCTTCAGTTTGAAAAGGAAACCGGCCTTAAAGGAACATACAGTCCTCTTGGACAGCGCGAGCCTTTAGCAAAAGCTGTCTCACAGACGTTTGCAGGGGAAGCGAAAGCGAAAGAATGGGCTCTCCAGCTTGCAAAAGAAACCGGTTTGAAAACGTCATATACACCGGCAGGAAAACAAGAGCCGTACGTAAACGTGGTCACTGAAGCGGTCAAGGGTGAAGAAAAAACAAAAAGCCTGCTGAGCCGTTTTGAAAAAGGGACAGGATTAAAAGCGGCATACCGCCCATATGGAACCGGACAACCAACAGTAAAGCTTTTATCCGGGGAAATTGCAGGAGAAAGCAAAGCAAAAACGATGCTCGCGCAATTTGAAAAGCAAACCGCGCTAAAAGGGTCGATTGAGCTATTAAAAAAACAGCAGCCAAAGTATAACATCACGACAGGCGCGATCCAGGGCGAAGCAAACGCTAAAAACCTAATGAAGCAGTTTGAAAACAAGCTGAAGATCAAAGCGTCATATGAAGCCGCCGGAAAGCCCGAACAGTTATACAATGTAAAATCGGGCTATTTTAAAGATGAAAAAAGCGCCAAAAACGCCGTCAGCCAGATTAAAAAAAATACAGGCGTCTCCCCGGGCATTGAAAAAGTGAAAAGGACCCGTTTCTGGATTGTTACCATGAAAAACCTGAACGGTAAAAGCCTAAGTCAAGTAAACGCTTTTTTCAAAAAGAAAACGTGGCGCTACACTGCATCAAAAGCGGGAAAAAAGCAGACGGCGTTTCGGATTGTCACCGTTCCGGTTTCCGAACAAAAGAAAGCGAACGACGCGCTCAATTTCTTTAAGAACAAAAAAGTGCAGGCTTCAGCCCAAAAGGCAGGCAGCGTGATAAGCAGCCGCTATCGGATCGTTTCAAGCGAAACATCTGTACAGGAGAAAATCAGCAAAGGGCTGGACATCTTTAAGAAAAACGGTGCCGCCGGTACAGCTGCAGCAACGGGGAAAAAGGTGTACAGCCATTTTCAGCTGACATCAGAAGCCGTTTTAGAACAGGAAAACATCACGAAAGCGCTCAGCTTCTTCAAGGCCAACGGCATTCATTCCGACGTCGTCAAAACAGGCCAATTGTACAGCCGATACAAACTGAGTACGGAAGCTGCGGTCAATAAAACCAAATTAAATCAAGCGCTCGATTTTTTCAGGAAGAGAAATATAGCGGGCACGATTCAGCAAACCGGTCAATACGGCTACAGGCAGTATCGGCTGACATCAGGTCCGATCACAAGTAAATCAGCACTTGACAGGGGCCTCGCTTTCTTTAAGAAAAACACTGTCAGCGTATCTTATCAAACGAAGACGATCAGTCTCTTTAAGATCGCCATTCACGAGCGGTTTACAGGAAAAGACCGGGCTGCGGCAGCGGCGAATCAGGTTCAATCAAACTACGGATGGCCGGCGAATATCGTCAAAATCAAAAACGGTCCGCAAATGATGACGACCGACTACGGGATCACACTGAACCAGATGGTTGATAAACAGGTGAAAGTCAGCCCGCAAACCGATGCAGCCGCATATGTCTCTTTAAGCTATATCAATACAGTCAATCAAACTGTAACCGCTGATTTGCTGAATGTCAGATCAAGCCCCCGTGTGATAAGCGGCAATATCATCGGCCAACTGCAAAAAGGAGATAAAGTCAGCATCATCTCCCAAGAAAACGGCTGGGCCAAACTGAGAATGAATTGGAGAAATGCCAGCAGGGAAGAAGTAGAGAAATATGTCAATCCAGATCATTTCACACAGGGCAGTTCAGCTTATTTTCAATTTCTAAAGCTTTCCCAAACAGCCGGTTTGAATGCAACAGAGATCAATGGGAAAATTCTTTATAACAAAGGGATTCTGACAGGGAAAGGCCAAGCGTTTATCGATGCAGCCAGAAGGTACAGCATCAACGAACTGTATCTGATTTCACACTCGCTCCTCGAAACAGGAAACGGCACCTCTCTATTGGCAAAAGGAACGAGCTTCAACGGCAAAACGGTTTACAATATGTACGGAGTCGGAGCTTATGATAGCAATCCGCTCTACTATGGCGCAAAATACGCATATGAACAAGGCTGGTTCACACCTGAAGCCGCTATCATGGGCGGAGCCAAATTCATCGGCGAAAAATACATTCATCATCAAACCTACAAACAAGACACTCTCTATAAAATGCGATGGTCGCCGAACGCCGTCCATCAGTATGCGACAGATGTCGGCTGGGCTTATAAGCAGGTGGGGAGAATGTACAGCCTTTATGCTTTGCTTGATGATTATACGCTTTATTATGATATACCGGTTTATCGGTAGGAAGCAGGGAGCAGGGACCTGCTTCCTATTTTCGTAGGCGTAATTTCCTAAAAAGGAAAAGAGAATTGTGTCGAAATTCGCCAACTCCTGTTGCAATTGTCGTTTTGTAAATATTATAATCTTAGATAGACTTACAGAATTATATGAATCTGTTTCATTTGGTGGTTTGCTTTCATAATTGTTATTTTGAGGTAATGCTGGCAATCTGATTCAAACGCAGAATTCATATTTTAATTTTTTGTGGAAGTGCGGGGAGTTTATTTGAAAATTTTAATCATCACACAAAATTTTTATCCTGAAATCGGCAGTGCGGGTAATCGTATGAAAACCATCTTCCTTATGCTTAAACAAAAAGGTTACCATGTAGAAGTTTTAACCACAGAGCCGACGTATCCTTCCAGGGACATTTATTCTCAAGACGGTTTTTGGAATGAACGAGATATCGATTTAGACCGAAAACGAATTACTCGATTGTCAGTTCGAAATAAAAAGTATTCTTCCAACTTCTTTAGCCGCCTTTTCTATTATCTTGAGATCATGTTAAAAATGTTTTTTTACGTTAAGAAGGATAAAAATAAATATGATGTTGTGTTTGTTACTTCTCCGCCTATTTTTGTAGCCTTTGTCGGTTTAGCCGCTAAATACCGTTACAAAGCTAAACTGCTGCTGGATATCAGAGATTTATGGCCTGAATCATTAAAAGGTGTCGGTGTATTTAATCGTTCCTTTATTATTTGGTTGTTTGAAAAAATGGAATCTGCTTTATACAAAAAAGCGGACCGCATCATTATCAACAGTGAAGGATTTATAGACCATTTTAAAAATAAATCTGAGGGATTAACAAAGAAGCTGATGTTTCTCCCGAATGCAGCAAGAAGAAAAGAGATCGTGTTAAGAGAACGCGAAGATGATTCCGTATTTAATGTAGTGTACGCAGGCAATATTGGCCTGGCTCAAGATGTCACAATGCTCATGCAGCTGGCAAAAAAGCTTGGTGAACATCATATTTCACTAAATGTTATCGGCTACGGGGTGCAAAAACAGACTTTTACAGATTTTGTCCGCCGCCATCATCTAAAAAACGTAAAGTTTATCAAGCCGATGGGAAGACAGGATTGTTTAAACCGGATGTCGCTTTGTGATGTGGGAATTGCAACACTCAATAATTCCAGGGTCTTTGAAACGGTGCTGCCGGGCAAGATCATTGACTATTTAACATGCAAACTTCCTGTTGTCGCATCGTTGTCTGGATATCCTAAAAAACTGATTGAAAATGAAAAAATCGGATTCGTAACAAGCAGTCAATCAGTTGATGAAATGGTAAATCATATTTTAAAGCTATATCATGATCCTAAGCTATTACGGGATATGCAGTCAAATTGCGGGAAATTTATCGAAGAAAATTTCTTGTGGGAAAATAACATTAACAAATTAACAAATTTGTTAGATCAAATTGCTAAAGGTTGATTATGATGAGAACGAAAGTTTGTATGTTTGTTTGGAACCATTTCACAAATGACGCTAGGGTTATGAGGGAATGTACAGCTCTGTCCGAAGAAAACTACGATGTTGATTTGATTTGTATACACGACCCAAAAGACCCTAATCTTAAGACTTTTGAAGAATACAATCAACATTTTAGGGTGCATCGTGTAAAAAGATATCCGGAAAGCCTGCTGTTTTTTCAAATGATCAGTAAGCGTCTTAAGCGGCATAAATTGTTATTGCTGCTGGCTGTCCTTCTATGGCTGTTGGCAGCTTATTTGATGCCAATTCCTGTCATCATTTGCACTTTTTTTGCTTTAGCTGTTCTCAAAACGAAACTCAAAACAGCTATTGTCAGAGGAAGCATCATTTTAAGAATGATTTTAAAAGGGGCAAAGAGGACATACGACATTTATCATTCAAATGATTTAAATACACTTCCGCAAGGCTACATTTGTTCAAAATTACGCCTGAAGAAAAAAAAGCTGATTTATGATTCCCACGAAGTTCAAACGAGCAGAACGGGATATAATAGCAGTTTTTACGGGAAGCTGGAAGCTTTCTTAGTTCATAAAATAGACGGGATGATTGTCGAAAACCATACAAGAGCAAAGTATAATGAGGATCTTTACGGTTTTTATCCGCATGTTGTGCACAACTATCCATTTAAACAAACAGAAGAATTCAGCGAAAAAATCGATCTTCACAGCCTGCTGAACCTGCCGGAAAATGAAAAAATCCTTTTGTATCAAGGGGGCATACAAACCGGAAGAGGACTCGAAAACCTCGTTAAAGCAGTTCCAAAATTTAATGAAGGAACACTTGTATTGATTGGAGACGGCCGTATTAAACCCGAATTGGAAAAAATGGTTGATGAAATAGGGATTGGGGACAAGGTTAAATTTTTGCCAAAGGTCCCATTGGCAGAGCTCCCTAAATATACGCGCAATGCATATTTAGGTTTTCAGGTTTTAAACAATGTATGTTTTAATCATTACTCAGCTTCTTCGAACAAGCTGTTCGAGTATATGATGGCCGGTGTGCCGGTTGTTGCTTGTGATTTTCCGGAAATCAAGAGAGTGACAGAAGGAGAGAATACAGGCATAATTGTAGATTCACATGACCCAGATTCTATTGCTGAAGGAGTTAACAAACTGCTGAGCGCTCCAGATTTAAGAGATGCTTTAAGTCGAAACAGTCTTAGAGCCAGAGGTTTATACAATTGGGAGCAAGAGAAGGCCGCTTTTTTAAGAGTGTATCAAAGCCTGGATGTGAATGGTTTGGGGTTTAAATAGGCATTATTTACTATATCTAATAAAACAATATGAAAAAGGAGCGTATAAATGATGAAAATTTGCACTATGGGACTTGGTTATATTGGCCTGCCGACATCTATTATGTTCGCAAAGCATAACGTTGAAGTCGTAGGTGTTGATATTAAGCAGGAAGTAATAGACTCTTTAAATGCTGGATTCATTCATATTGAAGAGCCGGGGCTTCAAGAAGCCTTAAATGAAGTAATTCAAAATGGAACTTTTAGAGCATCATTAATGCCAGAAGAAGCTGAGGCGTTCATTATCTCAGTGCCTACCCCTAACCGTAATGATGAACATAAATCATGTGACTTAACTTATGTGCTGGATGCCGTTAAGGCTGTCCTTCCATTCATTAAAAAGGGCAACGTTATGATTGTTGAATCAACGATTGGACCGCGAAGCATGGATGACTACGTAAAACCTCTTGTAGAAGAAGCCGGCTTCGTGATTGGAGAAGATGTGTACTTGGTTCATTGTCCTGAAAGGGTGCTGCCTGGCCAGATTCTTCACGAATTGGTATATAATAATCGTATTGTGGGCGGAATTACACCAGCTTGCACAGAAGCTGGTGCAAAAGTGTACAGCACCTTTGTCAAAGGCGAAATTATCAAAACAAACGCCAAAACGGCGGAAATGTCTAAGCTGATGGAGAATACGTTTAGAGATGTAAATATCGCTTTAGCGAATGAGCTTACAAAAGTATGTAACGAACTTGAAATAGATGCGCTCGATGTTATTGAAATGGCAAATAAGCATCCCAGAGTCAATTTGCACACGCCAGGACCTGGTGTAGGAGGACATTGCTTAGCTGTTGATCCTTATTTTATTGTCGCCAGGGCTCCGGAAACTGCTAGATTAATTGACCTTTCACGTTCCATCAATACTTCAATGCCTTACTATGTAGCAGAGAACGTAAATGCTTTAATGGAAAAGGAGCAAGGAAAGATTGTTACTGTGTTTGGTCTCACATATAAAGGAAATGTAGATGATATTAGAGAAAGCCCGGCTATGGAAATTTTAGAAATCTTAAAAGAACAAGAGAAATATGAAATAAGGGCATATGATCCGCATGTCAAAAAGGATTTCGTGTTCGGTGATATTGAGCAGGCTGTAGATCATTCAGATTTAATTTTAATTTTATCTGATCATGATGAATTTAAAGAATTAGAATGGTCTCACTTGACTAAAATGTCAACGAAACAAATATTTGATACGAAAAACATCGTAAAGAATCGTTCAAACGATTTTAAATATATCAACTTTGGGAACCTTCATGAGTCATTAAATAAAGAGACAATATTGGTATAACTTGTTGTTCTGAGCCAATATCATTACAAAGATAAATCGCTGCAACTGGGAGGAAAAGCATTGAAAAAAATAAAAGTCATGACCATTTTCGGGACTCGGCCGGAGGCAATTAAAATGGCCCCTCTAGTCCTTGAGCTCAATAAATATCCTGATCATATCGAGTCATTGGTCACAGTTACTGCTCAGCATAGGCAGATGCTTGACCAAGTCCTTAAAGCTTTTGGAATTCAGCCGGACTTTGATTTGAATATCATGAAAGACCGGCAAACACTGGCGGATATTACCACGCGCGCGTTGACCAAGTTAAATGAATTATTAATAGCAGAAAAGCCGGACGTTGTCCTTGTGCATGGCGACACAACAACTACTTTCGTCGGCAGCCTTGCTGCATTTTATAACCAAATTTCTGTAGGGCATGTAGAAGCAGGATTGAGAACCCGAAATAAATACTCTCCTTTTCCTGAAGAAATCAATCGCCAGATTACGGGTGTGATTGCTGATTTGCACTTTGCTCCGACAGAAAAGTCGAAACAGAACCTTTTAGAAGAAAACAAAGATCCTGCACAAATCTATGTGACAGGAAATACGGCGATAGATGCTTTAAGAACGACTGTCCGAGATGATTATCAACATGAAGTGCTCGATCAATTGGGCGATGACCGGATGATTCTCTTGACTGCTCATCGAAGAGAAAACATAGGTGAACCTATGGAAAATATGTTTCGGGCGATCAAAAGAATTGTTGAAGAGCATGAGGATGTTCAAGTGGTGTATCCCGTGCACTTAAATCCCGTTGTAAGGGAAACGGCTGAACAAATTTTAGGAAGCTTGGACCGTGTTCATCTAATTGAACCTTTGGAAGTGATTGATTTTCACAATTTCGCTTCAAAATCGCACCTTATTTTAACCGACTCAGGCGGGGTTCAGGAAGAAGCTCCTTCGTTAGGAAAGCCTGTTCTTGTGTTACGGGATACAACGGAAAGACCTGAAGGAATCGAAGCAGGCACATTAAAGCTTGCCGGTATAGAAGAAGAAGTGATTTACAGGCTGACAAAACAGTTACTAACAGATGAGGAAGAATATAAAAAAATGTCAAAGGCTTCTAATCCTTATGGAGATGGACATGCATCCAAACGTATTGTCGAAGCTCTTCTCCGATATTTTTCATGATCTCGCAATACACGGATAGTCTGCCAAATGGCAGACTATCCTCATGATTGGACTATATATTCCCTCACTTACGCTAAAAGGAGGAAAATGATTTGAAACCTGTTTTCTCAGAAACAGCTCCGAACGAACACGAACAAAACAACGAATTTTTAGATTTAGACGAAAACAATCCAATAAAATGGGAATACACATCGGCTGTGGGGGATCATATTTTAATTGCTGTAAGATCGAGTAATCTTGGTGACGCGTACTTGTCTGCGATTGGAAAAAAAGTTGCGTATTTAAGAAATGACCTTGAAGAAGAGGAAGAAATAAGTGCTGAGACATTTGACACGATCCTATTGGGGGATCTTCCAAAGACCGTATTTGATTCTGAAAGGTATATTGAACGTTTAACTCCACATTTATCACCGAACGGAAGCTTTGTGCTATGGACTTTTATAAAAGACCTAAATCTCAATAACCTCCTTAATTTGGTCATAACATCTTTTCAGCTTGGATTTCACGTTAAAGTGCACAGAGGGAACAAATGGCTGGGATTAAAATTGCAACGAACAAAAGATGGAGCCGTTAACGATTTATCAGAAACAATCAGCAATCTGATCGAAACCCTTAATCTTCATGGCAGAAAAAAAATTCAGCCATACGAACAGCAGATATCATCGCTTTTGAATGAAGTAACGGTTCTAAAAAAAGAGCTGGTTGATGCATATAAAAAAGAAGAAAAATTGTTACAGCAGCAAAAGAAAACGGACAAGCAAACGAAGTATCTTGAGAAGCGTTATCAAGCACTATCTTCATCAAAATTAGGACGCTTAACCCTTTTTTATTGGAAATTTAGAAAAAGAAGAGGTAATCGTTAATGTCGAATATTGATCAGCGTCTAACGACTATAAAACAAAAAATAGATAGATTGACAAAAGAAATTGCGGTTGATAGAGCTGCTCTAAGCGAGTTTAACAATAAAAAGAGTTTATCGGTTTTAAATTCCAGGAAAAATAAGCTTGCCGGCTTAAGAAATAGTCAAACGGCTAAAAGTGCACCAGCCTCCAGTCAAAACAATATCATGACGCCGGCGGAAAAAGAAGCTTATGTCCAGTTTTTGAAGAAAAACCATAAAAAAGGATATTTTGAAGAGATTCAGGAGCAAATCAAACAACTTCCTGACAGCAATGGTTCAAGGTATTACAAGAAACTTGATCTTCAAATGGGAATCATTGCAGACGAATTTTTATTCAAAAGTTTGGAAGACGCAGCGAATTTTCATTATATCACTTATGAAAATTACAAAAGTTATGGTGACAAAATTGACGTTTTTGTCCTTGCCACTGCTTGGAGAGGGCTTGACGGAGCCTGGAAAGGCCTGGGGAATCCAAAAATAAAAAGAATACGAGACCGAATACGCAGCATAATTGAATTTTATAGAAGTAAACATATTCCCATTGTTTTTTATTCAAAAGAAGACCCGGTTAACTATGAGTTTTATATAGACTTGGCTCAGCAAGCTGACCATATCTTTACTACATGCCAAGAGGTTCTTGACGATTATAGAAGGGACTGTCCTTCTGCAAAAACATTTGACGTATTGGAGTTTGGCGTCAATCCAATCTATCATAACCCGATCGGTACAAGAATGTTCAGAAGGCAGGATATACTATTTGCAGGGTCATGGTATCATAAATATCCAAACCGGCAGCATGACAGCCGAATTCTCTTTGACGGCGTATTAAATGCAGGCCGTGAACTAACCATCATTGACCGCAATTTTTCATTGCAGCTTCCGGCTCATTTTTATCCAAAGGAATATGTTCCTTATGTTGTGCCGTCAACAGATCATGAAACTTTGCAAAAAATTCATAAAATGTATGATTTTACATTGAATTTAAATTCTGTAAAAGACAGCAACACGATGTTTGCCAACCGGGTGTATGAACTGCAGGCAATGGGCACGGTCGTGCTGTCTAACTACAGCATCGGAATAAACAGCAAGTATCCTAATGTCTTTTTGGCTCCTTCTAAAGAAGAATTGACGGACTACTTAAACGCGTTGACTCCTAAAGAAATATATCAATTGCAAATGCAGGGCGTCAGAAAAGTATTGAACGGTGAAACAGCATTTGACAGAATTAATAAAATAGCGGAAGTCACAGGGCTTGAGAAGTATAGATTCAATAAAAAGGTGCTTGTAGTAGCTCAAGAAGATACACCTGAAATGAGAGAGCAATTTAATCGTCAATCCTACAAATATAAATCCTTTATTTTAGAAAAAGATGTGACTGAACAAATTTATACAGACCATGATATGGTTGCATTTTTCAGTGAAGATTACCATTATGGAGAATATTATCTCGAAGATATGGTTAATGCCTTTAAATACACGAGCTCAGACTATATTACAAAAGATGCTTACTATCGTTCGCCAGAGGAGTATGTGTCTGGGATTGAACATCATTATGTAAACGAGATGAAGGACCGTTATCGTACATTGTTCTGGAGAGAATCGTTTGATTGGCAATCGTTAAAAGATATACAGCCAGGCGAGCTTTTAAAAGGATACAGTGTCGATCCTTTAGAAATTATGACTGCTCCAGAACATAAACAGAAGAAAGAAAACAAAACCTATAAGCTTTCGGTGATTGTACCGACTTATAATAATGGTGAGCATTTAAGATATAAATGTTTTCAGAGTCTTTCAAGAAGCAGTATTTTTGAGGATATGGAGATTATCATCGTTGATGACGGATCAACAGATGAATATACGCCTCATGTCGTAAAAAGGCTGCAAGACCAATATTCTAATGTAAAAACGTATTTTTACCCGCAAGGCGGCAGCGGAAGTGCTTCAAGGCCAAGAAATAAAGGACTGGGACTGTCAACTTCGGAATGGGTAACATATCTTGACCCGGATAATGAAGCGATTAATGACGGGTATGCCGCTCTTTTAAATGAGGCTAAAGGGTCTTCATATGATATGGTAATCGGTGATATGGTGCGTTTATCAGATCAAGAGCAGCTATTTTCCTATTATAAAACCATGATGGGATTCAATAATGGCAGGGCATCTCGGAAGGGGCCGCATGAGGAATTTCTCAAAAACACTTACTTTAAGGCAATGAGTATACAGGCACTCGTCGCTAATAGAGAATGGCTTGTGAATTCCGGAATTAAGATGGTTGAAGGTGCAATAGGCGAGGACACGCTTGTTTTTCATGAAATGATCCTCTCATCAAAGGCTTTTAAAGTCATTGATTTACCTATTCATATTTACTATGCAATGGTGGAAAATTCTTCAGTTAACAATATAAACAAGAGATTTTTTGAGCGCTATATTCTGCTTGAAAAAGGACGAATTGCTTGGCTGAAAAAAGAAGGACTATTAAAAGATTATCAGGATATTCGCTTGGAGAATTATGTGAAGAATTGGTATATGGCCAAATTGACCATGGTAAATGAAGATGAAAAAGATGAAGCAAAAGATCTTTTAGTTCAAATACTGAAGTTATATGAAGGAATGGATTGGAAAGATCAAGAGATTTTAAATTTGTTAAAATCAGAAGAAGTTTAGGTAAGGGGGGGGGGATGCCCCCTTACCTTAGTTTTTTCTTTAAAAAGGGACGCTATATTCCCGTTCTTTCATTTAAAATAGCCAAAGTCTCTTCTTTACTCAGAGGATTGTGTCCTTTTTCCTCATCATAATAAAAGTGACATTCAATTTTTTTTACATAAGGTTTTTGTTTAGTGAGTTCAAACAATTCATTAATAAAAGGGTGAAAATGACGATTAATATCATGATCACATGCTAGATTTTGGTGATAAATGATGTTCGGAATATAATTGATTTTCTTGTAAAATTCCGGAATGCTCAACCTGTACTTGAGCTGCTGTGGAACATCTTCCAGCCCCTTTTTTTTATAAGAAGTTTCAAGCATTTTCAAGACATGGCTTTGATAATAGTTGATCACGATTGTTTGTGGATTATTAACCAAAGCGGTAGAGCCTTTTACCAGTCCGCTTAGGAACAGAGAGGTGAATCCGCCGGCGGAGCTTCCGTAAAAAGTCGTGTTCTCCGGCTTTATATTTAACATTTCAGTGATCTTCATAATGATTTCTGAAATCGTTTCTAAGTAAAAATGTTCTTTGTCACCCTGTCCCCAGCCGATATTTATATTTCCTAAATAAAGGGTTGGATCATTATAAAATATAGTTGAGCAGGCAATTTCATCTGCCCATGAATGTCTTTGAAAAACAGGAAGCGTATGTTTTTTCGGATCAATCGCTCCGGATCCAAGAATTAATAAAGTGTTGGAAGATAATTTCAAATTCAGAAAAAACTCAAAATTGACCTGTTTATGTTCAACAATTAATAAAAATTTCTCATCAAAGGTCAGAGACTCCTTTGATAAATGTTCCAATGACGTGAATGTTTTTTTGATGTTCATAAAGTCCCCTTAGCATTTAATTTTATCTGGAGATATTTTCATTGCTTCATTTTTAATTAAAGATATCTGTATTACATTATTTTTGTCAAGGTCGGCTGATTTAAACATTTACGTTTAAAATGTAGAGATGAAAAATCATTTCTGAGACCAACGTCATGGTTTTCTTCACATTTTTTTAATTGTTCCAAAAAAATAATAGTCTTTGCTCAAAATTTTGATATACTCGTAAATGTCGGTTAAACAAATCTTTTTGTGAGCCGATACAAAAAAATGAGAGATGAATAGAACAATTAAGAAGAAGGGGGGAGTTTAGTGAGAAAAGTATCTTTAAAGTTTGCTGTTGCCATACTTTTTATAGGGATGTTGAGTTCGATTTTCGTCAATAAATCCTCAGGCTACACGGATACTTCTACATATAAAGTAGAGACGACGGCTGCGTTTCTTGGACTGGAAGACGCACAAAAGAATCTGCAAAAGCTTAAAACAAATACCGGCTGGGATGCCGTATATCAAAAAACCGGCGATTATAAAAATGTTTATAATTTGGTTTCCGGCGGATTTCCGACTGAATCCCGCGTTAAAACTAGCTTGCAAGAGTTTGAAAGTAGCACGGGCATAAACGCTGATTACGTTCCAAACGGAACAAAAGATTATTATTACTACGTATCAAGCGGCGGCTTTTCAAGCAAATCTAAGACGGAATCAGTCGCTCAGTCTTTTACAAAGAAGACCGGCATTTCTGCATCTGTTAAACCGGTAGACACGACCAAGGACTACTATTATCAATTGATCAGCGGCGGCTTCGTCGGCGAGTCAAAAGTAAAGACTGTTTTAAGTGATTTCACAAAAGAAACCGGACTCGACGGAACATATAAGCCGATTGGCGATCCTGAAAAGTATTACACTTTGACAAGCGGCGGCTTCAACAGTGAATCAAAAGTAAAGAGTATTTTAAGCGATTTCACAAAAGAAACTGGAATCAATGGGACATATAAGCCGGCTGGCAATCCCGAAAAGTATTATGTTCTGACAAGCGGCGGTTTTAGCAGTGAGTCTGCCACACAAGCCAATCTTGAAAAATTCGAGACTGAGACAGGCATTAAAGGCCGCATACAGCCTGTGGGCGATCCTGTCGAATACTACAACATTAGAACCGGCGGATTTGGGAGCGAGTCTCTTGTCAAAAATTATATTCAAGAGATAAAAGAGGCTACCAACTTAACTGCTGAATATGAACAAGTACCAAATTCAACATCATTTAGAATTTTATTTCACGATCTCAATTCTGCAGATCGTGAAAAGGCATCGCAGTATTTGACGAAGAAAAACTGGTGGTTCTCTACGCAGAAAAGTGATAAACAAACGTATGAGCGCTACAAAATTGTTTCCGATCCTGTGCTTGGAATGACTGCTGTAAATAAGGGATTGGAATTCTTTAAAAAGAATTCATGGTATGTGTCTTATAAAGAAACAGGAGAACAAGCATATACTAAATTTAAGATTTATTCCGATCCGATTCTTGGTGATTCTCTGCTTGCGAAAGGTTTAGAGTTTTTTAAATCGAATAATTGGTATGTAGGCTATCAAGATACAGGAAAAGAAGGTTACACTCGCTTTAAAATATATTCCAATCCGGTGCTGGGCATGGATCAAGTCAATAAAGGATTGGAGTTCTTCAAAAAGAATTCATGGTATGCAGGCTATCAAAAAACTGGTGAAACCGGATATTCCTCATATCGGGTAGTATCCAATCAGGTCTTAGGAAAAGCACAAGCTCAAAAAGGACTTGAATTCTTCCAGACTAATGATTGGTGGGCTAAAATCGTTAACACCGGAGAAGCAGGATATTCCAGCTATAGAATTGAAACCGGCAGTACATTGTTGTATGACGACTTGCTTAAAGCTATGGACTTCTTTAAGAAAAAAGGCTGGTGGAGCAGTTACACAAGCGAGCGCCAATACCTTTATAAAATCGCAGTGGATAACATCCAGGGGTATAACAACGCTTCTGCAACGGCCAATCAATTGAAAAGTGATTTTGGATGGTCTGTCAACATTGTCAAAACTAATGACGGCCCACAAATCATGTATACAGATTACGGCCTCACCCTTGCAGAAATGCTGAAAAAGCAAATGAGCGTCAACCCGCAGACAGACTCTCCGGGCTATGTATCGCTTTCTTATATCAATACAGCCAACAGTACTGTAACGGCAGACTACCTAAATGTGAGATCTTCTCCGAAAGTGGCAAACAACAACATTGTGGGGCTGCTTCAAAAAGGCGACAAAGTCAGCATAACCGGCACTGATGGAAATTGGGCGAAAATCAACATGGGCTGGAGAAATGCAAGTGAAGATGAGACCGGATATTATATTAATCCGAACAACTTTTCAATGGACAGCAAATATTACTTCCAGTTTTTGAAACTGTCTCAATATGCGGGTCTGTCAGCAAGTGAAATCAACGGCAAGATTTTAAAAGGCAAGGGAATTCTTGATGGAAAAGGAGCAGCGTTTGTTGAGGCATCTAAAAAATACAACATTAATGAATTGTATTTGATTTCTCACGCTCTTTTGGAAACCGGAAATGGAACTTCTCAATTAGCCAAAGGCGTCAAATATAACGGAAAAACAGTTTACAATATGTATGGATATGGTGCATATGATTCTTGTCCGCTGGAATGCGGTTCCAAAACAGCCTATGAGCAGGGATGGGACACTCCTGAAAAAGCGATTATCGGCGGAGCTGAATTAATTGGCAAAAACTATATTCATAGAAGCGGTTTTCAGCAGGATACGCTGTTCAAAATGAGATGGGCTCCAACGGCCAGCCATCAATATGCAACAGATATCGGCTGGGCTTATAAACAGGTGAGCCGGATGTACAGCTTGTACACACTGCTGGATAATTACACGTTGTATTATGACATTCCTAAGTATAAATAGAAAAAAAGATCAGATGCGAGAATGCGTCTGATCTTTTTTTGCAATTAAAAAGCCATTGTGAATGAAACATCACAATGGCTTAAGTCATTACTTTTCATTTCTTATCATTAATGTGTGTTCCTCGTTATCCACTACAAACAGCTGTTTCTCTGTTCTGAAAAAGAATCGTTTATGGTCTTTGTCAAACGTGACTTTATCGTCAGACAGAGAGATTGAAGCCGGTTCAACTGTTTGAAGGTCATGAAATACGATGGCTGCTGTTTTTTGATTTTCAATCACATAGTCGACTTTTTCAAACTCGAGATGAAGGCCGGTTCTTCCGTCATCATATTTGACTTCCTTAATTCCCCGAAGCTTCTGTTGCAAGGTTTGCTCTTTATCCCCTAAAAAAGAAAGGAAGTACTGATAGGATGACTTTGCCTTCTCTGAAAAATAAGGTGAAAAAGCATTTGCAGACAATGAAGCATTTTCCAGGTCTTTAGCCAAGGATACACTGTCCTTTTTCACAAAATAGTTTTTGCCGTTAAATTTGATTTGTACAACTTTAGAATTTTGTGATATTAGCGTCACTTCAGTTCCAAATGTCAAAGAAACAGGCTTTTTTTGTTTCAATCCTTGATCGCTGTATGTTGTAAGCTCCGTTGATTTGACATATGCCGGCTGATTCACCTTTGTTAAACCTTCAGATTTTGATTCAGCTTGCAGCTCTTCCGATTTTTTAGCGTCATGCCCCGGAATCGCCCCAAAAGAAGCAATTGTTCTTAGCGGCGTGCTTACAAACATCGTTGCTGCTATCGCCACCAGCAAAATGGAGAGGCAAGCGATTTGAACCGCATTAGCAATCGTTTGCGGGTTTTTACCTTTCGAATAGCGGCTTGCTCTTTCTTCTTTTTGTTCTTTTTTGCGTTCTTCAACATGCTCCTGTTGATACTTTTTCTTTTCTTTTTTGGAAAGCTTATTGAACCAGTCAACAAACTCTTTATATTCTGTGACAACCTTTTCCGTTTCGTCAAACATGCGCATTTCCCCGTAATGCATCCAGGCAACGCGATCGCATAGCTTTTCAATTTGACCGATGGAGTGGCTGACAAAGAAAATCGTTTTCCCGCGTTTTTTGAATTCAGTAATTCGGTCAATGCACTTTTTGTAAAAGGTTTGGTCTCCTACAGACAAGGCTTCGTCAATAATCAAAATATCCGGATCAATATGGGCCGATATCGCAAAGCCAAGACGGGATTTCATCCCGCTTGAATAGCTTTTGACCGGCTGATTGATGAAATCGCCTATATCGGCAAACTCGACGATTTGATTATAAAGTTCATCAATCTCCTTATTGGTCAGCCCCATCATCAAGCATTTAAGTCTGATATTATCCTTCCCGCTCAATTGGTTGTTCAATCCCGCCGAAATCGCAATAAGTGAAGGCTGGCCGTTCATTTCGATTTCCCCGGTAGTCGGAGGAATGACTTTCGCCAGCAAGTTCGACATTGTCGATTTGCCGGAACCGTTGATTCCTACAAAACCAATCGTTTCTCCTTCATATACATCAAAGGAGACGTTCCGTACGGCATAAAAGCCCTTTTCATTTTTATTCGGGAAGAACAGGCCTTTTATCTTATCAGACTGTTTCTCATATAGATGATACTTTTTTGAAACATTTCGAAACGAAACTTTTAGTTTCATCGTATAATCTCCTTACTATATTAAAGAAAGTCAACAAACTTATCCCTGAATTTCATATGCAGGATTGAACCCACTGTCAATAACAGCAATGTGAAGACCCAGAAATACAAGGTATATTTAACATCCTCAAAAAACCAATGGCCGTTTAAAAAGCTGTTTCTAAAGCCATCTATTATATAAAAAAGCGGATTTAATTTAAGAATCGCCAATACATGCGGTCTGTTGGCCAGTGCGTGTGCTACATCCCAAAAGATCGGCATCATGAAAAACAGAAGTCTTGTCCCGGCTTGAAGCAAAAATTGATAATCTCTCACTAAAACGCTGATCGTCGAATTAAGCAAACTGAATGAAAACATAAACGCAATCATACAAAACAGATAATAAAAATATTGCAGCCAATGCAGCGTCGGAAAATGTCCGCTTCCTACAAGTATGAAAACATAGATCAATGTCATGCCAAAGTAGCTGAATAAATTGGAAGCGATGACGACGGCAGGCAAAGAGCTGACCGGAAAATTCATTTTGGACACTAAATTGATTCTTCGAAAAACACTGTTTGAACCGTCAAGAATTGTCGGGCTGATAAAGAACCAGGGGATAATACCGGCCAGCATCCAGATGATGAACGGATAATGATCGATATCTGCTCTAGTGCCCTTAATTCCAGTTCCAAAAACAAACCAATAGGCTAAAATCTGTATTAACGGGTTTAGAAACTGCCAAACGATCCCCAAATAATTCATTTGATACTTTGACTTTGTTTCATAAACCGCAAGCCGCATAATGAGCGGAAGCGAAGAAAATACTTCTTTCAGAACTTTTACCATAGCATTCATTCTAATCTTCCTTAGAGTTAAAGTTTTAGGTCTTTTTTTTCAGAACATCATTTAAAGCACCGCACTATATTGTATCAGATTTCGTTATTTTTTTCACTTTTAATCCGATTTGTATATGTGAATGAAAATTTCTTAGTCCGTCTGCTCAAGATAACCCATTCATCATTATAAATCAACTCTCATACAATATAGCAAAAAGCCAATGCAACCCATCAAAGGTATGCAATGGCTTTTATTTCCCGGAATTATCCAAAAACCGTTTTCACGACTTTTTCAGACGATTTTCCGGTCTCGAGGTAGCAGAATTTCTCATAGAAAGGCTCGAATATATCCGGGAGACGGTAATCCGGCGCTTCGGTTCCCCTAATTTTTTCGATGACTTCATCCGTCGTTTTGACGAGCGGACCTGGCGCTTCTCTTTCAAAGTCAAAATAGAAGCCGCGCAGCTTATCGCGATATGTTTCAATATCGGGAACAAAGAATATCATCGGGCGCTTCAAATTCGCGAAATCAAAGAAAACGGAAGAGTAGTCTGTGATCAGCAAGTCGGACACCATATAAAGCTCGCGGATATCTTCATATGAGGAGAAGTCGTATGCAAACCCTTGGAATGGCTCAAGATCAAAATTTTCCGCCACCAAATAGTGCATTCTTAAAATGACCACGTAGTCATCTCCGATTTCCTCTCTCAGCTTGGCCAAATCCAAATCAAGGTCAAACTTGTATTTTCCTTTTTTATAAAACTGATCATCACGCCAAGTCGGCGCATAAATAATCACTTTTTTATCGGCCGGCAGCTGCATTTTCTCTTTTAACGCGCGAATCGTTTCGGCATCGTTATCCGTATGGAGAAAATCGTTTCTTGGATATCCGGATTCAATCATTGTTTTATTAAATTGGAATGCGCGGGTAAAGATTTCGGTTGAATAAGCGTTTGGTGAAATCAGATAATCCCACTTCGAAGCTTCCATTGTAAAGTTCTTTTTGTACTTTTCCGTATTCGTGCCCGGCATATGCACTTCTTCCATGTCGACGGCAAGCCGTTTCAACGGCGTACCGTGCCAGGTTTGTAGATATGTGGTGTGTCCGGGCTTAGGAATCCATAAAGGCAGACGGCTGTTGACAACCCAATATTCAGCTCTTGCCATGGCAAACAGCCACTTCAGGGTAAACCTTTTAATATAAGGAATGCCTTTTTCCTCAAAGATATCCGTGTATTCTGGATTTACGCTCCAATACAGCTTGTACTCCGGATTGTTCTCCTTCATATATTCATAAATCGCCCGCGGATTACAGCTGTACTGCTTTCCGGCGAAGCTTTCAAAGATGACGGTTTTCTTTTTGACAGGCAGTTTTCCGGCCAGTCCGAAGGTGAAATAATAAGCTTTTTTCACACCCCTGTCGATCTTCTTCATTAGTTTATTTTTACTCCTGCGGAAAAACGAAACGGCTCGGTTTTTGTTCCCAACTACAAAATAAACAGCTCTTGTTTTAAATGTATAATCATTCATTCTTAAGCGCATGTTTCTTTTTTTCTTTTGTGGGTAGACGTGAAAACGCGCAGGGCCCTTTTCAGTTTCAAGAACCGTAAACTGGTTTGGTTGCAGATTCGCTTTCTTTTTCAGTATCAGTGCTTTGCTTCGTTTGACGACTTCCTCGCCTGTTTCAGGGTCCTCGCCGGTAAACTCGATATGAAATTGGAACATAGCCGGCATGACATTTTCTTCGTAAAGCTTTTTGAGATTAATTTGCACTTGAAACCCGGCGGTTTCATGAGGTGTGTCTTTCCTATAGCTATCTTCTAAAGGAAATTGAAAAAGCCTTTTTTCCTCATAATCCGTGATTTCATTTACAACAAGACGTCTGTGCTTTACAGGGGAATTTCCTTCGCCGTCAAGCAAAAAAGCATACCCTTTAAGCGTCAATTCTCCTTCAGAATTTAATTCGATATGATCAACTTCAGCGACGATTTTTTTCTCTAAGATTTTCAAAGAAAAGTTTCCTTTTTTGGTCGTATAGGGAAGGAAGAAAACGCCCTTTTCTTCATCCCGTACCCAGGATAGTTCAAACGGCTGAAACTCAGTCTTCATTCTTTTCTTCAGAAGCACGTTTTCAGCCATTTCTTCGGTCAACCGATAAGTCGCGTAAAAGTCTATACATCCTGTATCCCTGACATGGTTTGATAGATCATTCAAATTGATCACTGTCTTGTATAGAATTGCTCCCGGTTCATTGATTTTTTCGCAGGAATACGGCAGCTCTTCCTTTGATTTCCGATTGACTGCCATCAGACCGATTTCTTCAGCAGGCAATGAGCTTTCAAAAGAGAAAACGAGGTGAAGCTGCCAATCTTTAAGTGTTAGATCGATTAAATTGCATTTTATTGCAACTGCCTTAACCATAAAATAAGTCTACTCCTCTTTTATCAAATCCAAATACTAAAAAACAGACCGATTTTTCACTTTATTTTTAAAGAAATGTTTCCTTTTACAGTCTTATAAAAAGTGTATGATTTTTGATTTATCTCTCTCTCAGATTTATCATCTGTATGCTTGATTATATTAATTCTTTCATAATCATTATACACAAGATACATGACATATCCACCTGCACGCAAGTCTTCCAGATCATTGAGAGTCAGCTTCAAACGATAGGAACCGTCATCTTCGGCAGTTACGCTGAAGTCATGATAGATATTGGCTTTTTCCCTATGCTGAAACTGGATGCCGCTTATATTGATTCTCTGTTTTCCATATGCAGCAAAATTCATGACAAATACATCATCAATAAATTCATGCCTGTTAACCTCTGCATGCAGAGGGATTTCGATCAATTTATATTTTTCGTCAATTAAAGGGCCTTCATAGTAAGCTGTATCGCCTTTGATGACGATTTTTTTATTAGGTTCCTTTTTTGACCAGCGAAATAACTGTTCAATTTCTTCATAGCGTTTTTCTTTTAATAAATCAAAGGCGGTTTTATGCATCGGTTTGAAAAACGTTTCGGAAATATCATATTTTGTTTTCTTTAATATCCCAAGTATTTCGCTAAACTTTTCATAATACTCTTCCTTGCTTTCGCTCTTTAAGAAATGGTGCCTGTCAAAAAGACGAGTGATAGAATCGAACTCAGTCAGGCGGTTCATAGCCATTTTTTCTATATCTTTGTCCAACTTTTTGGCTAGAACATACTTCATAACGGCTATGTTAGAATTTGTTTTTTCTATTATATTTGTTTGTTTCGTCAGTGAATCGTTATTATCATCCAACCGGTTTAGATAATAGATAGGGTCTGTTGTTGTTGAAATTTCTTTGCATTTAAATAAAACATCCATGAAAAACTGTTTGTCTTCCGCAAACTTCATTTCAGGGTACCTTATCTTGTTATCTCTTATAAAGTCAAGACGCATCATTCTTGCACGCGGTCCCAAGTGATAAAAAATATGCGGAATCGAAAACGGGGAAACATTCAGTCTTTTTTTTACGGATTCATATTTACCAATTATTTTTTGACCACCGACTTCAACCTGGATGGTTTTCCCTACGGCATAGTTGACTTGACTCTCTTCAAGAATTTTATATAAACTTAGAATTCCATTTGGAGCAAACCAATCATCGGCATCAAGAAAAGTAAGATATTTTGCATTCGCCAATTCGATTCCTAAGTTTCTCGGATGAGCGGGTGTTCCTGTATTGGTTTCTAAAAGAACGACCGTTATGTTTTCATAAAGATTGGCATATTCTTTCAGGATTTCTCTCGAATTATCTGTTGAATGGTCATCAACTAATATTAAAGATATACGATGAAAACCGAAATTTTGTTTGATTACCGAGTCTACCGTTTCTTTAAGATACTTTTCCGCATTGTAGACTGGAACGACAACTGCCACTTCTTTTTTCTCTTCTAAAGCATTTGCATTTAAAACTTGAAAACTATGTTTTTGAAGGATATCTTCCTCATTTTCATTTCGTTTAATTTTAAATAAACGACCTATATTCATTAATTTTCTCCTCTATCCATAGGAATTTGTGCAATACAAATATAGCTAACCAAGCTCGAAATTACAAGAAGTACTTTCCCTTTTTCAGGAAAAGTACTTCTTTAAAGAACTCTATTTCTTTTTCCATTACAGGCCTGCGATTTCCTCTTTGATTTTAGTCGTCGAAATTCCTTCAGTTCTTGGCAGATAGACGACTTCGCAATGTTCTTTTAAGAAATCAAATTTCCCTTCCCAGTCATCCCCCATGACAAAAACATCAATATCATGGTCGATAACATCCTGTACTTTTTGATCCCAGTTCTTCTCTGGGATTACTTCATCAACGTAGCGGATGGTTTCCAGGATTAATTTGCGGTGCTCATAGCTGTGATAGGCTTTTTTCTGCTTTTGAAGATTGAACTCATCAGTGGAGATCGCTACGACAAGATAATCGCCAAGCTGTTTGGCGCGTTCCAATAATTTGATATGGCCCCAATGCAATAAATCAAACGTTCCGTATGTGATGACTTTCTTCATGTAAACGTACTCTCCTTCCTAATCTATAACGTACTAAAAAACCACTATGATTAACTTCCATGTATTTTAAGATCCCAAAACGCGTGTACTGTTCACTAAAAAAAGACAATTTTTCCGCATGTCTTCACTGATCACTTATTATAGCACATCGTCTATCAAACGTTAAGGGTTGTTAATCGCAAATGAAATTCCAAATTTTATTTAAAAATTATCTGCGAAATGTCGCTTTTTCTGAAGACCGTGTAAAAAATCTTAAATAGATGTAAAGATATTGTTAAGCTTTTATGAATCATCTATGTTAAAATATACGTTAGATCATTTGAATTTTTGGGTTGATTATTACTTGTGACATTTAAAGTTCGTTTAAACATATAATTGCATTTTTCTGATCGGAAGGAGGAGATGAATTTGCAAACGGAACAGATTCACAACTTGTCCTATGTTAGTGCCGATTTATCCGGCTTTATGAATCATCTTGAACAATCATATATTAATCGGCGCGCAGGTGCATATATCGCTACTGTTAACCCCGAAATCGGATATGCGGCGATTAAAGACAAAAGCTATTCCGATGTATTGTCATCCGCTGATTTTATTCTGCCTGACGGCATCGGAGTCGTGATGATGTCAAAACTGACCAATAACCGGTTAAAGTCGAGAATCGCTGGTTATGATGTGTTTATCAATCTGCTGAAGATTGCCAACGACAAAAAGAAAAGAGTCTTTTTATACGGCGCAAAAAAAGAGGTCAATCAAGCTGTAGCGGATCGTATCTCATCTGAATACCCCGATATCAACCTGGTTGGATGCTCAGACGGTTACGCAAAGGATAAAGAAGCAGTGGCTAAACGGATTGCAAAGTCAAAACCGGACATGGTTTTCGTAGCTTTAGGCTACCCGCATCAGGAAAGATTTATTTATCAACATAGGCATCTATTTCCGCAGGCAATAGCAATCGGCCTTGGCGGAAGCTTTGATGTATTCAGCGGCACGGTAAAGCGCGCTCCGAATTGGCTGATCCGTCTAAACTTGGAATGGCTGTACCGATTGGCGACAAATCCGTCAAGATGGAAACGGATGATGAATATCCCCAAATATGCTTTTTCCGTTTTGAAAGAGCAAAGGGTGCAAAAGCAGAGCTACTATCCTGAACAGGTTAAAGAGCAGTCAAAACAAATTGACGCATAATAAAATTTGAACTTTATGAAGAGATTGGGTTGAAGGATGAATATACGTTCTTTACTGATTATTTTTTATTCGGCAGGACTGTCAATAATCGGCTTTATTTTAAGGTGGATTAAGCCGCGGAACAGGGCCGTCCTTCTCGTTTCATTCCAGGATAATGCGACAGAACTGCTGACTGAATATGAAAAGAAAACAAACAAACCATTTGAAGTCTACGTTTTGTATACTCAGCATGCTGTTTCTCTTGCAAAAGAATGCCCGGCTGTTCCATCAAAATGTATAAATGAAAAAAACCCTTTTCATATCATACAGGCTGTTTATCATATGTTTAGAAGCAAATGTGTAATTACAGATAACTACTTTTTGCTGACGAGCGTACTGAACAATCGGCCGCAGACGAAATGCATTCAGGTTTGGCATGCTAATGGTGCACTTAAAAAATTCGGACTTGAGGATGTCTCGAATAAACATAGAACAGTGGCTGATTTAAAAAGGTTTAAAAAGGTATACCGTTCATTTGATTATATCACCGTAGGATCAGACAAGATGGCGGAGATTTTCAAACGGTCATTTGGCGCGAAAGAAGAACAGTTTTTGCGAACGGGAGTCCCGTTAACTGATCAGTATTTTCATTTTGAACCACAGGCTCCGCCTGTTCAAAATAAAAAAGTCATTCTATACGCTCCGACCTACAGGGACTACGACATGACAAGCCTCAATCTCCCGTTTACAAAAGAACAGCTTTCAAAAGATTTAAACGGAGAATACGTGCTGATGGTAAAACTGCATCCTGCTGTGCGCAAAGACATAAAACTGGACGAGAGTGAAGGCTATTTTAAAGATGTTTCAGACCTTCCCTTAAAAGACTTATTATACGTGTGTGACATACTGATTTCAGATTATTCTTCGATTCCTTTTGAATTCGCATTGTTAAATAAGCCGATGCTGTTTTATACGTATGACATGGTTGAATATGACGAAAAGCGCGGATTAATCGATGACTTTGAAATGGTGATACCCGGAAAAGCTTGTTCTGACCGGGATGAACTGCTTGAAGAATTAAAAAAGACCGGTAAACAAAATGAAAAGATTCAACGTTTTGCAGCGGAGTGGAATCGATATTCACAAGGGCATTCCAGCAGAAAGCTGCTTGATTTTATTCATCAATTGCTGACACATTCGGAGACTGTTGAAAGTGTCAGGAGTGAGGGGTAAAAAGGATATAACGTTTATCATACAAAAAAACTGGCAGGTTAGAATGCCAGTTTTTTCGTTTTTTAAATCTCTTCTTTGTTTAAAAGATTTTCTATAAAAGGAACAAGCTGAGTTTTCAGTTCTTGATCCTGCATGGCAAATTCAAGTGTCGTTTGAATAAACCCAAGTTTTTCACCGACGTCATATCGTTTGCCTTCAAAGTCGTAAGCAAATACGCGCTGAATTTCATTCAGCTTTTGAATCGCATCTGTCAATTGAATTTCTCCGCCGGCTCCGATTTCCTGCTTTTCCAGATACATAAAGATTTCAGGCGTAAATATGTAGCGGCCGAGAATCGCCAAATTAGAAGGAGCTGTTCCAGGCTTTGGTTTTTCAACAAAGTTCTTTACTTGATATCTTCGGCCTTCTTTTGTCAGCGGATCGATGATTCCGTAACGGTGTGTGGCATCTTCGGGCACTTGCTGAACACCGATGATGGAAGAAAGGGTTTTTTCATATTCATCCATCAGCTGACGCAGCCCTGGTGTCTCAGCTTGAACGATGTCATCTCCAAGCAAAACGGCAAAAGGCTCATTGCCGATAAAGTTACGGGCGCACCAGACTGCGTGTCCGAGTCCTTTTGGCTCTTTTTGTCTAATATAATGGATATCAGCCATATTAGACGCTTTTTGAACTTTTTCAAGCAGTTCATTTTTGCCTTTTTCTTCAAGGTTGCGTTCAAGTTCAGGCGCATGGTCGAAATGGTCTTCGATGGCACGCTTTCCTTTACCTGTTACAATAATTATATCTTCGATGCCAGATTCAATGGCTTCCTCAACTATGTATTGGATGGTCGGCTTGTCGACAATCGGAAGCATTTCTTTCGGCATGGCTTTGGTAGCCGGCAAAAAGCGGGTTCCAAGCCCAGCCGCTGGAATAATTGCTTTTCTTACTTTTTTCATTAGTAAAGCACCTTCCTTAAAGTGTATGTGATCGATACCTTAAACTTTACCACAATTCGAGTTTTTTCACACGTATTAACATTAGTATAAGTGCGCTATTAAAAAATATAATAAAAATTTAGAGCTGATAGAGATCAAGCTTGCGATTTGCGGATTGAAATCCATAAAATGAATCATGGATGCAATGCTGAAAGTGACGGGAAAACAAAAACCAGCTTCACGTGAAGCTGGTTTTTGTTTGAATAATTATTTGATAGCAAGACTTTCCTTTAATTCATCAGAAATTGATTGGCGATCGCTTTCGTCAACCTGATAGTAATAAATGCCGTTGATTTTTGTGCCCTGGCCTTTCAGCTGGTGCTGTACGACATTATTGCGGGCTGATTTGTAGTTTGACTGAATATCCCACATGTCATCAAACGTGAGGTTTGTTTTGACATTATCTTCAATCACTTTGAACATATCGCCGAATTTCGTAACGGATGAGATATTTGCGCCTTTTTTGATGATGCCTTCAATGACCTGACGCTGCCTGTCCTGTCTTCCGAAATCACCCTTCGGATCCTGTTTTCTCATTCTGGTATAGGCAAGCGCTTCTTCTCCACTCAGGGTAATTTCCCCTTTGCTGAACGAATGTCCGTCATAGCTGAAGGCAAACGTGCTGTTCACCGTAATTCCGCCGAGTGTATCGACAATATCTTTAAAGCTTTCCATATTTACTTTTACAAAGTAATCGACAGGCACATCCAAAAAGTCTTCAACCGTGTCAACAGTCATTTGGGTTCCACCGAAGGCATAGGAGTGGTTGATTTTGTCCATCTTTCCTTTGCCGATGATTTCAGTGTACGTGTCGCGCGGAATACTCACCATTTCCGTTTTATTTGTTTTAGGGTTTACCGTCATGTAAATGAGGGAGTCGGCACGGCCTTTATCACCTTCTCTTTCGTCTACACCCATGATGAGCACAGCGATTGGGTCTTTGCTGTTAACGTCAACCTGTTTATCCCTTTTATCAGACTTTCCGAGATCTTCATGAATACTTGCGATAGTGGAGGCTGCTTTATTCCATAGATAGTATGCATAGCCGCCTGCGCTCAAAACGAATAAGCCTATAATTGTTAAAATAATGAAAAGGACTTTCCTTTTCTTTTTTCTTTTTTCAGCTCTCATAGGATTCCTCACCTTATTTTTTTATCTTACTTGATTATAGTTTTTAAAATTGATAGAAACAACATATTTTTTATATCTTTTCCTTTTATATTACAACTTGACGAAATAGAACTTAAGAATGTTTCAAAAATGTTTTGCTTTCTTTAAAATGAAAAATGTTTGCCGATAAAAAATAAGAGGTGATGAAAATGAAAAAACTAGCCGCATTAATGTTCTTCTTAGTGCTTTTAGCAGGCTGCGGAACGGCTGAACAATCCAAACAAGGAAGTCAAACAAATGAAGTTCAGACTGAGGAAGGAACGTTTGTGGGGTTGGCTGATTCTCATACAATCGAAGTCAAAATTAATAATGAACCTGTCAGTTTAAATATTGTCGGTGATTACGAGGGTGACATCGACCAATTAAAAGACGGCGAAAAAGTGAAAGTCAATTATAAAAAAAATGAGAAAGGCCAGCTTGAATTAAAAAAAATTGAGAGTGTGAAATAGAATTGCTTAAACGTTCGCTGTCGCAAGGGGATTCCTCCAACGGTCATCTCTGTCAGCCAACACAGAGTTAGTCCCGAGATTGATATAGAGAAAATGTTTAATTAGCGTTCTTTTTACCTACTAATTATGTTTAAACCTAGTTTGATTACATTAAAATCTTTGAAGGAAAGACGGAGGGATCATATTGCATAGATTTTTTAAAGTCCTCCCTATATGTTTATTAGGACTTGTTCTGTTCATACCTTCTGCACTGGCAGACAACACAGTAAACAGGATATCCGGAAATACCCGCTATGCTACGGCAGTTGAAGCTTCTAAAAAGGGCTGGTCAAGCGCCAGTACAGCAGTCATTGTGGGCGGAGATGCCTATGCGGATACGATTTCGGCTATCCCTTATGCTTATCAAAAAAATGCACCCGTATTGTTAACAAATAAAAAAAATCTTTCTTCAGAAACAAAAAACCGCTTAAAAGAGTTAAAAACGAAGAATGTAATTATAATTGGAGGAACTCCTGCAGTATCGAACGGTGTAGCTACTCAAATAAAAAAACTAGGAATTTCGGTAAAAAGAATTGCGGGCAACACCCGGTATGAGACTGCAGCAAAAGTGGCCAATGCTATGTCAAGCACATCAAAAGCAGTCGTAGCAAACGGATTTGTATACCAAGATTCTGTCGCTGTCATTCCATATGCAGCCCAAAACGGTTATCCTATTTTATTTACCAATGAAAAAACTTTAAACAGTGCTACATCTGGAACAATCAAAAGCAAAGGCATTAAACAAACGATTGTAGTAGGGGGAACAAACAGTATCAATAGCAAACTGTTTTCAAAGCTTCCGTCACCTACACGGATCACTGGGAAAAACAGATATGATCTTTCAGTGAATATTGCAAAGAAATTCAGTTTAAGAACGAGCAACACGTATATTGCTAATGGCTTCAGATATCCTGATGCTGTCATAGGAGCCGCCCTTGCTGCAAAACAAAATAAAGCGATCATTCTGACGAACGGAGAAAATTTATCAAAGGAACCGAGAACATTCATCGGCGATAAAAATATTAAATACTTTTCCATAATGGGCGGGACGCCTTCGGTCGCTTCCAAAGTGGCGAACCAGCTTAAAAATCCGGCCGTGGGTAAAACGATATTTATCGATCCGGGACATGGAGATCAGGATCCGGGTGCAATCGGCAACGGCCTGAAGGAAAAAGACGTTAACCTGGACATCGCCAAGCGATTGAACAGCAAGCTGTATAGTGCTGGTGCTCTTCCTGTGATGTCAAGGTCAAACGATACTTTCTATTCCCTGGAAGAAAGGGTGAAAAGGGGCGCTAACGCGAAGGCCGATCTGTTTATCAGCATTCACGCCAATTCATATACGCCTTCATCAAATGGTACTGAAACGTATTATGATAAAAACTATCAAAGCGCCAACAGTAAGCGGCTTGCTGAAGAAATCCAGCCGAGGGTCGTAAGCGCGTTTGGAACAAGGAACAGAGGCGTAAAAACAGCTGGATTCTATGTGATCAAAAACTCTAAAATGCCAAGCGTTTTAATAGAAACGGCTTTTATCACAAATTCGTCAGACGCCAGCAAATTAAAAAGTGCGACTTTAAAGGATAGAGCGGCAAAAGGGATCAATGACGCCGTTTCAGTATATTATAGATAGAAGACAGGGGCATCTACATTTAATTAGTTTGCCAAAGCTGTAAAGAAGCCGACGTTCGGCTTCTTTTTTTATGCCTTAAAATATAGTATGATAATTCCATTAATTCAACAAAAAGGAGCGGCGGTGATCGATGATAATAGAAATTTAAACAAATTTATCAAAAAATAACACTATTAATATTCTTTAACAAGTCCTTTACATTGGGTTTACGTTCATATGCTACACTGACGCAGAGATCACAAAGTACCAAATCAATCGCGAGGTGTATGTCAGTGAGTATGGACAAAAGCTTAAGAATGTATCATGAATACTCAAGCCAGCAAATCTATTCTTGTGCTCTATCTGAAAAAGCAGTACGTTATTTGAATATAAAGCGGGCAATGGATATCGTCCTATCACTCATCGGTCTGGCAGTGACACTGCCGGTGATCCTATTATTTTGTATGCTGATTTCTCTAGAGACTCCCGGTTCACCTCTATATCGACAGGAACGCGTTGGCAAAGACGGAAAGCACTTTAAGCTGATTAAACTGCGCTCCATGAGAATCGATGCTGAAAAATCTGGAGCGAAATGGGCCCAGAAGGATGATCCGCGTGTCACTGCCGTCGGGTCGTTTATCAGAAGAACAAGGATCGACGAACTTCCGCAGCTGATCAATGTGCTGGCCGGAGACATGAGCCTTGTCGGGCCAAGGCCTGAACGGCCGATGTTTACAGCTCAATTCCACCATGAGATACCGGGATTTAAAAACCGCTTAATTGTAAAGCCGGGGTTAACCGGACTGGCACAGGTTAATGGCGGCTATGATATCAGTCCGAGGGAAAAACTTGTGCATGATCTTTATTACATTCGAAATTTGACCTTTCTTCTCGATTTGAAGGTTATGGTAAAAACGATTAAAGTAGTATTGACTGGTGAGGGAGCCAGATAATACGAGGAAGTTAGGAATAAGCTATGTCAACCATTACGAAACAAATATTAAGCGGTGCAAAATGGACAAGTCTGTCAACTTTGATCATCACGGTGATTCAGATTGTACAGTTTGCTCTGCTTGGCAATATCATGACCATCGCCGAATTCGGGCTGGTCGGGATGCTGACAACCGTTACAGTTTTTACGCAAATCGTACTTGATATGGGATTCGGGGCCGCTTTGATTCAAAAGGAAGACATCAGTGAACGCCAATTATCGACTTTGTATTGGCTGAATATCATAACGGGCTTCCTTTTGTTTGCCGGCCTCTTTTTCCTGAGTCCGGTGATCGCCGATTTTTATCAGCGGGATGAACTTGTGCTGCTCATTCGCATTTTGGCGGTGATGTTCTTAATCGCTCCGGTCGGGCAGCAATATCAATATATGCTGCAAAAAGATTTAAAGTTTAATGTGCTGAGCAAAATTGAAGCCGGAGCAACGGTTTTGTCGTTTGTGCTGCTGCTCGTGCTGATTTTTCTGGCGGATCCGATTATCGCCTACGCATTGTCACAAGTTTTTCTCAATTCTGTTAAAGGAATCCTGTTTTTTACTGTATATTTAAAAAAATGGCGTCCTTCATTCGTATTTGCTGTTCGGGAAGTGAAAGAGTTTTTCTCTTTTGGCGCGTTCCAGCTTGCTTCCCGGCTTGTCAACCGGCTTGGCGCCAACATTGATATGATTTTGATCGGGCGGTTTCTCGGTGCGGAAGCTTTGGGGATCTATAACCTGGCCTACCAGATTATCACGATTCCCGTTTTGAAGATTAACCCGATTATCACAAGAGTTGCCTTTCCCGTCTTTTCAAAAAACCAAAGGGACAACGGGGTTTTAAGAGAAGGATTTCTAAATATGACAAAGCTTCTCGCACTGGTTTCGTTCCCGCTTCTGATCGGACTGACCACCGTTTCCGACCTGTTTATTGAGGTTGTGTTCGGAGAAAAATGGCTTCAGGCCGTCCCTGTTCTCAACATTTTAGCCATTGTCGGCCTGCTCAGGGTTCTGATGAATCCGAACGGATCGGTTTTGCTGGCAAAAGGGAGAGCGGACTTGGCGTTTTACTGGGACAGCGGTGTTATGCTTCTTTACGGGCTGTCTCTCTATGGCGCGGTGTTGACGAAAGACTTGACGATTACCGCCTGGACGTATGCCGCGATTAGTCTGATCAACTTCTTTATCGGAAGGTGGCTGCTCAAATATGTGATCCAGCTGAATCTGGCCGATTATTTCAAAACAATCGGCAAACCGCTGGCCTTGACGGCCTTGATGGCGGCGATCGCGCTGGCCTTGAGCGCAGGAAGCAGACACCTGCTAAACGGCGCCATGCTTCAGCTGGCGGTTTCCGTCGGTATCAGCGGAATGTTCTACAGCTTTTTGGTCAGCAAGGTTTATCAAAGGGCAGTAAGAGCCCGGTTTCGAAGATGACAGCAGAAAGGGCGTTTAATGTTGAAGGTACTTTGGATTACAAGTGTTTATCCCAGCGGTCAAAAACCGGGGGAAGGCGTTTTTCATGAGACTCAAGTCCAGGCGCTGCGAATGCTCGGCATGGATGTCACAGTCATATGTCCATTGCCTGTGAATCCCGCGCCTCTCAGGTTGCTGAAAAAAAAATACCGGCAAATACGGTCAGTTCCGGAATATGAAGAAAGAAAGGGCGTTCCGGTCTACAGGCCTCCATATATGGCGCTGCCCGGCCAGTTGAAATGGGCTCAGCCGCATCGCCGGATAGCCAAGGCCGTTTTGCGGGCAATCGAGAAACACGGGCTTGCTCCCGATATGATTCATGCTCATTTCGCGATGCCTTCCGGGGGCGCCGCTGCCGTCGTCTCAGAAAGGCTGAAAGTTCCTTATATACTGACGCTGCACGGAAGTGATGTCAATATTTATCCGCATTACAGCAAAAGCGCTTTTCAAGCTTTTCAAAAAGCAGTTCGCTCCGCTTCTGATGTATTGTCGGTCAGCGATGTGCTGAAAGAAAGAACAAAAGAGCTGACCGGTGTTGAAAGCTCTGTGCTTCCCATCGGGGTTAACCTTGACCGGTTTCAAAAGCCCTCTGCTTCAAAGGGTGAATTGAGGGAGAAATACGGCTTGCCCACAGACAAAAAACTGCTGGCTTTCGTCGGCCGTTTGGTCAAAGGGAAGGGAGTAGCAGAGCTTGCAGAGGCCGTCCGCCAGCTTGATGACAGCTACACGGCTGTTTTTATCGGAGATGGGTCGGAAAAACAGCAGATCCGTCAAAAAGCCGGAGATCAAGCGATATTGACGGGACAGGTTGCAAATCAGGAAATATCTGAATACCTTGCCGCATCAGATCTTTTTGTTCTTCCCTCATATTCAGAAGGGATGCCGACCGTTGTCATTGAAGCACTCGCTCTGAAAGTACCGGTTTTATGTACATCGGTCGGCGGTGTGCCGTCTTTGTTCGGAAAGCATCAGCATCTCCTTGTAAAACCGCGTTCTGTTGCCGATTTGAAAGCCGCGGTGATCGATTATATGGAAGGCGGCAAATGGCAGAAGGATATCGCTGAGGAGCTGTATCAAAAGGTATATGAGCATTATGATGCAAGCCAAAACGCGAAAGCGCTGAAGAAGAGGTATGAAAGTATTTTGCATGACATGAATAAGAAACCTTATGATGGCGTAGACCTCTAATAGAAAAACCGGGATAAATGTAAAGAGACTCCCGTTTAAAGCAGCAGTTTTGCGTCCATGATGAGATTATAAAGAAAAGAGATAGAGACAAAATCATCGCCTATAAAAGCTATTGGATTGAAGGGTTAGCTTAAGGAAGGGAATGATGATATTGAAAAGAATCGCTGTTATTGGAACAGGATATGTTGGGCTGGTATCTGGAACTTGTTTTGCAGAGGTAGGGAACTCGGTTGTCTGTTGTGATATAGATGCTGAAAAAATCAGAGGGTTATCAGCCGGTATAATGCCGATTTATGAAAACGGGCTGCAAGAACTTGTTGATAAAAACGTAAATGAGAACAGATTGTTCTTTTCAACGGACATTCCCAAGGCGATTAAAGAATCGGACATTATATATATAGCAGTCGGAACGCCGATGTCAGAAAACGGAGAAGCTGATTTAACCTATGTGAAATCCGTTGCCGAATCGATCGGAAGCCATTTAAACGGGTATAAAATTATTGTCAACAAAAGCACAGTGCCTGTTGGAACAGGAAAGCTCGTTCAATCAATTATTGAAGAGGCGTCCAAAGGTGAATATCCGTTCGATGTCGTCTCAAATCCTGAATTTCTCCGTGAAGGAACAGCGATTTATGACACGATGAATATGGAGAGAGCGGTTATCGGCGCAACGAGCGAAAAAGCCGCGGCGATTATAGAAGAACTTCATAAACCATTTCAAACGAAGATCGTCAAATCAAACCTTGAAAGCGCAGAAATGATCAAATACGCGGCAAATGCATTTTTAGCAACGAAAATCTCATTTATTAATGATATGGCGAATATTTGTGAAAGAGTCGGCGCCGATGTGTCAAAGGTTTCTGAAGGCGTCGGGCTCGACAGCAGAATCGGCAAGAAATTTTTACAAGCAGGGATCGGTTTTGGCGGATCATGCTTCCCTAAGGATACGATGGCTTTGCTGCAAATCGCCAAATCTGTCGGCTATCCTTTTAAAATGATTGAAGCCGTCATTGAGACGAATCAGAAACAGCGTGCGCACATCGTCCAAAAGCTGCTTGATGTGTTTGGCGATCTGAATGGCATGACAATCTCAGTTCTCGGATTGGCTTTTAAGCCAAATACAAACGATATGCGGTCTGCGCCTGCTTTAGACGTGATTCCGATGCTGCGAAGCCTTGGAGCCAATGTGCAAGCATATGATCCGATTGCAGTTCCGGAAGCGGAACGTCTGCTTGGCGATCAAGCTGTCTATAGCAACGATTTGTTTAGTACTGTAAAAGATACTGATGCATGTCTCATTTTGACGGACTGGCCGCAGGTTAAGCATATGGATGTCAAGAAACTAAAATCTTATTTAAATCAACCGGTCCTAATTGACGGAAGAAATCTATTTGAGCTTGATGATATGAAAAGAGAAGGATTTATCTACCATTCAATCGGCCGCCCTGGAGTTCAGGGAGAGAAGATCTTAACAAAAGTATAAACGCGGGGTGTTTTAACAATGGAAAAAGTACTAGTGACAGGCGGATCCGGATTTATCGGCTCACATATTACGGAACAGCTCCTGAAAGAACATTATCAAGTATCGGTGCTTGATAATTTAACAACGGGTCATCTCTCAAATATCGAGGGTCTTCCAATCGATTTCTATCAGGAGGATATTACACACCCGGAAGCCATAGAAGTGATCAAAAGCATTAATCCCGATTATATTATTCATTTAGCAGCACAGGTGAGTGTAGCGGAGTCTGTCAGCGATTTTTTAAATGATGAAAATATCAACATAAGAGGTTCACTCCATATCATTAAAGCAGCGAGTGAATGCGGCGTGAAAAAAATCGTCTTTGCGTCATCCGCCGCCGTCTACGGAAACCCGGATTATTTGCCTGTCGACACCCGTCATCAAACAAATCCCGGCTCGCCTTACGGATTGACAAAGCTTACCGTTGAAAACTATTTAAAGCTGGCCTATGACCTGTACGGAGTCGAGTACTGTGTGCTGCGGTACAGCAATGTGTACGGACCGCGTCAGGATGCAAAAGGAGAGGGTGGAGTCGTCTCGATTTTCTCCGATCTTTTAACAAGCGGCGCGGCACCTGTCATCTTTGGAGACGGTGAACAGTCCCGCGACTTCATCTATGTCGGCGATGTGGCTTCCGCTAATATACAAGCGCTCAAAGCCCAATCAAACGTTTGTTTAAATGTTTCCAACGGCTTTTCAATTACAGTCAATGAGCTGTTTGCCGAAATGAAAAAGGTGACCAATTCAACGCTTTCTCCGATCTATCAGGATGAAAGACCGGGAGATATTCGCCACAGCACGCTGAGCAATGAAGACACAAAAAAAATATTAAACTGGGAACCGAAAATGCCGCTCGGTGAAGGACTGGAAAAGACGATTTCATATTATAAAAAAGAGATGAATACGTAATCAATAACTGGCTGCTGGCAAATGTCGGCAGCCCCTTTTCCAGAAACAAGCGGAAGGAAGGGGAAATTCAATGAGTCTGAAACGCTACGCGGTCAATGCTTTGGTTTGGCTCGCCGCTTTGATCGCAGGCTTAGCTTTAACAAATCTGCTGGCTCAGACAAGTACAAAGAAAATGTTGTTTGTCTTTCTATTGTTGATCACACTCGCCGTGATCGTGGTGCTGAGGCCTTACATATCGCCGGAACAGCTGATGCTGCCCATCTTATATCTTCTCATCGCAGCCACTTTTGCCAACAATGCGTTCTTTACGGTCAAGCTCGGCTTTTTCAGCCTGTTTCCGTACCGTATTCTCTTGCTCCTTGCAGCTGTCTGGTTTGCTGCGGAAGTGTTGAAAGGCAACAGTCATCTTAAAAAATGGCAGCCTGTTCAAGTGAAAGGCATCCTCATGTTTTTTGCTTTTTGGTTCTGCTATGGAATGATTTCGCTGCTTTGGGTCAAGTCTGTTACAGACGGTGTGAAATATTTATCGCTGTTGGCGATGGGGATGTTTTTTGTCTTTCTGATTGTGATGTACTTTCAAAAATTGGACCGGCTTCTCGCTTTCTATTATATATGGATGGTGATGACGATTTTTTTAATGGTCATCGGGTTCTATAATCATTTTACATTGCACCATCTGCCGAGCTCCACGCTTTATAACGGGCCGCATTATAAGCAGCACTATCCGACGTCGGTTTTTTTCAATCAGAATGACTTTGCGACGTTCCTGTCAATCAGCTTCTTCTTTTATTTGGCTTTTTTCAAAAACATGAAAAACAGCTATATGAAGATGGCGGGATTGATACTTGCGCTTTGTTCGGTTTATTTGATTTACCTGACTGGTTCAAGGGCCAGTATTTTGGGTGTGGCGGCCGGACTTGCGCTATACGTGTTCATTTTGCTGCCGCGGCTTTTCAAGAAGTGGGTCCTTATCGCCGCTGCCACAGGATTCATCGCTTTTGCCGCGCTTTTTTCCGGCAAAATCACAGATACTTTCTATAAATACTTCTTAGCCCCGCAAACCACACACGATTTCAGCGAGCCGCTGCCGTCCAATGTCGCCAGGGCAAATCTTTTGAAAAACGCCGGACATTATGTGCTGGATACATACGGATTTGGCGTTGGAGCCGGAAATGTGCCTTATTATCTAGAGCATCATGCGCTTTTTGATACGGATCAGGTTGTTGAAGTGCACAACTGGCTCGTTGAGATTATGGCGAATTTTGGGGTTATCATGATGCTTGGCTATTTAACGATATATATTTATTTAATTGTAGTGCTTTACCGTTTTTATAAAAGGGGGCTCACAAGCCGCTATAAGCTTCTTTTGGAGGGGCTGATCGCCGCTCTTGTCAGCTTTCTTGTATCAAGCATCAGTCCGAGTTCCGTCTCGAATTTATATTTCCACTGGGTGTTTCTCGCTTTGGTCATTGCGGCGGTCAATACCTTTAGAATAAAAGGAACAGGTGAGACCGAACGTTTTAGATGATTGTTGTCAAAAAAGAATTTAAAAGCAGGGAGAAATTCATGTGAAGCATTTAATGAAACGTATTGCAGGAAGAATAAAAAAGTATTTTGTGCTGATAATCGCGCTTCCGCTTGTTCTTGGACTGTTTGGCTATTTCATGCCAAAGGGAAAGGCCGCTCCGTCTGACTACACGGCTTCTGTGACAATCTCGACAGGAAATTACGGTGAATCGAAGTACAATAATGCAAAAGATGTTCCGCTGCTGTTGAAAAATGAACCGTTTTTAAAAGAAGCTTTCCCGGAGATGCCGGAAGAGGATCTTGCGACGCTTAAAGATGAACTGGCGATTGAAATCCGCTCAGACTCGCTTTTTAATTTGAACTATACAGGATCTGACAAAGAAGAAACATTGAACGTTCTAGAAAAGATCAAGAATGCCTATATGACAGCGGACAAGACGCTGTTTTCAAAAAGAGAAGAAATGATCGAAAAGAACATTAAAGCGCTTGAAGGTGAAACAGTCAGCGCTGACTCCAAGGTTGATAAACAAAGATTTTTGTATGAGCTTGAAACGAACAAGCTTGACCTGAAGGCCGCGGAAGAAATCGAGCCTTTAAACGTTATGGATAACCAGGCCGGCGGGATGTCGCCTAAAAAAAGAGCGGTGCTGGGCGTATTGATTGGACTGGCGCTGTCGTTTTTTATCATTGTTGTTCCGGAAGTTTTTAAAGAACGTTAAATTTTTGATTGGGGATGTGGATCAGGATCATGACTAGTCAAAAACCTTTAATCTCTGTCATAACGCCTTCCTATAACGCGGAGGAATTTATCGGGAAGACCATTCAATCTGTCATAAATCAAAGCTTTCCCGACTGGGAAATGATCATTGCTGATGATTGCTCAACAGATGGAACGAGAGATATTTTGAAGCGCTGTGAAGAAGAAGACGAACGGATCCATGCCATTTATTTAGAGAAAAATCAAGGAGCGGCCGCAGCGCGGAATGCGGCGCTCAACAAAGCGAAAGGGCGTTATGTTGCTTTTTTGGACAGCGATGATATCTGGAAAAAAGAGAAGCTCGAAAAACAGCTCGCCTTTATGAAAGAGCATCAGCATGCCTTTACATTTACGGCCTATGAAATGATCAGCCAAAACGGTGAGCCGCTTCAGAAAACGGTCAAGGCGCCAGAACGCCTCACATATGACGATGTTTTAAAAAATACGATCATCGGCTGTCTGACAGTCATGCTTGACAGAGAACAAACGGGCGGCATTCAGATGCCGAACATTAGAACACGGCAGGATTTAGCGACATGGCTGTCTGTTTTAAAGCGGGGTTTTAAAGCATACGGACTGAATGAGCCTTTGGCTGAATATCGGATTGTCGATACATCGATTTCGAGAAACAAGTGGAAAGCCGCTCAAAAAACCTGGTATGTGTACAGGGAAATTGAGCGCCTGCATTTGATGAAGGCGACATGGTGCTTTGTCCATTATGCAAAGAATGCGGTCATGAAGAGATTATAACGGCATTGACAGAAAAGGTGATTGAAAGTGAAAGCAGAAAAAGTCATACATGTTGTGGTGGCGACCGGTGAGTGGGGACAGGATCAGTTAAGATACAGAAGGCATCGTCTTGCGGAATTTTTAGCGAAGCAGCAGGAGACGGAGGAAGTTATTTGGGTGTGTCCGTCTGAAGAAGCTCCTTCAGACACATTTACAGTGCTTGACAATGGAATCAAACAATTTGCAGTAAAGGATTTTCTGAAAAAGAAAGTGTTCAGGTTTGGCCGCTATAAAGACGTTTTTTATAAAAAAAAGCTGGCGCTTCTGCTTGAGCATTTAACAGCAGATGTTCACGGAGAAAAAGTGTGTTTGTGGTACACATTCCCCGGTTTTCCGCTTTTGTCGTCGCTTTATCAGTGGGATCAGGTCATTTATGATTGCAGTGACCTTTGGGCTGCGCCGATCAGCGGAAAGCAAAACATTGCATCGGCATTCAGGCAAAAGGTGATTTTTGAAGCTGAAAGCAGAATCATCAAGGCGGCTGATACGATTTTTTGTACTTCAGAATACTTATGCCAAAATGTAAAGAACCGGCTAAAGGGAGAGGAAAAGCCGGTTTTTAAGATCGAAAACGGTGTGGAGTACGAGCTTTTTGCATTGAATGATCAAAAAGCCGATGTATTGAACGGAAGAGAAGGAACAGTGCTGGGCTTTATTGGCGGAATTAAGCCGAAGCTTGATTTTAAGCTCGTCAAAGAAGCCGCCAGGGCGAAAAAAGATTGGACATTTTTATTTGTCGGTCCTGACGGCACAAACGGCGACCCGGAATTTAAAGAGCTTCTCAAGGAAGACAATGTCATATGGACGGGGCCGGCAGCACCATCGGAAGTTCCGGCCTACATGAATGTGATTGATATTGGGATTATTCCCTATAAACCATCGAGCTATAATAATGCGGTATTTCCTTTAAAGCTGTTTGAATTTTTAGCAGCTGGAAAGCCTGTCGTCGGCTTGAACCTGCCATCGACAGAAAAAGTGCAGAAAGAACATATTTACCGGCATATCGCAGGAAGCGACACCGGGACATTTACGAATGTTTGTGAAGAGCTGGAGTCTTCACATGACGACCCTTCCCATATCGAACTTCGCAAGAAGACGGCGCGCGAAAAAGATTGGCACCATTTATTTCATACAATGATTGGAAAACTAAATCTGAATGAACGTGCTTAGTTTGCGGCGGATTTTAATTTATGATGTTTCTTTTGGCCGGAGCTTGTTATAATAAATAATGAGATTGTATAATGAAAAGTATGACCTATCTTTTATAAGACTAGACATCATTTAAAAAGGAGACTTCTTTATGTCTTATGAACGCACGATTATTGCGTTTTTTGTCTCTCTAATTACAGTTTTAATCATCACTCCGCTTGTTAAACGATTAGCAGTTAAAACCGGGGTCGTCGATCAGCCCGATAATCGAAAAATACATGATAAAGTGATGCCGCGAATGGGCGGTTTAGCCATATTTATAGGAGTATTGGCCGGATCATTGGCCGGCGGCGTATATGAAAACAGAATAACCGCTATTACGCTCGGCGCCTTTATGATCGTTATTTTAGGCATTATAGATGATAAACATAATTTAAGCGCAAAAGTCAAATTTATTGTTCAAGTATTAGTGGCTTGCATGATTGTCAGCACCGGCCTGAAAATGGAGTTTTTGTCGATTCCGTTTTGGGAGCTGCGCTTTGATTTAGGCTGGCTTGCATATCCTTTGACGATTTTATGGATCGTTGGGATGACGAACGCCATCAACCTCATCGACGGATTGGACGGCCTTGCTGCCGGCATATCGGTAATCGGCCTTTCGACAATTGCCGTCATGGCTTTTTCTGCCGACAAAATTTTAATTTTTTCATTATCCTTAGTCGTCATCGGAAGCACGCTGGGCTTTCTTTTCTATAATTTCCACCCGGCGAAAATTTTCATGGGAGACACGGGATCTCTTTTTCTCGGTTATGTCATCTCCGTCCTGTCGCTTTTAGGACTGTATAAAAGCGTGACGCTCTTCAGCGTTGTTATCCCGATCATCATTTTAGGAGTGCCGATCTTTGACACGACCTTTGCGATTATTCGGCGAATTTTGAACAAGCAGCCGATTTCAGCCCCGGATAAATCACATATCCATCACAGGCTGATGGCCTTCGGACTGTCCCACAGAAAAGCCGTTATCGTCATTTATTTAATCGGCGTCGTATTCAGCCTGAGCGCCATTCTTCTGAAAACGGCGACACTCTGGATGTCGATTTTCATCATCTTCGGATTGATCCTGTTCATGCAGATCATCGCCGAGGTGACCGGCCTTGTCAATGAACAATACAAGCCGTTTACGAAGTTTTACAGGCGTATGGTGAAGAGGAATTGAGAAAAGACCTGATTTCGTTCATTTTGAAATCAGGTTTTTTGTCGTTTAAATGGAAGCCAATGTTAAATGTCTGTCAGATTAGACGATAAAGGAAAGGGTGAAATATTTTATATAAGGAGTGTTTTTTGTGAAAAAGCTGTTCTTTATGTTTGTAATTCTGTTTTCAGCTGTTTTGTCGCCGTTTGGAAGTGCGTCAGCAGAGGAAAACAGCGGGAAGAACTGGGTAAGCAAAGCGGATTTACCGGAGGCCAGAAGTGCCGCGGCTACTGCTGTTGTTGATGGGAAGATTTATGTGATTGGCGGATTTGGATCGAAAAGAGTAGCGACAAATACAACATTTGTTTATGATCCTAAAACAAATGAGTGGACGCAAAAGGCGGATATTCCCACTCAAAGAGCTGGGGCTGCAGTGGCGGTAGTTGATGAAAAAATTTATGTAATTGGTGGAACTACTACAAATGGAGCGAGAAAAGATAATTCACAAAAGGTTGAAATCTATGATCCCAAAAAGGACACTTGGGAAACGGGCCCTGATGTTCCTATAAAAAGCTATGATTATCTAGTCTCTGCAGCTGTAGTAGATGATACAATTCATTTATTTATTGAAAAAACAGGTATTCAACTCGGACACTTTGCATATAATGAAAACACAAAACAATGGGAAAAGAAGAATGATAAAATTAATTACTATAAGGGAGCTGCTGTCGCGTCTGTAGATGGTAAAATATATATTATGGGTGGCGGCAAAATAGATAACTTTCATAATTTGATTTATGAATATGATTCTAAGTCAGATAGTTGGAATAAGAAAGGTAAATTAAAATTTCGCACTACTAATATATTTGCTGCAGCAGTCGTTGGGAAAAAAATCTACCTTGGTGGGGGAGCTTCTACATTATGGGATGTTACTGCAAGAGTCCAGGTGTATGATCCTGCAACTGATACAGTTGACGAAATTCCTAGTCTGCAGTATGAACGGTCTGGGGCTTCGACAGTAGCTGTTGGGAATGATTTGTACGTCATAGGCGGAAGCAGCCAGGTAAACTTTATAAACCGAATATTAAAGTCTGTCGAAATGTTTTCTTTGGATGATGCAAATAATCCAGACACCGGTACAACACCGGGCGATGATAACGATTCAAGCAATGGCGAAAACCCGGGCAACACAGATGACAAAGATCAGTCAGAAGAAGGAGACGCACTGCTTGTCATCACCATGGTAAACGGCCTTCAGAAGGAATACCAGCTTTCCATGAAAGAAGTGAATGCTTTCTTGAAATGGTACAAGCAAAGAGATGCAGGCGAGGGCCCGGGTTTTTATGAAATTGATGAACACGACAACAATAAAGGACCGTTTGAGAGCAAAAAGGATTATGTCGTTTTTAAGAATATTTTGATGTTTGAAGTCAATAAATATAAAGAATAATGTTGAACGTAAAAAACCTCTTGAAAACTGTTATCAGTTTTCAAGAGGTTTTATCAATTTCTATCAATTAATAAGAAGACACAGAAGCATCTGCAGAACCATCCGTCCCATCGGCGGTTGTGTCTGAGCTGTCGGACGATGAATTGCTTGAATCAGCGGTTGAATCCGGGTAGAGATGATGGGTCAGTTCGCTTTGAACGTTCGCAAGGTTTTGTTCATCCGGTTCAAAATAGTACACATTGGCAAGCGTAAGGTCTTGTCCAGTAATACTTAATGTTTCAATATCATTGCCTTCAAAGCCGCTGTATATTTGCTGAAGAGCCAGCGCCTGTGTAATTCTAAAATTCGTTTCAATATTCTTGCTCGCTTTTTGGGCGATCGTATCGATTTTGGCAAGGTTTTGCGGCTGGAAAACTTGGTCGAGCGCCGCTTTTAGAATTTGCTTCTGCCTGTCGTTTCTCCCGAAGTCTCCTCGTTTATCCTGCTTTCTCATTCTGGCGTAGGCCAATGCTTCCTCGCCATTTAAATGCATATTGCCTTTTTTGAAGTAGATTCGCTTCGTTTTGGAAACATCGCTTTTTTCATCAAAGTCAAACGGCACATCAACATCGATTCCCCCGATTTCGTCGATCACGTCTTTGAAACCGTCAAAATCGACCGTTGCATAATAGTCGATCGGGATGCCTAAGAAATCCTCAACCGTTTCAATTGTTTCTTCTTTGCCGCCTTTGGCATAGGCCGCATTGATTTTTGTTTTTGTACCGGTTGTGTCACCGGACAGGTGAACTCTTGTATCCCTTGGAATACTGAGCATTTTCATCGTTTTTTGCTTCGGATCAAGCGTGACGACAATCAGGGAATCCGCTCGTCCGTGCTCCCCGTTCGTCGAATAATCCTCCACTCCCATAAAAAGAATAGAAAAAGGCTTTTTCTTAATATCGACGACTTCATCGCGGAGCTTTGATTTTTCTCCCCGTTCCAACTCTTCATAAGTGCCGTCAGCAGCAGAGATCGTGTTGAAAATCTTATATACGCCCACTCCGCCAACCACGAGAAGTGCGAGCAGCATAAGGACAATCAATCGTTTGACCAGCTTCTTTTTTTTACTCTTCTTTTTCCGCACTCTCACTTTTATACGCTCAGCCATATGATAATTCTCCTTTAATTATTAAAAGCTTCTTCCAAATAGACCTGAATGCCTTCCCTATTCTCACTCTTGCCATTAGTTAATTCGGTTATCCACTCAGTAAATACTTGTTTTTCATTTTCTTTTACATAAGTTTCGAATTCAACTTCGTCGGCATAGTGTACTTCTTTTATTTGATAAGGGGACTCCCGAAGCTCGTTTTCCAGCTTCCCGATCCATGTGTAGCCGACCGTGGTGTGCATCACCCGCATCAGTTTGCGTTCGACGATTCCGACATTGTTCAGGCCTTCTGATACAGATTTTCCGTAAGCACGTATCAAACCTCCGGCGCCGAGTTTAATTCCGCCGAAGTATCGCGTAACAACGGCGCATGTATCCTTCAAATTGCGTTTTTTTAATACTTCAAGCATCGGAACTCCCGCTGTTCCGCTCGGTTCACCGTCATCGTTTGCTTTTTGAATTTGATCGTTTTCTCCTATGACGTAAGCCGAACAATTATGAGTGGCATTCCAATGTTGCTTTTTTATGTCATGAATAAAATTTTGCGCTTCTTCTTCAGTACTGACGCGGCTCAGATGACAAATGAACCGGGATTTTTCAATCGCGATTTCATGCGTCCCTTTCCCGGAAACTGTGAGATAGCTTTGCAGCATGCCCGTTTACCTCCTGACAAGCCATGAGGCTGTTCATAAAAAACGAACAGACTTAGAATTTTGACGCGTATTTTGTTATGATGAAATAGATAAGGATGGAAAACCATAAAAAAACCAAAAAAAACAGAATACGCGCATTCTTTCATTATAATTCGACACGAATTTCAGTTCAATGAAAATTATGATAAAACTACATGACAATGCTGTTACGGAGGGAAAATGGGTGAGTGTTTCCAAAATGGACTCCAAAGTCTTAGATTCAATCATTATGAAGATGTTAAAAACGGTCGACGGGAGCAAGGATGAAGTCTTTCAAATCGGCGAACAATCCCGTCAGCAATATGAAGGCTTGGTAGAAGAGCTGAAACAGATTAAGCAGCAGGTCAACGAAGTCATCGATCTCGGAGACAGGCTGGAGGTGCATGCCCGGCATGCGCGAAACCGTTTGTCAGAGGTCAGCCGAAACTTTCATAAATTCAGTGAAGAAGAGATTCGCGAAGCTTATGAAAAAGCGCACAAACTGCAAGTGGAGCTGACGATGATTCAGCAGCGGGAAAAACAGCTGAGAGAAAAGCGGGATGATTTAGAGCGGCGCCTTTTAGGCCTTCAGGAAATCATTGAGCGTTCCGAAGGGCTTGTCAGCCAGATTACCGTCGTCTTAAACTATTTAAATCAAGATCTTCGTCAGGTAGGCGTTCTCTTGGAAGATGCGCAGGCCAAACAGGATTTCGGTTTGCGGATTATTGAAGCGCAGGAGGAAGAAAGAAAAAGAGTCTCGCGCGAAATACACGACGGGCCTGCGCAAATGCTGGCCAATGTCATGATGAGGTCGGAATTGATTGAGCGCATCTTCAGGGACAAAGGGACAGAAGAAGGATTTCAGGAAATCAGAAACCTCCGCCAAAACGTTCGCAATGCCCTCTATGAAGTCAGACGGATTATTTATGATTTAAGGCCGATGGCATTGGATGATTTAGGACTGATTCCGACGCTCAGAAAATATCTGAATACGATCGAAGATTATCATGGGAAAGCTAAAATTCATTTCCAATGCATCGGTGAATCTGAAGAAAGACGAATAGCGCCGAGATTTGAGGTCGCTCTTTTCCGGCTTGCCCAAGAAGCGGTCACAAATGCTCTGAAACATTCCGAATCAGATGAGATTCATGTTAAAGTAGAAGTGACAAAAGATTTTGTTACATTGATCATCAAAGACAATGGAACCGGCTTTGATTTAAAAGAAGTGAAAGGGAAGAAAAACAAATCTTTTGGTCTGTTGGGTATGAAAGAGAGAGTCGATTTGCTCGAAGGTTCAATGACAATAGATTCGAAAATAGGTCTCGGGACATTTATTTTGATCAAAGTTCCGCTTTCTTTGTGAACATAACTGTAAAATAGAGACAAAAGACATATTGACCATAAAAGCGGCGTATAGAACAATGATAATGGGGAGGCGTAGCTTGTGACTAAAGTAAATATTGTAATTATTGACGATCATCAGTTATTCCGTGAAGGTGTAAAACGGATTTTGGACTTCGAACCTACCTTTGAGGTAGTAGCTGAAGGAGACGACGGTGATGAAGCGGCTCGCATTGTCGAGCACTACCATCCTGATGTTGTGATCATGGATATTAATATGCCGAATGTAAACGGAGTAGAAGCGACAAAACAGCTGGTCGATCTGTACCCGGAATCAAAGGTTATTATTTTGTCCATTCATGACGACGAAAACTATGTAACACATGCATTAAAAACAGGTGCCCGCGGTTATCTGCTGAAAGAAATGGACGCTGATACACTGATAGAAGCTGTAAAAGTAGTGGCTGAAGGCGGATCTTACCTTCATCCTAAGGTAACGCATAATCTTGTCAACGAATTTCGCCGTCTGGCAACGAGCGGTGTTTCATCACACGCTCAGCATGAAGTGTATCCGGAAATTCGCAGACCTCTGCACATTCTCACGAGACGGGAATGCGAGGTTTTACAGATGCTTGCAGACGGAAAGAGCAATCGCGGCATCGGCGAATCATTATTTATCAGTGAAAAAACGGTTAAAAACCATGTCAGCAACATCTTGCAAAAAATGAATGTGAACGACAGAACTCAAGCGGTCGTTGTGGCCATTAAAAATGGCTGGGTAGAAATGAGATAGTAGTGGACTTGCCATCAGGCAGGTCTTTTCTTTTTTTGAAAATCAAACTTTTTAATGAAAAGCGGCTGCTTTTCTTTTAAAATAGAAAAGAGTATCTTTCATAAGGAAGGTTTATTTCATGAAAACAGCAGTAGTAACAGACAGTACAGCTTATATACCAAAAGAACTGCGGGACCGCTACCATATTCATATGATACCGCTTAACGTTATTTTTGGAGAGGCTTCGTACAAGGAAGAGATTGATATGAGCTGGAAGGACTATTACAAAGAAGTAAAAGCTCATGAAAGTCTCCCGACGACTTCTCAGCCGGCGTACGGCGAATTGATCTCACTATATGAAAAGCTGGGCGAAACATATGACGCGGTCATCAGCATCCATCTATCAAGCGGGATCAGCGGAACGTTTAACAGCGCCGTATCAGCAAATGGCATGCTTGATGAAATCAAAGTATATCCGTTTGATTCAGAAATCAGCTGCATGGCCCAGGGCTTCTACGCGATCGAAGCGGCTGAGATGGCGGAAAAAGGCACAGCCCCTGAAGAGATCCTCAGCCATTTGGAGCATATGAAAACTTCAATGAGGGCTTATTTTATGGTTGACGACCTCTCGCACCTGCAAAGAGGAGGACGGCTGAGCGGCGCCCAGGCTTTTGTCGGAAGCCTTTTAAAAGTAAAACCGATTTTGCATTTTGAGAACAAGCTGATCGTTCCCTTTGAAAAAATCCGAACGAGAAAAAAAGCGTTAAACCGCCTGTATGAGCTTTTTGGCGAGGATGCAGAAAAAGGCAAACCGCTGAGAGCCGTTGTGATTCACGCCAATCGCGATGAAGAAGCCGATCAGATCATAGAAGAACTGTCAAAGCAATATCCTCATGTCGAATTTTACAAAAGCTATTTCGGTCCTGTGATCGGGACCCACCTTGGTGAAGGGGCGATGGGCATCGCCTGGTATATCGTATAAAAGCCAGTCTCCGTTTTAAAAACGGGGATTTTTTCTTTTTCGATCGTTTTAAAGAGGTTATTTTTCGATTTTGCCAATTTTACAAGAAAACGTGGATGATAGATACTGAATCATAGATTGGAGGTGATCCCAAATCGAACACCCGGCATCCTCTTATTCCCGCGAATTGCAATCCCGTTTGGAGGTGCGCCATCTTCTGAAAAGTGAGCTGCCTTTTCCTGAACGTGTTATTGATTGGCATATCCAAAACGATCTGATAAAAGCCGAGGAATCGATCAAAAAAACGAAAAGAGGCTTTATTTGCTTGAGATGCGGTCAGCGCGAACGATCATTTTTCGCCCGATATCCTTGTTATAGGTGCAATAAAAATTGCGTGTACTGCCGATCTTGCGTGATGATGGGCAGGGTGAGCGAATGTACGCCTCTTTTGACTTGGAATGGGAATGGCCGGCATGGATGTGCGCCCGTTCAAATGGAATGGAAAGGCGAGCTGTCGGCTGGTCAGGAAAAAGCGGCCAGGTCTATTGTAGAAGCCATACGCAAAAAAGAGGAGCTTTTGATCTGGGCAGTTTGCGGTTCAGGCAAAACAGAGCTTCTGTTTCAAGGGATCGAATTCGCTCTGAACAAAGGCTTGAGAGTATGTATCGCCACTCCGAGAACAGATGTGGTTCTCGAACTTGCTCCGAGGTTTCATCAAGCTTTTCAAAGTGTGCAAATTGCTGCTTTGTTCGGAGGGAGTACAGACAATGGAATCCTTTCGCCACTTGTCATTTCAACCACTCATCAGCTGCTCCGGTATAAAGAAGCATTTGACGTGATCATCATTGATGAAGTCGACGCTTTTCCATACGCTATTGATCAAACACTGCAATACGCCGTGAAAAAATCGCGGAAACCGCAGAGCACCCGTATCTACTTAACAGCCACCCCGTCAGAACAAATGAAGCGGAACGCAGATAACGGAAGGCTGCGGACCATTCAGATTCCTGCCAGATACCATCGGAGGCCATTGCCTGAGCCGGCATTTAAATGGTGCGGAAACTGGAAGCGGTATCTCAGCAGAGAAATACTGCCCTTCTCCGTTAAGAGATGGCTTTTCAAACATAAAGAACTGAAGCAGCCGGTTTTTTTATTTGTGCCCTCAATTCCAGCGCTTAAATCGGCTGTCAGCCTGCTGAAAAAAGGTCAATTTCAGGCCGAAGGCGTTCATGCTGATGACCCTGACAGAAATGAAAAAGTGAACTCGTTTAGAGAAGAAAAGCTTGATGTTTTAGTGGCGACAACCATTTTGGAAAGAGGGGTCACGGTTAAAAAAGCTCAGGTAGGCGTACTGGGTGCGGAGTCAGCGGTCTTCACCGAGAGCGCGCTTGTCCAAATGGCCGGCAGAGCGGGCAGACACCCGCATTTTACAGAAGGAGACGTCTGTTTTTTTCACTTCGGCAAAACCGCAAGCATGAATGCGGCCCGACGCCATATTCGAAATATGAATAAATTGGCTAAAAAGGAAAAATTGATTGACTAGTCCAATAATCATGGTACAGTATACTCATAATATGAAAAATTGAGGAGCGGTGCCGAAATGCTAGTCAATGCGAAAGAAGCTGTTATGGAAGAATTATTTGATCAGTATATTGATCAGCTGCACATGAGCTGCATGTGCAAAAGGTGCAAAGAAGATGTGCTCGCACTTGCTTTAAATGCAGTTAAACCGCAATATGTTACAGATGAGTCGAAGCTGACTTACATTAAAGCAGAGCTTGTAGACAAACAAAAAAATACATCCATGCTTGTCACCCTGGCTGAAGCCGCCAGAAAGGTGAATGATAACCCGCATTGCGAAAACAAATAGAAAGGAAGAGCATAACCTGAATTGTTTAATCTGTGAAGCGCCTCTTTCACATTCTCTTTCATGGCATGCCTTGTTCTTTTTGCATGCGGAAGAAAAAATATGCGGAGAATGTAAAGAGAGCTTTATCGAGATCAAAGGAACTGTATGCCGTAAATGCGGCAGGCCGCAAGACAATGAAAAGCTGTGCAGGGACTGTTTCAAATGGGAAGCTGATGCGAAAACGCGCTCGCTTCTTCAGCAAAACCGCTCCGTATACCTTTACAACTCTTTTATGAAAGAAACGCTCTCCCGGTTTAAGTTCAGAGGCGATGCCGCACTTGTCTCCGCTTTTGCTCCCTCATTTATCCGCACCTTCCAAAAACACTTCCGCCAAACCCGCTTCGCTTTAGTACCGATTCCCCTAAGCGAAGAACGCAAAATCGAAAGAGGCTTCAATCAGGCAGAGCGGCTTGCTTCATTATTAAAAAGGCCTGTTCTTCACCCGTTGATCAGAACGGAAAATGAAAAACAATCCAAAAAAAGCAGAGCAGAACGTTTGAAGCAGAAAACGGTCTTTAAAACAGACAAAGGATCTGTGAAAGGCCTGAGCGTCTTACTGATTGATGACTTGTATACAACAGGCGCGACACTCCACCATGCAGCGAGGTGTCTGAAGGTTGACGGAGAAGCAGATTTGGTATCATCTTACACATTAATTCGAAGCTAAATCATTTCTTTTCCCTGCCGATATAAAAAATAGAATTTAAGGATAGGGGTCAAAGTTTATGAATCAATTGGCGAATTGTCCAAGATGTAATGCATTGTTTATGAAAAGCAGTTTTCAAACCGTTTGCCATTCATGCCTCAAAGAAGAAGAACGTTCATTTGAAAAGGTTTATAAATTTCTTAAGAAACAGGAAAACCGCCAGTCTACAATGATACAAATTGTAGAAAAAACTGAAGTTGAGGAAGAGCTGATTCTGAAATTTATCAGACAGAAACGAATCCAGATCTCTAATTTTCCGAATCTCGGCTATCCGTGTGAAAGATGCGGCACCCTCATTCGGGAAGGCCGGTATTGCAAGTCGTGTGATGAGGATTTAGCATCGCAGATGAGTCAATTAGACCAATTGGAGCAGCTTGAAAAAGAGAGGAAGAATAGTTCAAAAGGCACGTACTATACCTTTCAGCCTAAAAATGATTGATTTCCTAAACTAACTTGAAGCTCAGACGATAAAATGAGTATGATCATAGATAACTATGACGGAAAGTGAGAGGAATCCCATGAAGATCAATCAATATGGAACACAATCTGTTCATCCTTATCATAAATCCTTTGAAAAACAAACGGTCACTTCACAGGCAGCAGCCCAGCAGGAAGATAAAGTTGAAATTTCTGCAAAGGCAAAAGAGCTGCAAAAAGGCCCTGATTTAATGAAGGAGCGCCAGGAAAAAATTGCTCAGCTTAAAGCAGCCGTAGAAAACGGTGCGTACCAAATAGACGGAAAAGGCATAGCTGAAAAAATGGTCAATTTTTATAAGCAGCAGTAAGGAAGGAGGAAGACATTTCAGTGAAACGGGTGATTGAAGAGCTGGAGCGCTTATGCGTCCTGCATGAGCATCTGCTGGCGCTTTCCGAACAAAAAACGGAGGCGCTGAAGACAAATGAAATAAAGGCACTTTCAGAAATCGTGACGAAAGAACAAAAGTATGTGCAGGCGATTGAACAAACGGAGCAGTCCCGCATTGAAGCAACCGAGGCTTGCCTCGGCCGTTCAGGTGTCACCATCAGCACATGTATCAACGAGGCTGGGGGCAGTGAAAAAAAGACGCTCGAACAGCTGTTCGCTAAGCTCTCGCAGCTTCTCATCCGTTTAAAAGATGTGAACGACTTGAATAAGCAGCTGACGTTTCAGTCGCTTCAATTCATCTCGCTCACATTTGATATGCTTCTTCCGAAAGAAGGCGGTACGAACTATGAAAAAGAGCCGCGGCCGAACCAATTGGGAGGATCAAAACGGCTTTCTTTATTCGACTCAAAAGCATAGAACGGAGTGAAAAAGATGACAAATCCAACTTTTTTAGGGCTGGAAATCGCCAAAAGAGGATTGTCCGCACAGCAATCAGCTTTAAGCGTCACGTCAAACAACATCTCAAACGCCAACACGGAAGGCTATACAAGGCAGCGTGTCACATTTGAATCGACAACGCCTTATCCGACGGTATCAAGAAATTCTATCGGACTTGCGGGACAGATGGGGACAGGCGTCGAGGTCGGATCTGTTGAGCGAATCAGGGACAGCTTTCTCGACTATCAATACCGGACGCAGAACACAAAGGGCGGTTATTACAATGCGAAAGTCGATGCTTTTCATCAAATGGAAGGTATTATGAATGAGCTGAATGGCAGCGGCTTGAACAGCGTTCTCAACTCATTTTGGAATTCGATTCAGGAATTAACGAACAATGCACATGAACCAAGCGCGCGGTCGGTTGTCGCCCAAAAAGGAAAGGCGGTCGCCGAGACGTTTAATCAATTGCATGAATCATTGACAACCGTCCAGACCAATTTGGGGGATCAGATTGAACAGGACGTCATGTCGATTAATTCTGTGCTTTCACAGCTGAACAGTGTGAACGACCAAATTGCTAAGGTCGAGCCGAACGGCTATTTGCCGAATGATTTGTATGATAAGCGGGATATGCTGCTTGATCAGCTGTCTTCAATGGTCAATATTAAAGTCAGCTACGATAAATCAGGCGGCAATTCGCTGGCGACGGCTCAAGGAATTGCTTCCGTCGAAATTCTTGACAGCAATGGCCAGTCACTCGGCAAGATTCTTGACGGACCAAATTTCTCAACTGCGGATGTGAAAGTCAACTACGACAATGACACTGATCTTGTGACAAGCGTTTCAATCGGCGGCACGGACATCGGCATAGATTCATTTACCAGCAAAGGTTCTTTGCTGGGATTAATCGAGTCTTACGGCTACATGTCCAATGGCGAAGAGAAGGGTACATATCCTGAAATGCTTGCCAACCTTGACGAAATGGCCCTCGCTTTCGCCAAAGAATTCAACGCAGTCCATCAAAATGGAGTTACCTATTCCGGCGATCCGGGAGGAGAGTTCTTTGAGTTTACCGGCGGAGAGGCTGAGCCTGCCAAAGGAGCAGCCGCAAAAATCAAAGTGGCCGATGATATCATGGAATCGAAAGGGGAAAATATCGCCGCATCGCTGAACGGTGAGACGAGTGACAACTCAAATGCGACAAACCTGGCGGCGGTCTTTACGAAAAAGTTTCAAATCGGTGAAAAAACAACGACTGTTTTAGACTATTATGCGGGCATCATCGGGGAAATGGGCGTGCAGTCACAGGAAGTAAACCGGCTGGCCAAAAATACAGAAACACTTCTCAATACAGCTGAATTGAACCGGCAGTCGGTGAGCGCGGTTTCGCTGGATGAAGAGATGTCGAACATGATCCAATTTCAGCACGCTTATAATGCAGCGGCGCGAATGATCACACTGCAGGACGAAATCCTTGATAAGATTATTAACGGCATGGGTGTCGTAGGAAGGTAGGTAAAGAGCGATGCGGGTAACCCAAGGCATGATCGCAAAAAATTCTTTGCGGTACATCAATTCCAGCTACGGAAAGCTGGATAATCTTCAATCACAGATTTCATCGGGAAAAAAGATCACAAAGGCGTCAGACGATCCGGTTGTCGCGATGAAAAGTCTGAAATACAATACGCAATTGTCACAGGTGAAGCAATATCAAAGCAATACCTCGCAAGCTTTTACATGGCTTGAAAACACGGAAACAAATATTACTGAAGGCATTGATGTCATGGCGAAAGTCAGGGAACTGACCGTTAAGGCTCAAAATGATACAAACGGGGAAGAAGAGCTGGAGGCGATCGGCGTTGAAATCGGCCAATTAAAAGATCAGCTGATTCAAATTGCCAATGCGCAGGTCAATGGACGCTACCTCTTCAATGGAACGAACTCAGATGTCACTCCGATCGTGAAAAATGCGGACGGCTCTTATACGTATAATTTTGAAAACTATACAAGCGCTTCTGACGTAAACATTAATGTTTCTCCTAATGCATCATTAAAGGTGAACGCCAATCCGATTTCAGCTTTCGGCGGACAATCAGCCAGCGGGCAAAATGTCTTTGAAATGCTCAATTCCCTTGAATCTGCTTTGAACTCGGGTTCACTGGACGGCATGGACGATCTTTTATCAGATATTGACCAATTCACTGAACAGATGAGTGCAGAGCGGTCTGATATAGGCGCGCGGTACAACCGGCTTGAATTAATCAATACAAGGTTAAGTACGCAGGAAGAGACTTCCACAAAAGTGTTGTCAGATAACGAAGATGTTGAGCTTGAGAAAGTCATTACAGATTTTATTACCCAGCAAAGCGTTCACAGAGCAGCGCTTTCCGTAAACGCGAAAATTGTTCAGCCGACATTAATTGACTTTTTAAGATAAAAGCGACTCTATTGGAGTTGCTTTTTTTCAACAGAAGGAGGTACATAGCATGCAGATGCCGAGGTTGATCATGCAAAACATCCCTGGCCGCATCGGTTTAACTACGACGCCCCCGGACTTGAAACTGGAACAGCCGCATGCCGATTTGAATATTGAGCAGCCGCCAGCCGAACTGGAGATCACAACCGCACCTTCAAAGCTTACGATTGACCAGACGAAAGCTTGGGAAGACTTAGACAGGAAACACGTTTTCAAAAGAATTGAAGAAGCTGCCCAGCAAGGCTATCAAGATTGGCTTGACGGGATGGCGAGAACGGCAGAAGAAGGGGACGAAATGATGCGGATTGAAATAGAGGGCGATCCGATCGCGGACCAGGCGAGGCGAAACAGCGAGCCTGAGCCGATTCAAATCGGTGTTCATTTTACTCCGTCTTTTGATCGAGTGAAAATCGCATATGAACCAGCTAAAGTGAATATTGAAGTGACACCTCATAAACCTGTCATTGATGTAAAGCCGAATAAACCGATTGTTGAATATACGCCGGGCAGTGTGAAGGTTGACATGCTTCAATATCCAGAGGTAAAAATAGATGTGGAATATCCAACACAAAAGTAAAACAGCAAAGGATCGTGAACAATGATCATTAAAACGAAATATCATGGTGAAACGCAAATTCAAGAAGAGCAGATGATTGTTTTTGAAAACGGTCTGCCCGGTTTTACAGATGAGCAGAAGTTTGTCATCCTGCCGCTGTCGGAAGATTCTCCGTTTGTCGTTCTTCAGTCGGCGCAAACGGAAGAGCTCGCCTTTATTGTTGCAAGTCCGTTCATCTTCTTCAAAGATTACGGCTTTGATCTCGATGAAACGACAGTTGAGCTTCTGGAAATTGAATCCGGAGAAGACGTTGAAGTGATGGCAATTTTAACGATAGAAGAGCCATTTGAGAAATCAACGGCTAATTTGATTGCGCCGATCGTTGTGAACCGCAAAAAAATGCTGGCCAAACAAGTCACTTTGCATGACTCTCCTTATCAAACGAAGCATCCGATAGGAGGGGGAGCATGCTAGTCTTAACCCGCAAACTCAATGAAGCGATTCAAATCGGAGACGACATCGAGGTAAAAATCATTGCCGTTGACGGAGACCAAGTGAAAATCGGCATTGAGGCACCAAAGCATATCGATATTCACCGCAAGGAAATCTATTTGTCGATTCAGGAAGAAAACAATCGGGCCGCTTCCATTTCAAGTGATCTGCTGGCGAAACTATCCTCACAAAAAAAGTGAGGATTTTTTTATTTTTTCTCTAAACAATTTGAAGGCCATTCCGATATTAAGTATGTAGCAGGAAGGACAGCCTGAATGCTTCAAAAAATGCACATGGACGTGCAATCAAACACATTTCAAGGAGGAAACACACAATGAGAATCAACCACAACATTGCGGCGCTTAACACGCTGAACCGTTTGTCTTCAAACAACAGTGCAAGCCAAAAGAACATGGAGAAGCTTTCTTCTGGTCTTCGCATCAACCGTGCTGGAGATGACGCAGCAGGTCTTGCAATCTCTGAAAAAATGAGAGGACAAATCCGCGGTTTAGAAATGGCTTCTAAAAACGCTCAAGATGGTATCTCTCTTATCCAAACTGCTGAGGGTGCATTGACTGAAACTCACTCAATCCTTCAACGTGTTCGTGAGCTTGCAGTACAAGCAAACAACACTGGTACTCAAGACACTACTGACCTAGGTGCTATCCAAGAAGAGATCAAAGCTCTACTTGAAGAAGTTGGTGGCATGGCAGGTGGAAGTAAAGGTATCTCTGACAGAACTGAGTTTAACGGTAAAAAACTTCTTAATGGCGACTTTGCAACTGACCAATTAACATTCCAAATTGGTGCAAACGCAGGACAACAACTTTCAGTTAATATCGGTGACATGAGTGCAACTGGACTTGGTATCGATGGTATTGATGTTACTGCATTTGAAACTGATGCAACTGCATATGATACACAACTTGCTTTAATTGATACTGCTATCAACAACGTTTCTACTCAACGTTCTAAACTTGGTGCGGTACAAAACCGTCTAGAGCACACAATCAACAACTTAGGTGCTTCTTCTGAAAACTTGACTGCTGCTGAGTCTCGTATTCGTGACGTTGACATGGCGAAAGAAATGAGCGAGTTCACTAAGAACAACATCCTTTCTCAAGCTTCTCAAGCTATGCTTGCTCAAGCAAACCAACAGCCACAAAACGTACTTCAATTACTTCGTTAATTGCTTAAAAAGACCTTGGCGTTTGCTAAGGTCTTTTTTATTGTATCTAAATTCAATCTTACTTTTTTGGAGTGAGGATCGTATTTTATGTAAAAAACAAAGGTTAGTATCTAACTTAGTAGAAAGATTGCCAAGATCTTTTTGTAAGATCTTTAATAAAAAAAGAGACACTCAATCGGTTATCCTTGAGTGTCACAATATAAGGATGTCTATCAATTAGAGAATTCGCTAATAATAAGAGTTCTTGTACCGCTAAGTGCAGAATTCTTTCCTTTTATGTAATAGAGATGATCTGGATTGGTATAAACGGTTTGAATTTCTTGTTGTAACGTATAATCGACACTTGAAGAGGCAACTAATTTGGTCCGCCCCTCTGTGGTAATTTCGTAGAGTGAACAAGTGCCGCCGCCTAAACGTGTTGCATTATAAAATCTGCAACGGAAGTCGCCTTCTCCCACTCCTCGAAAGATATCGGCGCTTTGCCGAACTTCACCTGGGTATACTACTACACGAGCTAAAACAGCTGCCTTCGAAGAAGAGTAAAAACTAAATGACAATAGAATAACCATTGCCAGTGACACAAAGATTTTTTTCATAGTAAATCCCCTTTCTTGAATTTAATGTCATCCTAATTATAACATCTCACAAGTGTAAATTTTTGAATAAATAACGAAAACTGGTATATGAAATCAACTAATAAAATAGTGTGTTTTTTTTATATTAGTTCTAATGTAAAATGCTACTGTAATACTGCAAATGATCTTTGTTTTGAAAACTCTTAAAAATAATGTAATACAACAACCCTTATTCTTGGATAGATTATTTTTTTCCATAAATATATTTAATGTCATTCCCCCTTAGCCGATATAAATTTTAGATCATAGCATAGGGGATGTTAAAAATTGTCGATCGGAAGATTGTCATCTTTAGAACCTATTATTGATGCTTACAGGACGCAGATGATGAATAGGCAGCATGAAGGCTCAGAACATGTGCAGGAGGTTCAGGCGGCTGAATTTTCATTTGCAGAGCTTGAAAAAACGGTGCAAGGGGCCAACAAACTATTGGAGCCTTCACAAGTCCATCTCCAGTTTGAGCTTCATGAAAAACTGGGTGAATATTATGTGCAAGTAGTAGATAATCAGACAGAGGAAGTCATCCGCGAGATCCCGCCTAAGGAGTGGCTCGATTTTTATGCGGCGATGGCAGAGTTTATGGGATTAATTGTCGATAAAACAACGTAGAACAGGAGTGTTTCATGATATGGTAATGAGAATATCTGGTTTAGCTTCAGGAATGGATATTGACGACATTGTCAGCAAATTAATGAAAACAGAGCGTGTGCCGCTTGATAAGCTGACGCAAAAGAAACAGCTTTTGGAATGGCAGCGCGACAGCTATCGTGAAATCAATACGAAAATCAAAGAGATGCAGGAATCAATCAATCTTATGCTTCGGCCGAGTACATACGGCGCGAAAAAGGTAGTAAGCGCTGATGAATCCGCAGTGACAGCGACAGCGACGACAAGCTCTGCTTCAAGCACAATCCAAGTCAACAGATTGGCAACCGCAGCTACCTATAAATCTTCTGATATTTCAGGATATACAGGGAGCGATCAAACATTAACCTTTCAAGTGACAGCTCCTGGAGAGACAACTGCGAAAAAGGTTGAAATCAGTGTCAGCAGTACAGATACTCTGGATGACATCGTTTCTAAAATCAATAAATCGGGTTTAGGCGTATCAGCTATAAAAGATAAGATCTACAATGGGACTGAATATGTGGAAACCATCGCTTTAACATCAAAAACCACTGGAGCGGGCGGCAGTATTCAGGCTGATGATGCTGCGACAGCAAGCTTTATGACAGACCAGCTCGGATTTGCGCTTGATGCCGACAACAAATTAACGGCCAGCCAAGAGGGACAAAATGCGGAAGTTGTCATCAACGGACTGCAGATGGAGAAGACAACGAACAACTTTACTGTTAATAATGTGACATATCAGCTGAAAAACACGACAACAAGCCCTGTTTCAATTGACGTATCCACTGATGTTGACGGGATTTACGAGAAGATCAAAGATTTTGTCACACAGTACAATGAACTGATCGATATGGTCAACGGAAAGTTGGTTGAGAAGAAATATCGGGACTACACACCGCTGTCAGACGAACAAAAAGAAGATATGACAGAAAAGCAGATTGAGCTTTGGGAAGAAAAAGCGAAAAGCGGACTGCTCCGAAACGACACGATTTTAAGCGGTGCCACCAACCAAATGCGGACAGATTTCTATTCCAACGTGTCTGTAAATGGAGAATCGCTGCAGCTTACCCAGTTTGGAATTTCGACTTCAAGCGCATACAATAAGCGCGGTCATTTAGAAATAAACGAAGAAAAGCTGAAAGCGAAAATTAAAGAAGATCCTGACAGTGTGGCAAATCTCTTTTTAGCGGGAACAAGCAGCACTGAAAATTATAATGAAAAAGGGATCATGAGACGGCTCCAGTCTGTTTTAACCGATACGAAAAAGCAGATTGAAGACAAAGCCGGAAATACTACTATGGCAAACAATCAATTCTCGATCGGGAAAAATTTGAATACGGTTGAATCTGATATTTTGTCAATGAATGACCGTCTGAAACAAGTTGAAAATCGCTACTATACGAAATTCACAGCGATGGAAAAAGCGATTCAAAAAGCGAACGAACAATCGGCATACTTATTACAGATGCTTGGACAATAATTTTGTGGAGGATCAAGAATGGCTTTAAACAATCCGTATGCAGCTTATCAGCAAAATTCAATCAATATGGCAACGCCTGAAGAATTGACGCTTATGCTATATGACGGCTGTCTTAAATTTATGAAACAGGCGAAACAGGCGATTGAGCAAGAGAATATGGAATTGAAAAATACTAACCTTGTCAAAGCCCAAAACATTATTCAGGAACTAAACTTGACCCTCAATCGAAAAGTGGAAATGGCCGGATCAATGGCGGCGATGTACGAGTATATCCACCGCCGTCTGATTGAAGCGAACATCAACAATGACAAAGACATCCTGACTGAAGTCGAAGGGTATGTCAAAGATTTACGCGACGCATGGAAGCAGGCGATTCAAATCGAGCGGCAAGGCCGGCACGGATCAGGCGGGCAGGCGTAATGAGCAGAACAGGGCTGCTGTACAGGGAAACCAAAAATATGCTGGTCCGCGTTAAGGATGCTCCGGAAAGTGATGAGCTGATTCAGGCAATTGAAGATTTTTTTGAGAAACGCGAGGGCTTGATCAAAGAGATCAAGCCGCCTCTTTCTGATGAGGAAAAGCTTGAGCTGCAGCAGGTGGTTGATATGGAACCGCTGATTATGACCGAATTGAAAAGGCTGCAGCAGGACGTTAAAAAAGAGCTGGTTAAAGCAAAGCAAAAGCGTGCCATGCATCATTCGTATATAAACCCATACCAAAATATGACGATTGACGGTACATATTATGACAAGCGCAAATAGGTGAGACATTTGACAAGCACCGAAGATTATATGCTTTTAACGACTTATTATCAGCTTTTGTTTACGATTGAAGAAGGGTTTTGTTATTTAATAGAGGCGGATCGAGATTTGGCGAAGACAGAAGGAGAGCGCATTTTTAATGACTTGATCTATGCTTTTTTTCAATTGGATTCGTCACACGCTATTCTGCTGTCGATTTTGGAGACAAGCTGTGCAAAATCCTCCATTCGTTTTTTTGACAGAGTCTTCCGGGAATTTGACAGCCTCATTTATTACAATTATCCTTCTCCCGAATTTCAGCATGATTTAATCAACCGTTTTTTGCCGCTCTATCGAAAATGGATGAATGCTATTCATCAATGCATGAAACCTTATGTCATCCATTAATGGCCTACACCTGACCGATTATTCCTTCAGGTGTAGGCCATTATGTTTAAATAAACACAGGCGAGGTTTGATCTTCGTTAAAAACGTTCTGATTTTATCCGCACATGAATATATTTAGGATTCCATAAAGGGAATTTACATCCGTATCACATTAATCATTCAGAAAGAGACAAACTTCGGCAAAATTCACGGATTTTTCACAAAATTTTTACGTTTAGGCAGGAATGAAGAAGGGAAATGGAGAAATGTATTTACATATCCTTAATATAAAGGAGGCGTTCTTTTGATGGAGTACAACGTCAGAGGAGAAAACATTGAGGTAACAGCAGCGTTAAGAGAACACGTCGAGAAGAAAATTGGAAAGCTGGAGCGTTATTTTGAACATAACGTTGATGCGATTGTCCAGGTCAACTTGAAATTCTACAATGATCAGGAATCCAAGGTGGAAGTGACAATTCCAATGACAGACCTCTCTCTCCGTGCGGAAGTTCATCACGAAGATATGTACAATGCAGTCGATCTGGCAGTAAATAAACTGGAACGTCAAATCCGCAAGCATAAAACAAAAGTAAATCGCAAATGTCGTGAACAGGGTTCTCCAAAGTATGTATTTGCGGAAGGGAACGGCATCGGCACAGCCGTGAAGGACGAAATCGATGATGAACAGCCACAGGTTGTCCGTCAAAAGCGGTTTAACTTAAAACCGATGGATAATGAAGAAGCCATTTTACAAATGAATATGCTTGGACACAGCTTCTTTGTATTCACAAACGCCGAAACGAATCTGACCAATGTGGTCTATCGGCGAAACGATGGAAAATACGGTTTGATTGAACCGAATGAATAAAGATGACCACCGCCCCTCGCGGATGTCCCGCAGAGGGGTTTTTTTCCGTTACTCCGCGGTAAATTGTTTGGAAATGACAAAAGGTGTGATATGATAATTGCATATATAAAAATCACTGTTTACTCTTATTTAAACAAGGAAAATTACAGAGGAGCGTTATTTTATGCTTGGAATTTTAAATAAAGTGTTTGATCCGACAAAACGGACGCTCAGCCGTTATGAAAAGAGAGCGAATGAGATTGATGCGCTCAAGTCGGATATGGAAAAGCTTTCTGATGAGGCATTACAGCATAAAACAATCGAGTTTAAAGAACGGCTTGAAAAAGGGGAATCGGTTGATGACCTTTTAACTGAAGCGTTTGCTGCAGTCAGGGAAGCATCCCGGCGTGTAACCGGCATGTTCCCTTTTAAAGTTCAGTTAATGGGGGGGATCGCCCTTCATGAAGGAAATATCGCTGAGATGAAAACGGGGGAAGGTAAAACATTGACTTCCACTATGCCCGTTTATTTAAACGCACTTTCCGGCAAAGGCGTTCACATTGTGACGGTCAACGAATATTTGGCAAGCCGCGATGCTGAAGAGATGGGGCAAATCTTTCAATTTCTCGGACTGACAGTCGGTCTGAACTTGAACAGCCTGTCAAAAGAAGAGAAGCGCGAAGCCTATGCCGCCGATATTACGTATTCTACGAACAATGAGCTTGGCTTTGACTACTTGCGCGACAATATGGTTCTTTATAAAGAACAGATGGTTCAGCGCCCGCTTCATTTTGCGGTTATCGATGAAGTGGATTCCATCTTAGTTGATGAAGCGAGAACACCGCTCATCATTTCGGGACAAGCGGCAAAATCGACAAAGCTTTACGTTCAGGCTAACGCGTTTGTCCGGACTTTAAAGGTTGAGCAGGATTACACATATGATATTAAAACAAAAGCCGTTCAGCTGACTGAAGAAGGAATGACCAAGGCTGAAAAAGCGTTTGGCATCGAAAACTTATTTGATGTCCGCCATGTGGCCTTAAACCACCATATTGCCCAGGGGCTAAAAGCGCATGCGGCGATGCATAAAGATGTTGACTATGTCGTGGAAGACGGGCAGGTCGTCATCGTTGATTCCTTTACAGGGCGTTTGATGAAAGGCCGCCGCTACAGCGATGGCCTTCACCAGGCCATTGAAGCGAAGGAAGGGCTGGAAATTCAGAATGAGAGCATGACGCTCGCCACGATCACCTTCCAGAACTATTTCCGGATGTACGAAAAATTGTCCGGTATGACAGGTACGGCAAAAACGGAAGAAGAAGAATTCCGCAACATCTACAACATGCAGGTTGTGACGATTCCGACGAACAAGCCGATTGCCCGTGACGACCGTCCGGATCTGATTTACCGCACAATGGAAGGGAAATTTAAAGCCGTTGCAGAGGATGTCGCCCAGCGCTATATGGTCGGCCAGCCTGTCCTGGTCGGCACAGTCGCGGTCGAGACATCTGAACTCATTTCCAAACTGCTTAAAAATAAAGGGGTTCCGCATCAAGTGTTAAATGCGAAAAACCATGAACGCGAAGCCCAGATCATTGAAGAAGCCGGTCATCAAGGCGCTGTGACAATCGCTACAAATATGGCGGGGCGCGGTACCGACATCAAGCTCGGCGAAGGTGTTAAAGAGCTCGGCGGACTTGCCGTCATCGGGACGGAGCGCCATGAATCACGGCGGATCGACAACCAGCTTCGCGGACGTTCAGGCCGTCAAGGGGACCCTGGTATTACACAATTTTATCTTTCCATGGAAGATGAATTGATGAAGCGGTTCGGAGCCGAGCGGACGATGGCGATGCTTGACCGATTCGGAATGGACGATTCAACGCCGATTCAAAGCAAGATGGTTTCAAGAGCGGTTGAATCCTCACAGAAACGCGTGGAAGGGAACAACTTTGACGCCCGTAAACAGCTTCTGCAATATGACGATGTGCTCCGCCAGCAGCGGGAAGTCATCTATAAGCAGCGCTTTGAGGTCATCGATTCGGATAACCTCCGCTCCATCGTTGAAGATATGATCAAATCTTCGCTCGAACGCGCCGTCGCTTCTTTCACTCCGAAAGAAGATCTGCCTGAAGAGTGGAATCTTGAAGGCCTCGTCGAACTGATCAATGCGAATTTCCTTGATGAAGGCGCGCTTGAGAAGAGCGATATTTTTGGAAAAGAGCCTGAGGAAATCACGGAGCTCGTTCTTGACCGGATCAAAACGAAATATGATGAAAAAGAAGAAAGATACGGCGCTGAACAAATGCGCGAATTTGAGAAAGTGATCGTTCTCCGCGAAGTGGATACGAAATGGATGGATCATATTGATGCGATGGATCAGCTTCGTCAAGGGATTCATCTGCGGGCATATGCCCAGACTAACCCGCTCCGCGAATATCAGATGGAAGGCTTTGCAATGTTTGAAAGCATGGTCGCCGCCATCGAAGATGACGTCTCAAAATTCGTCATGAAGGCTGAAATCGAAAACAACCTTGAACGCGAAGAAGTGATTCAAGGACAGACAACAGCACATCAGCCGAAAGAAGGCGATGATGAAAAACAGGCTAAGAAAAAACCGGTCCGCAAAGCGGTCGATATCGGACGCAACGATCCTTGCTACTGCGGAAGCGGAAAAAAATATAAAAACTGCTGCGGAAGAACAGAATAAAAAGAGGTGTGCGCCTCTTTTTATTTTGACAACGGGCTGAATACACGATGAGGTGAAGGAAATGGAATTAGTTGAAATCAGACAGGAACTTGAAAATATGGCTTCTCGATTAGCGGACTTTAGGGGGTCTCTTTGACCTCGAAACAAAAGAAGCGAGAATCAGCGAATTAGAAGAGCAAATGGCCGACCCGGATTTTTGGGGAGACCAGCAAAAAGCGCAGACGATCATCAATGAAGCGAATGCGCTAAAGGATTACGTCAACACATACAATAATTTAAGCGAAGCACATGAAGATCTGCAGATGACTCACGATCTTTTAAAAGAAGACCCGGACCCTGATCTCCAGGCTGAACTGGTGAATGAGCTGAAAAGCTTGACAAAGCGGTTCAACGAATTCGAACTTCAGCTTCTGTTAAGTGAACCATACGATAAAAACAATGCGATCTTGGAACTGCATCCGGGAGCCGGCGGCACAGAATCTCAGGATTGGGGCTCCATGCTGCTCAGAATGTATACGAGATGGGCTGAACGCCGCGGTTTTAAAGTGGAAACCCTTGATTATCTTCCCGGTGATGAAGCGGGTATTAAGTCTGTCACACTATTAATTAAAGGCCATAATGCATATGGCTACCTAAAGGCTGAAAAAGGCGTGCACCGGCTTGTCAGAATTTCTCCGTTTGATTCATCGGGCCGCAGGCATACGTCATTTGTTTCTTGCGATGTCATGCCTGAATTCAATGAAGAAATCGATATCGATATCCGCACGGAGGATATCAAAGTTGATACGTACCGGGCCAGCGGAGCCGGCGGCCAGCACGTCAATACAACAGATTCAGCCGTCCGGATCACCCACCTGCCGACAGGAGTCATCGTCACATGCCAAACAGAGCGCTCGCAAATTAAAAACCGTGAACGCGCGATGAAAATGCTCAAATCAAAGCTGTATCAGCGCAGGATTGAAGAGCAGCAGGCACAGCTCGATGAGATTCGCGGCGAGCAGAAAGAAATCGGCTGGGGAAGCCAAATCCGGTCATATGTTTTCCACCCGTATTCTCTTGTCAAGGACCATAGAACCAATACGGAAATGGGGAACGTGCAGGCTGTCATGGACGGAGACATTAATTCTTTCATTGACGCATACTTGCGTTCCAAGCTTTCTTAAATCATGCAAGCCAGACACATCCGCATCGGATGTGTCTCAGATTGATGACAAAATCCTAAAACGGTTTATAGTTTTAGGATTTTGTCATCCTTTTTAGCTTCAGCGTGATTGAAAACCCTTGCAGTCTAGGAAGAACGAGCATCGGAGCAGAGCGAATGTTGGAATTCGTGAGCACCGACGCGCAGGCCTGACAACGAATGCGAGGGTTTGTCGACACGCTGAGACACATCCGCATCGGGTGTGTCTTTTTTTACGGCTAAACCTGTCTGCAATTGTCCACCCTAAGTCGTAAGATACCGCCGGCAGAAGCACTTGAGCCTTTGTCCCTCTGCCGCTTTAGCCGATTAACACGTTATCCGGCTGTTATTTACTTACAATTGACGAAGTGCTATACTCGCGATTGTTAAAGATTTGCACGGGGGATGACACACATGACATTTGACAAAAACAGATATCATTTTTTTTCGGTGCTGCGTGATTATGGCTGCATTCTGATAGGAGCGGCAATCGTCGCTGTTACGTTTAATATGTTGTTGCTTCCGAACCGGATAGCAGCGGGCGGAGTCAGCGGAATCAGCACCATTTTGCAGTCGTTCGGCTTTGAAGCGGCATATGTGCAATGGGCTTTTAATATTCCTTTATTTGTTGCGGGGGTGCTCATTCTCGGAGGGAAATTCGGAATGAAGACGCTTGTGGGGTCAGTTTTTCTCCCATTTGTCGTTTATCTGACCCGGGACATCACTCCGGCGACGGCGAATCCGCTGTTGGCCGCCATTTTTGGGGGCGTCGGGATCGGAGCAGGTATCGGAATCGTTTTTCTTGGAAGAGGATCAACAGGCGGGACTGCTCTGGCAGCTCAAATCATCCATAAGTACACAGGGCTGTCTCAAGGCAAGTGCCTGGCACTGATCGACGGCACGATTGTACTGGCGGCGATGTTTGTTTTTAATATTGAGCAAGGGCTTTATGCCATGCTTGGCGTTTACATATCAAGCAAAACCATCGATGTGATACAGGTCGGGTTCAACCGTTCAAAAATGGCGATGATCATTACAAACCGGGAGGAAGAAGTGCGAAAAGCGGTTTTGGTTAAAATCGACAGAGGCATTACAAAAATATCGGCTGTCGGAGGCTATACGGATGATGAACGTCCCATCTTGATGTGCGTTGTCGGCCAAACCGAGTTCACAAAGCTGAAACAACTGGTCAAACATATTGATGAGTCTGCATTTGTGATTGCAATGGACGCTTCTGAAGTGCTCGGTGAGGGTTTTAAACGCGGGTAATCGAGGTTATAATAAGGATTGATTTGTTAAAGGAGCTGACCTCAAAATGAAAATGAAGCTGTTTACTCTGTTTATGGCTGTTTCTTTTGTGCTCGCCGCCTGCGGAGGCAATAATGAAAGCAAAGAGAGCAATACAGACGGGCAAACGACTGCAAAAGACGGGGAAGAAATTTATCAGCAAAACTGCACCGGCTGCCATGGAAAGGATTTGGCCGGCAGTTCTGCACCCAGCTTGAAAGAAGTTGGCGGAAAGTATGATGAAAAAGAAATTAAGGACATCGTTGTCAATGGCCGCGGAGGCATGCCCGGCAACCTTGTCGAGAAAGATGAAGCTGAAGCAATTGCAAAATGGCTTTCAAAGAAAAAGTAGGAATTTCCTAAGCGGAGGCAGCTTGCGCTGAATGCTTTCCGGAAATTCAGGCGAGAACCTGATTCACACATGGATCAGGTTCTTTTTCATTTTAATAGAACTTTTTACCTATTGAAAATCAGAGTATACCGGGTTCTTTTGCCTCAAAAAAGGCAGAAAGTACACATTTTCTGGCTGATTTTGCGTTTTTCCTATAACTTATGTCGTCATTGAAACAAAACTGTAATATCATTTTGTCTAATCTTGACGTATAATGGGTGTTGTTGAAAAAGAGCTTGATACAGTTGCGGTCTGCATGCTGAATGAAAAGGACATAAAGCGACATACCCTTTCGAAGAGTATGACCGTATAAACATAAAAGATTAGGTGATTACATGATCGAAATAAAAGATGTATATAAGACTTATTCCAACGGGGTTTCTGCGCTAAACGGAATAAGCATCTCGATATATCCCGGGGAGTTTGTTTATGTTGTCGGACCAAGCGGCGCGGGAAAATCAACCTTCATCAAAATGATTTACCGTGAAGAAAAACCTTCCAAAGGGAAGATTGTCATAAACAATAAAAATTTGGCGAACTTAAAAGAAAAAGAGATTCCTTTCGTCAGAAGGAAAATCGGCGTCGTTTTCCAAGACTTTAAACTGCTGCCGAAACTGACGGTGTTTGAAAATGTTGCTTTTGCTTTAGAAGTCATCAGGGAGCGCCCAGAGGTCATCAGAAAAAAAGTGCTCGAAGTGCTCGATCTTGTACAGCTGAAGCATAAAGCAAGACAGTTTCCAGATCAGCTGTCAGGCGGTGAACAGCAAAGGGTTTCAATCGCGAGGTCAATCGTCAACAGCCCTGATGTGGTCATTGCTGACGAGCCGACTGGAAACCTTGATCCTGAAACGTCTTGGGAAATCATGAAGACGCTTGAAGAAATTAATAACCGCGGAACAACAGTCGTTATGGCGACTCATAACAAAGAAATCGTTAACACCATGAAGAAACGGGTCATCGCAATCGAAGACGGAGTCATTGTACGTGATGAAGCTAGAGGGGAGTATGGTTCTTATGATTAAAACTCTCGGACGGCATTTGCGCGAGAGCTTAAAATCTCTCGGGAGAAACACGTGGATGACTTTCGCATCCATCAGTGCTGTAACAGTTACGCTTATCTTGGTCGGCGTATTTATGGTTATCATGCTGAACCTGAACAATATGGCGTCGAAAGCTGAAAAAGAAGTGGAAATCAAAGTCTTAGTCGAATTAACCGCCAACCAAGATCAGAAAAATAAATTGGAAAAAGAGATTAAAGAAATATCTGAAATCAGCAGTGTCAATTACTCTTCAAAAGATGAAGAGCTTAAAAACTTGATAGAAAGCTTAGGCGAGGAAGGGAAATCCTTTTCAATGTTTGATCAGGAGAACCCGTTAAACGATGCTTTCATCGTGAAAACATCCGACCCTCACGATACGCCGAAAGCGGCCAAGAAGATCGAGAAGCTTGCACATACTTATAAGGTAACCTACGGCCAGGAAGAAGTAAGCCGGCTGTTTAACGTCGTCGGTGTTGCAAGAAACGTCGGCATCGTATTGATCATCGGTCTCCTGTTTACGGCGATGTTCTTAATTTCGAATACGATTAAAATTACGATTTTTGCAAGACGCAAAGAAATCGAGATTATGAAGCTTGTAGGTGCGACAAACTGGTTTATCCGCTGGCCTTTCTTTATTGAAGGTCTTCTCTTGGGCATTTGCGGTTCCATCATCCCGATCGCTATATTGCTCGGAACGTATGATCAAGCCGTTCAGTGGATAGCACCGAAAGTCCAGGGCTCCTTTATCGAGCTTTTGCCATACAATCCGTTTGTATTCCAGATTTCCGCCATTTTGGTCCTTATCGGCGCAATCATTGGCGTATGGGGAAGCCTGACGTCGATTCGTAAATTCTTAAAAGTTTAGATCGGCGCTTTCAGCCGGTTCTGTCATGTTTAAAGCTGGGATGCCTGCAGAGCGCCGGGCTCCCTTGATTCTGAAGGCAAGGAGGAACCAAGGTTGAGAAAAAAGCTTATGACGCTGGGGTTGACTGCTGTGGTCGGAATGTCGGCAGCTTTAATCCCATTCAAAAGCAACCATGCTTTAGCTTATGAAGACTTGGAGAAAAAGAAGAGCGACGTTCAGAGCAAGAAGTCGGAAAACCAGTCAAAACTGGAGAAAAAGAAACAGGAGCTTTCCGAGCTTGAGTCAAAAGAAGCAAGTTTGAAAAGCGACATAGAGAAAATCGACGGTCAAATGACTGACACGAATGAAAAGCTTGAAAAGAAAAAAGAAGAAATCGATAAAACGAAGAAAAGTATCGATGAGCTGAAAAAGCAAATTAAAGAGCTTAAGAAAAAGATCGAGAAGCGCAATAAAATATTGAAAGACCGGGTTCGTTCAATCCAAGAAAACGGCGGTTCCATTCAGTACATAGATGTTCTTCTCGGAGCAAGAAGCTTTGCGGATTTCATCAGCCGGGCGGGGGCTGTCTCGACAATTGTTGAAGCGGACAAGGACTTAATGGAAGAGCAGAAAAGGGACCTTCAGCTGGTTGAGAAAAAGGAAACAAAGCTGAGTGAGGACCTTGAAACTCTTGAAAAAGCCCTTAAAGATCTGGAAAAATTAAAAAAGACATTAGATGAACAGCAAAAAGAAAAATCAAAAGTGATGGAAAAAGTGAAACAGGATAAAGATCATGCCCATGAAGCGCTTGGTTCACTTGAAAACGAAGCCGAGATTTTAAAGCGGCAGAGTGAAGCGATAAAAGCCGAAGAGGCGCATAGAAAAAAACAGGAAGCTGAAGCGCGCCGCCAAGCGTCAAGCGGAAGTTCAGAAGCTTCTTCATCTAAACCGTCTGCTCCAAGCAGCTCAGGCTTTATTCGTCCTGCTTCCGGCACATTTACTTCCGGATTCGGAAAACGTTCGCTCGGAGACCATTTCGGTGTAGATATTGCCAAGCGCGGCTCAGGCGTTCCGATTTATGCGGCTGCTGCGGGTACCGTTTATAATGCACACTATTCGTCAAGCTATGGAAATGTTGTCTTTATTACCCATAACATCAATGGCCAGACGTATCAAACGGTCTATGCCCACATGTCTTCACTCAAAGTGCGGACAGGCCAGCGCGTTGAGCAGGGAAAAGTTATTGGAACGATGGGGAATACAGGACATTCCTACGGCCAGCATCTCCACTTCGAAATTCATAAAGGGCTATGGAACAACGCAAAATCAAACGCTGTTGATCCGGCCAATTATATACCGCTTTAAAAAAGCTTCAAAGCCGGTTCGGTCCATGTTGGCCGAATCGGCTTTTTTTATCGGGGTAAAAGGCTCAACCCTCTTTTTCTCTTGTCATCGTCTGCCAAAATTTATCTTGTCAGAAAATAACACAACGTATAGAATGAAAGTGATATCTGTCGACAGTCGACAATTTTTGAAAAGCGAGGGGATTGTCCGATGAAAGTATTCAACATTGCCAGCATACCCGGAGACGGTGTAGGAAAAGAAGTTGTGCCTGCCGCACAGCGTGTTTTGAAAGCGGTTTCTGATGTTCATGGGGGAATCTCATTTCATTTCACTGAATTTCCATACAGCTGCGAGTATTATTTGGAACATGGCGAAATGATGCCTGATGATGGATTGGTGAAGCTGAAAGATTTCGACAGCATTTTCTTAGGCGCTGTGGGCAACAGCAAGCTTGTACCAGACCACGTTTCTTTATGGGGCCTGCTTATTAAAATACGCCGCGAATTCGAACAAGTCATCAATATAAGGCCGGCGAAATTTTTGCAGGGGATCAAGTCCCCTTTAGCCAGTCCGAAAGATTTTGATCTGCTTGTCGTTCGGGAAAACAGTGAAGGAGAATACAGCACGGTCGGGGGACGAATTTTTCGCAATGAAGAGGAAATCGCTATTCAGAATGCCGTTTTTTCACGAAGAGGAGCGGAAAGAGCAATGCGTTTTGCTTTTGAAATGGCGGCCAAACGGAAAAAGCATGTAACAAGTGCGACAAAGTCAAACGGAATCATTCATTCGATGCCTTTCTGGGATGAAGTCTTTGAACTGACGGCAAAAGATTACCCTGATATTGCAGCTGATTCGCAGCATATCGATGCATTGGCGTCGTTTTTTGTTACGAAGCCGGAGACATTTGACGTCATCGTTGCCAGCAACCTGTTCGGAGATATTTTAACAGATATCGGGGCAGCGATTATGGGAAGCATCGGTATTGCACCAGCGGCCAATATCAATGTAAATGGCAAATTTCCTTCCATGTTTGAACCGGTCCACGGCTCTGCACCGGATATCATCGGAAAAGGGATTGCCAATCCAGTGGGACAAATATGGACGGCAAAAATGATGCTGGACCATTTTGGAGAAGAGGAGCTTGGAAGCAAACTGCTGGATGTCATTGAAGATGTTCTGAAAAGCGGCTTCTTAACACCGGATATCGGCGGTACAAGCACAACGGAAGAAGTCACAGATGAAATCATCAAACGTCTTAAAGCCTTATAAAGAGCGATGAAAGCTGCCGGAGCGATTCGGCGGTTTTTTTGTATCGAAATCAACTACATGAAATCATGATGTTTGACACATACTACATCAAGCAACAGAAACATAGTGCAGCCAGAAGAGGAGGTATAGGATGAATCAGAAGATTGCGCGGCTCATCATGGCCATCAGTCTGCTATGCGGTCTGCTGACAGGGGTTGACCTGAACGCCTTGCATGGACACATCCCGAAAGCCGCCGCCGCAGCTGAAGCGGGTTCAGATAGAGACGCCGACAGAAGCGAGGCAATGGAGAAAATTGAAAAAGCATACGATCTCATCTCAAATGAATATGTGGAGCAGGTAGACAGGGAAAAGCTGTTGGAAGGAGCCATTCAGGGCATGCTTTCAACATTAAATGACCCATATTCGGTTTATATGGATAAACAGACAGCAAAACGGTTTTCCGATTCTCTTGATTCCTCTTTTGAAGGAATCGGAGCGGAAATTGGAATGGAAGACCGAAAAATTATTATCGTCTCTCCATTCAAAAAATCCCCGGCAGAGAAAGCCGGATTAAAGCCAAACGATGAAATCCTCAGCATTGACGGACAATCAATGGCTGGAATGGATTTGAATGATGCCGTATTAAAAATCAGGGGAAAAAAGGGATCGACGGTTACGTTGAAGGTTCACCGTCCCGGTATGAAGGATCAGCTGACATTTACGATCAAACGCGACGATATTCCGCTTGAGACCGTTTTTGTTTCAATTAAAAAAGTACATGATAAGCCGGTCGGGTACATGGCTATTTCTTCTTTTTCCGAACATACAGCCAAAGATTTTGCCGCAGAGCTGAAAAAGCTCGAGAAAAAGGGAATAAAAGGTCTTGTATTAGATGTAAGGGGCAATCCTGGCGGATACTTACAAAGTGTTGAAGACATTTTAAAACATTTTGTGACAAAAGATCATCCATACATTCAAATCGCCGAAAGAAACGGCAATAAAAAGCAGTACTTTTCAAAACGTAAAGAGAAAAAACCATATCCTGTTAGTGTGATCACAGATAAGGGCAGCGCTTCCGCGTCAGAAATTCTGGCTGGTGCACTAAAAGAAGCGGAAGGATATCAAGTAGTCGGTGATGCTTCCTTTGGAAAAGGCACCGTTCAGCAGGCCGTTCCAATGGGAGATGGCAGCAATATCAAGCTGACTCTGTATAAATGGCTCACACCAAAAGGAAACTGGATCCATAAAAAAGGAATTCAGCCGACCGTTTCGGTAGCACAGCCTGCTTATTTTTCAGTGGGGCCTGTTCAGTTGAAAGAGCCTCTCAAGCTCGATATGAACAACCATGAAATTAAGCGTGCACAGCTGCTTTTAAAAGGTCTAGGTTTTTCTCCGGGCCGGGAAGACGGCTATTATCATGAGGGCACTAAACAAGCTGTGATGGCTTTTCAGGCCCAAAACAAGCTGAAACAAACTGGAGTAATTGACCAAAAGACAGCAAATACAATGAACCTTCGGATTGAGGAAAAAAAGATGGATGATAAAAATGATTTGCAGCTTAAAGCCGCATTAAAAGTGCTCTTTAAGAAAAAGTGAGGGTGGCAATATGTCCTCACTTTTTTTATACTCAGAAAGTAAATTCTCAACCTTTTTACCTAAAATTTTTGTTTTTTCATAAAAAAAACATTCATAATGAATAGAAATGACCCGATAACATAAGTATATGGGAGACTTTATAAGGATGTAAAGATGCAGTAAAAATGTAACTTTTGCAAGTTGTATAATAAATGAAAAGTTTTTAAAATGGAAACAAGGCTTACACGATTTATAATGCGTGCATTTTTTTTGCGAAGAATGTTAGCGCTGTTTGCGTTCTTCGTCTCTGGTTGGTGGAGTCGTCTGACGCTTGCGCTTTTCTTATACATAAATAATAAATGGGGGTACACGATTGAAAAGGGCAAGTATTGTGAGAGAGAAAAAATACTATGAATTAGTGGAGCAATTAAAAGTTCGATCACAAGACGTTACGTTTTCCGCTACAAAGGCAGTAGGATTGCTTATGCTGTTCAGCAGATACCTCGTGAACTACACTTCAGTTGAAAGCGTGGATGACATTAATGAGGACTGCGCGGAACTTTATTTCAATTACTTGATGGACAACCACAAACGCCTGGGCATCAATTTAACAGATATTAAACGCTCCATGCAGCTGATTGGAGATATTTTGGATGTCGAGGTCAATCATTATTTAAAGGATTTTTCGCTGTCGAATGTGACGCTTTGGATGAGTCAAGAAAAATAAACCTCACGTTTACCATACCCAAGCATTTTATTATTTGATAGAATAATAATAAAACGCACCAGCTTGCCTGAAGGTGCTGGCATTTGTCGTCACGAATGCGCATTTAAAAGCGCCCGGCGTTTTGCAAATGACGAAGATTCATGCGGCTGACGGCTCAGGCATCCCCGTCTGAACGCCGCTCTGACGTCTCCTCGCGTTAACGCCAAGACAAGCTGGGTTTCTAAAATATCCAACGTGAAAAGGCTGCCGCATGTTCGGCAGCATTGAATGATTGGCTGAGGCGGTGAACGTTTCCTTGTCAGTTGAAGAAAGCTTAATTGAACTTTTAAAAGGAGCCGGCTGGTTTTTTGTGCACCCGCTCTTCTACTTTATGATGGCCATGAGTCTGGCTTACGGCTATGCCCGGATCAAACGTGAAAGAAAAACTTTTCATACGCGCATTGAAGATATTTATGATGAATTCAAGTTTACATACTCAAAAGGGCTTTTGGCGGGAATTTTGCTGTCCATTGTTTCATTCGGCCTTGGGCTGTCTCTCCCGTTCGGAATGCTCATCTTAATAGCAGCGGTGACCGCAGCTGCCGCTTTAACCTTCAGACAGAGCCTGCTGTCGTCGGCTTATACGCTTGGCGTGAGCATCGTGATTGGTTTAAGCATAGATTACGCAGGTTCAGGTATGGCTGAGGCGTTTCTTCCGCAGCTGTCCCTCGCCAATTGGTCAGCCGCCGCCGTTTTGCTCGGGCTTCTTCTTTTTGCGGAAGGGATATTGGCTTACAAAACGGCTCACATCAGGACTTCCCCGGCAATTGTCATGAGCAGAAGGGGGCTTCCGATCGGACAGCAAATCGCGAGCCGCGTTTGGTTTCTGCCGTTGTTCATTCTCATTCCGGGACATGCAATCGAATCCTCTGTGCCTTGGTGGCCGGTTCTGTCTTTTAACGGAGGCGCCTTTCAATTGCTGTGGATTCCGTATTTTATCGGTTTCGGACAAAGGGTGCAGGGATCGCTTCCGAGCGAAAGCATCAAAATTACAGCGAGGCGCATAAGTGTTCTCGGGATCATGACGCTGTTGATTGCAGCCGGAAGCATATGGTGGACGCCGCTTGCAGCAGCAGCAGCAGCTGCCGCTGTGGCAGGCAGAGCCTTTTTAACATGGAAGCAGCGGGTGAACGACAATTCCGCTCCTTTCTATTTTTCAAAAAGAGATCAGGGGCTGATGGTGCTCGGCATCATTCCGAACACACCGGCTGCCGGTCTCGGCCTGCAGATCGGCGAAATTATTACGAAAGTAAACGGAATCCAAGTAAAGAATGAAGCCGATTTTTATGAAGCACTGCAAAAAAACGGCGCCTTCTTTAAGCTTGAAGTGGTCGGCTTGAACAATGAGATCCGATTTGAGCAAAGGGCTTCATACGAAGGGGAGCATCATGAGCTCGGAATCCTGTTTGTGAAAGATGAAGAACCGGCGCTTCAAGAAACTGCCGCATCTTCGGAATCTGATTAAGATGATTGTACAAAAAGCGTCTGGTTCAGGCGCTTTTTCTGTTGCCGGCCCTTGCCCGAAACGGCGAAACTTTTTGATTGTATTTTTCAAAGCGTTCAGATAGGATGGTTGATATATCTGCTTGAAGGAGAATGACATGATGAAAAAGGCTTTTCTCTCAGGGGTTGCCGTTTGTTTGATTAGTGTATTGATCTCGGTTGCAGCCGGGGATTGGGCATATCTTTACAAAATTTCCGGAGCTTGCGGCCTCGGTGCCATTCTTCTGTCGGCCTTGCTTTCAGGTGTGTTTGCCAGCGGAGGCCGATTCGGGGGAAATCATCACTCAGAAACAAAAGAACATAGAGACTCGAGCAGCAAAATGACGAATGGACTTGCCGTTTTTGGGCTGCCAAATCTGCTGGCTGCCGGAATCTCCTTCTTTTTCGCTTTTTAAAGAGGCCGTTTTCGAATAACACGGCTTTCAAATGGGTAACATAAAGAAGTGAGTGTTCAGGTTTGTCCGTTTCTTTGTTCTTTAATATAATCAAATAAGATCAAGAAACGTGAGGAGGGTTTTTGTGTTTACAAAAGCCGTTTTTGCACTAATTTTTCCTTTCTTGCTTGTCTTGTTTTTTACAAGGGTTACCTATAACCATTATGTCGGAATTGCGCTTACCGCTGCGTTATTGTTTGCTTCCTATTTAAAAGGTTATACGGAAACCTTTTTTATTGTAGGACTTGATATTGTTTCGCTTGTCGCCGGTGCGCTCTATGCAGCCAAAAAGGCGGGCGAAAAGAAGGAAGAATCATAGAAATCCCGTGGATAATTGCCGTGAAGCCCTGCTTTTGATAACAAAAAGGAGGGGTTTTTTGATAGATCGGAAAAAACGGATATGTAAAAAACACCAAAACCGAACTTTAGTTCGTATTTTTGTTTTGGATGTGTTAAAATAATAACAGGAAGATTTCGTAAAGAAACGGAGGCTTTTTTGTGAAAGACAGCTTTGAATTAGTCTCGAATTATCAGCCCCAGGGAGATCAGCCGAAAGCGATTGAACAGCTTGTGGAAGGCATTCGGGAAGGCAGAAAGCATCAGACACTTTTAGGTGCAACCGGTACGGGCAAAACGTTTACAATGTCAAACGTGATTCAGGAGGTCAATAAACCGACCCTTGTCATCGCCCATAACAAAACGCTTGCCGGACAGCTGTACAGTGAGTTTAAGGAGTTTTTCCCAAACAACGCAGTCGAGTATTTTGTAAGTTATTATGATTACTACCAGCCGGAGGCCTATGTTCCTCAGACTGATACGTTTATTGAAAAAGATGCCAGCATCAATGATGAAATAGATAAATTAAGGCACTCAGCCACATCCGCTCTGTTTGAACGCAAAGACGTCATCATCGTGGCGAGTGTCTCTTGTATATACGGTTTGGGTTCGCCGGAAGAATACAAAGAACTCGTACTTTCACTCAGAACGGAAATGGAAATTGAGCGCAATGAGCTCCTCAGAAAGCTCGTTGACATCCAATTTGCCCGAAATGACATCGATTTTCAGCGCGGCACATTCAGGGTGCGCGGCGATGTCGTCGAAATTTTTCCGGCTTCAAGGGATGAACACTGCATCCGCGTCGAGTTTTTTGGAGATGAAATCGAACGGATCAGAGAAGTGGACGCCCTCACAGGCGAGATTTTAGGGGAGCGTGACCATGTAGCGATTTTCCCTGCATCCCACTTCGTAACGCGCGAAGAGAAAATGAAAAAAGCGATCATGAATATTGAAGAAGAGCTCGAAGAACGTCTAAAGATTCTTCATGATGACGGCAAGCTTCTTGAAGCGCAGCGTCTGGAGCAGCGGACGAGATACGATCTGGAAATGATGCGGGAAATGGGATTTTGCTCAGGCATTGAAAACTATTCAAGACATTTGACGCTGCGGCAGGCAGGGGCGACTCCATATACCCTGCTCGATTATTTTCCGGATGACTTCTTGATGGTCATCGACGAGTCTCATGTCACCATTCCGCAGGTCAGGGGGATGTACAACGGAGACCAAGCCAGAAAACAGGTGCTCGTCGATCATGGATTCAGACTGCCTTCGGCTTTGGATAACCGGCCTTTGAGGTTTGAAGAGTTTGAAAAGCACATTCATAACATTGTATATGTGTCTGCCACACCCGGTCCTTATGAGCTTGATCATACCCCTGAAGTTGTTGAGCAGATCATCCGTCCGACCGGTCTGCTTGATCCAGTCATTGAGGTAAGGCCGATCGAAGGGCAGATCGATGACCTGATCGGTGAAATCAGGCAGAGAATCGAACGGAACGAGCGCGTCCTCGTCACTACTTTGACGAAAAAAATGTCCGAGGATTTGACGGATTATCTCAAGGAAGTCGGAATAAAGGTTACATATCTGCATTCCGAAATTAAAACGCTTGAACGGATCGAAATCATCCGCGACCTGCGCCTGGGCAAGCATGACGTTCTCATCGGCATCAACCTGCTGCGGGAAGGGCTCGACATCCCTGAAGTTTCACTTGTCGCGATATTGGATGCGGATAAAGAAGGCTTTCTCCGCTCTGAACGTTCCTTAATTCAGACGATCGGCCGGGCAGCAAGAAATGCCGAAGGCCGGGTAATTATGTACGCGGACAAAATCACCAACTCCATGGAAATCGCGCTCAATGAAACGAAACGCCGCCGCGAACAGCAGGAAGCGTTTAACAAGAAACACGGCATTACACCGAAAACGATCAACAAGAAGATCCGCGACGTCATCCGCGCAACTCATGCGGCTGAGGAGCAGGAAGAATATAAAGCAAAAGAGGAGCCGAAGCTTTCAAAACTGACGAAGAAAGAGCGGGAAAAAGTGATCGCCCAGATGGAGCACGATATGAAGGAAGCGGCAAAAGCGCTTGATTTCGAACGGGCAGCTGAGCTTCGGGACTTACTCCTAGAGTTAAAATCGGAAGGATGAATGCAATATGGCAATGGAACGAATTGAGGTGAAAGGGGCAAGGGCCCATAACCTGAAAAATATCGATGTCTCTATTCCGAGGGATAAGCTTGTCGTGCTGACTGGCCTTTCAGGTTCAGGGAAATCGTCTCTTGCGTTTGACACGATTTATGCTGAGGGACAAAGGCGCTATGTCGAGTCTCTCTCCGCATATGCCCGCCAGTTTTTAGGGCAGATGGACAAACCTGATGTGGATGCGATCGAAGGTCTTTCACCTGCTATCAGCATCGATCAGAAAACGACGAGCCGGAACCCCCGTTCAACGGTCGGAACAGTTACGGAAATCTATGACTATCTTCGCTTATTGTTTGCAAGAATCGGAAAGCCTGTTTGTCCGGTACACGGAATCGAAATCACGTCACAGACGATCGAACAGATGACAGACAGGATTTTGGAATACCCTGAACGCACGAAGATTCAAGTGCTTGCGCCGGTCGTATCAGGAAGAAAAGGCACGCATGTGAAAGTGCTTGAGCAAATCAGAAAGCAGGGCTATGTCAGGGTTCGCATCAACGGCGAAATGAACGATCTTTCCGAGGATATCGAACTTGAAAAAAACAAAAAGCATTCGATCGAAGTCGTTGTCGACCGCATCGTCATAAAAGAAGGCGTGACAGCCCGCCTCACAGACTCGCTCGAAACTGCGCTCCGCCTAGGTGAAGGCCGGGTGATCATCGATGTGATCGGCCAGGAAGAGCTGCTTTTCAGCGAGCATCATGCCTGCCCGCACTGCGGTTTTTCAATCGGAGAGCTGGAGCCGAGAATGTTTTCTTTTAACAGTCCGTTCGGCGCTTGCCCGAGCTGTGACGGCCTCGGGGCCAAGCTTGAAGTCGATGTTGAACTGGTGATTCCTAATGGGGAGCTGACGCTTAAGCAGCATGCCATTGCTCCTTGGGAACCGCAGAGCTCACAGTATTATCCGAAGCTTTTGGAAGCGGTTTGCAGCCATTATGGCATCGATATGGATGTGCCGGTTAAAGATCTGCCCAAACACCATCTTGATAAAATTCTTTACGGCAGCGGAAATGAACAAATCTATTTTAAATATGAAAATGATTTCGGACAGGTCCGGGAAAGTTATATTGAGTTTGAAGGCGTGATTCGCAATATCGAAAGACGCTATAAAGAAACAAGCTCCGATTACATCCGGGAGCAGATGGAGAAATACATGGCCAACCAGCCATGCCCTTCCTGCAAAGGCTACAGGCTGAAAAAAGAAGCGCTGGCCGTTCTGGTAGCTGGACTTCACATCGGAAAAATAACGGAAATGTCGGTTACAAACGCCCTGCAATTTTTCCGTGCGCTGGAGCTTTCAGAGAAGGATATGAAGATTGCCAACCTGATTTTGCGTGAGATTGAAGAACGGCTCGGCTTTTTAAATAATGTCGGTCTTGATTATTTGACGCTCAGCCGCGCTGCCGGCACCCTCTCAGGGGGAGAAGCGCAGAGGATCCGTCTCGCGACGCAAATCGGTTCAAGGCTGACCGGTGTTCTCTATATTCTTGATGAGCCGTCGATCGGCCTTCATCAGCGCGACAATGACCGCCTGATTGATACGCTGAAAAACATGCGGGATATCGGAAACACATTGATTGTCGTTGAACATGACGAGGATACGATGCTTGCCGCCGATTATTTAATCGATATCGGTCCGGGAGCGGGCGTTCACGGGGGAGAAGTAATTTCCGCCGGAACACCGGAAGAAGTGATGAACGATGATCAATCACTGACAGGACAATATCTTTCCGGGAAAAAGTTTATTCCTCTGCCGGCTGAGAGAAGAAAACCCGACGGCCGCTTTATCGAAATAAAAGGGGCAAAGGAAAACAATTTGAAAAATGCTTCCGTTCAGTTTCCGCTCGGCGTGTTTACGGCAGTTACGGGTGTATCCGGATCGGGAAAAAGTACGCTTGTAAACGAAATTTTACACAAAACCCTCGCGCAAAAGCTCCATCGTGCGAAGGCGAGGCCGGGGGAGTATAAAGAGATCAAAGGGATTGAGCATCTCGACAAGGTGATTGACATCGACCAGTCTCCGATCGGACGGACGCCGAGATCAAATCCCGCGACCTACACGGGCGTGTTTGACGATATACGCGATGTATTTGCCCAGACTAACGAAGCCAAAGTCAGAGGGTATAAGAAAGGCCGCTTCAGCTTTAATGTGAAAGGCGGCCGCTGTGAAGCCTGCAAAGGCGACGGAATCATCAAAATCGAAATGCATTTTCTGCCCGATGTATATGTGCCTTGTGAAGTGTGCCACGGAAAGAGATATAACCGGGAAACGCTCCAGGTGACATACAAAGGGAAAAATATTTCCGATGTACTCGAGATGACAGTCGAGAATGCAGTGCAGTTTTTTGAAAACATACCGAAGATTAAACGCAAGCTTCAGACCCTTTATGATGTCGGTCTTGGCTATATTACGCTCGGACAGCCAGCAACAACGCTTTCCGGCGGTGAAGCGCAGCGCGTCAAACTGGCATCTGAGCTGCACCGGCGGTCAACCGGAAGATCCCTCTACATTTTGGACGAGCCGACGACAGGGCTTCATGTCGATGATATTGCCAGGCTGTTGGCCGTTCTCCAGCGTTTAGTAGACAATGGAGATACCGTTCTGGTGATTGAACATAATCTTGATATTATCAAGGCGGCCGATTATTTAATCGATCTGGGCCCTGAAGGCGGGGACGGAGGCGGAAAAATTATCGCAGCCGGTCCGCCTGAAAAAGTGATAAAGGTTGAAGGTTCATATACGGGTCGTTATTTAAAGCCAATCATCGAACGCGACAAAAACAGAATGAAAAAGCGGCTTCAGGAGAAAGAAGCTGTCAGGCCTTAAAAAACGAAGCTGCCGACACCGAGTCGGCAGCTTTTTCGAATGCCTGATGCACCGGCGGCTGTTTGTTCAAGATTTTTTTATTGCTCTTTCAAGAAATAGCTGTTATAACGTAAAAACAAGGCATGAAAGGGATGGTGTGAATGAACATCGACCGCATTGATCATCTCGTTTTAACTGTAAACGACATGGCGGCCTCATGTGATTTTTACAGCACGGTTTTAGGAATGAAAGTGGTCACTTTTGGCGAGGGGAGAAAAGCGCTGCAATTTGGCCGCCAAAAAATCAATCTGCATGAAGCGGGAAAAGAATTTGAGCCGAAAGCTAAGCGTCCGCTCCCCGGTTCTGCAGATCTATGTTTCATTACGGATGTTGGCCTTGATCATGTCATCCGCCATCTAAGAGCCAACCGGATTCAGATTGAAGAAGGACCCATAAGGCGCACAGGGGCGACGGGGCCGATCCTCTCTATTTATATCAGAGATCCTGATGAAAATCTTATAGAAATTGCAAACGATGTCAGCTAAAAGCCGCATGCTGTCTCGGCTGGCGGCAGCGCAAAATGAAAAAAGGCTAATCTTGCTCTTGCCTGCCGATTTGTTTAGTCACCTCAATCAGGCTGTTTAAAATGTGTGTACTGCTGCTGCTCAGCAGAACCTTTAAGTAGCGGATTTCATTGGAAAGCGGAGGAGCGGGGTTGATCGCTTCCAATCGGTTAATGATCTCCTGATTCACCTTTTTTTGTTCCTGAATCAGTTCAAGAAGCTTTGGGGTTGGTGATGCGTATTCATCCGATTTTTGTTTCATAACGCTCCCTCCTTTTTATACTAGCTTTCCCACATATTTTAAAGGGTTATAAAAAAAGAATCTATTCATAAAATCTAAAAAAATCAATTTGCGAAGATTGACGCATGCCCATCGAATGAAAATGAAACCAAACGGCTATGATACACGTAAACTTGAGTATAAGGTCATTGTCCATTAGACTCAGGGAAAGTTTAACATTGACAAGCTGGTACAGGAGAGTGGTATGAATGACTAGAAACAACGCGCTGATTTCTGCAATTTGTTATTTTAGCGTTTTTTTTGCCCCGCTTATTTTGCCTATCGCTGCGTATTTTATAACAGATGATCAAGAAACGAAAAAACATGCGCTGCGCTCGCTTATATCGCATATTATTCCGTTTATAAGCGTAGTCATATTGGCAGCCGGAGCGATTAGCGGTACGATTATCTTTAATGACAGCGGTTATTTGGCGTTTATGTCTATTTTCGGCGGCTTCATTTTTTTCGGGATCATCAGTTTGATCATTGTTATCTGGAATGTCGTCCAAGGGATTAAAATGCTGACTCAGGCATAAAAGAAGAACGGGGGAGCTTTCATGAAAAATGAAAAAGAACGGATTTTAAAACTCGTTGAAACAGGCAAACTGTCGGCGAAAGAGGCGCTGATTTTAATCGAAAAACTTGAAGAAGACTACAGGCAGACTGAAAGCAAGGTGACGGCCTTATCAGAGGATGTCCTTGATTCAGATCAGTTTTACAGCGAAAAAAAGCAAGAGCCGAAGCCCTCTATAGGTTCGAAATTGTTTGAATGGATCGATACCGCTGTAAAAAAAGTAAAAGACGTTGACTTGGATTTGAATTTCGGGCAATCATATGATGTCCAGCATATTTTTCAATTCAAGGATGTCGATTTCTCCACTCTTGATATTCAGTTGGCTAACGGCAGCGTCAACCTTGTGCCATGGAACGATGGCGACATTCGGGTCGAGTGCCAGGCGAAAGTGTACCGGACCGAAAATCAAGAGGAAGCAAGAAAGGCATTTCTTCAGCATATCGACTGCGGTGCAGAAGGCGAGAAGTTTACGATCCGTACGGAGAAAAAAACGATGAAGACGAATCTCACCGTCTATATACCAGACAAGGAATACAGCAAAATCCGCTTTAAACTGTTTAATGGTCCCATCAGGGGGGAACATTTAAACGTAAAAGAGCTTGCTGCCAAAACGACAAACGGCGTTTTGTCGTTTTCCGGCCTGACCGCAAAAAAGGCATCATTGGAAACGGCCAATGGACAGATCAAACTCGCCGACCACGATTGCGTGGAGATTGAAGCGGAAACCATCAACGGCTTGATCGATCTTAAAGGTTCATGTGAGGCTCTTGATCTGCAAAGCTTTAACGGAAATATTGCCGCGACTGTCAAAAGTCCGCATTGCCGTACGGCATATGTCAAAACAACCACCGGCAGCATCGAATTGAACGTTCCGCGGGACTGTTCCGTGACAGCGGAGCTGAAAAGCAATTTAGGTTCTCTGTCTAACGATCTTGCAGATGCGGAAATCTTGAAAGAAAAAAATGAGACCATTCAAAAAGAAATGTATGTAAAAGCAAATCAAAATCATGATCACAATATGACAGTGTTTTTGGAATCGAAAACAGGATCGATCCATTTAAACCATACACAGGAGTGATATAATGAAAAGACTATATCGATCCGAAACAGACAGGAAAATCGCCGGGGTCGTTGGAGGACTGGCAGAATATTTGAATTTTGATGCCTCATTGCTGCGAATCATCACGGTTCTGTTGTTTATATTTTCGACGGGAATTCCCGTGGGGCTGATTTATATCGTCTGGGTGTTTCTCGTTCCGAATGAAGGAGACGTCAAATAGATGATGAGATGGATAATAAGCGTTCTTGTTAACGCCCTTTTATTAATCGTAATTGCCGGTTATTTTGATGCGGTTCACGTCAGAAGCATCGGTGCTGCCATTACGGCAAGTTTGATTTTATCGATTTTAAATATGTTTGTGAAACCGGTGCTGATCGTTTTGACACTGCCCGTCACAGTGATTACACTTGGTTTATTCTTATTTGTGATCAATGCGATCACCTTGTATATGACGGCATCCATTATGGGTGACAGCTTTGACCTTGACGGTTTTGGGACAGCCGTCTTTGCATCCATTGTTCTATCGGTATTCCACTTGCTGATCCAAAAAACGATCATCGAGCCGATGACCAGAAAATAAAAACGCTTGATATGATCATGCTGAGGCTGTCGAGAAAATCTCGACAGCCTTTTTTATATTCAAGAGCATGAATCAGAAATAAAATACCCGTATCTTGTGTTTTGGAGCTTGTAGAAAAGGTTTGGGCTGTTTCTGACACTCGATATCAGAACCCCCGCTTTCTTTTTTTGCCTTCGAGAGGGTTTCATAAAAATGAGATGAAAAGGCAAAATACGAAAGGGAGGTAGACGATGAAAATGAACAGAAACCGCCATACCCTTTTGCTGCTTGCGGCAGCATGCTTTTTGATGCTGCCGTTTCCAATCGGTCATGCAGCCGAAAAACAGCATGTTCAATCTGAAAAGAGCACCCCTGTCATCAGGCATATTCCCGCAGAAAAAAGCCGGCAAGGGGATGATTTGATTTTTCATGCACAAACCGCTGCTGATACTGTTATCCTCTATTACAAACAACATGACGAATTGCCGTTCCGGGCGATTCCGATGGATATTGAACCAGGCAAACAAAACAGCTATATTGCCAAATTGGAGAGCGAAAGATTAACTTCCGACACAATCGTTTATTTTATTGAAGCGCAGACCGGCGGCCGCTCATCCAAGACGAAGCTGTATACGGTTGATATCAAAGGAATGCAGGCTGATGTTCAAAAACTGCCAGAGCTTTTCATTACCGAAGTCGTTGTTGATACAGCAAATACCGGCGGAAAAGACGGTTATGAATTTATCGAAGTTTATAATAATACGAATAAGCCTGTTCATATGAACAATTACAATATAAGATACCGAGATCCCGAAAAAGGAAAGGAATCCGAGCAGATTTGGCCGTTTGAGCAGAATGATATGACGGTTCCTTCAGGAGAGACACATGTGTTCTGGGTTAAAAACGGTTCGAACCGCCATTTGACAGCCGCTGATTTTAACCGCCATTACGGCGTGCATCTCCAGGAAGGCAAAAACCTTTCAGGATTGAAAGGAGGCGGAATGGCCAACAAGGAGGCACGGGAGTTGGTCATCAGCACAAACAGCGGCGAAGATGTTGCCGCCGTCCATTATTACAATGAGCCGGGCCGGACCGATTCAGTCGATAATAAAGCAATACTTTATAAATATCCGCACGACGGAACAAAGCACATGATGAAAATATCAAGCGGAGAACAGAAACCGTCTCCAGGTTCTCTTTTAAAGGGGCAGACGCCGTCAGAAATGGTCGCCGTTGTTCCTGACAGAGAAAAGCCGCAGATCCAGGATATGACGGTTCATCAATCGGCAAAGCCCGGGGAGACGATTCAGCTGTTAGCGGATATCAGCGACAATCAGCAGGTCAAAAACGTGCAGTTCTTTTACCGGATGAATGAAGATGAAGCATTTAACGGAGTAAGTGTCGAAAAAAGCCGGAATGACGGCCTTTATCGCCGTAATATTTATTTTGCAGAACTCATTGGCAAAGAAAAAGTGGAGTATTATATGAAAGCCAGTGACGGAGAACATGTAGTGACGACTGAGAAGAAAAGCATTGCGCTTGAACAGAGCTTTTTGAAAGGACTGCGATTGAATGTGAATGACGGCGGTACTGTGTCCGGAAATACACTGCTGAAAGCGACATCAGAGAGACCGCCGAAAGAAACGAACATTCGGATAGACGGGAAGGAACAAAAAGCCGGTCATACAGCACTTGAAAAAAAAGCATATTTTGCTTTTGACGTCAATCAAACGAATCTCTATTTTAAAAATGCGGTCACCATCGGCAAACGGGTTCATAAAATATTTGACGACTCACGGCGCCGATATGCAACCATCACTGTTCCGGTTTCTCCTGAAGAGTTTACGAAAGGAAAACCCTTTGCCATTAAAGTCCGTTCAGGTACAAAATCAACCCCATTTGAACAATCTTCCGCAGAAAACCGGGATGATTTCCTTTTGAGAAACCCGCGTCTGATTTTGGCCGATGGCACGGTTATCCATGATGAACGCTATAACGACGCAAAAGCAGAGCTTCCTGTCGGAGACAACCCGAATGCAAAAGAATGGTATGAATTTCACTTTTCCCTGCCGGACAAGAGCTTTCAGTCGCTTGCCGTTAAGTGGAATACGAATGCCTGGAAAGAAGGTGCACATACGATTGAAGCAGAGAATGCAGAAGAGAGAGTGATACACAAGGTAACGGTTGATAACACGGGACCTGAGATCAAAGCTTCTGTCAAAAACGGCAAAACGTATAAAGGGGCATTTATGCTTGATGCAGCCGTTACGGACAAGTGGAGCGGGGTCAATGAAATAAAGGCCTATCTTGACGGCAAAAAAATTGCGTTGCCTTACTCAGCATCTTCCGCCGGCTTGGATCACGGCAGACACGTTTTGAAGATTAAAGCAGCTGACAGCGCTGGAAACATTTCGGTTCTAAAAAGGGTTTTTTATATCGAGGAAGAACAGCCGCACAAGCCTGAACAAGCGAAAGTGAAGGCCGGCAGCAGACAAGCAAAATTAGCTGTCCGTGTCAAAGATCCGACAAAGGACAAGATGAATGTTTCTTTCTATCAAGGGTATCAATATGCCGCAGGGGATGAAGAGCATGTCAAAGTGTCAGCTAACGAAAGCGATACAGAGCCGCCGCGACGTTTTGCGATAAATGGTGAAAAGACGCTGACAAAAGAGGAGCGCGGCAGAATGTCTTCTCCTGACGGAAAAGGTTTTGAAACAGTTTCGACCGCCCGGTTTCCCTATCATCGCTTTGATGTAAAGGTCGATGAACACGTCGGGAAACATGACAATGTGGAAGTCGTATGGCGAGGAAGCTCTCTACCTGGGAGAAGAGTGTCAATGTTCGCCTGGAACTACAAAAAAAAGCAGTGGGAAACGCTGACTTTTCATATCGCAAAGGATGATAAATCTTTTACGCTTAAGGGAAGCGTAAAGTCTGCGGACTTTGTCCGCGATTCACGAGCCAGCATCATCATGCAGGATCAGATTCAGCTTTCCCAAGATGACTATACATTGATCTGGATGTCCGATACCCAGTACTATTCGGAAAGCTATCCACACATTTTTGAAAAACAAGTCAAATGGATCGCCGAACAGAAAGACAAGCTGAAAATTAAGTATGTCTTTCACACAGGGGATCTTGTTGATGAAGCGGATCAGCCGATTCAATGGAAGCGTGCCGATCAGTACATGAAAGTGCTGGATGATCATCGGGTGCCGTACGGTGTGTTGGCGGGAAACCACGATGTCAGCCATAAAGACCGCTCTTATGTGAAATACGGTCAATACTTTGGGGAAAAGCGCTTTAAAAACAAACCTTTTTACGGAGGCTCATTTCTTAATAACAAGGGGCATTATGATTTAATTTCCAGCGGCGGCAATGACTATATTATGCTGTCCATGGGCTGGGGAATCGGAAAACAAGAGTTGCAGTGGATGAATGATGTGCTGAAACGCTACCCTGACCGAAAAGCGATTTTGGCATTTCACGAATTTTTGCTGGTCTCGGGAGGCAGAAGTCCGATTGGCGAGAGGATATTTGAGCAGGTGATCAAACCGAATCAAAATGTCATCGCCGTTTTAAGCGGCCATTACCACAGTTCCAACTTAAAAGTCGACAAGCTGGATGATGATGGAGACGGTCAGCCGGATCGAAAAGTTTATCAAATGCTTGCCGATTATCAGGGCGGCCCTGAAGGCGGCCAAGGCTATATGAGGATTTTTCATGTCGACCCAAAGCATGACACCATTCATGTCAAAACCTATTCGCCGTATCTGGACGACTATAATTTCTATGATCCCCATCAATACGGTCCAATAGATGAATTCAGCATCAAAACAGATCTGAAACCGCGGAGGAAAAAAGTCAAAACCGACTATTTTGAACTGAATGTTTTTTCGAATCGCCAGATTGGAAAAGCAAAAAAAGTGAAAAGCGGAAAAACAGCCTCTGAGACCTGGAAGGATTTGAACCCGAATACCGCCTATTTTTGGTATGCGGCAGCTTCAGATCAATACGGCGGAAAAAGCCGCTCTAAGATGTGGAGGTTTATGACAAAGCAAGATGATATTGATGTATTTTCCGGTGATAAAGGATCTCAGACAGCCTTCGCACACCGAAAAATGAGCGGAGGCACTGAGGCCGGCGGCGGACGGTCACCAGCCCCTCCGGCCGCAGATCTTCAATTAGAAAACCTAGAAGCACGAATGTTGCGGCTGAAGCAGCTCCCGGCTTTAATCAGTGCCTTGAAAAGCTCTTTTACGTATGCAGAAATCGGCTTTATACTGGTGCTCATCATGCTGCGTCATCGTTCTAAACACTTGTTATCCCGATGAGGGGACAAGTGTTTTTATTTTGACAAGTCCCGGCTTCGAATAGATGAAGACACTGCCTGTTTCTTTCTGTATACGGCTAATACCGTGATGGCGGCAATCACAGCAGCGGACAGGACCGCGGCAGTTAAGTAAAGGTTTCCGAAACCTGTGCCGATGCTGTCGTGGATTGCTTCCTCAATGAGTTTTTTCACTTTTGGATCTGGAATTTGGCCGAGCATGTTTTCGAACTGCGATCCATTTGTGCCCTCGCCTGAAAACGCCTGAAAGGGAATGCCTGCCTCCTTTAATTTGCTCGTGATATGACTGCCGATATTCTCATATCCCGCTGTGATAAATCCGGCGTAAAGCGCAGGGGCTAATGTCATCCCCATCTGTCTGACAAGCGACAATGTTCCGAGGGCTGTTCCGTAATCTTGTTTTGCCGCCTCTGATACGAGCATGTTTAAAGGCGCTCCTAAAAGAAAGCCAAAACCGACGCCGGCGATCACGCTGGCTAAGACGAATTCCCATTTCTCCGTTACCCAGACGGACAGCATGAAGAATCCCAAAAATGAAATAGCTCCCGACAGCAATGTCGCCTTGACCGGTCCTTTTCTATCGGCGAGCATCCCGCCCAGACCAGCTCCAATCCCTGAAGCGAGTGCGAGCGGCGTCATCCAGTATCCTGCTTTTTCAGGAGCGACATGCAAATATTGTTCTGCATATGAAGGAATAAAAATAACCGCCGCTAAAAGACCTCCTGATAAAAACCCGATAAAAAGCGTCCACTGAAACACTTTATTTTTCAGCAGGCTGTAAGCGAGTATCGGATCGCCGCCTTTCAGCTCGACGCGTTTTTCATAAAAAAACAGTCCCGTAAACAGAACAAGGCCGATGATGAGGAAAAGGAAGACTTGCGGATCAGTCAGGCCGGCGAGTAATTGTTGGCCATTTAGATTCGTTATTCCGTACATCACAGATAAAATCGACAAAGACAAGATCACGGTACCGGCCATATCAAGCGGTTTTGCTCGGGCTGCTTTGGTTTCGATCATAAACGGAAAGCTCAGTGCGATCAGTCCCGCGGCAATCGGCAAGTTAATCAAAAACAGCCAATGCCAGCTTCCGGTGAGATCTAAAATAAAGCTGCCGATATTTGGACCGAGCACTGCTGCGATCCCATTCATCGCACCTAAGAGGCCGAGTGCCGTTCCTTGTTTTTCTTTTGGCAATGTCGTGAGAATGTGAGAGCTTCCGATAATAAAAATTCCGCCGCCGCCAAGTGATTGAATCAGCCGCGCCAATAAAAACATCGGGAAGTTCTGGCTTAGTGCAACGAGCAGCGAGCCAATGCCAAACAGCAATACTTCAATGATAAACAGCTTTTTGCGTCCGTAGCGGTCCGATAATTTTCCAACAATCGGAACACTGACTGCCAAGCCGAGCGTATAAAGCGTAATCCCCCAGGCCCCCCATGAAGGCGATACTTGAAAGGATTGATTGATAGTCGTTAGTGCGGCTGAAATGATGCCGTTGTCTAAGGCAGCCATAAACACTCCAATTGTAAACAGAAAAATGGCCCGCTTCTGGTTCGCCTCATGTTTCAACAAAGCTTTGGACATGTATTTTCCCCCTTATTTATTAATTTAGAATAAATAATTCATTCAGAGTTAACTATTTTTATCATCCTTGAAAAAACTGGTTTTGTCAAAAGGAATTTTTCATCAAAAAAAGCTGCACCGGCATCGGGGACTAACCCCATAAGATGAGACAAATAAAAAACACCTTAAAATTTGAAAATGGATAGTTGTTATTCGAAATAAGACGTGGAGGTGTTTTTTCTATGGGGACAAGAGTGAGTTATCCGGTTGAAGTCAAACGGAAGGCTGTAGAAATGAGATTGGCAGGCGTTCCTATGAAAGAGATCACGCAGGAATTGAATATCAAGAATAAGACGCAGGTTCAGACACGGGTGAGGTGGTATAAGGCTGGGGATACACACCGATTCGAACAGCCTTCAGTTGCCAACACTGCCTAAGAACTGCGTGTTACATAGCGACCAAGGTTCTGTGTATACATCTTACGAGTATCAGAAAGCTGTTAATATAAAAGGCATTACCATGAGCATGTCCCGCAAAGGGACGCCCGCTGATAATGCCTCCATCGAATCGTTTCATTCCTCACTAAAGTCTGAAACGTTCTATCTTAACAGCATTGATCGAACTACGACCGCCATCGTAGAACGCACTGTCAAAGAATACATTCATTATTATAACAACATTCGTATTAAACGAAACTAAACAACCAATCACCGGTAAACTAGCGGCAATTGGCTGTATAAAGGTGTTTTGATCCCTGTCTCAAAAACAGGGATCAGTCCCAGAGGCACTCTTTTCGATTTTTACGAAACAATTCAACCTTAAATTTACCTTATAAATAAAATTCCATCTTGAACAAACATTGGAAAATATGATACATTATTTAATAGAATTAACAAAAAATACTTTTGTTTATATAAGGAGCATTTATGGATAACAAACACAACTTTATTACTCTCATACATCATTTCATATTTTCTCCTAAGGACTTTCTTTCAATCAAGTATTCTAGTGATAAGAATTATCGTCATTCTTGGTTTGTCTTCCTAGCTGTATTGAGTCTGTTTTTAGGCTTTTATTTAGCTATCTTCCCAACACTCAATACCTTGATTAATAATTCATTTCAAGACAATGGAATTGATTATACAACTGATATGAATACACTCATTATGATTATTACATTAGTATTAGGTATTATTCAATTTACCTCGATGGTTCTTGTAAGCTTTTTTATTATACATATTATTGGGATATTAATTGGCGGGGCCGCTACAGCCAAAGAATTTTTCCCTAGTTTTATTTATTCAATCATACCCATAGGCATCAAATTTACAATACTCATTATTTTTTCTTTCTTTTTAGGTAGTGATTTCGCCTTTTCAGTTATTTACCCAAATTCTCAACAGCCACTAGATATTATCTTGAATATCATTATCGACCCTTTCTTTTGGTGGTCTACCATTCTAGGGTGTATTGCCTTAAAAGTAATACATCAAATTTCTTATAAAAAAACCATCATAATCATTAGCATTACAATGTCTTTAGGTATTATTTCTCTTTTTTCAACCAGTTTATTTTTATAAACTGAAAGGAGGTGAAATTTCAAGATGAAAAATAGCAATCTTTTTAAAATTGCAAGTATTGCAAGTGTAATTTCTCTCTTTGCCATTGCTACTTTCCTTATGGGCTCTTCAGAAGGTATTGCAGGTTTAGCTTCTATTGACTTTAGTTCAGGTAATCAGTTCGCTTTAGACCTTGCAACAAACCTAGGAATTAGTAAAAAAACAGCCTATGTAGCAATCGGTGTTATTATGACAACAGGTGATGTATTAACAATTCTCAGCCTATTGGCTGTTGTTTTGGGCGGAACTGGTCTAATTACAGCTGCAATGGTAGCTACAGCGAAAAAGCTAGCTAAAAAATACGGCAAGAAATATGCTGCTGAATGGTAAAATGATCAAATGGAAGAGGTTGAGGAGTATAATTATACTCCTCCTTATTTTCGTTCTAGGAGGAATATACACATGCTCAACAAAAGGGTTCTCATTGCAAACTTTAAACTGACCTATAGACGAACTTTAAATCGCTTGATTTATTTTTTTCCATCAAGCGAAAATTTACTTAAATCAAATAAAATTCTAGTTGTCTTTGCGCCCTTTTTCTTAGTGTATCTATTTATTCTATATAAAGCCTCACAGACTCTTTTAACTGGAGTTCCCGAGCATTTTCTAACTCTAGGTACTAACTTTATCATTCTCTTTTTTGTTTTGAATATATTAAAATCATCGACTGATATCATACATCGATATGTATATCCAGAAGATTTTCTTCTTCTCCATACTTTAAAAACGGATCCAAAAAAAATTTTATTATCAAGGTTCTTCACAACAATTTTTCTAAACATCCTGTTTAAACTAACAGTAGTGTTATTCCCTATACTCTTTTTTATAAATTTTTCTACACATGATCGTATATATCTTTTGTTATCATTTCCATCATTGCTAATATTTATTTTTGGACTGACAAGTCTTTATTCATCGCTTACATACATCGTCTATTCTAAATTTCTACATAACATTTTAAATTCACGATCAAAAAGCTTGTTATCCCTTATAGGAATTGCCTGTTTATCTGCCATCTCAACTACTTTTCTTGGCTGGATTGGACTTAATTATTTTTATCAAAATGATCTCCTTGAAGCTATTGGCAATTTCATATATCTATTTAAATTAGATACGATATTAACCACCAATTGGCTCCCTACAAATTGGTTTTTACTTTCAACAAGTGATGTACATTTATTTTTTATATGTTCTATAGGTTATATTGCTTTAGGTTGCCTTTTCGTCTTTATTACCTTTCATTTAATTTTGAAAGCATTGATTATAAAAGAAGCAGTACCTAATAATCTTTTGCCAAAATTAAAACCAATCAAGTTGCCTTTTTTAAGTTTCTTACAAAAGGCCTTACCACGGCAAAATATTGCTATTCTAAAGAAAGACCTTACTGCATTATTAAGAGCTAATTTTACAATAAAAAAACGACTGGTACTTTCCATTAATATGATTGCAATAGAACTAGGTGTATTAATAGGTCTTAGTTTAAATCAAATGTGGTTTGATTTCTCTGATATCTTTGTTATCTACCCAATTTTATTTGCTGTGACTTATAACACATCTTTATTAGGGGAGGGATTACTTGGCGTAACTTCAGCAGATGCAGAGCGTGAGAACCTTTATGTTTATAAGAGTTCGGGTGCTTCTATTTTTAAATTGATCGCAGGAAAATCTTTATTGCACTTATCTGTGATTCTTATTTTAATGAATACGTTATATCTATTTATCTTATTGTTATTCAACTTAGATATTATGACGCAATTTATATTGTTCATCATGATTAACTCCATCAGTCTTATCATAGGTGCTGGGCAAATTATTGGAACATTTCTCTATCCTCGTTTAGATTGGGAGAACTTTGAAGACATTGGTTCATCTGTTAAAGCATCATTTTTTGAACATACTATTCTTGGAGTGTTACTGGCATTTTACCTTCAGTTGTATGGTATCACAGGCGTTCTCGTTACATTTGATATTATTAATAGGGGAATATTCTTTTTAATCATTGTGACAGGTACCATTTTATTTGTTATAGGTATTGGATTCTTTTATTACTTTTGGATTAAAAGAATAGGAACGAAAAATTGGGAGATGAAAACATGAACATTGAAAATGTGTCTTTCAAATATAAAGATAAACTGATCCTTGAATCTATTAATTTAAAGATAGAGAAAGGCAAAGTGTACGGCTTACTTGGACCAAATGGAGCTGGTAAATCAACTCTTTTAAAATGTATCCTTGGTATAGTGAAACCTTACGAAGGTAAAATCACTATCAAAGGAGAAACCTTAGAATCTGAAAGATCCTCTTACCTTAAATATATAGGATACGTTCCAGACGCACCTTTTATCTATCATTATTTAACACCTAGAGAGTACCTTGAGTTTGTTGCTGATTTACAAGATGTCCCTTATGAGATTAAAAATGATAGAATAGACCTTTTGTTAAGTCAATTTAACTTGAAAGATAATGAAAATGACATGATATCTACATTTTCTTTTGGTATGAAACATAAGTTATCTGTTGCAGGAGCCATACTTCATGAACCAGAAATATTAATATTAGATGAACCATTAGGTGCATTTGATCCTCCCACTACAAAGATGATGAAAAGTTTTCTCAAACGTTATGCTGAACAGGGGAATACTGTCATCATGTCTACACACCTTGTAAACATAGCACAACAACTATGTGATAAGGTTGGAATACTGATTAATGGTACTTTAGTTAAAGAATATAATCACCTTACAGACATAAAGGATTTTGAAGATTTGATTATAAGGGATATGGATACGATACTAAAATGAAGGAATTAATAAAGAGAAATAAGCGTATACTCTATATAGCAAGCTCCTTTTACATAGTGGGTATAGTTCTTGGTGTGATTTTTAACAATATTCTACCTAGCCTTAGTCAAGATAATGTTCAAAATATCACAGTATTAGGTTATTTTACACACAATTTTGCAGCGAATTTATTTCTCATTTTTTCAATGTTTACATTTGGAATTTTAACATCTATCTTATTACTATTGAATGGCTTCTTAGTCGGTCTATCTTCTTTACATAGTATCACCGACCATGGAAACGATATCTTATTTATATTAACTGCTTTGGTTCCTCACGGTATTTTTGAGATTCCCGCAATGATTTTGTCGGGAGCACTTGGTTTCAAATTGTTAGATTTCGTATATATGAAGATAAGGGGTATTTATTTTTCAAAAAAACAGTTTTTACTAGATTCTTTGTACTTTGTTATTATACTATTTTTATTGACATTACTTGCTGCTGTTACAGAAGCATTAATAACGCCTTATTTACTTAACAAATTAACATTAGGAGGCTCTTATGTTCTTTAATAAAAAGCAGATAGATAAATTACTGGATGATCATACAGAAGAAGAACAAAAAGAAACGAAAAGTAAAGTTAATACTTCATTTATAATAGTATTTTATTTTTCAATACTACTATCAATCTGTACTTTCTTTTTTGATTATAGGTACTTTTTGATTGCTTTGTTTGGCCCGACCATTTTAGTAACTTTTATATCTCCACCTTTACAATTCAAAAAAGGTATTTATAGAATTTTTTCGGCTCTTTATTTAATACTTTTAATTACAGTTACCTTCTTTTGGTTAAAGTAAATGATTAATTCTCAATCAAAAACGTCCTTAATGAATGTTTTTTTTATATCGTTTAAATTAATAATTTGAATTATTTTTTGACATGTTCCACCCCGCACTACGAATGGGTTCTCCATCCTTTTTTATCATTCTATAGGTATGTAAACGGTTTATTGTAGGGGGAGGGGCTTATGTTAACGCTTATTGGTTTGCTGATTATTTTAACGATTGTCGTATTGCTGATTTGGGGAAAAGCAAGTCCGATTGTTGCCATGGTGCCTTTGATAGGGGCGCTCATTGCTGGATTTGGCATCAATGATATTTAAACCTTTTTTGAAGAAGGGATTATCAAAGTACTGCCAGTGGCGACCATGTTTATCTTCGCCATTTTATTTTTTGGCATTTTACAAGATACAGGGTTCTTTGAACCTGTAATCAAAGCATTAATCAAGCTGACAAAGGGGAATGTTGTCACCGTTTCCATGGGTACAGCTGCAAGGATCTGACTAAGAGTAACTCTAAGAGGCGACTAGAAAAACAAATCGGCACGTTGTGCCGAGAGCACAAGTATCGATATGGATATCGGAAAATCACAGCCATACTAAAAAAGAGAATGCGTTTAACCATAAAACTGTTCAACGTATCATCCAGAAAAACCAGTGGCAGTGCCGGGTTAAAGTGAAAAAGCGTAAGAAGAATGGGCAGCCCTATGCCGTGGTCGATAATATACTGGATCGGAACTTTCAGTCTGACCGCCCTCTTGAAAAACTAGTAACGGACATCACGTATTTGCCTTATAGACAGAAACAATTGTACCTTTCCAGTATATTGGATTTATACAATGGAGAAGTGATTGCTTTTACGATTGGGGATAAGCAGGACACAGACTTTGTCTTAAACACACTTGTTCAGTTGCCAACACTGCTAAGAACTGCGTGTTACATAGCGACCAAGGTTCTGTGTATACATCTTACGAGTATCAGAAAGCTGTTAATATAAAAGGCATTACCATGAGCATGTCCCGCAAAGGGACGCCCGCTGATAATGCCTCCATCGAATCGTTTCATTCCTCACTAAAGTCTGAAACGTTCTATCTTAACAGCATTGATCGAACTACGACCGCCATCGTAGAACGCACTGTCAAAGAATACATTCATTATTATAACAACATTCGTATTAAACGAAACTAAACAACCAATCACCGGTAAACTATTGGTAATTGGCTGTATAAAGGTGTTTTGATCCCTGTCTCAAAAACAGGGGTCAGTCCCATCGGCTGCAGCTTTTTTATTCTTCTTGATTCGCTTTAAGCGCTTTTTCAAGAATGGTGAGGCCTTCATTTACTTTGTTTTTTTCCTGCTCGCTCAGCATTTGGAGCGCTTTTTTTAGTTTTTCATGCCCTTTTTGATACAAGTTTCGAAAAATATTTTTCGCTTCTTCTGTTAATTCGACAACGATTGTTCTCCGATCTTGTACTGAGTGTGTTCTTTTAATAAAGTTTGCTTGCTCGAGACGGCTGAGCAGACCTGTCATATTCGAAAGGGAGGCTCCCATTTTTTCGGCAATTTCAGAGACTTTCAATGTTCCATGGTTGTTGAGAAGCATTAATACTTTCATTTGCGGCATACTGATATCGAGTTTCATCCATTCTGAGACATCTCCGAGTCCGGCGGCTGTCAGCACTTTCATATAAAGAACCCATGTTTCTTTTTCTTCTGGGGATAGGATATCCTCATTCAGCACAGTTGTGTCGTGAATGTTGTATTTCACGGTCTTTTCACTTCCTTTAATCGTTTCCTCTTTTCATACTACTGATTTTTTGCTATGAAAGAAAGTCCGGCTGATCATGAGTTGTTTGATCGACGATAAGACGTCCACTTTTTAAAAAATGTTTTAGGTTCATTTTGAAAGTGATAGAATAAAGCTGAATGTCTAGTTCTTCATCGGAGAAGAGGAGGGTGCATCAACGTGCCGAAAGTTCGAACAAAAGATGTGATGGATCAATTCAAGCTGGAGCTAATCAGCGGAGAAGAAGGAATCAACCGCCCGATCACGATGAGTGATTTATCCAGACCAGGGCTTGAAATGGCGGGGTATTTTACATATTATCCAAAAGAAAGAGTTCAGTTGCTGGGAAAAACTGAAATTACCTTTTTTGAGAAGCTTCCTCAGGAAGAAAAAAAGCAGCGGATGCTTTCTTTATGTACTGAAATTACGCCGGCGATCATTCTGTCGCGGGATCTGCCGATTCCGTCTGAACTGATTGCAGCTTCCGAAGAAAACGGTGTGCCTGTGCTGCGTTCACCATTAAAGACAACGCGCTTGACCAGCCGCCTGACGAATTTTCTTGAAAGCCAGCTTGCTCCGACGACTGCGATTCACGGAGTGCTTGTCGATGTTTACGGCGTCGGGGTTTTAATCATTGGAAAGAGCGGCGTCGGCAAAAGTGAAACGGCATTGGAGCTTGTTAAAAGAGGCCACCGTCTTGTTGCGGATGACTGCGTGGAGATCAGGCAAGAGGATCAGGATACATTGATCGGAAGCGCGCCCGAATTAATTGAACATCTCCTTGAAATCAGAGGTCTCGGCATTATCAATGTCATGACTTTATTTGGCGCTGGCGCTGTCAGAAGTTTTAAACGGATTACCCTTGTGATGAGCCTCGAGCTTTGGGAGCAGGGAAAACAATATGACCGTTTGGGGCTTGAAGAAGAAAAAATGAAAATTATCGATACTGACATTCCAAAGCTGACCATTCCGGTCCGTCCGGGAAGAAACCTTGCCGTCATTATTGAAGTGGCTGCCATGAACTTCAGACTGAAGCGAATGGGTCTGAATGCGGCGGAGCAATTCACCAATAAGCTGGCGGACGTGATTGAAGATGGCGACCTTGAAGAATAGGAGCTGACAAAATGAACGAAACGATTGAACCTTTAAATCCCATTGCTTTGCAACTTGGGCCGATTGCCGTCCACTGGTACGGCATCATTATCGGTTTTGGCGCTTTGCTGGGATTGTGGCTGGCGGTCAGGGAAGGCGAACGGAGGGGACTCCATAAAGATACCTTTGTTGATCTGGTGCTGTTTGCGATCCCGATTGCCATTTTATGTGCGAGGGCGTACTATGTCATTTTTCAATGGGGCTATTACAGCGAACACCCCGATCAGATCATTCAGATATGGAACGGCGGCCTTGCGATCCACGGCGGCCTGATAGGGGCTGTGCTGACGGGAATCATCTATGCAAAGGTCAAAGGCCTTTCATTTTGGAAGCTGGCCGATATCGCGGCTCCGAGCATCCTGCTGGGCCAGGCGATCGGCCGCTGGGGAAACTTTATGAATCAGGAAGCGCACGGGGAAGCGGTATCGAGAGCGTTTCTCGAAAATCTGCATCTGCCTGATTTCATCATCAACCAAATGTATATTAATGGGCAATATTATCAGCCTACCTTTTTGTATGAGTCATTATGGAGCTTAACTGGAGTCATTGTTCTGCTTCTGTTAAGAAAAGCAAATTTAAAGAGAGGCGAACTGTTCTTAATCTATGTCATTTGGTATTCGATCGGACGCTGCTATATCGAAGGCCTCCGGACGGACAGCCTGATGCTGACGGAATCGCTTCGCATTGCACAGGTCATTTCGATTGTGCTGATTTTATGTGCGGCTGCGCTTATTTTGTTTAGACGTTTTAAAGGCGGAGAGATTAAACGATACCAAGAGATGTAGGTTTTCATTAAAGGGGAGACAGCAATGAAGGGAACCTTAAAAGCCGGATTGGAAGCGGGGCTGAAAACGACGTGGACGCTCGGAAAAGTGATTTTTCCGGTTACGCTGATTGTCAGCCTGCTCCAGCATACACCGGTGATGGACTGGATAATCAAGATGATCACTCCGGCGATGGGAATTTTCGGCCTTTCGGGTGAGGCGGCGATACCGCTTGTGTTAGGCAATATGCTTAACCTGTATGCCGGGATTGCAGGGATTTTGACACTTGACTTAACTGTCAAAGAAGTTTTTATATTGGCTGTCATGCTGTCGTTTTGCCACAACCTGATCATCGAATCGACGGTCGCTTCAAGGGTCGGAATTAAAATAGGGATCATTCTGCTTGTGCGCATCGGACTTGCCGGCTTCTCGGCCGTCATCATCAATCTTGTGTGGCACGGAGGGCAGGAAGCGGCCAAATACGGTTTGATTTCGGCAAAAAGCGCGGCTCCGTCCGGGTGGTTTGAAATTGCCGTTGAAGCTGTTGCAAAAGCGGGGCTGGGGATACTTCAGCTTGCCGTCATCGTGATACCGCTGATGGTCATCATTCAATATATGAGAGACTTAGGCTGGCTGAATACTTTTTCAAAGTGGTTTGCACCGCTGATGAGATTGCTCGGAATGAAAGAAAACACATCAATGACAATGGTTGCCGGACTGACGATCGGATTGGCGTACGGAGCCGGTGTCATGATCAAAGCCGTTGAGGAAGACGGTGTCAGCAAACGCGATGTGACGCTTGCCTTCATATTTCTCGTTGCCTGCCATGCTGTTGTTGAAGACACGCTCGTATTTATTCCGCTCGGCATTCCGGTCTGGCCGCTTCTTGTCATCAGACTTGTGACTGCGGTTCTTTTGACGGTCGCCGTTTCGCGTTTGTGGAAAAAGCCGGGCTATTCCGTTCGGAGAAAGGGAGCTTTGTATGAAAATTAATACTGTTTTATTTGATTTGGATGGAACGCTTATCAATACAAACGAGCTGATTATCGCATCATTTTTGCATACGCTCGATCATTATGCCCCGGGCCGCTATAAGCGGGAGGATGTGCTTGCATTTATCGGTCCTTCCCTTTACGACACCTTCAGCGGTATACATAAGGATAAAACAGATGAAATGATCAGAGTGTACCGTGAATTCAATCATAAAATGCATGATGAGCTTGTAACAGAGTATGATACGGTTTTTGAGACGCTTAACCGCTTAGCGGACGAAGGGTATAAGCTCGGCATTGTCACGACCAAACTGCGCGATACCGTCAACATGGGCCTTAAGCTGACCGGCCTCGATTCTTTTTTTGAAACTGTGGTGACCCTTGATGACGTAGAGCGGGCCAAACCGGACCCGGAGCCTGTCTTGCTCGCGCTTTCCAAGCTCGGCAGCCGTCCTGAGGAAGCAATCATGATCGGTGATAACTACCATGACATTTTGGCAGGAAAAAATGCGGGGACAAAAACCGCAGGCGTAGCCTGGACGATTAAAGGCGAAGAAAGCCTTGCCAAGCATCGCCCTGATTATATGCTGGGCAAGATGAACGATCTCCTTCAGATTCTTGGAGTGGAGACAGCTTGAGAAGAACGAAGCGTTATCCTGTGTCAGGCGCCAACTCCTTATGGCACGTCTATCAAACGGTTCCGTTTTTCAAAGTGGTCAAAAACTTCATCGTGATTCAAGCGGCCCGCTATACGCCGTTTTTGGGGATCAAAAATTGGATGTACCGGACGTTTTTGCGAATGAAGATCGGTGATCAAAGTTCATTTGCCCTGATGGTCATGCTGGACGTGATGTTTCCCGAAAAAATTTCTGTCGGCCGAAATACTGTGATCGGATACAATACGACGATTCTAGCCCACGAGTATTTGATTAAAGAGTATCGGCTCGGTGAGGTCGTCATCGGTGATGAAGTGATGGTCGGAGCAAATACGACGATCCTTCCCGGTGTTGAAATTGGTGACGGCGCGGTCATCTCCGCCGGCACGCTCGTCCATAAAGACGTGCCGCCCGGCGCATTTGTCGGTGGCAATCCAATGCGGCTCATCTATACAAAAGAAGAAATGGAAAAACGTTTGGAACCCCCTGTTGAATAAACAGCAAGGGGCTGCAGCTTAAAATTCGTGATTGTTCCTTTCAATAACATGTTTCACCCCGATCCATTTCTGTCCGACTTCACGATCTCGTATTAGTCATCGTGACAGAAAACTTGTGCTGCTAATAGCTTCTTTCATGTTTATAGACACCGAAACCTTAAAGGTGGAGCCCCCGAGCTGGCGAATGAACTTGCCGCCTTGATCAGCGGCGAAGTTTTTTACCGTAAATGTGCTTGATTTGAAATGTTTGATCTGAACCAATGCGCGCAGATCCCCCGTCAACCGTGACCTTTCTTTCCTGTTTGACAGTCAGCGCATCATCTTCCTAAACGACATTATTGGCAAAAGCGTTTCTCTAAGTGTGAACGCCATCTACTAGCAGGGGCGCGCCGAGCCCGGCGCTTTTAAGTGTTGCGCCATCCTTCACTCTGCCGTCTCCAAGGTCAGGGCCTGCTGCCAAACGTTCCCCCTGTTATCCTAAGTCTCTCCTTTTCCAACGACGATCGTTAGATGAACGGTCTCAACCGCCGAAGCTTTTTCAGGCAAAGCTTGTCCCAAATCCCCGATAAAACCAATCCTATTTATGAATTACACAATTTTTGAAAACAGACCCGTTTCTTTTCATGATTCTTAACCATGAATGAGTAGAAGACAACCTTTTTCACTAATCAAATGAAACACAGAAAAGGACAACTCTGTTTTAATTCTGATATTTTCAAGTGTAGACAGCACTATTATTTAACAGAGAAAGTGACCTAAAAAAGCCTTTTATTCCTCAGAAAATTCACACTTTGCTTATCTGTTTTCGTGTTAAAATGTGTAAAAAGGAAAAAGGAGGAACTTGGCAATGAAAAAGAACTTGTGGATATGGATGACGCTTTCGGCTCTTTTAACATTTTTTACATATGCAAAAGCAGATGCTGCCGAGAACATGATTCTTGGCTATACGACAGGAGACAGCGCTTCATATCAATCACTTACGGCGTATCATAGCTATATCGACTCTATCGCGACCGATACGTTTGCTTTTGATGCAAAGGGAAATCTCATAGGCGAGACCCCTGAAAACCAGCTTGCATTTGCAAAAAAGAACCGGATTAAGACATGGGCCGTGATCTCAAATTATAGCGAATCGATTCAAGATTTTGACGGAGATTTAGCCTCCCAGGTCATCACAGACGAAACAAGCAGAAAACATTTGACAGATCAGCTCGTAAGCCTGGCAAAAGAGCATGGTTATGATGGAATCAATATCGATTTTGAAGCGGTTTTTCCAGAAGACCGCGCGGCGTATTCAAGCTTTATCCAATATGTCTCAGAGTCCCTAGAAAGAGAGCAGATTCAGATCATGGTTTCCGTGCCGGCAAAAAGTGCGGATGATCCTGAGGATGATTGGAGCTGGCCTTATGATTACGCCAAAATTGGACAGGCTGCCGATTATGTGCAAGTGATGACTTATGACGAACATGGCAGCTGGAGCGATCCGGGCTCTGTTGCAAGTATGGACTGGATCAAAAGCTCTCTGAAATTTGCAGTCCGAGAAATCAGCGCAGGCAAAGTGATCATGGGGATTCCTTCGTATGGGTATGATTGGGATTTAACCGATCAAGAGAATAACGCATTAAAACAGTGGAATGAGATTCAGATGCTTAAAAACGAGACGGGAGCCAAACCGGCATACGATGCACAAACAGCATCTATGACTTTTTCCTATGTCGATCAAGTGCGCCACCGGCATGTTGTTTGGTATGAAAACGAAGCCACCGTGGAAATGAAAAGCCGTCTTTCAAACGATTATCATCTTGCTGGGGTCTCTGTCTACTCTTTAGGCTATGAATCCGAATCCTTCTGGCAGGCTGTTCAGACAGGTACAAAATAAAAAACGGGCTTGCCGAAAATGTCCATTCATTGGATTGATCGGCAGGCTCTATTTTGTTTTAAGCAAAAGGAGGACATGAAAAAGAGCTGGATTTTTTCCGTTCCAGCTCTTTTTTATTTTAAGAAGCAATCACAATCGCCTGGCTGCCCATTTGTTCCCATGAGTTTTCAAAGCTGGTTTTGTCTGCTTTCCGGTTTTTATAGCCATATGGATCATTCAAGTAAACATAGTCTTCATCATAGCCTGTAACCGCGACACTATGAACGCTGTAAGTCACATCGGCTGTGCCTGTCGGGGTATCCCACGTTTCCATATCGTTTACCGTACTGAAATTCACAGTGGTAATGACCCAGACCGGTCTCCCTTGATTCAGCTGTTTGTAGATGGCTTCAGGGCTGTTTCCCGTCAGGTCAATGGCTTTGTTTCCCGCATAGGATGAGGCCAAATCGTAAACCGGGCCGTGATAGACGCTGAGTCCGGGGCCGTTTTCCATATCGCCGACAAAGCCGTCATTTGGGTTTCCTTTTAAGCCGTTTTCATACTGCAAAGGCACCCTTTTTACTTTTTCAGCGAGTTCATTTTTTGTTACGTCATATCCGCTGTAGTTTAAAATCATCGCCAAGCTGGCTACTTCACAGCCGTTATAAAGCTTTGGCGGGTCCATTTGTTTAATTAATGGAACATCCAGCGGTTCACGTTCCGCCTGTTTTTTCGTTTTAGTTTTCACTTCTTCGCTATCCGCAGATGTCTGATTGGATGCGCGCTTTTCTGTCAGCGGACTTTGTACTTCTTTAGAAAACAATATGAACACAGTAATGATAACGGATGTAAAGAAAAGTGCGGCAAAAAGTGTTTTGAAGAAATTCATATTCAGTCTCCTGTTCCCGATAGTACTAATTAACTGTGAATGAGTAAAGCATTGCATTTTTATTATATCATCAAGATGTTCACGAAATAAAAGTTAGCATTTGCCAGAGCCAAATGACCCATTTTGTAAGCGGTTGTTGATTTCGACTCTTTTATCTGTTAGCATATTATCATATTAGCGAACTAAAGGATTCGGAATTTTCCTTCTAACGTTTTTGGGGGTGCAAGTGCATATGTTTATGTTTGAAAAACCGCACGGTATGAGAGACACATTGCCAGGGCTTTATGAAACAAAGAAAAAGGTGCGCTCTTCATTGACAGAGGTCATGAGTCTGTGGGGATATCAATTCATGGAGACGCCGACACTCGAATTTTATGATACGGTCGGAGTTCAGTCGGCCATTTTAGATCAGCAGCTTTTTAAGCTCCTTGACCAGGAGGGGCAGACGCTTGTGTTAAGGCCTGACATGACCGCTCCTATTGCAAGGGTGGCGGCGTCAAAGCTTCATAAGGAAAACCACCCGCTCCGGGTAGGATATGCGGCAAATGTTTACAGGGCGCAGGAACGGGAAGGCGGCCGCCCTGCCGAATTTGAACAAATCGGGGTCGAACTGATTGGCGATGGAACAACAAGCGCTGATGCAGAAGTGATTGCACTTGCTATTTTTTCACTTAGAAATGCAGGACTGACCTCTTTTAAAATTTCGATTGGTCATGTCGGCATTGCCGATGCTTTGTTTATGGAGGTTGTGGGCAATGAAGAGAGAGCGCATGTGCTAAGGCGTTTCTTATATGAAAAAAATTATGTCGGCTATCGGGAGCATGTGAAGACGTTGAATTTATCATCCATCGATAAAAGCAGGCTGCTTGAACTTTTGGAGCTCAGAGGCGGTGTTGAAACGTGCAGCCAGGCAATGACGCTAGTCGATTCGGAAAAAGGAAAAAATGCGATCTCAGAGCTTGAGGCTCTTTGGGAGACGCTTGGCGACTATGGATGCACGAATGATGTCAAACTCGATTTAAGCATGGTCAGCCATATGAGCTACTATACCGGCATTTTATTTGAAATATACGCTGAAAACGTAGGTTTTCCAATTGGAAACGGCGGCCGCTATGATCAGCTTCTCGGTCATTTCGACTTTCCGGCTCCGGCCACCGGCTTTGGAATCCGGATTGACAGACTGCTTGAAGCCTTAAACCCAGAAGAGATGCAGGAAAAAATGGATGTCGTGATTTTCAGCACAAAACAGCGGGCAGAAGCAATCAAATTTGCCGAAGAAGAACGGTGCAAGGGTAGAAAAGTCGTTGTCCAGGATTTATCGGGAATTGAAAATATCGATCAGATGACAAAATCTTTTCAAAAAGTGACCTATTTTATCGGGGCCAGAAAGGAAGAACAGCATGGGTAAGATATTGACGATTGCGATGCCGAAAGGGCGGATTTTTGAGGAAGCCGCCGGAATGCTGCGGCAAGCCGGTTATCAGCTTCCTGAAGAATTCGATGATTCAAGAAAACTGATCATTGATGTACCAGAAGAAAATCTTCGTTTTATTCTGGCAAAGCCGATGGATGTGACGACATATGTGGAACATGGAGTGGCTGATGCCGGAATCGCCGGCAAAGATGTCATGCTGGAAGAAGAGCGCGATGTCTACGAAGTCCTCGATTTAAAAATCAGCAGATGCCATCTTGCTGTGGCCGGCCTGCCGCATACAGCGCACAGCGGAGTTGCATCCCGGGTCGCGACAAAATATCCGAATGTCGCTTCAAGCTATTTCAGGGAGCAGGGAGAGCAGGTGGAAATGATCAAGCTGAACGGTTCAATCGAGCTTGCTCCGCTCATCGGCCTTGCGGACCGGATCGTAGATATTGTTTCAACAGGACAGACTTTACGGGAAAACGGACTGGTTGAAACAGAAAAAATTTGCGACATTACCTCACGATTGATTGTAAATCCCGTCAGCTACCGAATGAAAGATGAAGTGATTGATGAAATGGCTTCACGGCTTTCTCTTATTGTGGAAGGGGATAAGACAAAATGAAAATGACATCCATCAGCGGAAAGACTGCTGTTTCGCTAAAACGCACCATCGGTTCAGGCACGGAAGAACAGAGAAAAACAGTCAGCACAATCATCGAGGAAGTAAAGAAAAACGGGAACGCGGCTGTTTCTGCTTTTACTAAGCGATTTGACGGAGCTGATGTTGCTGATCTCCGCGTAACCGAACAGGAAATGAAAGAAGCGTACGGCATGATGAAACAGAGTGAGATCGACATTTTAAAATCGGCCATCTGCAACATCAAAGAGTATCATGAACGTCAGCTGGCATCCTCATGGTTTTATCACCGGAAGGACGGAACGATGCTCGGCCAAAAAATCACGCCGCTTGATTCAGCAGGTGTTTACGTTCCGGGCGGTACGGCTGCTTATCCTTCATCCGTCCTGATGAATGTGATTCCGGCGCTCGCCGCGGGAGTCGAACGCATCGTCCTCGTCACTCCGCCGGGAAAAGACGGCAAATTATCGCCAGGCGTATTGGCTGCGGCAGCAGAGCTAGGCATCAAAGAAATGTACAAAATGGGGGGAGCTCAGGCGATTGCGGCATTGGCATACGGAACGGAAACGATTGCTCCCGTCGATAAGATCACGGGACCCGGGAACATTTATGTCGCTTTGGCAAAGCGGGAAGTATTTGGCCAGGTTGACATTGATATGATCGCAGGGCCGAGCGAAATCGCCGTTCTTGCCGATCAGACGGCAGATCCGCGGGAAATTGCCGCCGACCTGCTTTCACAAGCGGAACATGACACGATGGCGTCAAGCGTTCTCGTCACAGATTCCCGTCCGCTTGCCGAAGCTGTTCAAAAAGAAGTGGATCAGCAGCTGGAACGTCTGCCGAGAAAAGAGATTGCCCGTCAGTCGATTGAGAACTACGGCCGTATTTATGTTGCAGAAACACTTGATGAAGCCGTCTCTGCCGTCAATGAGCTCGCCCCTGAACACCTTGAAATATTAACGGTGCAGCCTGAGGCGCTGCTAGGAAAGATCAGGCATGCCGGCGCCATTTTCTTGGGACGGTACAGTTCTGAGCCTGTCGGCGATTATTTTGCTGGGCCGAATCATGTGCTGCCGACGAATGGAACAGCCAGATTCTCAAGCCCGCTCAATGTCACAGACTTTCAAAAGCGATCAAGCATCATTTCATACAGCAGGGAAGCTTTTTCTGAGAATGCTGAGAAAATTGCAGCCTTTGCCAGATTGGAAGGACTTGAAGCCCACGCAAGAGCCATTGAATCCAGAATCCGGGAGGAAGACTGATGAGAAAAGCCGAAAGGGCTAGAAAAACCAATGAAACAGACATTAAACTATCCATCAATATTGATGGGGAAGGAAAAGCGGATATTCAAACGGATGTGCCGTTTATGACGCATATGCTTGATTTATTCACAAAGCACGGCCAATTTGACGTTTCTGTAGAGGCGAAAGGCGATGTGGAAATCGATGACCACCATACGACAGAGGACATCGGGATTTGCCTGGGACAGGCGCTGTTGGAAGCGCTCGGGGATAAAAAAGGCATTAAACGCTACGGCTCAAGTTTAGTGCCGATGGATGAAGCGCTTGCCCAGGTTGCAGTCGATTTAAGCAACAGGCCGCACCTTGAATTCAGGGCCGAGCTGCCGAGCGGGAAAGTGGGGACATTTGATACTGAGCTAGTCCACGAATTTTTATGGAAGCTTGCTCTCGAAGCGAGGATGAATCTTCATGTCATCGTTCACTACGGAACGAATACCCATCACATGATTGAAGCTATTTTTAAAGCCCTCGGCCGCGCGCTTGATGAAGCGACAATGATTGATCCCCGTATCAAAGGAATTCCATCAACGAAAGGGATGCTGTAAATGATCGGTGTCATTGATTACGGTATGGGAAATCTGTACAGCGTTTCTAAAGCGCTGGAACGGATCGGTGCACCATATTTTGTGTCAGATCGGATCGGTGAGCTGCAGAAAGCGGACAGCTACATTCTTCCAGGAGTCGGCGCTTTCAGGGATGCGATGGAGATTTTGGATAAAACAGGCCTGAAAATCTTTATTCAGGATGCTGTCAGTGAAGGAAAGCTTCTTCTCGGCATTTGCCTCGGCATGCAGCTTTTGTTTGAAGAGAGCGAGGAGCAGGGAGCAACAGAGGGGCTCGCCCTTTTAAAGGGGAAAGTCACCAAGCTCGAGGAGCGCGGTCCATTGGGAAACCGGCTGAAAGTCCCCCACATGGGCTGGAATCGCCTCACAATCCACCGCGATTCTCCGCTCTTAAAGGAAACTGACGAAGGATACGCTTATTTTGTCCATTCCTATTATGTCAGCGGAATGGATGAAGAAGCTTTGCTGGCCAGTGCGGATTACGGTGTGCGCGTACCCGCCGTCGTCGGTTTTGACAATGTGTACGGAGCCCAGTTCCATCCGGAAAAAAGCAGTACGGTCGGAATGTCCATTTTAAAGCAGTTCAAACAGCTGACAGAAGAACAGAAGGTGAAAAAATGAGTGAATTTATTTTATATCCGGCTATCGATATGAGAAATGGCAAATGCGTAAGACTTGTGCAGGGAGACTATGCAAAAGAAACAGTATACGGCGACTCTCCGCTTGAAATGGCGTCGTTGTTTGCCAAAGAAGGAGCAAAATGGATTCATCTCGTTGATTTGGACGGCGCCAGAGAAGGGAAAAAAGTAAACGACAGCCATGTGATATCTATCGCCAAAGAACTGAATGTCAACGTACAGGTCGGCGGCGGCATCAGAACCGAAAAGGATGTGTATGAATATCTATCACAAGGCGTAGAAAGAGTGATTTTAGGAAGCTCTGCCGTTTCAAATCCGAATTTTGCGAAAAAGATGCTGAACACTTACGGTCATCACATCGCGATCGGTCTTGATGCGAGAGACGGCTTTGTTTCGACGGAAGGCTGGCTTGAAATGTCGGCGGTGAGAGCGGAAGAGCTTGGCCGTGAGCTTGCAAATGAAGGTGCAGAGGTTTTTATTTTTACGGACATTGCAACAGACGGAATGCTGTCCGGCCCGAATATCGGCAGCACGGTTGAGCTCGCAAAAATAACCGGTAAACAGGTCATTGCCTCAGGAGGCGTCAGCTCTCTCACTGATCTTGAAGCATTGGCCGGCCGCCGTATGGACGGCGTCAGCGGCGCTATTGTCGGAAAAGCTCTTTATACGAACCAATTCACTGTGTCTGAAGCGCTTGAAAGGGTGGGGAGCAAGTGATTACAAAGCGAATTATCCCGTGTCTGGATGTGAAGGACGGCCGGGTTGTCAAAGGCATTCAATTTCTTGAATTAAAAGATGCCGGGGATCCTGTAGAACTGGCTGAGATATATGACGAAGAAGGCGCAGATGAGCTCGTCTTTCTCGATATTTCCGCTTCTCACGAAGGGAGAAAAACGATGGTTGATGTCGTCGAAAGAGTGGCGGCCAAGCTGGCTATTCCTTTCACCGTCGGCGGCGGCATCAATCGTTTGGAAGATATGAAAACGATTTTGAGGGCCGGAGCAGACAAAGTGTCCGTTAATACGGCCGCGGTTCTCCGTCCGGAGCTGATTACGGAAGGCGCGGCTTTCTTCGGTTCGCAATGCATCGTCGTCGCTATTGATGCAAAATACGATCAAGATGAAGACCGCTATTTTGTTTACACTCACGGCGGCCGGAATAAGACAGACCTTGAAGCGGCATCGTGGGCGAAGGAAGCCGTTCAGAGGGGGGCCGGCGAAATCCTGTTGACGAGCATGGATTCAGACGGAGAGAAAAACGGTTTTGACCACAGATTGACAAAGCTTGTATCAGAAGCTGTTTCAGTCCCGGTCATTGCTTCAGGAGGCGCGGGAAATGCCGCACATATGCACGCAGTGTTTAAAGAAGGCCAAGCGGACGCCGCTTTGGCTGCTTCGATTTTTCATTATAAAGAAACGTCTGTGAAAGAAGTAAAAGCTTATTTAAACGAGCGCGGGGTGAATGTAAGATGATAACGGCAGATGAATTGACATTTAATGAAGCCGGTCTGATCCCGGCGATCGTCCAGGATGCAGCAAGCAAAGAGGTGCTGACCTTGGCATATATGAATAAAGAATCGTTTGAAAAAACGCTGGAAACGAGGGAAACATGGTTTTTCAGCCGATCCCGCGGGGAGCTTTGGCATAAAGGGGCGACATCCGGGAATGTCCAGCATGTCAAAGACATCCGCCTTGACTGTGATCAAGACGCACTTGTCGTGCTTGTCGAACCAGCCGGACCTGCCTGCCATAAAGGAAGCTACAGCTGTTTCACATCAATGGACGACAGAAAGGCGGCAGGCGGCGGCCGTTTCGCCATCATAAACGAGCTTGAAGCCGTGATTGCCAAACGGCAGGCGGAAATGCCTGAAGGCGCCTATACAACTTATTTATTTCATGAAGGCATTGATAAGATTTTGAAAAAAGTCGGCGAAGAAGCCGCGGAAGTCATTATCGCTTCAAAAAACAGGGATCATGAAGAATTGAAATGGGAAGCGGCGGATCTTATTTATCATCTGCTTGTCCTCTTAAGGGAACAGTCCCTCCCGCTTGATGATGTACTGGAAGTGCTGAAAAAACGCCATAAAGGAACAGAATAAGCGTGAAAGTTTACTTGCCAAAAGGGATTGCATGCCCTTTTGGTTGTTTTTTTTGCCCGTTTGGAGCCTTTCATTTGCTTATTTAACTTTCAGGCTCATCACGATCTGCTCTCCGATGGGGCCCATTTTTCTTTCGCCGGTGTCAACAAACCCGGTTTTTAAATACAGATGCTGAGCAGCTGTGTTTTTTTGATTGACAGCTAAAACGACTTCATCACAATGGCTGAATTCCCTGCTGATCCATTCCGGAAGCTTCAGCATCCCTTTTTTTCCGCAGCCTCTGCCTTGCTGCTTATGATCAATTGATAAAGCGGTCAAGAGCATCGCTTTAGGATTTTCTGAATAGTCCTTTACTCTCTCAGTAGCGTGCAGAATAAAAAATCCAACAGGCGTCCCTTCGTTTAAAATGACGATTGGATGCTGTCCGGACGCATCTGTTAAGACATCTTTAGGAAGCGCGGTAAATGGGCTTTGTTCTGCAGGAAGCTCGAACTCATTCAGTTCAGCTGAATGCTCGTCCGAGAAATGCGCCAATTCAATTGAGCTGTTGTTTTGCATAGCATAACCCCCTTGTTTATTATCATATAATGGGAACGTACTTTCGTCATCCGTTTTCGCTGAAATCAGTTTAGAGAACAGGAGTGGAAAATTCTCTTTTGAAAGGCTGTTGACTGGAAAATGATCGTTAAAAATGAAAACACTCAGCCGATATAAAACGTAAACCGCCGATGCAGACTTGAGCAAAAAACGATTTTGGTTTCGTCACCAGACACCAAAAGTGGAAAATGCAGAGAATTTTCTCGAAACTTGTTTTTGGCCTATTAAGCCTGAAGGAAACTATGTTATACTACTCACGGTATACAGTTTGAAATGGAGGGTATCTGTGGGAAAGTACACTTCTGAACATCATAAAAATACGAGGATTGTCCAGCTTTTTCAAGATGGGCAATATTTTTATCATAAAGGGCTCAAAGCATACAGAGAACGAAATTTATCCCGCGCGAGCAAACTCATCCAGAGAGCGATTTTTCTTGAACCGGACAATACGGGCATGCTGTCTCAGCTTGCTGTCATTTATACAGAAATGGGTTTTTACCAGCAATCAAATGAACTTTTAGACTTTATTCTGAAAAACATCAATGAAAAAATGACAGAATGCTACTATTTTAAAGCGAATAATTATGCGCATCTTGGTCTTTTCCAAGAAGCTTATAAAGCAGCTGAGACTTACATGAAAGAAGATCCCAATGGCGAGTTCAGCGCGGAAAATGCAGAGCTCCTTGAATTATTGGATATGGGAGAAGAAGATCAAGGCTACTCAGAGTACGACCAGGATGATTTAATCCTTAAACAGGATCGGGCTAAGTCGCTGCTGGAGAACGGACAGCTTCAGGAGTCCATTGTGATGCTTGAAGAGATTATAGCCGATTATCCGGAATTTTGGTCAGCTTATAATAATCTGGCGCTTGCTTATTTTTACGCAGGGGATGTTCAAAAAGCAAAGACGACGATTTTTACCGTTTTAGAAAAAAGCCATGGAAATCTGCATGCGCTTTGCAATCTGCTTATTTTTTACCACTATGAGCGGAAGGATGAAAAGGTTCGGGATCTTTCTGAACAGCTATCCAATATTTATCCGATGCTGCTTGAACAAAGGTATAAGCTCGGCGCCACACTTTCGCTCGTCGGCAGGTATGACCTCGGGTTTAAATGGCTGAAATCTCTTTACCGCATGGGATTTGAAGGAGATGAAACCTTTTATTACTGGCTCGCCTGCACCGCTTACTTTACCGGCCGCACTCAGTTTGCCCGGTCCGTATGGAAGAAGATGCAGGAGGAGTACCCTGATGCCGCCCGCATGGAGCCGTGGAAAGAACGGCAAGAAAAGGCACCCGTCCAGCGAACGCTTGAGGAACGCCTCGCCGCATACTATATAAGCGGAAGAAAAGGGGAGAAGGAACAGCTTCAAGCTGTGCTTGATTCAAACATCGCAAAAACGTCGTTTGAAGACCAATTTGTCAGGCTTGTGCTTTACGGTGAAGACGGGGCTGTTGCTTCAAAGGATGCACTCCTTGCCTACAGAACCGCGAAAGCGATTGAACAAGCGGATCGGTCAGCGATCGAACAAGAGGCGATGTGTTTTTGGATATTTCATGTCATTCAGCAGATCAGGGCTTACGGCCTTCAGCTGAAAAACGCCGGCGGTTTGGCTGCAGCCATTTATTTCATCTGGAAAACAGAGCACCGGGAGCGTCTCACCAAATCTGAAACGGCAAAGCTTTTCAGCATTTCTCCGGGAACGCTTACGAAATATGAACGTACATTAAAAGAACACCTTTAAAAACAGGTTTGAACTGACCATTCAGCCTGTTTTATTTATTGTGTGAGCAAAAAAATAGCGCTTATTCATGATATTTTATAGGATATGGGTAAGGAAGATACAAGAAGGGAATCTTATTTAGAGGATTGGACTGCTTGCCAGCATAAGCAGCAAGAAGATTCATGAAGGAGTGAACATTGTGTCAGAAGAAAAAATTTATGACTGCATTATTATAGGAGCGGGTCCTGCAGGTATGACAGCGGCCGTCTACACGTCGAGAGCGAACCTGTCAACCTTGATGGTTGAAAGAGGAGTTCCCGGCGGGCAAATGGCCAATACAGAAGATGTTGAAAACTATCCGGGGTTTGAAAGCATTCTGGGGCCGGAACTTTCAAATAAAATGTTTGAACACGCGAAAAAGTTTGGTGCGGAATATGCATACGGCGATATTAAAGAAGTCGTTGACAATGGAGACTATAAGGTCGTCAAAGCGGGTTCAAAAGAATTTAAAGGACGCGCTGTCATCATCACAGCAGGCGCTGAATACAAGAAGCTCGGCGTTCCGGGCGAAAAAGAGCTTGGCGGCCGCGGTGTTTCTTATTGTGCGGTATGTGACGGCGCATTCTTTAAAAACAAAGAGCTTGTCGTTGTCGGCGGCGGAGATTCCGCTGTAGAAGAAGGCGTCTACTTAACCCGTTTCGCTTCTAAAGTAACGATCGTTCACCGCCGCGATAAGCTGAGAGCGCAAAGCATTCTTCAGGCTCGAGCGTTTGATAACGAAAAAATCGATTTTATCTGGAACAAGACGGTAAAAGAAATCCATGAACAAGATGGAAAAGTCGGCAAAGTAACGCTTGTCGATACAGTGACAGATGAAGAAGAAGAATTCCGCACCGACGGCGTCTTTATCTACATCGGCATGCTGCCGCTGTCTGAGCCGTTTAAAAACCTTGGCATCACAAATGAAGAGGGCTATATCGTAACCAACGAACGCATGGAAACAAAAGCGGAAGGGATTTTTGCCGCGGGGGACATCCGTGAAAAAACCCTTCGCCAAATTGTCACGGCAACAGGAGACGGAAGCATTGCAGCCCAGAGTGTTCAGCATTATATTGAAGAGCTGAAGGAGAAAGAAAAGGCTGTAAAATAACGCATTCTAATCGTCATCATGTTTTAACCGCCCTGTAACACCAGTGAAACAATTATTCGTTATGATTGGTACAGTAATTGACCCCCTTTTATAATGAATTCTTTTGGCACGGATGATCATGTCCGTGTCCTTTTTTTGCACTATTTTTCCTAAAAGTGTAATTTTTACAAATTTTCACAATTTGTTCATATTTACATGATGAATAAGCGGATTTTGCTGTAAAATAGAATGAAAGTACGGTTTTCGCAAGCGCTTCCATTCGCTGGCGGTCTTAATTTAGAATAGGCTCAGGCACGTTCCCAAAAAAGGGCGGCTGGATTTATGAAAAGGCGATTTTTGCAGTTGGGCTGCATGTTCATTGTGAGCGGCATCAGGAAGCGGTATAATAGAAAAAAGAATTGAAGGAATTAAAGGATGGGTGACAGACTTGCAAAGAGTGACGAATTGTGTGCTGATTTCAGATGATCAAGTCCTTTTGCTGCAAAAACCGCGCAGGGGCTGGTGGGTAGCTCCCGGCGGGAAAATGGAGAGCGGGGAAACAGTCAGGGATGCCGTCATCAGGGAATACCGCGAAGAGACGGGCCTATATGTGCTAAACCCGCAGTTGAAAGGGATATTCACCTTCATCATAAAAGAAAATGACCAGGTTGTATCAGAATGGATGATGTTCACGTTCGTCGCCGATCATTATACAGGCAGACATGTAGATGAGTCTGAGGAAGGCATCATTCAGTGGCATCAGGCAGGAGAAATAGAGAACTTGCCGATGGCGCCCGGCGATGTTCACATTCTCGACTTTATGCTGAAAGGCGAAGGACTGCTTCACGGCACCTTTACGTATACATCTGACTTTGAACTGCTGTCCTACCGTCTGGACCCGCAGAGCGACTAAACATAAGGGGGGAAAGAAGCATGAATGCGAATGGAGTCCATGAAATTCGGCTTGTGATTATAACCGGAATGTCAGGAGCAGGAAAAACAGTGGCGATTCAAAGTTTTGAAGACCTCGGTTTTTTCTGTGTTGATAATTTGCCGCCATCTTTGCTTCCGAAGTTTTTGGAGCTGATGAAAGAGTCAAATTCGAAAATGAGCAAGGTGGCCTTAGTGATGGATTTGCGCGGCCGTGAGTTTTTTGACAGGCTGATTGAGGCGCTTGATGAAATTGGAGAAACATCTTGGATCACTCCGCGCATTTTGTTTTTAGATGCAAAGGATTCGATTCTCGTTTCAAGGTATAAAGAGACAAGGCGGTCCCACCCTCTGGCCACAACAGGGCTGCCGCTGGAGGGAATTGAAACCGAACGGGAGCTTTTGGAAGAACTGAAAGGGCGCTCTCAGATTATTTACGACACATCTGACATGAAGCCGAGGGACCTGCGCGAAAAAATCGTCCAGCATTTTGCGACAGACCAGGGCCACACCTTTACGGTGAATGTGATGTCCTTTGGTTTTAAATACGGAATTCCGATTGACGCAGACCTTGTATTTGATGTGAGGTTTCTGCCAAATCCGTACTACATCGACAGTCTGAGACCGCTGACAGGAGAAGATCGCGAGGTATCCTCCTATGTGATGAAATGGAATGAAACACAAAAGTTCCTCGAAAAGCTGACAGAGCTTTTGGCCTTCATGCTTCCATCGTACAAGCGCGAAGGCAAAAGCCAGCTCGTCATTGCGATTGGCTGCACAGGCGGACAGCATCGTTCTGTGACGCTTGCGGAATACCTTGCCGATTATTTTAAAAAGGACTACTATACTCATGTTACTCACCGGGACATCGAGAAGAAAAGCAAAAAATAGCATGGCAGATCAGAAAAAAATCGCGATTTTTGGCGGGGGAACAGGACTTTCTGTTTTGCTGAGAGGATTAAAGCATCAGCCTGTCGACATTACGGCGATTGTGACAGTTGCAGACGACGGGGGAAGCTCGGGGCGATTGCGCAATGAACTGAAAATCCCTCCGCCCGGGGATGTCCGGAATGTGCTGGCTGCGTTATCCGATGTGGAGCCTCTCGTTGAAGACCTGTTTCAGCACCGCTTTAGCAAAGGCAGCGATTTAATCGGCCATTCATTAGGAAATTTAATTTTGGCGGCGATGACGAATATAACCGGTGATTTTTTTCACGCCGTCACCGAAATGAGCAAGGTTCTGAATGTACGGGGCAGGGTGCTCCCGGCTGCAAATACAAGCGTTGTGCTTCACGCGGAGATGGACGATGGGCGGATCATATCAGGAGAGTCGACGATACCGTCCTACGGCCAGCGGATTAAAAGGGTGTTTTTAACCCCTGAAAAGATCGAGCCTGTTCCGGAGACCATTGAAGCGATCCGTGAGGCGGATCTGATTATACTTGGCCCCGGCAGCCTTTATACGAGTATTTTGCCAAATTTGCTCGTCCCGAAGGTCAGGGAAGAAATTTTAGCCGCTTCGGCTAAGAAAGTCTATATTTGCAATGTGATGACTCAGCCTGGCGAAACGTTATATTACAGTGCTGCCGATCATGTAAAAGCGCTTAATCAGCATATGGACGGTTCGTTTATTGATACGATCCTCGTCAACAGCGAGGAAATTCCTGACGATATTCGGGAACGATATGCAAAAGAACTGGCTCAGCCTGTACAGTTCAACATTGATGATCTGTCTGCGATGGGGCTTGAAGTCATCAGAGATCAGATTGTGACGTATGAAAATGGCGTAATCCGCCACGATACACATAAAGTTGCTTCGCTTCTTGTTGAGTTGTTAAAAGAATAGCAGGCCTTGGAATGGGGGTGTCTATAAATGTCATTTGCATCGGAAACCAAAAAAGAACTTACAAACCTTGAAGTAAAGGATTGCTGCGCTAATGCGGAACTATCTGCCCTCATTCGGATGAACGGTTCATTGTCTTTCTCAAACCGAAAAGTGGTTCTCGATGTCCAAACCGAGAACGCGGCCATCGCAAGAAGGATTTATACATTGCTCAAAAAGCAATATGAAGTATCCGTCGAACTGTTGGTTCGAAAGAAAATGAGACTGAAAAAAAACAATGTGTACATCGTGCGTCTGATCGAAAACGCAAAATTCATTCTCGAAGATTTAAAAATTCTCGGAGGCAACTTTGTGATTGCCAGAAACATCTCAGAAGACCTTGTCAAGAAAAGATGCTGCAAACGTTCTTATATGAGAGGAGCGTTTTTGGCCGGAGGTTCTGTCAATAATCCGGAGACATCTTCGTACCATCTCGAAATTTTTTCGTTGTACAAAGAGCATAATGATTCATTATGCAGGCTCATGAACCTTTTTCATTTGAACAGCAAAACGCTGGAGCGGAAAAAAGGATATATCACTTATCTCAAGGAAGCCGAGAAGATCACTGAATTTTTAAATGTTATCGGCGCGCATAATTCCCTGCTTCGCTTTGAAGATGTCCGGATCGTGCGCGACATGAGAAACTCGGTGAACCGCCTCGTCAATTGCGAAACAGCTAATTTAAACAAGACGATCGGCGCTTCGCTCAGACAGGTAGAAAATATTAAATTCATTGATGAAAAAATCGGTCTTGATGCTTTGCCGGAAAAGCTGAGGGAAATCGCTCAGCTTCGCATCGATTATCAGGAAGTGACTTTAAAGGAACTAGGGGAAATGGTCACCAGCGGAAAAATCAGCAAATCGGGCATCAATCACCGCCTCAGAAAATTGGATGAAATAGCTGAACAGTTGCGTTCAGGACAATCTGTCTCTTTAAAATAATTGCAGGGAATGGGGGAGATCGTATGGTTCAACAAAAAGTGGAAATCCTTTTAAAAACAGGACTGCAGGCTCGGCCGGCGGCATTGTTTGTTCAGGAAGCCAACCGCTTTCAATCAGACATCTTTCTGGAAAAGGGAGATAAAAAAGTAAATGCAAAAAGTATTATGGGGCTGATGAGTCTTGCTGTCAGTTCGGGGTCAGAGGTCACGCTCATCGCCGACGGAACTGATGAACAAGATGCCCTTGATGTATTGACTGCATATGTTCAGGAAAAAAGCTAAACCTCTCTGGGGTTTGGCTTTTTATTCAAAGTGAAAGGAGAATCATCATGACGATTCAGCTCGACTCGCTGTATGAAAGGATCGGATACCGCCCAACTAAATCTGTGACATTTGCGGATCTGCCTGAGTTTTTGTCTTTGCTGGCTTTGCAGTTCCCTTTTGAAAATGGCGCGGTTTTAAACAATGAACGGACACCGATGACGAAAAATGCTCTGACAGATGCCTTTTTGAACAAAAAGAGGGGCGGTTTGTGCTATGACTTAAACGCCTTTCTTTATTACATTCTGAAGGAGATCGGTTTTTCTGTTCATATGGTCCAAGGTACGGTCTTCAATCAGCAAGAACGAGCGTGGGCGCTGACGGGGACACATATCGCCGTTATTCTTCAGAAAGAGAATGAAACGTATCTCCTCGACACCGGGTTTGGCATCAATCTTCCGCTTGCACCTGTTCCGTTTTCAGGGGAAACCGTCGCTTCAAAAACAGGTGCTTACCGCATCAGAAAGGTGAAGACGGATAAAGGGGATTATCTTCTTGAAATGGATAAAGGGGAAGGATGGCAGACGGGCTATGCATTTGCGATGAAGCCAATCGATGAAAAAGTGCTTGCAAGGGTTCGCGATGCGATTTTCGATGATGAAGCATCACCATTTAATAAACATCCGCTCGCTTCGAAGCTGACAAAAGACGGAAAAATCATTTTGTCAAAAGACCACTTCACAAAACATACAGACAGCGGTATCACGAAAGAAAAGGTGGAAGACGGGAAATTTGCCACCATTTTCAACCAAGCATTTTTTGACTGAATCAGCGGATTCCGAGCGATCTGCCGCAAGCTTTATCGAAAGCAGGGGGGGGCGCCAAAGAGCCTGTCCGAATTCCGCAAAAATAAGCGGGCGTACTGCTCCAGCGCCCGCTCGTTCCTGCAATTGCTGCAGGAACCGGCGGCTGAGAGGCCGGCCGCCGATTTATAGATTTTGCTGTGATGACTCATCTGTCTTGAACTGAAAGCCGTCCAGCTCCTCCTCTGCTTCGCGAAAAAGCTGCAAGTAAGCAGATGCTTTATCACCTAAATATACACGGCTCTTCTCAACATGTTTCCATTCGATCACCAAGGGCATGTTCACCCAGCCCGTCAGGCAATCCCATAGCGCATCAAGGTTTTCGCCGTAATAATCCGGGAGCCCAAGCTGTTCTTTCAGCTCTTTGTGCAGGTCTGATATGCTTAATATTGATTCTCCGTTTAAGATTACTTTATTCATGCTATCATCTCATTCTAGTAAAAGTTTTATAGTGGTCTGTCGTTTTATAGACCAGCCTGTCGTTTGAATAGACGATCCGGTCCGACCCGCGGAAGCCCGATGTATAGTTGATGTCGGCTTCTCTCCATACCCGTCCTTCTGCATCAGGCAGCAGCTTTTCCCTGTTTTTGAAAATATCGCCGCCGATGCTTTTCCCCGGCGCGACTTCGGCCAGGTTTCCTTTTTGCGGTTCCCACCCTAATTTTGCCGCCTCGGCTTTGGTGATAAAGTTGTCAGGCAGCCTGCCGTATTTCACAATGTAGTCGGCGACACTTTCAAAGGTATTGATGATGCTGTCTGTCTGAACAGAGCTGCCGTCTGCTGTCTGCGGCCCGTCAGCCGAACTTGGAGGCAGGATGCCCGCCAGAAAGCCCAACGTGAGAATGACTCCCAGCGCGAGCGATGTCAACAGTTTTTTCACGGATAAAGTCCTCCTCTAATTAAGACTTTATAATTTAAACATGAAGAAAATAAATGTCTTCATGGGATTTAATGAGCCGCATTTCCATCTATCGTCTATAATCATATTGAATCGTTTGCAACAGCATGTCAAAAATCAATTTTTATTATAATCATATTTTCGAACTTTTTCCATGAAGGGTGACAAACATGTATAAAATATTAATCGTGGAAGATGATGAGCGGATTGCTTCCATCTTGTATGATCATTTACATAAATACGGCTATGAAGTGAATGCGGTGGAAAAATATGACCAGATCAAACAGGAGTTTATTGAAAAAGGGGCTGATTTGGTTCTATTGGATATCAATCTCCCGTATTTTGACGGCTTTTATTGGTGCAGGCAGATCCGGGCCGTTTCAAATGTGCCGATCATTTTTATTTCTGCGCGGACCGATGAATTGAATCAGGTGATGGCGATTGAACATGGCGGAGACGACTATATCACAAAGCCGTTTCACCTTGAAGTTGTTCACGCCAAAATCAAAAGCGCGCTTCGCCGCACATACGGAGAATACTCGGCAGCCGTCCATCAAGAAGCGCAGGTGATGGAACTTGGCGGCCTGTATATCTATCCTGAAAAATTTGAAGCGGAATGGCAGGGCAGGCGGATATCCCTTTCGCAAAAAGAGTTTCAGCTGCTGTTCATCTTTGTAAAGGAGCATGACCGAATTGTCACTAGGGATGAACTGCTTGAAGCATTGTGGGATGAAATAGAATTTGTGGATGACAATACACTGACCGTTAATGTGAACCGATTGCGTAAGAAGCTTGGGGAGCTGGGGCTTGAGAATGCTATCGCGACCGTCCGGGGACATGGATACAGGTTTTTAAGCAATTGGAAGGATGAGTAGGATGATCAAGATATATTTGCAGGATCGGGCCTGGCTCATTCTGTTTTCTTTGCTGGGCACAGGCTTTGTCGTTGCGGCCGCAGCACTCGGTGTGTTTGAAAGCGGAGGCGGCATTTCAGGAGCGAATATCTGTTATGTGTTTATCTTGACGGCTGCCTTTCTCATATCAGGCTTTGCGATTGATTACGGGAGGCAGCGTGCGTTTCTACTCCAGTTAAAAAAACAGCAGGCTGATGTCTCATCCATGCAAACTGGAGAAGCATTAAAGGCTTATCGCCCGCAGACGGAAGAGCAAGAGATGTGGACAGCGCTTATTTCTGACATCAATAAAGAATACCGCGAAAAGCTTGCCCATTTTTCAAGACAGCGCCAACAGCATGTTCACTTTACAAATCAGTGGATTCATCATATGAAAACGCCTGTGTCCGTTATTTCGCTTTTGATTCAAGATGGAAAAAAACAGTCCGATATCCAGCATATCCGTTCACTGCTCAATGATATAGAAGAAGAGAATGAACGATTTCGATACGGTTTAGATATGATGCTTCATATGGCGAGGCTGGACCATTTTTCCATTGACTTGAAGGCTGAGAAAATAGATGTCGTCAAATTGCTGAGGGACATCATCAACGAAGAGAAAAGACAATTCATTAAAAGGCGCATCTTTCCAAAGCTCAAGACAGCGGACGATTCCGTATACATATACAGTGATCAAAAGTGGCTGAGAGTCGTTTTTCAGCAGATCGTCTACAATGCGTTAAAATATTCACCTCAAAATAAGGGTGCAGAGATTGAATGTTTGGTAGAGAAAAAGGAAGACAGGACTGCTATTTCGATTATTGACCGCGGCATCGGGATTCCCGCTCATGACCTTCCGCGTGTGTTTGATCCTTTTTTCACCGGGGAAAACGGCCGGACACAAAAGGAAGCGACAGGAATGGGGCTCTATTTATCGAAAGAAATCTGCCGCTATTTGGGCCATGAGCTGAGTGCGGCTTCAGAACCCGGAAAAGGAACGGCCATAACGGTGACATTTTCAAGCAGCACCCTCCATGGCAATGTGACAAAATTGTAAGGTTAGCCGCCTGATTTGCAAGGAAATTCGATGGGAGATATGTTGACTCCTTTTTATAATGAAAGAAAAAAGGAGAAGGAAGCAATGAACGTACTCGAAACAAGGCATTTATCAAAAATGTATTTTTCAAAAAAAGGCGGTTTTTCGCATCAGGCGCTGGACAATTTTAATATATCTGTCGAGAAGGGAGAATTTGTAGGCGTGATGGGTCCTTCGGGTAGCGGAAAAACAACGCTTCTCAACCTTCTGGCAACGATAGACAAACCGACAAACGGTGATTTGATCATTAACGGAACGAATCCGGCAAAGCTGAAGGACCAAAAACTGGCTTTATTTCGCAGACGTGAGCTCGGTTTCATTTTTCAAGATTTTAACCTGCTAGAGACGTTAACGATTCGGGAAAACATACTTCTGCCGCTGGCTCTTGATAAGGTAAGGCAGAAAGAAATGGAATCCAGGCTGATGGATTTGGCCGGAACACTTCAAATTGATCATATTCTCAATCACCGCACATACGAAGTGTCGGGCGGACAGCAGCAAAGAGCGGCATGTGCCCGCGCGATGATCCATGAGCCGGCCTTGATTTTGGCGGATGAGCCGACAGGAAACCTTGATTCAAAATCAGCCAAACAAGTCATGGATTCGTTGACAAAGCTGAACCGCGAAAAAAATGCGACGATTTTAACGGTTACCCATGACCCGACAGCTGCGAGCTTTTGTGAACGGATCATTTTCATAAAGGACGGCAAATTTTTCTCTGAAATTCGCAAAGGGACAAACCGCCAGGATTTTTATCAAAGCATCCTTGACACGGTGAGTGTATTGGGAGGTGATTTCCATGAACATGAGAGTCATCGCCCGTAAAAATGTTCAAGGCAACCTCCAGCGCTACATGGCATATTTTTTAAGCTGCGTGTTTGCCGTTTCCGTGTTTTTTATTTTTTCTTCGTTTATTTACCATCCTGATGTAACAGAGGATAAAATCTACGGAGGTGAAATTGTAAAAGTCTGCCTTTATGCGGCTGAAGTGATCATCATCGTCTTTTCCATCTTTTTTATTATGTATTCGAATTCCGCTTTTCTGCAGGCCAGAAAAAAAGAATTTGGTTTGTTAAGCATGTTTGGGACGTCAAAATATCAGCTGCGGAAAATGATTTATTATGAACAGACGATCATCTCTTTCATTTCGATTGCAGCGGGGATCGGTGTGGGGCTTTTATTTTCCAGACTGTTCTTCATGGCGATGACGGCTCTGATGGATGTGAAAGCTCCGATTGGGTTTACGATTGTTCCGAAAGCCCTTGTCATTACGGCGGTCGGCTTTATCATCCTGTTTCAGACGCTGACCATCATTTCATTGACACGGATTCGGAAGCTTGAGATCATTGATTTGCTGAAAGCTGCACAACAGCCGAAGGGAATGCCTGTCTATTCGAAATGGCTAACAGTCCTTTCCGTCATTTGTTTAGCCGGGTGTTATACCCTCGCGGCTACGGCCGGGATCATTGATATGATCTTTCGGGTGTTTCCGATTTTGATCCTTGTGCTGATCGGGACCTATTTCTTTTTTACGCAGAGCAGTGTGGCGATTTTCCGAAGCCTGTATAAGCATAAATCGAGTTTTTATAAAGGAACGAACATCATCACCCGCTCGAATATCATGTTTCGTCTGAAAGATTATGCGCGGATGCTGTTTTTGACATCGATCATCACCGCTGTCATTTTAACTGCGACTGGTGTCATCTATATGTTCTACGCTGATCTGAAAAATCAGGGGGAAACCGGCATTCCGCAGGCCATCTCTTGGGTTGAGCAAGATGCGTCTGCATATCATGTTATCAAACCGGACGAGGTGGAGGGTGCGCTGAAAGATGCGGGAGCCGCTGTCGAGTATCGGGTCGATGTGACAGGGATTCCTGTTTCATTCAAATCAGATCGCATGAAATGGAAAACAAAAGATGATGAAGGGTTGATGATCTCAGAAAAAGACTATAATGATGCAGCCGAGGAAAAGAACCTTCCACCCGCACACCTCAAAAAAGGGGAAGCCTTTATCAGCTTTCCGTTTGTTTACGGCAATCAAACATTTTTTGAATCTGGAGAGACGACGGAGATTCAAACCGCAGGCGAAAAGAAGATGACCTTAACGATGGGCAAAGACCGTAACAAAGGGGTTCTTTTCAGCAGGGGCAGGGCGAGCAAATTAGTTGTCGTCGACCAGGAAACGTATGATCAAGCCGCCGAAAGCGTTCCTCTCAACAAAAAAATGAGAGTGCTGGGATACGAGCTTTCCGATTGGGAACATCAAGTCGAGGTGTCTGAGAAGCTGGAAAACATGGTGCCGAAAGAACACCAAGATTCTTTTCAAGTCAGAGCGCCAGGCTATCAGATCATGAAGCAGGCGACGGCGCTTACCTTGTTTATCGGTCTGTTTGTCAGCGTTGTGTTTTTCGCGGTGCAAGGAAGCATGATGTATTTGCGGCTTTTCACAGAAATCGAAGATACGAGAATACAAGTATTTGCGTTAAGAAGAATCGGTGTCACAAAAAAGGAAATCCGCGCGATTCTCGGAAAACAAATGGGCTTTCTGTTTTTTATACCGTTTCTCGTCGGCACTATACATGCCGCGTTTGCGTATAAAGCCCTCAGCAATATGCTCAGCTCCAATCTGTTTTTCAGTGCAGTGATCGTCATCGGCGTCTATTTTCTCTTCCAGGCCATTTATTATATGATCACCAGAAAAGTTTATGAACGGGCCGTTTTGAAAAACATGGATATTTAATAAAAAAAGAACTGGTTCAAGACTGAATCAGTTCTTTTTCTATAGAAATATTGAAAACACGTTCAAGTTCCTTCTTACCTTTAGGTGTGATGGTGACAGCCCTTGTCTGCGGCCGGCGCTTGATCCAGTCCATGCGGATGAAAGCGTCCAGCAATGCGGCACCTAAAGCGCCGGCAAGATGATGCCGCCTTTCACTCCAATCGAGACAGCGATGGCAAAAGGAGCGGCGCTTTCTTTTGACATTTTGAATGTCGATGCCCAGTTCCTTGAAAAATGCGGCGCCTTTTTCAGTGACAGTGAAGTCCTGTTCTTCTCCTTTCAAAACCTCCATGTTCACCAAACGCTCCGTCAGCATAACGCCGAGGGTTCCAGCGAGATGATCATAGCATGTCCGTGCTTTTCTGATCGCTTTATCCTCAGCGGACTGCCGGAAGGACCGAATTTCGGCGGGCGGCGCCATGTTCAGCAGGCTCTCCAGCGCTTGCGCAATGTTTGAATCTTTTAGACGGTAATAGCGATGCCGGCCTTGTTTCTGGCTGATCAGCATATTCGCATCCGCCAATTTGGCAAGGTGGAAGCTGGCTGTCTGCTGTTTGATTCCTGCACAGCCGGCAAGCTCAGTCGCTGTATAAAAGCGGTCATCGAGCAATGCGGTTAAAATGGCTGCCCGTGAAGGATCACTGACAAGCTTGGCAACTTCGGCAATATTCGGATTGGCATTCATCTCGTTTCCTCCAAAATGTAATCGATACTTCGATGATAATTGAAATATTGATGATTTACAATGAAATCATGAAAGGAAGGGATAGAGATGAATCAAAAAATCAAAGACATTCAGCCAAGTATTTTATATTACGGGACGCCTGTCATTTTGCTCAGTACGCTCAATGAAGATGGTTCCACAAACCTCAGCCCGCTGTCATCTTCCTGGGCGCTCGGAGACTGCATCGTGCTTGGAGTCAGCACCGGAGGAAAAGCGTTTGAAAACATGCAGAGGCAAAAACAATGCGTCATCAATGTGCCTGATCCTTCTTTGTGGAGACATGTAGAAAAACTGGCTTCCTTCACTGGCAAGCAGCCTGTCTCTGAAGAAAAAAAGCGGGTCGGCTTCAAATATCTTAAAGAAAAATTTGCGGCAAGCGGTTTAACGCCGGCCGCTTCACATTCGGTAAATCCCGACAGGATCACTGAATGTCCGATCCAAATCGAAGCGGAAGCCGCAAATATTCGCATTCCTGAACATTCCCCATTCTTCGCCGCCATTGAAACAAAGGTGCTGCACGTTCATGCACATGAGCGGATCATCAAGGGGGAAAACCATATTGATCCTGAAAAATGGAGTCCTTTAATTTATAATTTCAGACATTATTTTGGATTAGGAAGTGAACTTGGCAAAACATTTCGGGCATAGAGCGAAAGTTTCTAATGGCTATTTCAATTCCTTCACGATATTTTTCGGCTGTCTGCCTTCCAGACCGTCAATCAGGTTTTTGACGGCGCATTCCAGCATGTTGACATGGGTGACGAGGGTAGATGAGCCTATGTGGGGAACGAGCGTCACATTGGGAAAGCTTACGAGCGGATTGTCCCCGGCAATGGGCTCTTTTTCAAATACATCAAGCCCCGCGCCTTTGATCCATCCCTCTTGCAGCGCTTTGATCAAAGCTTTTTCGTCAACGGTTTGCCCGCGGGAGATATTAATGAAGATAGCGGACCTTTTCATTTGCTTAAGTTCGCGTTCTCCAATGAGATGGTATGTTTCATCTGTCAGCGGCGTGATCAGGACGATGAAATCTGAGCGTTCTAAAAGTTGATTGAAATCTGTATATATGGCGCCCGTTTTCTCCTCGGCATCCGGTTTGCGGCTGCGGCTGTAATAAAGAACCTCCATGTCAAAGCCGAATGCAGCCCGTTTGGCGACCTGTTCGCCAATCCGTCCCATTCCGATGATGCCGAGCGTCTGATGATGAACATCGCTTCCAAACAACGTTTCATCATCCTCGGACTTGGTCCATTTGCCATCACGGACGTAGCGATCCAGCTCGGCGATTCGGCGCGCTGAAGAAAGAATCAGTCCAAAGGCGAGGTCTGCGACTGTATCATCAAGGATATAAGGGGTATGTGTGCCGATGACAGATTTCTCTTTCATCGCGTCAATATCAAAATTGTCATAGCCTACAGAATTGTTGCTGACGATTTTTAATTTCGGCGCATTGCATAATAATTCACGGTCAATTTTTGTTCCGGATGTTAAAAGGCCTTCAGCCTCCCTGATTTTTTGAAGCAGAGTCTCCCTGGAGATACGCTCGCGCGACGGCCAGATTTCATATGTGCAATGTTCGGCAAGAAGCTCTTCAATTTCTTTCGGGATCGGTTTGGTTACGTATACAAACGGCTTCATCTGCATTCTCCTTCCGTAAATACGATCTACTGCCATTATAGAGGAAAAACGAATTTTACAAAAATCTCAGAAATTCAACTATTAAAATGCGGGACTATTAGATCAATTGCTGGTTTTTTCAATTTCATAGACGGTTATTGAACTTTTTTTATTTATTTTAATACATGATTATGACTATAAATCCAAATATTTGATATCCTAATTCGTTTCCAATTGTGTTTTTATAGGTGAAGAAAAGTGTAGATTTTATTATTTTAGAAAGATATAAAAAAGGATTTTTTTAAATTTTCAGTACATTTTCAGTGAATTTTTTGAATCAAATCCAAACGCGAAATCCATGTGCTATAATGCGTCTGTAACAATATCAAGGTCATATGACTATGAAAAGGAGTGAGAGAAAAATGGCTAATTTATCTTCCATTTTGAAGCACAATCAGTCTTTTGTTGAGGAAAAGGGGTACGAGTTTTACGAAACGACGAAATTTCCTGAGAAAAAACTTGTGATTTTGACATGTATGGACACACGTTTGTTGGAGCTGCTTCATCATGCCATGGGTTTAAAAAATGGAGACGCAAAAATCATCAAGAATGCGGGGGCCGTTGTTTCTCATCCTTTTGGAAGCGTGATGCGCAGCATTATTGTGGCCGTCTATGAACTGCAAGCAGAGGAAGTTTGTGTCATCGGCCATCATGAGTGCGGCATGGCAAGTCTAAACGCTTCATCTATCCTTCAAAAGGCCAAACAGCGGGGAGTGGAAGATGACTGTCTTGAACTGCTGACAAATGCCGGCATTGATTTGCATTCTTGGATGACAGGCTTTGACAGTGTTGAAGACAGTGTCAGCCACAGTGTGAAAATGGTGCGGAATCATCCGTTGATGCCGTCAGATGTTCCCGTGCATGGATTGGTGATCGATCCAAAGACCGGCCGTTTGGATGTTGTAGAAAATGGTTATTCTCAGGAAGATGTTTCACTTCCGGAAATGGGATGGTCATGATGGGGAGGGTTAGATGAATGCTACGTTTTTCAGGCAGATTTGAAGGGTATAATTTTAAACGGTTTCAAAAAGATATTGTTGCTGGGATGGTCGTAGGTGTAGTCGCCATTCCGCTTGGCATGGCTTTTGCCATTGCGTCAGGTGTTAAGCCGGAGCACGGTCTTTATACCGTGATCGTCGCCGGTATTTTAATTTCTCTTCTTGGAGGATCAAAATACCAGATTGGCGGGCCTACTGGCGCCTTTGTGCCGATTTTGTTCGGAATCGTGCTGCAATATGGATTTGAAAATCTGCTAATTGCCGGCTTTATGGCTGGAGCGATATTGGTTATATTAGGGCTTTTCAAGCTCGGAAAAATAATAAAGTTTATTCCCCGTCCCGTCATTATCGGGTTTACGGCTGGGATAGCGGTGATCATTTTCACCGGAGAAATCGCAAAGTTTTTAGGTTTAAAAGATGTTGAGAAGCATGAAAGCTTCTATATGAATATGAGGGAGATCGTCATCAACTTAGATTCCCTCAGCTTTTACAGCATATTGACAGCTGTCGTATCACTCTTCTTCGTGCTGCTCACACCGAAGGTTTTGCCGAAAGTCCCTGGAGCACTGGCCGGTCTTTTAGTATCGACGGTAATGGCGGCCATGCTGTTTCCTGAACATGTGGTAACGATCGGCTCTGCATACGGAGAAATCCCGCGCAGTTTGCCAAGCTTTCAGTTTCCGGAATTGTCATTTGAAAAGATCGTGTACCTGCTTCCTCCGGCGCTGGCGATTGCAATGCTCGGAGGGGTTGAGTCATTGCTTTCCGCGATGGTGGCGGATAATATGAAAGGCACAAGGCATGACAGCAATAAAGAGCTGGTTGGACAAGGCATTGCAAACATGGCGGCGCCGCTGTTCGGCGGGATTCCGGCGACCGGCGCGATTGCCCGGACGGCGACAAACATTAAGACGGGCGCTGCTTCTCCTGTTTCAGGAGTCGTCCATGGCTTGTTTGTCTTATTGGTTCTGCTGCTGTTTGCGCCATATGCTTCTCTTATTCCGCTTGCGAGCATGGCGCCGATTTTGATGATTGTCGCTTGGAATATGAGTGAGCGGAAAGAGTTCGTTAATATTTTGAAAATTAAAAATTCAGACTCGGTCGTCCTTGTCGTCACCTTCCTCTTAACGGTATGGCAAGATCTTGTATTTGGCGTAGCCGCCGGGATTCTGCTGGCGATCATCACCTTTATCGCCAGAATGAGCCAATCGTTCCGGATTAAGAAAGATGCGTCAGAATCGATTGTTCAGGCGGCGGCTTCAGCGGAAGAAAAGAAATTTCACCGTTCAGTCAGCATCTATACTGTTGAAGGTCCGCTGTTCTTTGGTTCGTCAAATTCATTAGAGGATTCGATTTTGGATAAACAGCATCCGCCAAAACTATTAATTTTGATGATGAATAAAGTAGACTATATGGATTCTTCAGCAGAAGGCAGTCTGATGACGATTGTCAATCGTGTTCACCAGCAAAACGGCAAAGTCATGATCGTCGGCCTTCAGCCGCAGCCCCGCGAGCTGCTTCATAAAACCGGGCTGTTTCATAAGATTGGCAAAAAGCATTTTGTTGACAGGCCTGAGCAAATATTTGATGTGACGTAGCAAATGAAACCGCCAGTTTCGGGTACTCCGAAACTGGCGGTTTTTATTCGGCCGCTTTTACATATACTCCTTTTTTCATTGCGGCAACCGCCTGCTCTTTCATCAAGCGGACGTTTTCTGACAGGGCGGAGGCGGGAACTTTAGAGCCGTTAGCGACGACTTTTGGATCGATCCATCTTAACTTTAATGTTTTATGAATCGTGAAATCGTCTTTGTCTCCTTTTTTGATGCGCCGTTTCGCCGTGCTGAGTTTTTCAAGCTTGTCCCTAAAGGAGGTTCTTTGCTTCAAGATCGCAAGCAGTTCCCCGTCCGTTTTGAAAAAATCCTGTTTGCTGATCAAATGCGTGTCAAGGGCCTCCCTCAGCATTTGGCTGAGTGTAAAGAGCGCATATACATTGAGGGGGTCCATAAAAAAATCAACGACTTCTTTATAATAAAGGCGAGCGAACCATTCAGCGTGTTCCGCGGAAGTGCAGCAAATTTCCCCTTCAAAAACGGTCAGCCCTGTCCGTAAAAATGACCTAATGTCCTCTTGATCTGCAAACCCGTATGCAAAAGAGTCACGAAGCGTGTAATCGATGCGGTCTGCACATAAAGCCGGAGCGGGCTGTTCGAGCAATGTCCATTTTTGGACGTCATATAAAATCTCTTCGCTGGTGAATCCATATGTATGAAGAATATCTGGTATATCAGAGTTTCTGACCCAGTTTTCAAAAACGCGCTCATGATAATCCTCATCTTCCATCTGAAATACATCGTCAGCAACATGTGAAAAGGCGGTATGTGAGACATCATGAAGCAAGCCGGCTATTTGCTCCTTCAGGCTTCCGCCAAGCTTTCGAATCAAAAGCATGACGCCGGCGCTGTGTTCATAGCGGCTGATGTTCCATACAGGATGGACGAGAAAGCCCGCTCCGCCCTGGTGGATTGCTTTTAGCCGCTGAACGCTTCCTGAGCCGATTAAATCTCTTAAGACAGGTTCCAGATCAGCTTCTCCGTAAAGGCGGTCAACAATCTTCATGCTGACCCGCGAATCTTTCCGTCAATTTTTTGCGATGGGATTCCATCATTTCTTCCAAAGAAACGTCATAAATTTTAGCAAGCATGATCAAATTTCCCATGACATCGCCCATTTCTTCGACAAGCTCCTGTTTTAATTCAGATGCGGGCCGCTTCGCTTCGTCCGGACGGTCTCTCCCGATTTCATATGTCCTAACAGCCCTTGCCAGTTCACCTGTCTCCTCCATTAGAAAACCCATGCGGATGAAAGGTCCGTATTCGCTCCACCCTCTTTTTTGATAAAATGCTTTTGTCCATTGTTCCGCATTTGTTAACATCATAAAACACTCCCATTCGAAAAATTCTATTATATTATCTCACACGGAACAAACGATATATAGTACAATGTTAATTGTTTTAATCAATATATTGAGTTGGAGTGAACGGGATGAAAACGGTATGCGTATACTCAGGATCAAACACGGGAACGAATCCGGAATACAGAAAAAAAGCGGGGGAGCTTGGGGCTTATATTGCTGAAAAAGGGCTGAGTCTTGTATACGGAGGATCAAGAATGGGATTAATGGGCGTGATTGCGGATACCGTCCTGGAACATGGCGGAGAAGTCATCGGTGTGATGCCGAAAGGCCTTTTTAAAGGGGAAATTGTCCATCAACAATTGACAGAGCTGATTGAAGTGAGCGGCATGCATGAGCGCAAAGCGAAAATGAGCGAATTGGCCGATGGCTTTATCGCGATGCCGGGCGGGTTCGGCACATTTGAAGAACTGTTTGAGGTGCTTTGCTGGGCGCAAATCGGCATCCACCAGAAACCGATAGGACTCTACAATGTGAACGGCTACTTTAAACCGCTTATGCAAATGCTGAAGTACAGCGTTCAAGAAGGCTTTTCAAACGACTCACACCTTCAGCTGATTCACGCTTCCGAAAGTCCTGATGAATTGATCGGGAAGATGAATGATTATCATTATCCGGTGCTAGAGAAAAAGTGGAAGGATTTATAAAGGGTTTTAATTGATTTGATTACATAAGGAAATGGGGGCAGAGCGGATGAAGAAGAAATGGAATGTCGGCTTGCTGCTGTTTGATGAGGTGGAAGTGCTTGACTTTGCCGGTCCGTTTGAAGTGTTTTCAGTGACTGCTGGAGCGGACGGCGGGGGAGATCGTCCGTTTGACGTCAAAACGGTTTCGGAGACGGGCAGACAAGTAGCGGCGCGTAACGGCCTTACCGTCATCTCTGATTATTCGATCGATAATGCTCCGCGTTTTGATATTTTAATCATTCCGGGCGGTTCCGGGGTGAGAAATCACGAGATTCATAATGAGAGGCTGATCAGCTGGATCAAAAAAGAGGCCGCTTCCGTGGAGCTCCTGCTATCCGTATGTACGGGAGCCCTCCTATTGGCAGAAGCCGGCTTGCTGAACGGAAAAAGCGCGACGACGCATTGGGCGAGCTATGACAGGCTGGAGCAAGAATACCCTGAAGTACACGTGATTCGTGATGTGAAATTTGTTGATGAAGGAAACATCGTCACTTCAGGCGGAATTTCAGCGGGCATTAATATGTCTTTTCACATCGTAAAACGGCTCCTCGGAGAAAAAACAGCATGGCAAACGGCAAAGCGGATGGAATATGACAGCCCGTTTGGCCCATAAAAAAAGCTGCCGGAACATCCGGCAGCTCTTTTACCTGATTACTTCTGTGCATCGATATTGCGTGTCAGCACTTTATCAATCAAGCCGTATTCTTTTGCTTCTTCAGCTGTTTTGAAGTTGTCGCGGTCAGTATCGCGCTCAATCACTTCAAGCGGCTGTCCTGTGCGCTCAGCAAGGATTTTGTTCAGCTTGTCGCGCAATGAAAGAATGCGTTTTGCCGCAATTTCAATTTCAGTCGCTTGACCTTGAGCTCCGCCCAGCGGTTGGTGAATCATGACTTCACTGTTTGGAAGGGCATAGCGTTTCCCTTTCTCGCCGGCTGCAAGAAGGAACGCACCCATAGATGCTGCCATTCCCGTACAAATCGTAGAGACTTGCGGCTTAATAAACTGCATTGTGTCATAAATCGCCATACCGGCTGTAATGGAGCCGCCGGGGCTGTTAATGTAAATGCTGATATCTTTTTCAGGATCTTCAGCTTCTAAGAATAAAAGCTGTGATACGATGGAGTTCGCAACATTGTCATCGATTGCTGAGCCCAGCATAATGATCCGGTCTTTCAACAAGCGTGAGTAAATGTCATACGCTCTTTCCCCGCGATTCGTCTGTTCAATGACTGTAGGTATTAAATTCATAATGCTCCTCCTTCACCTTAAAAGGTAAGTATGTAGTTTAATCATACATTTTTGGTCAATAAAGGTCAAACAAAAAGCAGCCCTTAACAAAAGACATACTGGACTTTATTTTTCCCACTTTGAAATAAATTCAAACAATCCGGCAAAAATCCTTCAAGCAAATCGGGATTTCCTTGGAAGCACAGGTAGAGGGCGGAGCCATCCGGCAATGATTGTTAAAGATATTGTGATTGACTTCTTGCAGATAAGCCCTTATAATATAAATTGCTGACGTTAAAAAATAATATTATGCGCTCGTAGCTCAGTTGGATAGAGCGGTGGTTTCCGGTACCACGTCTGCCGGGGGTTCGAATCCCTCCGAGCGCGTCATAAGCATTAGATAGATTTAGATTAATAAAGCCTAAATGAGTTGAAAACCCTTGCTGCGTAAGGGTTTTTCTTTATTTTAGCGGGCTTATCGGAAACCTAAGAAAGCGATAAAAAACGTTATTATTTTATTTCATTTTGCACAAATTTTGCACACGGCTTTTTACGCGATCGCTTTTTCGAGGGCCAGCATTTGTTCAAACAATTCGAGTGTGTTTTGTGTATCTTCTTCTCGAAGTTCTTTCACCACATGTGCATAATATTTAAGGGTCGTATCAATACTAGCATGTCCTAACCGTTCCGACACATAATAAATGGATATTTTCTTGTATAGAAGTATGCTGGCATGAGTGTGCCTTAAACCATGAATCGTTACAGGTTCAATCTTTAAGTCATTCAATGTTTTTCGCAATTATTTTGTTAACGAATTCGTTTGTAAGAACTTTCCGTTTGTTATTGGGACTAATGAAAATAAGGCCATGCTCGGTGTCAGGTATTCTTTCAAACAAATTTTTGAACAGGCTCATTGTTTTGGAATCCATTTTAATTACTCTGTTTGAAGGATCATTTTTTGTAGAAGTAAGTAAATCCTTTTCCTGTTTTATAGTCCCATGTTTTGTCGATTGTGATTTCATTCGATTCAAAATCGAAATCGTCTTTAGTTAAGCCGATCAATTCGGCGAATCGTATTCCCGATGTAAGAGCAAGGATAAGCAAGTAATACCCAATAGATCGCTCCTTCCGAACATATAGCTCATTCAGTAGCAATCGACTCTCTGAATAATTCAAATGTTTTTCCTCGGGCCGTTTTGATTCTACTTTGCCGGCTATTTTGGCTTTTCTTGTGAAGTCAATCTGAATAATTCCCTCTTCAATCGCTTCTTGTACACAGGCTCTTATATGTGTGTTAAGCTTTCGCACTGTTTGTTTAGCATGTTTCGATCCAAAATCATTCAAAAATTTTTGATATTCACGTTTGCTTATTTCATGAATGTACTTCCCGGGGAAATTATCTGTAATAGTTTGGAGTGTGGTATTGTAACTTCTAAGAGTTATGTCTTCTATGTCATCCTTATAAACATCCACCCAGCTTTTAAAGTATTCATCAAATGGAATAGTTTTTTTATCAACGGAAGCGACGCCTTTGCTTAATTTAGCCTCAACCTCGGCAGCAGCTATCATAGCTTCTTTTTTTGTTTTAAATCCGCCTTTACGGATTGGCTTCGGTTTTGCACTCACGCAATATTGCCATGTTTTCCCTCTCTTTTGGAAGCTTGCCATAAAATCTCTCCTTACCCTACACGAAGTGGGGCAAAAAATATCCGGTGTCCATTGAACAAAGTACAGATTCCATATTTCGCTTTATAACGATCTAAAGCGTGCTGAAGAAAATTCTCTGTAACCCCGAGATATTCAGCGAGTTCAAAACGGTTGGTTATTCCTTCTTTTTGTGCTTGCACTATTTTATTTAATGGAACAAGCTGTTCATAAGCCCACCAGCGCGCTCTTAATTCTTGTTTTTTCTTCTGGATATCTGATTGATCTAATATGTCTCCGAAGGTAGTATAGTGGTGGCCGAGTTCTTCAGCTAAAACACAGCTTTTTTTAGTCTGATCTTTAATTCTCTTGTTTATCCAAATCACATTATTAGCATAGAGGCCCATAATTGCCCCTTTTATAACTTTTTCTTCTACAATGATTCTCTCTCTAGTGCATTCATTAAGAAGAGCCTCGTACATTAATCACTTCTCCTTATTTCTAATTGATCTTACATAGGCTTTAAATTTTTCTATTTCTTCAAGTTCTTCTTCCGTCCAGTCTTCAGTTGAAGACATTCTTGAAGATAAATACAACATGACACAGAAGAAATGTTGGAAGAGCTTAGAGGAATCTATGACCTGGTCGATGAAAGCGAAATGTTGGAATGGATAGATCAAAATATGAATGATGACACTTACCCGATCTTTGAAATAGAAGAATCTTTCATTGTACCTAATACTATGTTTCTGACAAAAAAAGAAGCAAAGGAACATATCAAACAAAATCAACACCATTACACAAAAAAGGTATACACATACGCTATGACAGCTTGGAGAGTACCAAAAGTTCAATGGTTGCTTATAATTCTTGAGACGTTTAATTGGGATTCCATTGAGAAAGAAGGTGCCCCAAAATGACACTTTTACAGTCTGTTTTTCTCCACACAATCAAAGCGCAACCGGATAACATGATGACAATTGACGAGCTGGCCGAGAAGTACGAGCTTCACCCGGAATACGTGAGATCGATTATTAAGCGCACGGATGGGCTGGCGATTAAGGGCAATGTCGCATATGTTCCAAAACAATCTTATTTATTGCCAGCGCTCGGGGTTGCCGGGTTGTTCTTCGCTATGGTGATCATGCCAATGCTGACAAATTAAAAAATATAGGTGCGACGGGCGCGAGAAAGGTTAATAAGAATGGAATTAGGCGCAGATTTAACGGGTTACCAAATAGGTGAATTACAACATTCTTTCGGTCTTGATTACTCAAATAAGCCTTATCGAAATTATTATTATTGCAGTGAAAATAACGCTGAATGGGATGATATGTACAAAAAAGGATATGCAATAAAAAAAGTGAACAGCGATTATGAAATTGTTTATTACGGCACTTTGAAAGGTCTTAGAACAGTTTTTAGAAAAAATATCACAAGAAAATATTTTGAATCAATTGAGGTATGAGCCGGGAAGGAGAATGAGCGATGAAATAGTGCACTAAATGCTTGGGAGAATGTGAATTAAATGCAAATTCCCTAAACAACTAAAAAAAACCCATAATTTGTCGATTTAAAATGTGACTATTAATTAAAGGTGGAGAAATTATGGATGTGTTTAGTCTTCTAAAAAGTATTGGATTACCTGGTTATATAGCTGCTGCGGGTATCTTGGTTTACATTTTTGTTATAACATTTAGGCCAATCACTCTCTTATCTGCAAATATTTTTGAAAAGAAGCTTTTCTCTAAAGAGAGATTGTTTTTATTAATGAGCTGGAGTCATCTTTGGCAAACAGCATTTTGGACGTCGGTTTTCTTTTCTATAGTAAATTTGACTGGTGTACCAAAATGGACAGCCGAAACAAATTCATCTACTTTGGTAAGTACAGTTGCTGTTTTTTTGGGGGAACTATTATTCTTGCTGATATTTCTTGTTAATAACAAAGTCGATTCAAGATTTTTAAATTTTTTCAAAGAGTATTGGGCCAGGTGTCTCCTTGCTGTTGCTTTTGTTATTTGTTTAAGCATTTTCTATTTTGCTTTAAATGGGCTTATTGTTGGAAATATCGAAGGGGAGAACCAGGTAGATAAGCTAATTGCTATACTGGTTTTGTCCTTTAGTTTCTCTTTACCAATTCCAGCTTTAATGAAGCCGGTATCTAAGTTAATTGAATGGTCAAAAGAAAAACATATTTTTATAAAAGAAGAATCTGAACAAGAAAGTCATCACAACACTCCAACAAGTGAGGAGAGTCATGATAAAGGAAATTGGTATGTATTACATGCCATTAACAAGGAATTAATTTTATTAGGGAATAATTCGAATCCTAAATTATGCACAGAAACAAAGATAATAAAAATAGAGGAACTTTGTGATAAAAAGATGTTTATAGAAGAATAAACTTAATAAAGTCCAAGACGGAATGCCTGCGGACACTGAACTTCCAGCATATCGCTGTTTGTTTGGTGTCCGTTTTTTATTTTCCCGGTGGCGGTTAGCGAAAGGAGAAACGGACTTGAAACCCAACAAAAGAAAGCGCCCTGAAAAAGCGCAGGAACGCTCTGAGAGCTTTTGGAGAGACAAAACAAGTAGATTCTTAAAAGAGGCAAAGGCGGCGCTTATAAGCGTAAATAAAAGGGAGGAAAAAACCATGCTATTTCAATTACCCGAAATCGATAGAGAAGCGACGAAAAAGAAAATTGAAAACCTAATGGATAATTATAAAGTGGTTCTTTTGCAAGTGCCGGATGATCTGCTGCCTAAAGTAAAGGCAGGGTTCAACATCGTTCCACCGTCAAATACAAACGCGTTTCATTCATCTACCGAAGATACGGCCATCAAAAGAATAGAAATGGAACAGGAACGAAATGCCTTTCTTTCAAAAATTCAAAAGGCTGTGAATCGTTTGCCGGCAATTGAACGGCAGATCATCATCATGAGGTATATGTTACAGGATCACCGTTTCGATTATGAGGTTTACAACGAAATCGGGTTAAACCCGCGCACATACTTCCGAATAAAATCGCGCGCTTTTTACAATCTTGCTTTTGCATTGAAAGAAGAAGTGTACGTGAAGGGAAGTGCTTCATAATGAATTTTGTGCAGCCTATCCGGGACATGGACCAGATTTATTATATTAAGAAGTTCCTGAGAGAACCGAGCGAAAGAAACTATCTGCTTTTCGTCACCGGAATCAACTCAGGTTTACGTATATCCGATTTACTCCGTTTAAGAGTCCGCGACGCGAAGCGAATGTATATTGATTTAAGGGAGAAGAAAACGGGCAAGCAAAAACGGATCAAAATTAATAAGGCACTAAAAAAGGCGCTGGCCGATTACATTAAAGATAAAGATGACCAGGAATTTTTGTTCAAGAGCCGTGAAGGCCTTAATAAGCCAATCAGCAGAAGTACGGCATACAACATATTGAAAGAGGCTGCGGAATACGTCGGGCTTGACGGTATCGGTACTCACACTATGAGAAAAACGTTCGGTTACTGGCACTATAAAAAATTTAAAGACGTTGCTCTACTGCAAGAGATATTCAACCATTCCAGCCCGGACGTGACGCTTAGATATATCGGGATCACTCAAGATACAATGGACCAGACAATGGATGTATTCAGCTTGTAAGCTCATCTGTCTTCAAAACGGATGAGTTTTTTTGCCAATTTTAACGAGTTAACCATAATGAAAAAGTGTATGACTCATTTTGAAGAAATGGCTTAAAACAATGCAGGGCAAAGGGTTCAGCGATTCCGTGAATTGGACACAATATAAGATATGGTTAATTCGTGGATAATGTGGATAACCGTGGTATTATTGGTATATGAAGAATAAAGGGGGGAGATGAATTGTATGCGGGAAATGCTTTTTGTCAATGTGAAGATTCCTTAAGCTCATATACTTTACTTGGGGAATGGGGTTACTGGTTCTGTTGCGAACATTGTAATAAACCAGTTGAAGATGAATTCCATTACTGTGATGAACCAGACCTTTATGGTTAATATGAATGTTGAGGAGAGAAATGCCAGGGTTTAACAGTGGCACAATTCTGGCACAACGTTGGCACTCTGTTTTGTTTTAGATCGGTTAATATGGTATTGGGTCAAATTTAAAGACAGTGTTCATAAAAGAATTGAAATTCTCTTTGTCGAAGGTAAGTAGTCAGGGAGAGGGGAGATTATAGATGAAAAATAGTTTGAGTGAAAGATTTTCTACTGTTGATAATATATTCAGTAATCGTGGTCTGTTTTTTGCGGAAAAAGAAGTGGAAACTCCAACAATGAAAAAGTATGCTGTGAAAGTTCTGAAGGATAATGATAAGGAGCTTGAAGAACTATCCGAGAAATTTAATACTCTGGTAAGCGAAAAACAAATTAGAGAAATAGACCATAATGAATCTCAGTATTATAGTAATCAAATTGAAGCCTTGTCCCAAGAACTTGAAAAGAGGGCGGAAATAATTTGTACCTTATATCCTGATCTCATTAAGTTTGAGATAAAAATAAACGAGAACTGTACCATTTTTGAGTTTAAGGAAGATGATTATTGGACACCATTAATAAATTATTTGCATAATAACCTTGGGCAAACATTGCTAAAATAATTCAGCATCCTTTTCAAGGATGCTTTTTAATATTGGGTACAGTGAAAACTTAGAATGGATGGGTGCTAATATCAAAATAAAATTACATTGGAACTCCTGACAGGTTATTATTAGGTACAAAGGAGAAGTGATTATGAATAAAATTAGCAATATTAGGTTTCACTTTTTTATTAGTGGAAAGCTACAAACATTTGAAGAATATGCGGAATACATCGAGAGCAGTTTAAGGAGCGAGCTTTATAAATTTGATGAGGCTTTTAGAGAAGAAAGTGATGAAGATAAAGAAGAGTTTATTCATTTTCACTATGATGAGATGGCTCAATTTAGAGATAACTTTCCTGCAATAATGAGGAATTCTTTATTTATAAGTGTTTATTCGTTTCTGGAGGAGAAGATTATAGAGCTATGTAATCAACCAGATGAGACAGGTATTAAATTAGATGATTTACAGGGAAATGGTATACAAAGGGCTTCCTTGTTTATTAAAAAAGTCATGAAAAAAGATTTTCCTGATGACACTAAGGAGTGGCATTTTATAATGAATGCCAACCAGATAAGAAATTGCATTGTTCATTGTGGTGGAGATATAGATAAAACAAAGAGCCCTACTAAAGTTAGAAATGCAGTTAATGAACTGAAGAATGTGACTGAAAGCAGACATAGTAGTATAGTACTTAATGAAGAATTTTGCTTAGAGTTCATCAAGGTTGTAGAGAAATTTCTGCGTAAACTATATAAAATTGGTGACGGGGTTGAATGCCGAGAATTGGATAATTAAAGTCCCACGGATTTTTTCCATGTGGGCTTTTTTATTTTAGGGGGGATGAAAATGATTAAACCATTAAAGCCCTGCAATGAACCAGGTTGTCCGACTCTCACCCGGGAAGGATACTGCGAACAGCACAAGCGGACAAAGCCAGCCTATGATCAATACCGGGAGTCAGCTGCCCGCCGGGGGTATGACAGCAAATGGCGAAAGGCAAGACAGGGGTACCTGTCAAAGCATCCTTTTTGTGCTTCCTGTATGAAGAAGGGGAGGAGGGTTCCCGCGACAGTCGTTGACCATATCAAACCGCATAAAGGAGATAAAAAACTATTTTGGGATTCTTCCAACTGGCAGCCGCTGTGTGCGCCCTGTCACAGTAGGAAGACCGCAAAGGAGGATGGAGGCTTTGGCAACAGAACATCAAACCTGCGTATGTGATCACTGTGGAACCAAGCTTCATATCAAAGGATGTTCAAAGGTTGGAAAGCATGACAACGGGGTGCGGCAGCATTACATCAAGTGCCCGCGGTGTCAGACTGAATACACGTCCTACTACACAAACGAGACGATCAGGCGCATTCAGCAGAAGGTAAAGAAACTGACCGTGCTGCGTCTCAATGCACAAGCGTAAAAAGGAATTGACGTATACAAACAAAAATACAATCAAGCTCGAAAAGAATTAGAGACGGCCATGCTGCAGCTGCGGGAGGAAATGGAGACACCGAATATGTCTTATCCGATGAAGAATTGAAACATTACGGCCAGGTCAGGGCTGAAATCAAGCTCTATTATACGAACGGGCAGGCGATTGCGACAGTTTATTTCACTTTCTCCATTGCGAAAACGCTTGAGGATCAAAATATTATCCCTGTGGCTGAGTACTATATTGATGATGTTGAAACGTTTCGGGCGAGCATCAACAAAACAATGGATGAAATCAGTCAAACTGTCGAGGAGCTTAAAGCCAAGTTTGCCGATCTGGAGAACATCGAAACAAAGGACGGCGCTCAGGAAAAAGCAAACGCTGCGGAATCGAATGCAAGAGCTTATACCGACAAACATGTGAATAGTAAAGATAACCCACACAAAGTGACGAAAGCATAGGTTGGTTTATCAGAAGTGATGAATGTAAAGCAGGTAGCAAAAATTGATTTCGATGTCCATAATCAAGACAGCTCACGACATATTACATCAAGTGAAAGAACAAAGTGGAATGAGGCAGAATCCAAAATAAATGATCATGTCAATAACAAGTCTAATCCGCACAGTATCACAACGAAGCAGATAACGATTATTAATGATTCAGCTTTTCAAGACGCTTCTTATGATGGAAATAATTATCCTGATGGAATCTCAATTTTTCCACTTTTAGCTAATGAGGCCATAGGATACCCAGGTTCTTATGGCGGTATTTTAAATGTGAAATCAACTCAATACCGGTTTGCCCAGTTTTTCTTACCTGCAGGAAATATAAAAGACCCAAGAATCTCTATAAGGTATTGGTATCACAGCCAAGGATGGACAGATTTTATGACGCTTGTAACCTCCACAGATCTGGAGGCAGCCGAAAAGCAAATAGATACCTTAAAACAGCAGAACGCTTCTTTGTCTTTACAAATAGCGTGTCTTCAGGCCGATATTGAAGCACTCAAAGGTGGTGCGTCTTCATGAAGTATCCAGCTTTATCAGATATAAAACAGTTTTATGATTGGGGGTGTTATACAGATGATGACGTGCGAGAATATGTGAAAATTAATTGGATTACCCCGGCAGAATATGAAGAAGTAACAGGCCGGAGCTATGATAAGCCTGCTATCAGTGTGGATTTAGGAATGACATACACCCAATAAGGGTGTTTTTTATTTTGCCTCAAGGGAGGTGAAAACGATGTGAGAACAGGAGGATTTCAGGACATGTCACAAGCGAATGAATATGATGTTTTGCAAAAAGAGATCTCAGAGATTAAAGCAGGTCAAAAAACACACGAACAGCGTATCAGCACTCTGGAAAGAACGTCTGAACTGCACGATCAGCAGATTATCTCTATTAATGAAAAACTCAACAAAATCGAAGAGAACACGACTTGGATCAAGCGCAGCATCACGGGCGCCATCATAACAGCGGTCAGCACCGGGATTATTGGCGGGGCAATCGCTATTTTTTATAACCTGCTGCAAAAATAAGGAGGAAAATACATTATGAAAAACTTTGACAAAGGCACAGTGGTCCGCACGGTGCTTCTTTTTATTGCATTGGTAAACCAAACTTTGATCATGTTCGGGAAGCCGGTTCTTCCGATCAGCGAGGACCAGGTCAACACGCTGGCAGATGCTTTGTATTTGGCTGGCTCAGCGGCATTCACCATCATTACATCTGTGGTCGCTTGGTATAAAAACAACTATGTCACTGGCAAAGGAAAGCAGCAGAAAGAGGCTTTGAAAGAAAAAGGATTAACGAAATGAGGTTGCCAACTGGCAGCTTTTTTCTATTAAAAAGGAGTGGTTCAAATGGTTAAAGTAGTGAAAAACTTTGTGAAAGTCAATAAATATACCCGGCCGGGCCTGAAATTGTCAGGAGTCAAAGGGATTGTCATGCACTATACGGATACGCCTGGTGCATCTGCATTAAATGAGCGGAATTATTTCAATGGCACCTGCATTGCAGATAAGCGGTACGCGTCATCGCATTATTTTGTGGACAGAAAAGAGGCGCAGTTGATTATCCCCGAGAATGAAGTCGCATACCATGCACATGATAGAAATCGCTGCTATGTCAGTTTCTTAAAGCCGAATGCCAACATGAAGGCAATTGGCGTTGAAATGTGTGTCGAAAAAAACGGCAAGATTCACAGCGAAACTGTTCAGAATGCTGCTGAACTGGTCGCCGATCTATGTAAGCGCTACGGGCTGTCAACTGACAAAATCGTCCGTCATTACGATGTGACAAACAAAAACTGTCCGGCACCGTGGGTGAGCGATTCAAGCCAGTTGGCGGCATTCAGGAAAAAAGTCGATAACCTGCTTGGAAATAAAACCATATCGAAAGAAACGGCATCCACAAGCCAGCCGAGCAAAACCACAAGTACTATCCTGAAAAAAGGTTCGTCAGGTTCAAAAGTAAAAGCGCTGCAAAAACGTTTAATAAAAGCAGGCTTCAAACTTCCTAAATTCGGAGCAGACGGCCATTACGGGGATGAAACAAAACAGGCTGTCAAATCTCTTCAAAAGAAAGCTGGGATTGCGGTTGACGGAATTTACGGACCGGCAACGGAAAAAGCGCTGGTCGCCATTGAAGCGAAAAAATCATCAAGCGGTAAAAAATCATCTTATAAGCTGTCGTCCGGCATCTATAAAGTTAAAAGCCCGCTGATGAAGGGAACAGCCGTCCGGCAGATTCAGGAGGCTTTAGCTGCTCTCTATTTCTATCCGGACAAAGGTGCCAAAAACAACGGTATAGATGGGTATTACGGGCCGAAGACAGAGAACGCGGTCAAACGGTTCCAGCTAATGAATGGGCTGTCTGCTGATGGAATTTACGGACCGAAGACGAAAGCGAAAATTGAAGCTCTGTTAAAATAACAAAAACGTTTTTGAGATATTCTAAATTCTTTTATGACACAATAAAAACCCCCCGAAATGGGGGTTTTATTTCAAATAAAACTGAATATGACGTATATCGCAACTTCAGCTACAAGTAAATAAATCATATACCTTGCGTATCTGAACACATCATCATCGTCAGCACTTTTCTTACTTTTGAATGTCCATGCAAATAAACCTAAAACAGTTAACGCTAAGATGACTTCAACTATTGTTAATAGAGACATTTTTACCACTTCCCTCGACATTTCCATCCATAGTATCCCAACTCTATTGCAAGAGATGCTGCATTAACTTTCATCCCAGATTTAACTAAAGTTTTGAAAATTAATCTTGCAGCTAAATCATATTGCTTAGTTTTGATATATGTAAAGATGGCACCATTCAAAAATTGACGCGCTATATTACCATAACTACCAATCATTTTGTTTACAACACATTTACCAAAAGACGTTGCACTAGCAACCTGAAACCCAGACTTCTGAAAAGAAGAGTCCGACGCGATCAACTCTTTCAATTTCAAAGCAGCAGGGTCACCCGCCAGAACTTTTGCATCAAACAGTTCATTGTTTTTAATCACATATCCTTCATCAGTTAGTTCCCCAACTTCTTCGAAGTAAAACTTTAATACTTCCTCTAATTCCTTTTCTGAATAATTACCATAATCGGAATAGCTTTTTACCTGGGAATTCGGAAATTCGCTTGCCTGTGAAATTTGAGGTGCAACAAAGGTTACTAATAAGACAGCTGTTAGCACTAGGATAAATGGTTTGCAGAATCTTTTAACTATTGTCTCCACTTTTCTCTCTCCCTTATAATGTATTTGACATAGTATAGATTACCATAAAATGTACGATAACGCCTCTGAATATTGAAAAATAGTAAAAAAGATACAGTTTAATGAGGTGAATTTCTTTACTTCAGACCTAGTGATTGTAATGTATGAGGGTTTCTTTTTTACGTAGTAATGTTTTACAGCTGAAGCAGGAACTTGAAGCCGGCCGGGAAAAATACCGGCCGTATGATGAATGAAGCCCAACTCTTATGAGAAGGGCTTACTTCTTTTCTACTCTAACAACACCCTCAAAATTAATGAGATAGGAGGCTCCTTTTGAATCCACAATATGGAGAACGTTGCGGATCTGATTTATGTAATGAATTTGTTTTTAGTGTTTAATTTTTAAATGATAACCCATTTTCCTTTAAAGCAGCTCTTAATTTAGGCAAAGACGCTGGTCCCATACCGTGAATTTTCAAAAACTCTTTTTCGCTATAGTTTGATAGCTGTTGCAAGGAAGTTATTCCATTGTGTTCTAATGCTCGTCTTGCTGGTGCCGAGAGTAATGAAAGAAATCCTTTGTCAGGTTTGCGTTCTTGCTCACAAATCGGGCAGGTAGGACAATTACTACTTTTATAATACTGGTGTCCTTTGTCGCAAGTCCTTAAATTTTTTTTTGAAGTTGTCATTTTTACATATCTCCCTTTCTCGAGTATTATTTTCAACCCTTTCTACACTATACATGTTGTATTTCCTCTTTTTAAGTCCTGCCCGTTTGTTGAATAAACCATTTTCGTGGGCATAAATTTATATGGACGCTGCTTGACAGTGACGGCTTCGAACCTTTATTTCATTTCTACACCAACAACATCCTCAAATTTAATGAGGTTTGTGTCTCCTTTTGAATCTACAACATGAAACAGCTTGCGTAGTTGATTTATATAATGGATATGGCCCTCTATTTGAACGATCTCCCCGGTTTCCGGTCCGTTAAGCATTGGCAGCGGCTTAAATACAGAGAATTGGGCTGGATTATTAAGTTCCATTGCTTCACTTATGATCATTTCCATTTCTTCGATCTGGGACATGTCAAGAACCGGCCTTTTCACTTTGTTCTGGTTGCTTTCTAATTCGCGGAGCAGGCCGACATGCTCCGGCAGCATCATGGCCGTCCATTTGATTGATCCCCGATCTTTCAAGTTGTCATCTTTCATGGTGTTCATCTCCTTGAGATGATTACAAGGGAACATTTGTTCTATTCTCAACAAGAAAAATAATCCTTCAAAAAAACTTCTTTAAGAGAAGGGCTTATTTCGGTTCGATTTTTATTATTATTGCCGTTTCTGGAATTTTAGCTAGATGAACAGAGTAATTCCCACCATCTACATCAAGCATATCCTGATCACTTTCTAAAAGATCATTTAAATGTCCAATATCAATTCCTAGAGTTTGAAAAACCGCAAATGTATAAAATAGGGTCATATCGGATGCCATATTATCTGAACCAAAAGTGGATAAATTGAAGCCGTTTAGATTTCGATCGTTGTCATACCATGCTTCCAAAATAAAAATTCCACCGGAGTCATCAGTTTCATTTATTAGCTCTCTTGTGTAGGCTGTACCGTCTTTGACTTCAGCAAGTTTAAACTCACCAATGTCTTCAATATTAATCCGTTTAAGGATAGGAGCTTTCATCTCTTCATCGTTTTCAAAGTCTTGCGCTACTTTATTGTATGCCTGAACAAATTCTTCAAGGCTGAAATTAAATGCTATCTGGGTATTCTCAACGTCATTTTTCTCAATTTTATTATCGTCACTCTCAGCGTCATTTGTCTCTTTTTCTTCTGAAGCGGTGTTTTCACTGCTGCACGCGGATAGAGTGAAGCATAAAAGAAAAACGGATAATAAAAAAATAAACTTTTTCATAAAAAGATCCCCCTCTTGACTAAAACGAACATTTATATTTTAAAACAAAGGAGGGGGATTTTTTATATAGACTCATTTGAACAGCTTGTCAAATATTTTGCCGGTTGTTTTTCAGCAGCTCTTCTCACTACGCGTTTTCCTAATTTCCCCTTTCGCCCTCTCTTTTTATTAATACTTATCGTAATACAGGAAAATCCTCTGAAATTTTTTGCGCAAATTTTGCACAAGAATTATTGAAAATCCTTGTATAATAGTGTTTACAGAGGTATATTATACGTCCTCCGAGCGCGTCCTCAAGACAAGGGTTTGGCATTTGCCGCCCTTGTCTTTTTTGCTGGTTCTACACTTCAAACCAATCATTTTCGATTGCATTTTCAATTTCATCTAAAATAAATTGATAAAAGTGATTTGCCGTATGGTAAACTCCTTCTTCATAAGCACTCCAATTGACAACGGGGCATTCTCCGTCCTTCATGTTTTCTGTATCCAGGCAATAGCAGTACTCGTCAACATTCTGGATGATGACATATCCTTTTGGAATGTGAAAAGCCTTGAACGATTTGTGGTCCTCTAATATGTCGTCACACCCGTTTAAATCAAGCTCATGGCCATCGCCGCCAAACGTTTTTAAAAACCACCTGAAGCTTTTCGGAAATGTCACTTGGAGCTGTTTTTCGGTTCTCAGAATAACGTCTTCACTTTGCTTATCAAAAGTATGTTCACGCTGAGGTTCTTTTAAAAGTTGCCTAATTTTGCTTTTGTATGTTTCCAATTCAATTCCTCATTTTATGTATTTTAAAAACTATTTTAACAGATTTCTATACCTTTTTAGTCTATTTTTACTAAATGTGTTGAGTTTTTGTTAAAAATATGAAAGCATAGAGTAGAAATGCGTTCGGCTCTTTAGGAGCACACATAATAGGAAAGTGATCAGTGTTAAATACTAAGAGGAGCGAGATTTTTATGGGTAAAACATACACTTATTTTATTCCCTCAGGGTTACTGATTGGATTGGGCATCGGAATACTGTTCAGCCAGCCTGGGCCGGGGCTGCTGATAGGCCTTGGAACGGGACTGCTGCTGGCTGCCGTTGCATCGAAAGAAAGGAATAAATAGGAGAATCGGCAAGAATTAAAATGATCGGTTGAATAGGGAAGGCAAAGCATGTCTTCTTTTCTTTAGTCAATTACGCCCAATTCAACAAAGTTGTTGCAGCGCACTCAGATTGTAATTCATATATTTAAATCTTTTTCATCGTGCTCGTCAGTAGATGAAAAAGAAAAGGAAGCCTGTTTTTTCCGCAGCTGCAGGCTTATTATAAAAAACAGGTGTCTCAACAGACACCTGTTTCTCTATTCACGGACTGAACGAAAATGTTTAATCTTCAGATGTTCAAAGACGGCCGTCCCGTTTTCAGCAAAGAGTGTAATTCCCGTATCATTTAAATTCGGAAACGCGAGATTTGAATGTGCCGTTTGGCCGTCATCAATAAAGACTTCAATCGTATTTTTGTCTACGATGATCGTTAAATGAACCTTTTTTTGGCTGGGGTCAAAGGGCGCTTTGCTTTCAATGCAAGTGCGGGTGCTGTCGGGCTGTCCAGTGGACCCTCTATTGACATAAGAGTATCCGCCTTCAACAAAAATGCCTGCATCGATATGGCGCTTGCGATCTGCCGATTCCCTGAGCCTCAATCCCGTATTTGTGAGATCAGACCATGATATATCCGTCTCAAGCTGATAAGTATCTCCTTTGACATGAAGCGTTTTTGAACCATTCACCTCTATCTTTTCAAAGTCATCGGTTGAGGAGGTTAATTGATCCAATTGATCGATCGGCTGAGAGGCGAGACTGTACGTATCTTCACCTTTATGTTTTAGTTGAATTTGACGGACGATTGAATCTGTTCCGTTAAAGCCTTCCTTCCATGTCGGCGTATGGTTTGAATAATCCCAGTTATTCATCCATGCCAAAGCATAGCGTTTGCCATATGGATCGGCCTTCCTGCCATCCTCAAACGTTACGCCGGCATACCAGTCAAATCCGTAATCAAGCCACTGGGGTTCATCTTCGTCTGCAGTAAACTGATCGCTGTTGAAGCTGCCTGTCCAATAGGCATAAGTATTCGGTTTGCCGATCCCTTTGCCATTGGCGCTTGTGCCGAGGACCCATTTATATGCTCCGTCATCCGCCCGCATCATAAAAAGATCCGGACATTCGACAATGCCGATATTTTGCGTTTGAAATTCCCCTGTATAGCGCCATTCCTTTAGGTTTTGAGATTCATAAAAGCCGATTTTTGTTCCTTCTGCCAGTACCATCACCCATTTATCATCCTGTTCATCCCAAATCACTTTCGGATCTCTGAAATCCGCCGTTCCCGGATTGGGCAAGACCGGCTCATCGCTGTAAGGCTTAAATGTTTTTCCGCCGTTTTTGCTGTACCATAAAAATTGTTCTTCTTTCCCGTCATTAGCCGATGGCTGGGTCATAATCGCTACGATCGCCCCTTTGCCGAAGCCGGCTGTGTTTTGCGAATCGACAACGACCGACCCGGACCATGGATCACCGTTTTTGTTTGTATATTTCGGTATGGCGACGCCTTTATCTTTCCAGTGCACGAGATCATCTGATACCGCGTGGCGCCACTCTGTTCCATTGCCGTCCGGGTAGTCACGGTTATAGAGATAATAATAATGATATTCTCCATTAAAATATACAGGCTTCTGAGGGTCATTTTTCCATTTGTCAGGTGTTGTCAAATGGAATGCCGCCCGATATTCCGGCATGACTGGGGATTCTCCCTTTTTTTCCGTCTGCCGGGCTGTAAGCAATATCACCATGAATATCCCTAGACAAACGATTAAAATGCCTATTCGCTTATATACTGTCTTCTCCAAGCAAATTCCCCGCTTTATTCTCTTAGATGACATACGAAAAGAAAATGCCGATGTTCACCGGCATTTTCCTTTTTGAGATTTATTCATTCACCGTTAGTTGTCCTTGTTCAAGAATGCTGTTTTTGACAACGGATGTTTTTGATCCTTTGACTTTCAGCAAAAAGCTTGGCGCAAACGTAGCGTGATGCTCGTTCGAAATACCTCTGTTTGTGATATAGCTTGTGATGACGACTTTATTGCCTTTTTCTTGCGGTACGGCAAAGTGTGAATAAGTAAATGTGATGTCATTGTAATCTTGATCCATGTGCAAAACGAGTCCGGATTTGTTTAAAGGCTTGAATGGTCCGGTTAGTGAACCTGATACATAGCCGAGCATATAAATGTCCTTTGAACCGATGCCGTCGATCGTCATTTTTGATCCCCTTGAATCTGTGAACAGATACCATTTGCCATTCATTTTAAATAGATTGGCGCGTTCGATTTCATCTGTTACCGTATTGGAGGTAATCAATGGTTTCATTGCTTTTTTCAATGTGTAATCATCATTTAATTCAATGATTCCTAGTGCGCCGTTAGCTAAAGAAGCATTCTTTTTATTCTCTCCTTGCAGCAGCTTGCTGCTTTCTTGCCTGAAGAATTTTTTGCTTTTGCCATAGTAAGCTCTGTTATATAGAGAATCTTCTCCTTGATAGCCGGTTTTTGTTCCTGTATTGGCTTCAAAAACGAGATATTTATGGCCGCGGTCTTCAACATAATGAGGGTCTCTCAGCGTATGGTTGTCGCCTGAGCTGTAGTTTCCTTCGTCAATAAATTGCTGAACGTTTTGGTACACTGTACCGTCAGCACCGTCAAAAACGGATTTGTAGTCTTCCACACCTTCAATTTTGAGAGTGTCGGAATTCGGCTGAGAAAAATTCACTTGCGCCGTTGTCAAAGTCTGTTTGCCGTATTGCGTGCCAGAGAAAGCCGTGTAAAACAACCGGACTTTTCCGTCTTCAGTTATTGTGGCAGAACCTGACCATTCCTGAGTTTGATGTTTAAGGTACGGATCGTTGGGAACGAATTTATCGCTGTTCTTAAACACTCTGCCGGCATTTTTCCAGCTGTCGATTGATGTATCGCCTTTCTTTTGATAGAACAAGTAAATGGATGTGTCATCGACGTCTTTCGGGTCACCCGCCAAAGCGAAAACAAGGTGATAGCCGTTGTATGTAGCGACAGTCCCATCGGCATTTTGCAGCGGCCAGCTGTCCCACACATCTAAATCGATCAGCTTTCCTGAACTGTCATAACCTTTTGCTGAAGGGATGTTTTGGATGGTTTTTGCATCGAATTGAGGAACTTTATATTTTTCACTCTTTTGCTGCTCAGGGATCTTCAGCATGTCATGTCTTGTGATGTGGGAAAATCCGTAGCTTTTTTTGTAATCTTTCGTTTCTTTTGCAAAGGCTTGTGACGCGCCTCCTGCCAGTAGAGCTGTTGCAACGGTAAAGGCTGTCGCTTTTTTGGCAATGTTTTTGATGTTCATCGAAATTCCTCCCTTTTTTCATTTCATCATCGTGTGCATATGTCTAAAAAATGAACTTTGGCCAAACATCACCCCTATCCGCAGGATTGCTGACGGTTTCTGACATTGTCCTATAAGAACAGAAAAAAGACCTAAAATGTGTAAGGTCATGCACGGCAAAAGATAGACTTTGCCCTTCACACATTTTAGGTCTTGCCTGATGAACAGTAACAATCCCGACGATATTGAATTACCATTATTCTAGTACATTATGGCAATGGAGCTCAACTGGTCTAAGTTCCCCTTTTGTCATCCATTTTTTTGCATTCGCAATCAATAATGAGCGAAAAGACTCTTTTTCATATGATTCCATAGTCTGTATGGGAACCTTTCTGAAGCAATGCGGTTTCTACGAGATCCCGCCGGGGGAGCTGGAAAACATCCGTTATTTCGGAGCATGAAAAAGCGTTCATCCTTACATCGTGATATTTTTCCAAAATTCATCGGGAATCGAAAGTTTTTTCTGATTTTGTCTTGGTAATGGTCATTTTCGGTTCTGGCCGTACTCACCAAAGGCAAGCGGTGATTCAACGAGCTCAGAAGAACTTGGGAAACGTCAACACAAAAGGATTAATGGACACATGTCTTGAAGAAAACGGAATGATTTCCCATCACTTTAACAGAAAAGGGAGAAGCTTTCCTCAGCGTTTTTAAAGAGATGCCCGTTGGGGAGAAGAATGGCTTTCGTAATGGAGGCCTTTTTGTTTTCACTTTTTTTCTTGCTGCTTCCTAATATTTCTGCTATTTGGTATAGTGGTATTGTGTTTAAAATTGCAACAAAAAGGTGATAAGACATGAAAGTGATGGCAATTGCTCCTTATGAAGGATTAAAAGAGTTGATGATTCAATTAGCAGAACACGAGGATTTTGAATTTCAAGCAGCTTCAGGGGATTTGCAGAGGGGTGTGGAGCTGGCAAAAGAAGCGGAGGCCAACGGAACCGATATGATCATCAGCAGGGGAGGAACCGCAGAACTGATCCAGCATGAGGTTTCGATCCCTGTCGTCGATATAGAGGTGTCGGGCTATGATATTTTGCGGGTGCTTACGCTTGCCAAGGGATACCCGGGGAAGACGGCGATTGTCGGATTTCCGCTGATATCAGACGGTGCATCAGCTGTTTGTGAAATTTTGGATATCAGCATGGATACATATACAGTATCAGCTGAAAGCGATGTCGCGCCTATGCTTATTCAGCTTAAGAAACAGGATTATCAGGTCATCATCGGCGATGTGATCACAATTGAAAAAGCAGAGCGGCTCGGATTAAACGGACTTCTTTTGACTTCTGGAAAAGAAAGCATTGCCAAAGCCTTTTTATATGCTAAAAAGCTGTATTCTTTTTTAAATAAGATCAAATATAAATATGCAGTGCCTTACCACATCTTACAACAGGATGAGACCGGCTATGCGGTATATAACGAAAAGTTACGGCCGGTTTTTCAGAACAACGTGTTTGCTGAACATATCGGCCCTCTTCAAAATATAAAAGAATTGATCGGTGAGGCGGAAAAAAAGGGAGAAATCCAGTACAGATTTCGGGAGCAGAAGCAGGCATGGACAATAACAGGGCGAAGGGTTTTTGTATCCGGTGAGGCATTCACCGTGTTTACGGCGGAAAAATCGAGTGATATTACCCTATCGGCCGTACCGGGCATAAGCATTCGATTTCCTGACCAGCAGCCTTTGCGGGCGGGTTATGCGGAAACTTCAAAAAGCGAAAAAATGCGGCAGGTCCTACAAAAGGCAGAATTATTTGCATCAAGGCGGGAGCCTATATGGATTCAGGGAGCTGCCGGGACAGGGAAAGAACATTTGGCTCGCCTGATCCATATGAAAAGTTCAAACAAGCATGAGCCGTTTAAAAAGATCGATGCCGGCTTGCTGTCCGACAAAGAATGGGAGCATGTATGCGAAAGCGAAGACATCTTCTCAGGAGCGGGCACACTGTACATCACGCAAATCGACCGCATGCCGCAAAGGGCTCAACAACTCCTGCTGAGGCGGATCAACGGGCCATTGAACGAGTTCAGGCTGATCTTATCTTCATCCCGCAATGTGAACCTTCTTGTTGCCGAGGATAAATTTTCAGCAGAATTATATAATGCCCTTTGTCATTTAGAATTACATGTTCCGCGGCTGTCTGAAAGAAAAGAAGACATTTGGCATTTGGCCTATCAGTTTATTGCAGAGAGCAATGAGACATTCGGAAAACAAATTGTCGGTTTTCGAAGCGATGCGCGTGCAAATCTTGAAGAGGCGAAATGGCCGGACAATCTCAATCAATTAAGAAGAACAGTCCGAACCTGCGTGCTTGAAGCGAAGGGAGCATATATTGAGAAGGCTGATGTCGAGACGGTTCTGAATCGTTTGGAGGATGATGGAAAAGGAGAAATTGATTTATCCGGAACACTTGAAGAAATTGAGAAACGGATCATTCAAAAAGTATATGCGGAAGAGGGCAAGAATCAAACAAGAACAGCAGAAAGGCTGGGAATTAACAGAACGACGCTTTGGAGAAAACTGAAATAGCCATTTGAAAAAACACCCGCTAACCCCGGGTGTTTTATTTTTTGTTTTAATATGCAACAATTATCGAACGATATTTATGTTTATATTGTTGATAAATGAAACGTTTATGTATATAATCAATTTTGAAAACGCTTTACGGGAAGGGGAGGCAAACATGGGTTTTTTACCGAAGGGGATTTATCCCGCGATGCTGACACCGTTGACGAAAGATCAAGACATTAATGAAACGGCGCTGAAACAGCTGACAAATCATTTGATCGACGCTAATGTACAAGGACTTTTTGCACTGGGCACAAATGGAGAATTTCATGTGTTCAACAAGGAAGACAAGTTGAAGGTTGCAGAAATCATCATTCAAGAAACTGCCGGACGCGTTCCTGTCATGGTAGGAAGCGGAGGAAACAGCACAGAAGAAGTGATCGAGCTTTCTAAAGAAATGGAGCGCCTCGGCGCTGATGCGTTGTCTATCATCACCCCGTTCTTTATCCCGCCGACACAGGAAGAAGCGGCGGCCCATTATAAAACAATCGCAGCATCCGTTTCTCTGCCGGTTCTGCTATATCATATTCCTTCAAAAACCGGTTTTCATTTAGAAGCTGAGACGGTGGCTGAGCTTGCAAAAGTGGACAATATCGTTGGCATTAAAGACAGCAGCGGAAAATTCGAAAACATCCAACAGTATATCGAGCATACGAAAAATGAAGATTTTGCAGTATTGGCAGGCACGGATTCACTTATCTTAAAAACCCTTCAGGCAGGCGGAACAGGCGCTGTCGCAGCGACGGCGAATATGCTTCCGGAAATCGTAGTGTCTATCTATCAATATTGGCTGGACGGCGAGACGGAAAAGGCGAAGGCTGCCCAGAGGGAGCTTCAGCCGCTTCGCGATACATTTGGCCTTGCTACGATCCCGGCGGCCTTGAAAAAAGCGGTTGAGCTTTATGGGGTGCCTGTGGGCCCGCCAAAAGCGCCCGCAGGCGAATTAATGGGCGATGCTCTGCGCGAAGTCGAGAAAATGGTTGCTTACTATCAATCAAAATAAGGAGGTTTCGAGAATGATGGCGAATTATCAATTTCGCACAGCCGATCACATCGTGGCAGGCGCACATTCGATCAGCCGCTTGGGACACCACGTAAAAGCTTCGGGATTGAAGGCTGATCATGTGCTGATCATCACCCAGCCCTCGATCGTCAAACTTGGAACGATCAGCGATGTTCAGGCACAGCTTACTGAACTTGGCATTCGGTCAGATGTTTGCACAGACATTTTACCTGAGCCTACCGCTCAAAATATCGCAGAAGTGTTTGCGGACATTCGCGAAAAGCAATATGACATGCTCATCGGCATAGGCGGCGGCAGCGTTCTTGACGGGACAAAAATTTTGTCTGTGCTGCATACGAATTCAAAACAAATTGAGGAACTGCTCGGCACCAATCTGGTCGAAAAGCCCGGAATACCGGCCGTATTAATCCCAAGCACCTCGGGAACAGGCGCAGAGGTAACGCCAAACGCGATTGTTACGCTTCCCGAACAAGAACTGAAGGTCGGCATCGTCAGTCCGTTTCTGCTGCCGAAGCTTGTCATTCTTGACCCTGTCATCACCCTTGGACTGCCAAAACCGATTACAGCGGCCACCGGAATGGACGCATTCACCCATTCCCTTGAATCGTTCATTTCCAATAAAGCAAATCCGATCAGCGATATGTTCGCTTTAGAATCAATCAGGCTGATTTCAAAAAGCATTGTTGAAGCATATGAAAATGGTTCATCAATCAAAGCGAGAGAGGACATGCTGCTTGGTTCGGCTTATGGAGGCATGGCGCTGACAGCCGCAGGAACGGCCGCAGTTCACGCCCTGGCCTATCCGCTTGGCGGGAAATACAACATTCCGCACGGAGTCGCCAATTCAATGCTTCTTCCGCATGTGATGGAGTTCAATATGGATGCCATTGCAGAACGGCTGTCATTGGCGGCTGAACCAATGGGAATTGCTGCTGCGAATATGACCGCAGAACAGGCGTCGCGCGCTGTTAATGATCAAATCAAAGAATGGACTCAAGCTTTGAACATTCCGCAGGATTTAAAAAAATACGGAGTAGCGGAACATGATTTAGATGAATTGGCGAACTCTGCATCCAAAGTGACGCGCTTATTGAATAACAATCCAAAAGCGCTTGCTCTGAATGATATAAAAGGCATCTATCAAAAACTCATAGATTAAAGGATGAACAATGTGAAAATTGCAATTATCGCAGATGACTTGACTGGGGCGAGCGACTGCGGCGGCCAGCTTGTTCATTATGGCTTGAACGTTTTTGTCAAAATAGAAGCTGAAGAATGCACTGAACGGCAAACAAGCGACGCCGTTATTTTCAATACGGACAGCAGATCGATGCCTGCGGCTCGTGCTGAGACGGCAGTCAAAAAAATCAGCAAGCAAATTTCTCAAACAAGCTTTGATGTGGTGTATAAGAAAATCGACAGCACGATGCGGGGAAATATCGGAGCTGAGCTTAATGCGATGTATGAAGTGTTTCGCCCGGACTTTGTCGTGATCGCCCCGGGTTATCCTAAAAATGGACGCCAAGTGATTGGCGGCATTCACTATGTGAACGGCACAGAGCTGCATAAAACCGAAGCAGCGAATGATCCGAAAACACCTGTCACAGAATCAAATATTCAAAGATTAATAGAAAAGCAGACCGGACAGAAGTGCGGCCATTTGACTTATGAAGATATTCGCAAAGGAAGCGGGCATTTGCGAAAAAAACTGGATGACTTTCGGGCCGGGGGAATGACCTATGTGACGGCTGATTCAGTCTATGAATCTGATCTTGAACGCCTGGCGTTTATGCACGTTGATTTGCCATATTCCATGATTTTGGCGGGATCGGCGGGATTGATGAGCTGTCTACCCAAAGCTTTTAATCTGAAAGAAAGGCCGCTCAATCAAAGTGTTCCGCCTGACAGCCTTCCGGTCCTGTTTGTCGTCGGAAGCGTTAGCCAAACAGGAAGAATGCAGCTTTGCGAGCTTTTCGCCGCTGATATGGCGGAAAAAGTGGAAATGATGTCAGAGAGCGTGTTGATCGGCGAGGCTGCGAAAAGAAAAGAGTTCAAACGTCTAAAGGAAAGAGCAGCGGAAGCCTGGCGCCATTCTAAAAATATCGTCCTCTGTTCTTCAGATAACTTAATAGAGACGAGAGAGATCGGAAGAAAACGGGGGCTCACTTCCATTCAAACAAGTGATGCGGTTTCTGCCGCGCTTGGAGAACTGGCAGGTGAATTGATTCAAGAGCTTGCCGTGAAACGACTGTTTTTAACGGGAGGTGATACAGCCTATCAAGTGCTGCACCAGTTTCAGATCCGCGAAATCCGGCTATTGGACGAAGTGGAGCCGGGCATTCCGCTGGGAACAGCCGGTGAGGATCTGTACATTGTCACAAAGGCCGGAAATTTTGGTTCCCGCTCAGCGATCACCAATGCAGCAATCAAGCTTCAAGGAGGTTAAAAAATGGAAAAACCGATCATCGGTATTACGATGGGCGACGCGGCAGGCGTCGGTCCTGAAATCATTGTAAAGGCGCTCAAGTCCCCCGAAGTGTACGACATATGCAGGCCGCTTGTTATCGGCGATATGAAAATGCTTGAAAAAGCTGCCGCCCAAACCGGATCACAGGCAGTTATCAACAAGGTTGGCCATGTGGAAGAATGCAGCTTTATACATGAAAAAATCGATTGTCTTGATATCGATCTGCTGCCTGACAATCTGCCTTTTGGGAAGGTATCGCCAGAGGCGGGAAATGCCGCTTTTCAATTTCTGAAAAAAGCGGTTGAACTTGCCCAGGCAGGCCTTATCCAAGCGATTTGCACAGCTCCTTTAAATAAAGAAGCGCTGCATAAAGGCGGGCATCAATACCCGGGGCATACAGAAATTCTCGCTCATCTGACAAATACATCTGACTATAGCATGATGCTTTCATCGCCAAAGCTGAAAGTGATTCATCTGACCACCCATCAAGGGCTGATCGAAGCGATTCAATCGATTACCCCTGAGCGGACCTATAAAGTCATCCGGCTTGCCCATGATACATTGACAAGAGCCGGGTTCAAACGTCCAAGAATCGCGGTTTGCGGAATTAATCCCCATGCCGGTGAAAACGGATTATTTGGAAATGGGGAAGAAGATAAGCAATTGGTTCCAGGTATTGAACAGGCGGCAGCTGAAGGCATCGAGGCGAGCGGTCCTCATCCGGCGGACACTTTGTTTTACAAAGCCGCACGGGGGGATGTTGATCTTGTCGTTGCCTGCTACCATGATCAAGGACATATTCCAATAAAAGTCCTCGGCCTGGAAGAAGGCGTCAACATTACGGTGGGGCTGAACGGCGGCGTGATCCGCACATCAGTTGACCATGGCACCGCTTTTGATATCGCCGGACAGAATAAAGCGGATGAAAGAAGCATGATCGCCGCTTTGCGATCTGCCGCTGAGCTTGCTCCAAAACAGTAGTCACCGCAAAGAAAAGTGAAAGAAGATTGGTTCATTTGCTGAATGTGGTTTGCACATCGCCTTCATTTGCCAAGTATTCAGATGATCCCGTTTTATTACTGGAAAAACAGGGCATTAAGCTTGAACCCCTTCCCGCGTATGTAGGGATGACAAAATCCTAAAACTTTAAACCGTTTTAGGATTTTGTCAACAATCTAAAAGCCCGACTCATCAGAGCCGGGCTTTTTTTTATTTAAAAGACTTGAAAATATGTTCCCTGTATTGTTCCGCACCTTCAGTAAGTACGCTTTCTTCAGTCGAACCGGCCTGATAAAAGACATATGGCGGAAGGTATGTAGTACCGATAAAGTTGCTTGTGGCCTGAAAAGGCTTTAGCAATTCGCTGATTGAATAATGATTGGAGCCGCCTGCCTGATAGGCTTCTTCAAGAGCTCCGGCGGAAATTGCCACCATGAATTCCTTGCCGTGAAGCGCGGTGCCGTTTGTCCCGTAAGCCCAGCCATAGAGAAGAACGTGGTCCAGCCATTTCTTTAAAAGCGGTGGTGAGCTGTACCAATAAAGCGGAAATTGAAACACGATCCGGTCGTGCTCTTCCAGGAGGCGCTGTTCTTTTTCCACATCAATAGCCTCATCCGGATATTCCTTGTACATATCTCTGAATGTGACGTACGGTTCGTCTTTCACTTTTTTTGCAAATGCCTTGTTGACGACAGACTCCTCCATATTCGGGTGAAATGCCATCACTAATACTTTCATAATATTCATCACCTTCTTTCAGTTTTATTCATTTTAATCGATTCGCGGCAATGGGTTCAACAAAAATGCACTAAGGGCTCCATCTCTCGTTCAAGGAAATCATGCCGATGACAAAGGTCACTTTATATACCGAAGACAGAGGGTTTCTTATGAAAGAGGAATGTGTTAAAGGCCATTGATCCGAGTTTCTTCATTTATATATAAACATAAGCAAAAAGTCTTTAACCACAGATTGGACTAAAGCCATGAATCAGTATTTGTGATAAATAAGACAAACTGGTGAAAACGGAGCCAAAGACATATGTCATTCGTTGGACTTGCTGTTTATTAATATGATTATTCGGAATTTTCGCCGGATTCATGCCGGCTGATTTCAGCGTAATTTAGAGCGTCTGTATAGAAGGTTCTGGATGAATGGTTAAAGTCAAAAGGTCTCCGTTATCGTTTTATGAATGAGTGCGGTACAACTTAATGGCTTCTTGTTCTCTTCAAAAAATCTTCTACTTCCTGAATTGTCAGCCCCATTTCTTTCGCTTCAAGCATGAGCGATCTCCATTCGTCGATGTTGGCTTGTGTAAGCTCCCTGCTTCGATAAAGGCGCCGCTCTTTCTTTTTCTGTTTGAGGCGGTGTGTAAATTGAAACAGTTCTTCCTGATTCATGCCCGCTTGTACGGCCTGTACCAAATGCGTTCTCCATTCATCCTCATGTTCGGCTCGCCGGTAAAGGATGACTTCGGTATCAAACAGCTCTTTTAAATCTACTTTCAAAGCCCGGGAGATTTTTTTAAGAAATTCGACAGAAGGGTTTCTGTGAACCCCGCGTTCAATTTTGCTTAAATAAGATTTTGACACGCCTGCTATATCCGCAAGCTGGTTAATGGAGTAGCCTTTTCTCTTGCGGTACATTCGGATGACTTTCCCGATCATACTCATTCCTCCCCTTCCCCTAGCCATTCATTTTAAAACGCTTTCTTGTTCATTATAAGAAATAATTTGTTCTTTATAAAATTCAAAAATTTAAGATATCGACAGAAAACAAAAGAAAACGAACGGATTTGTTCTCTAAAGAGAACTATATAGCTAATTTCAGCATTTTTCAATTCAAATTATTTCTTTTATAATCCAATCATTAACAAACGGCATTCCTGAGGAGGCAGTCAAGCATGAAGGAAAACATAAATTTTAGAGAATTGGTTGCGATACTGAGAAAGAGAACCGTTCTCATTCTTTTTTTAACAATAAGTTCAACATTGGCTTGCGGAATCGTTCAGTACTTTGTGCTGACACCTGTCTATCAGGCTTCGACACAGATTTTAGTCAGCGAGAAAAAGGGGAGTGCCACTTTCAGCGACATTCAAATCAATCTTCAATACACGAGGACATTTCAGGCGCTATTGAAAAACCCGGTGATCCTTGAGCAAGTTAAGCAAGAGCTTCATTTGCCGTATTCCGCGGGCAGCTTAAGCGAAAAAATTGCAACAAGCACCGAAAGCGAGTCAGAGATCATTAACATAACAGTTCAGGATGGAAATCAGAAGACAGCGGCCGATATAGCGAACACTTTAACGGCTGTTCTCAAAAAAGAGATTAAAAAGATTATGAACACCGATCGTGTAACTGTTCTTTCAAAGGCTGAAATCGCCGATTCGCCGGTCCCGGTCAGGCCGAATTACAAGATGAATATGCTGCTGGCGTTCGGCGCCGCATTGATGACTGGAATCGCCTTGGCTTTCTTCCTTGATTTTATCGACGATACGGTTGCAAGGCCGTCTCAAGTCGAAAAGGAGGCGGGGTTCATTTACTTGGGGAGCATTGAACAATTGAAACACAAAAAAAGCCGGTTCCGCGGAGATGATGATATGAATGTTCGCGTGAAACCGGGGAGGAGTGAGCCGCTTGGGTATTAGAAAAAAACGCTCTCGCAAATATCAGTCATCGCTTGTTGCTTTGCATCAGCCTAATGCACCGATTGTCGAACAGTATCGGACGATCAGGACGAATATTGAGTTTTCTTCTTTTGAAAAGCCGTTCAGATCATTGCTCATCACTTCGGGCCTTCCGGGAGAAGGGAAATCATTTTCGGCTTCTAATTTGGCGATCGTGTTTTCGCAGCAGGAGAAAAGGGTTCTACTGATTGATGCAGATTTAAGAAAGCCGACCATCCATAAGATCTTTGAGCTGGATAACCATTCAGGGGTGACGAATGTGCTGATGAAAAAGTCGAGCCTCGAACATGTCGTTCAGCAAAGCCAGGCGGAAAATCTCCATGTGCTGACAAGCGGCCCGATTCCGCCAAATCCCTCGGAGCTCTTGTCGTCTCAGGCGATGGAGGATCTGTTTGCGGAAGCATACAGACAATATGACTTAGTCCTCCTTGATTCTCCGCCGCTTTTGCCGGTGGCCGACGCACAAATTTTGGCGAATCAAGTAGATGGAAGCATCCTTGTCATCTTAAGCGGAAAAACAAAGCTGGATAACGCGATTAAATCGCGCGATGCACTGAACTCTTCAAAAAGCGAACTGCTTGGAGCCGTCTTAAACGGACGGAAAGTCAAGAAAACACGTCAATATAATTATGCAACAATGTAATGATGAATTTTGCTTTTAGCGGCGCTGCTGCTAAGGTGATGCCTCCTTACCTTTACCAACGGAGGCACTCGGCTCTACTGTGGGCAGTTTTTTTAGCTGCCTTAGATGCAAGTCGTCGATGGCGGGGCGTGAGGACGGGTTAAATGCCCATTTTTATTGTATGTACTTTCTAATTCAGATTTAAAAATCGTCCGTATCTTTTTAGCTGATGGGATTTTGCCTGAAAGATCCTATCAGCTAGAAAGATACATTAGGAGGTAGGAAATTGACATATCGGAGAAGGCTTTCCATTATTACCGCACTCGATTCGTACTTGGTTTTGCTGTCTATTTTTATCGGGTATCAGCTGATTTTGCCATCATATGATCTATATCCTTCGGAAATGCTGTTGATGACCTCACTGATTCTGCTTGCCGCTCAGCATTTATTTGCCCATTGTTTTCATCTTTATAAAAAGGTGTGGGAGTATGCAAGCATTGGGGAATTGTATGTTTTATTAAAATCAATCACATTGTCCCATCTTGTGACGGTGGTCATTGAGCTGTTTTTATTTCAAACCGTTCCTGTCCGCCTTTTATGTTTAAGCTGGCTTTTCCAATTGCTGTTGATCGGCGGATCGCGAATGATGTGGCGGATCATCAGGGAACAGGTGAATAAGGGAAGCAAGGGCTCTGCCAGAGCGCTCATCATTGGGGCTGGCTCTGCTGGAAGTCTGACAGCGAAACAGCTTCTGCAGAAACCGGAATTGAATATTAAGCCTGTCGCATTTATTGATGATGACAAAACAAAATATCGCCTTGAAATCATGGGGCTTCCCGTTTTAGGCGGAAAAGAGCAGATCGCTCAGGCCGTTCGGCAATGGAATATCGACATGATCATCATTGCCATCCCGTCCTTAAGCGTTGCTCAAATGCAGGAAATGTATAAAGCCTGTGCACAGACAGGTGTAAAAACCCAAGTTATGCCGAAAATTGATGAGATGTTGCTAGGCAGACACCCCGTCGGCCAGCTTCGCGACGTTAAAGCGGAGGATCTGCTTGGAAGGGAGCCTGTCCAGCTTGACACGAGCGAAATCTCCAATACCGTGAAGGACCGCGTCGTTCTTGTTACTGGAGCCGGAGGTTCGATCGGTTCGGAAATCTGCCGTCAGATCAGCAGATTCAAACCGAAATCGATTATTTTAGTCGGCCACGGAGAAAACAGCATTCATTCAATATTGCTTGAGCTGACAGAAAGATTCGGAAAGAATGTCAGCTATTATCCGGAGATTGCCGACATTCAGGACAGAGAGAAAATGTTCCGGCTGATGGAGCGCTATAAACCGAATGTCATATATCATGCAGCTGCGCACAAGCATGTTCCGTTAATGGAAAAGTGCCCAAAAGAAGCGATCAAAAATAATATTCTCGGCACTCAAAACGTCGCCGAAGCCGCGGATGAAACCGGTGTGGAAACGTTTGTCCTCATTTCGTCCGACAAAGCGGTCAATCCTGCCAATATTATGGGAGCGACAAAGCGGTTTGCGGAAATGCTGATTATGAATCTCGGCAAAACAAGCAAGACAAAATTTGTTGCTGTCCGCTTCGGCAATGTGCTCGGCAGCAGGGGAAGCGTCATTCCGATTTTCAAAAAGCAAATTGCAAAAGGCGGCCCGGTAACCGTGACACACCAGGATATGACCCGTTACTTCATGACGATCCCAGAGGCCTCAAGACTTGTTATTCAAGCTGGAGCGCTTGCCAAAGGAAGACAAATTTTTGTGCTCGACATGGGCGAACCTGTGAAAATCGTCGATCTCGCCAAAAACCTCATAAAGCTGTCAGGTTATTCGACAGATCAGATCAAAATCGAATTTACCGGCATCCGTCCTGGCGAAAAAATGTATGAAGAACTGCTCAATCAAAATGAAGTGCTGGCTGAACAGGTCTTTCCAAAAATTCATATCGGCAAGGCGGTCGATGTCGAATGGACGGTGCTGAAAACATTTATGGAAGAGTTTATGTATTTGTCAGATCACGAGCTGAAAGAGCGTTTGTTCAGCGCCATCGGCCAACATGAGAAAAAGCTGGTGACAGCGCACTAGGGGGATCGATCATGCCAAGAACGGTTTTGTTTTGCGCGACGGTGGACTACCACTTTAAAGCCTTCCACCTTCCATATTTAAAATGGTTTAAAGAACAGGGCTGGAATGTCCATGTAGCGGCAAAAGGAAGTATGCCGCTTCCCTTTGTCGATAAAAAATACGATATCGATATCAAGCGCTCTCCTCTGCAAGCGAGCAATTTGGCGGCCTATCGGGATCTGGCGCGCATCATGGACGAGAATCAGTACAGCCTCATTCATTGCCACACTCCGATGGGAGGGGTGCTGGCCCGTCTTGCTGCCCGAAAGAAGAGAAAGCGGGGTGCAAAAGTGATCTATACCGCCCACGGTTTTCATTTTTGCAAGGGTGCGCCTCTGAAAAATTGGCTATTGTACTATCCGATTGAAAAAGGTCTTTCCTCTTTGACCGATTGCCTGATTACGATTAATGAAGAAGATTTTCGGCTCGCAAAGGGTTTGCGAAAAGCGATGCGGACGGAAAAAATCCACGGCATCGGTGTCGATACGGAACGGTTTCAGCCTGTTGATGAAGCAGAAAAACAGCGGCTCAGAAAGAAATATCATCTGAACGAAGATGATTTTATCCTCATATATCCGGCTGAGCTGAACGCAAATAAAAATCAGTCGCTGTTAATCGAAGCGGCGGCTCTTTTAAAAGACAGGATGCCGAACATCAAACTCGTTTTTGCCGGCAAAGGACAGATGGAAAAAGAGTACAGCCGTTTGGCAGAACAAAAGGGGATCGCTGCAAACATCCGATTTGCGGGATTTCAAAAGGAGATTCATGAATGGCTCCAGCTTGCTGATGTATCTGTCGCTTCAAGCATCAGGGAAGGGCTCGGCATGAATCTGCTCGAAGGCATGGCGGCAGGAAAACCCGCCGTTGCAACGGACAACCGCGGCCATCGTGAAGTCATAAAAGACGGGATCAACGGATTTCTCATTCCGCAAGGAGACGCCGGGATCTTCAGCGACCGTCTTTTGCGTCTCTATCATTCAGCGGATTTACAAAAACAGATGGGGGAAGCGGGTAGAAGGACGGCCGCCGCTTATTCGCAGAAGCGTACGGTCAAAGAGATGGCAGACATTTATTCTTCCTTTATGAAAAATGAAACAGCTGAGAGGAGGCTGAAAGGATGACAGACGGACAAAAGCCGAAAGTTTCTGTCATTATGGGAGTCTATAATTGTGAAGACACGCTGGCTCAGAGCATCGAATCGATTTTGAGCCAAACCTATAAAAACTGGGAACTGATTATTTGCGATGATGCTTCAACAGATCGGACATATGAAATCGCCAGGCAGTATGCCAGGCATTACAGCGATAAAATCAAGCTGATCAGGAATGAGGAAAACAAGCGGCTGGCGGCCTCATTAAATCATTGTCTCCAATATACCGAAGGAAAATATATCGCGCGCCAGGACGGTGATGATATCTCTTTGGCAAGGCGCTTTGAAAAACAGGTCGCGTTTTTGGAATCGCAGTCCCATTACCAGGTCGTCGGCAGCGGGATGATCGCTTTCGATGAGGAAGGTGTGAGAGGCGTCAGAATGATGCCATCCTCACCAGGGCCAAGAGTGATGGCGAAAGGCACGCCGTTTTGCCATGCGACGATTATGATGAGGGCGGAAGTTTACCATGCCCTGAAAGGATACCGTGTAGGCCGGCGGACAAGGAGAATGGAAGATATTGATTTGTGGCTCCGTTTTTTTGAAGCGGGATACAGAGGCTACAATCTTCAGGAAGCTTTATACAAAGTAAGGGAAGATGAATCGGCATTTAAGAGGAGAAAGTTCAGCTATTCCATTGATAATGCATGTATCGTCTTTGCGGCGTGCAGACGGCTGAAGCTGCCGCTCTCAGACTATGTCTATACGATGAAACCAATCATAAGGGGGCTCATGCCTCCTTTTGTCATGAACAAATATCATAAAAAAAGATTGATGAATGAAGGCGGAGGGGTCGTAAAACATGAATGACGGAAGCGTGAGACCAAAACGGGTGCTTCACATCGTAAGCGGAATGAACCGCGGCGGCGCGGAGACGATGATCATGAATATGTATCGCCATACAGACCGGCGCCATGTTCAATTTGATTTTATTTCTCATCGGGAGGAAACGTGTGACTATGACCCCGAGATCATAACCCGCGGCGGCCGCGTGTTTTATGTACCGAGCATCGGCCGGTCCGGTCTTTTGGCTTACATCAAAAACATCAGGGACATTCTGATTGAAAAAGGGCCGTATTCGGCTGTACACGCCCACACGGATTTCCAGACGGGTTTCGCCGCTTTGGCGGCCAAGCTCGCCGGTGTTCCGGTCAGAATCTGCCATTCTCACAATACAGCCTGGAAGCCGAATCCGCGGCTTTTGGATACATTGCAGCTTCATGTATTCCGGCGTCTGATACTCTCGTATTCTACGGGTCTATGCGCCTGCGGCCAAGATGCCGGGCGTTTTTTGTTCGGCGGGAAAAAAATGAGAAAAAAAGCGGTTCATCTTTTGCAAAACGGGATTGACCTAGACCGTTTCAAAGAGGCGGACAGCCTTTCGAAAGCGGCTGTGAAAAGGGAATTCGGCATTCGGGAAAACACAATGGTCATCGGACATGTCGGCCGGTTTTTCGAGCAAAAAAACCATCCGTTTATGCTTGATTTCGCCGCGCATTTAAAGAAAACGGACATACCCTTTCAAATTGTGTTCGCTGGCGACGGACCGCTGCGGACACAAATAGAAGAAAAAGCTGCCGCTCTTGGTTTGGAAAGGGATATTCTCTTTCTCGGCGTTGTTGAAGATATCCCGGCTCTCATGCAGACATTTGATGTATTTGTCATGCCTTCCTTGTTTGAAGGTCTGCCGCTCGTTCTTGTAGAAGCGCAGGCTTCAGGTCTTCCTTGCGTTGTCTCGGACGCAATTACAAAGGAAACGGATTTGGGGCTCGGCCTATTGAGGCGGCTCGGTCTTGATACGGGTTTTGAACAGTGGACCGAAGAAATCAGCCGGGTTGTTCAAATGAAAAAGCCGACATGGACGGACATTCAGCACAGCTTGACAGAGAGAGGCTATGATGCAAAGGCGAATTTAAAGAGGCTGCTGAATATGTATTCGATCTCTGCTCAAGAAGGGCGGTAAATCATGGCTGTCTATATGTTGAATATGGGGGTCGTTTTTGTCTGGTCATGGTTTGCAAAAATGTACGGCAGAGAAGATCACAGGCTGCCGACAGGCTATCGTCCGAATGCGATTCTTACGGTCGTGCCGCTTGTTTCATTGATTATTGTTGCCGGACTAAGATACAAGGTCGGAACAGATTACCATACGTATATGCTGCTTTATGAATTAGCCGCTAAATACGAAAATATATGGGAGATATTCGGGTTCGGCACGGCCAAAGCGTCGACTGATCCGGGATTTACTGCGCTCTTATGGCTATTGAATCAGATCTCACATGATCCGCAAATCATGTTTGCCACTGTGGCGGCCATTACTTACATCTTTATCGTGAAGACGCTTTATATGTTTGGACGGCCGTTTGAATTAAGCATGTTTCTATTGATCGGCATGTTTCACTACTATGCTTCATTTAATGGCATTCGCCAGTATATGGTGGCAGGCATTCTGTTTTGGGCGGTCAAATACCTGATCAATGGAAACTGGGTGCGCTACACCATCATCGTGCTGATCTGTTCGCTTTTTCATTCTTCTGCATTGATCATGATTCCGGTCTATTTCATTGTCAGAAGAAAAGCGTGGTCGCCTGTGCTGGGCTGTCTCACTCTATTATTTTTAGCAGGTTCTTTCTTGTATCAAAAATTTCTTTCCGTATTTCTCGTCGTTCTTGAGAACAGCTCATACGGACACTATGAAGAGTGGCTGACGAGAAATTCAAACGGAATGAACTCGATTAAAATCATTGTTCTTCTTCTCCCGCTTGTGCTTGCTTTCTGCTTCAGGGAGCAGCTGCGAAAGCGCTGGCCTGAGGTCGATTATATCGTCAACCTTTGTCTGATCGGCTTTTTATTCGGGATTTTAGCGACAAAGGATGTCATTTTTGCGAGGTTTAACATCTATTTTGGGCTCTATCAGCTGATTCTCGTTCCTTATTTTGTGCGGATTTTTGAGCCGAAATCGAATGCGCTTCTATATGTTTTGATTTTGATCTGCTATTTCTTATACAGCTTTATGCTTATGCCGTTTGATTCTTCGGTGCTGCCGTACAGAACGATTTTTGAACGTTGACGACAAGGCGCGGCGGATCATCATCCCGTCTTGTGAAAAATGCCGACAAAGGAGTAATCATATTGGAAAACCCAGCAGTTAGTCTACTGGTCGCAGTATATAATACAGAAGCTTTTTTGCCGAATTGTTTACAATCGCTGATCAACCAAACCTTAAATAATATTGAAATCATCATCGTCAATGACGGTTCGACAGATGGAAGCCAGAAAATGATTAACCACTTTGCCAAAAAGGACGGCCGCATCAAAACGATCATCCAGGAAAATCAAGGTCTCGGCGCGGTAAGGAATAAAGGCATTGAAGCGGCATCAGGGGAGTACTTGGCGTTCATCGATTCCGATGACTGGATTGAAGCGGACTATTGCCAATCCATGTATGAAAAAGCGAAGGCTGAAGATGCCGACCTCGTCATCTGCGATTATGCCGTGGAAATCCAGGATACGGGAAAAACGGTCTATCCGGACATAGCCAAAAACTATGCCGGAAAGCCGAAGGACGCATTCATCACAGACCTGCTGAAAGGCAGAGTGAGCGGCTTTTCCTGGAATAAACTTTACAGACGAAGCCTGATTGAACAGCATCAGCTCGTCTTTCCTCTTCGGGAGGAGCTCGAGAATATTGAAGATCAATATTTTAGTTTCAGGTGCCTGCTGTTTGCTGATTCCGCGGTGTTTTTGCCGAAGCCGCTTTATCATTACCGAGTTCATTTATCATCGATTGTCCAAAAATATCAGGCCGGTCTGTTTGAAGACGGACTTGCCCTTTATGAGGCAAACCTGGATTGTCTGACAAAGCGCGGGGAGCTTCCGGCTTTAAAAGAAGCGCTTCATGTTTTTATCGTCAACCACGGCTGCATCAGCGTTTTGAATGAATGTAAGAGCCGGAACAAAAGTTCCTCGGCAGAGAAGTATAAAAATATCCGCCGAATATGCACTTGTCCCGAATTCAGGGGGAAAATCCCCGCTGTCGATCTGACGGCTTTTGATTCAAAGAAGAAACTGCTTCTTTTGCTGATTCGCTACCGGCTTATTCCGGCCGTGTATGGATTCGCAGCTATCTATCAGAAATTGATCGAGTACAGAATGAAGAAATAGGCGGTGAGGAAATGACCTTTCAGGAATTGAAAATCAATCTTGCGGAATGGCTTCTGCTAAAGGTGAAATATCCTTCGGAATATATGATGGGTACACCGGGTTTAAAGCGATTTGACCAATATAAAGGCAAGAAAAAGATCATTCTGACTTTAATTCCTTCTCATGATAATTTGGGGGATCATGCGATTGCCCTGGCAAGCCGGACATTCATAGAAAATGAGTTTGCCGATTTTGAAGTCATTGAGATCGGTATCAATGATATTTATAAACATGCAAAAGCGCTGAGACGCGTCCGCCATCCCGAGGATATGGTGTTCATCATCGGCGGAGGCAACATGGGGGATTTGTACAGAAATGAGGAATGGACAAGGCGCTTCATTATTAAGACATTTAAGCACTATAAAATCGTCCAGCTACCGGCCACTGTCCATTTTTCCAGAACGCCTTACGGACAAAAGGAATTAAAAAGGGCGAAAAAAATCTACAACTCTCATCCGCGTCTGCTGATGATGGCGCGTGATGATACAACCTATCAATTTATGAAACAGCATTTCTCAAACAAAACGATTCTGAAACAGCCTGATATGGTGCTCTATTTAAAGAAAGAGCAGCAATCTGAAAGAGACGGTGTTTTCATTTGTTTAAGGGACGATAAAGAAAGCTTTCTCAAACCCGAAGAGCGGGAAACACTGCTGAAGGCGGTCAATGATGAGTATGGCGAAGCAAAAACCTTTACAACGACGATCGGCAAGAGGGTCAGCCGTGTCTCGCGTGAGAGCGAGCTGAATAAGCTTTGGGATCAGCTGGGAGGTGCCGCGGTGGTCGTCACGGACAGGCTGCACGGCATGATCTTTTGCGCGATTACAGGGACTCCTTGTGTTGTGATCCGCTCTTTTGACCACAAGGTGCTTGAAGGCTTCCACTGGCTGAAAGATGCTCCGTCAATGAAGCTTGTAGAGAAGCCGAACACGGCAGAGGTTCTCCTTGCGATTGAAGAATTAATCAAAAACGATTCATCATATAAAGAAATGCCATCAAGGGATCATTATTTTAAAGATCTAAGACAGAAAATCATAGGTGATATTCAATGAAGCCATTTGTCAGTATCATTGTTCCAATGTACAATGTCGAGGATTATATTGAGGAATGCGTCAATTCTCTGCTCAGGCAGACCTTGAGAAATATCGAAATCATCCTTGTTGATGACGGCTCTCCCGACAGGTCGGGGGAAATAGCCAGAAGGTACTGCGGAAAGGACGCAAGAGTCAAAGTCATCCATAAAAAAAACGGAGGGCTGAGCTCAGCAAGAAATGCGGGCCTTCAAGCCGCGACAGGAGATTATATCGGTTTTGTCGACGGGGATGATTTTGTAGCGCCTGCAATGTTTGAGAACATGTACGGCGCAGCCAAAAAAGACGATCTTGATATCGTCATGTGCGGTTTTCACAAACATTCGGACACAGAACAAGCCTATTTTCCGCCTCCTTTGCCGGCCGGCCGCCTGCTGTTAAGCTGGGATATTAAACATGAGCTGAAAAGGGCGCACGAATCCCGGTTTATCTGGTATGTGTGGCGGAATTTGTACAGGCGCGATCTGCTGAAGCAAAACCAGCTGTTTTTTTATGAGGATATTCGTTTTGCGGAAGATTCGCCGTTTAATCTGTACGCTTTTTATGCCGCGAAACGGGTGAAAGCGATCGACGAGGGCTACTACATGTACAGGTGGAATCCGCAAAGCTTGACAGAGGTTCCTTATAAACCGTATATGGATGAAAGCCTGATCAGGCAATATCGTGCGAAAAAGAGGTTCTATGAGACATTTCAGCTGCTGGATGAATGTGCGGACGACCTTGTAACATACATGTGCAAACACCAAATTCCAATGCTTTTAGCCAATGCCTGCGCCGAACCTAAGCCTTCAAAACAGGTGCGGCGGCATATAAAAGACATTTTGTCTTATCGGATGGTGCAGTCATGCGTCAAAGCCACATCCATTCGGAATACTAAGCTATTAACCGGGCAGCGGCTCGTTTTATTGTTATGCAAGCTGAATGTTCCGATTCTGCTCGAATTGTTTTTTAAACGAAATCTGCCCAGTAAGGGATGAGCCTTTTGAATAAGACATTTATCTTGAATCTCGGCGCCAATATGGCGTCTTTTTTATTATCCGTGCTGTTTTCGATGTGGCTGACGCCGTTTGTGATCAAAAACCTCGGGGTTGAAGCATTCGGGTTCGTTCATTTAACACAAAATATGATCAACTATTTTTCGATTATTACGGTCGCCCTGAGTGCGGTTGTTGTCAGGTTCTTTTCCGTGTCAGCCCACAGGGGAGCGCATGATGAAGCAAGAGGCTATATGAATACTTATATTGTCTCATCACTTGCTCTTTCGGTTTTTTTATTCTTGCCGCTCGTTGGAACGGTGTTTCTTATCGATTCGATCATTCGCGTGCCCTCCGGCCTCTTAGGCGATGTGCAGACCGCGCTGTTGATTGGCAGTCTTCTTTTTTTATTAACCTTTTTTATGTCGGGATTTGCAGCCGGGCCGTTTTTTGCCAACAAAATTTATATTACAAGCACGATCCAGGCTGTACAAATGCTGATTCGCGTGGTGAGCGTATTATGCATTTTCTCATGGTTTGCGCCGAAAATCTGGCACATCCAGCTTGCCGCTCTCATCGCTGCGGTTTCGGCGTGTGTTCTGTCGATCATATTCTTTAAAAAATTAATTCCGTGGTTTTCGTTTCGGATAAAGGATATGTCGTTTAAAAAGTGCAGAAAGCTCCTGCAGGCAGGGGGATGGAGTTCTATCAGCCAAATCGGTGTGCTTCTTTTTTTGCAAATCGATCTAATGGTGGCCAATGTCATGCTCGGGGTTTCCGAATCCGGGATGTATGCAGCGATTATTCAGTTTCCGCTTTTAATCCGGACGATGTCGGGGACGCTTGCCGCTGTATTTTCACCGACGATTACACTCTATTATTCAAGAGGCGACAAAGAGGGGCTTGTCCGCTACGCCAATCAGGCCGTCAGATTTAACGGAATCGTGCTTGCTTTGCCGGCGGCGCTGCTCGGCGGGCTGGCCGGCCCGTTTTTGACGCTTTGGCTCGGGCCTTCATTTGAACATTTAAAATGGCTCTTATTGATACATGCCGGTTACTTGGTGGTTTCATTAAGCCCGGCGCCGCTTTTTTATATTTTTACAGCCTATAACAAGCTGAAAACACCGGCGCTGACGACGGTTGCCTTCGGTGCCGTCAATTTGCTGCTCGCCATTGCTTTGAGCGGCCCGGCAGGATTGGGTCTTTACGGGATTGCGATTGCCGGCGCGGCTGCTTTAATGCTGAAAAACGTTGTCTTCACACCGATTTATGCGTCAAAAATAACGGGCGAGAGAAAACGGGTCTTTTATAAAGGCATTTATGCTCCGCTTGCCGGGGCTTCATTTGCTTTGGCTGTCTGTTTTGCGATTCAATTCTTTTTTCCGGTTGACAGCCTGCTCTCTCTTATCATGACGGGGCTGGTGGCCACGGGCGCTTATGTGCTGTTTGCTTATTTTGTGATGCTTACAAAAGATGAACGGATTGCCGTTTCAGCCAAGCTAAAGACGTTGCGGTCTTCTGCATCAATCCCTTTTCAAAAGGGATTTTTCAAATAAAAGAAAGGGGTGCGGTTTTCATGATAGCTAAACGTTTTTTCGATCTTGTATTCGCGGTGATTTTGCTGGCTGCTCTCAGCCCGGCCATGATCTTCACGGCTTGTCTCATCAGGTGGAAAATCGGCTCGCCTGTCTTATTCCGCCAAACCCGTCCGGGCTTGAACGGCGAACCTTTTACACTATATAAGTTTAGAACGATGACTGATGAAAGAGATGAAGCGGGAAACCTGCTCAGCGACGAAAAACGGCTGACAAAAACGGGCAGGCTGATCAGAAAAACGAGCCTGGATGAACTGCCGCAGCTGATTAATGTCATCAAGGGCGACCTGAGCCTTGTCGGTCCCCGTCCCCTTTTGATGGAGTATATTCCCCTTTACACAAAAAGACAGTGGAGACGCCACGAAGTCAGACCGGGCATCACGGGCTGGGCGCAAATTAACGGGAGAAATAAAGTGACATGGGAAGAAAAATTTGAACTCGATGTCTGGTATGTGGATCACCGGTCTTTTTTGCTTGATATCAAAATCCTTTTGCTAACAGTCGGAAAAGTGCTGAAATCGGAAGGCGTCAGCCAAGATCGACACGTGACCACGGAAAAATTTACAGGGAGAAGGAATGCCTGATGCAAAGAATGGTGATCATCGGTGCCGGAGGCCACGGCAAAGTCATCCGGGATATCGTTGAAGAGCGTCCGGATACAGTGCTTGCCGGAATTCTCGATGACCGGTTTGAATCGCTTCACATTGAAAACGGTGTTTATCATGGACCTTCATTCGCGGCAGACGAACTGATTCGTTTGTGTCCTGATGTGAAATTCATCATCGCCGTCGGCAGAAATAATCTGCGAAAAAAGTTATTTGAAAGCCTAGGCCTTCCCCTTGAACGGTATGCGGTACTGGTTCATCCGTCTGCTGCGGTCAGCAGATCGGCCCGGATTGAAAGGGGATCTGTTGTAATGGCGGCCAGCGTCATCCAAGCCGATGCCTGTATCGGTATGCACAGTATTGTCAATACAGGTGCGATCGTCGAACACGACAATCAAATCGGCGACTATGTCCATCTTTCACCGGGAACGGTTTTGACCGGAGGCGTGACGGTTATGGACGGGGCGCATGTCGGAGCGGGGACGGTCGTTATCCCGGGGAAAACGATCGGACACCGGAGCGTGACGGGAGCGGGTGCAGCGATCATAGATGATATCCCAGATGATGCAACAGCAGTCGGAGTTCCTGCAAGAACAATCAAATCACAGTTGTAAAAAGGGTGAAAAAAATGAGTCAGAAAAAGCGAATTTATTTATCGCCGCCGCATATGAGCGGAGAGGAAGAGCGCTATGTAGCTGAAGCCTTCAGGACAAACTGGATCGCACCACTCGGCCCCCTGGTCGATACATTTGAAGAAAAACTTGCCGCCTATGCCGGAACGGCCGGTGCGGCCGCCGTCAGCTCGGGAACAGCCGCGATTCATCTCGCACTCAAGTTATTGGGAGCTGGAAAAGGCGATACTGTATTTTGTTCCTCTTTTACATTTGTCGCAAGCGCCAACCCCATTTTGTATGAGCAGGCCGAGCCGGTGTTTATTGATTCTGAAAGAGATACATGGAACATGTCGCCTCAAGCGCTTGAACGGGCGCTTGACGAGGCGGAGCGGGCCAGACATCTTCCGAAAGCGGTCATCGTTGTCAATTTGTACGGGCAAAGCGCCAAAATGGATGAGATTATCGAGATTTGCGACAGATTTGCGGTGCCTGTCATTGAAGATGCGGCAGAATCTCTAGGATCTGTGTACAAAGGCAGAAAGAGCGGAACGTTTGGCCGCTTTGGCATTTACTCGTTCAACGGCAATAAAATTATCACGACCTCAGGCGGGGGGATGCTTGTCAGCGATGATGAAGACGCTTTGAAAAGAGCGCGGTTTTTAGCCACCCAGGCGCGGGAGCCGGCGATCCATTATCAGCACCAAAAAACGGGCTACAATTACCGGTTGAGCAATGTGCTCGCCGGAATCGGCATTGCCCAGCTCCAAGTTTTGGATGACAGGGTGAATGCCCGGCGCGCCATTTTCGAGCGCTATCAAGAGGCGCTCTCTGAAATGGACGGTGTAGACTTCATGCCTGAATTTGGCATGTCGAACCGCTGGCTGACGACATTAACATTTGATGAAAAAAAGATTAAAACATCGCCCGCGGAGATCATTGAACAGCTTGCCGGCGAGAATATTGAAGCGCGTCCGTTATGGAAGCCTCTGCACAGACAGCCGCTTTTTAATGGCGCCGCCTTTTATCCGCATGATGAAAGCGGATCTGTTGCCGATGATTTATTTCACAGAGGACTATGCCTCCCGTCAGGATCAAGCCTGACACGAGAAGAACAAGACCGGGTTATTCAGGTGCTTGCCGACCGGATTAAATATAAATGAGGTGCTAAACATGGCGATTACATATTCCATGGACAGCTTAAAAGAGAAGCTGGGAGAAATATTGGATGTCATACCGAGGCATTCGTCAGTCGTTTATTTGGACTACCCCCTTTACGGGAATGTAGGCGATTTGCTGATCATGAAAGGAACGGAAGCATTTTTTAAAGCGTACGGGATTCGGGTGCGCGAAAGGTGGAACGCAGAAAACTTCATTCCCGGCCGCAACATTCCTAAGGATGTGATTATTGTCTGCCAGGGCGGAGGAAACTTCGGTGATTTGTATCCCCACTTCCAGCAATTCAGGGAGCGTGTTGTCCAGCACTATCCTGACAACCGGATCGTGATTCTGCCGCAGTCCATTTATTATGAAAATGAAGAAAATATCAAGCGAACGCGGGACATTTTAACAGCTCATCAGGATCTTCATTTATTTGCAAGAGAAAAGGCGTCATTCCAGTTTGCTGCTGAACGCTTCGAAGGGCTGAAAAACCTGAGAATGATGCCGGATATGGCCCATCAGCTCTGGCCGATTGCACCTTCTGAAAACCCGTCGGCATCTGTTTTGCGATTGATCAGAACGGATAAGGAAGCCAACAGCACTTTACAGACAGCAGGAGAGCCTGATACATATGACTGGAACGTGATTTTGTCCGATAAAGACAAGCGCGGCATCAAGCGGCTTCAAACCTTAAACATTCTCAACAAAAAAGCGGGAAATCCGCTGCCGATCGCTTCTTATTGGAGACGTTATTCAGATTCTCTCGTCAGCAAATCGATCCGTTTTTTCAGCCGTTATGAATCGGTTGTCACTTCAAGGCTGCACGGCCATATTTTATCGTGCCTGCTGCAAAAGGAGAACGTCGTAATCGACAACTCCTATGGAAAAAACGCGAACTACTACAATACATGGATGAAAGACATCCCGAATACAAAGCTGATACAAAAAGACGGGACAAAAACAGAAAAGCCGCCTGTTCATGCGTAACAGACGGCTTTTTTCATGCTATGCTTCTTCACGTTTTACTTTGTTATAAGCCTCATCCAAATGCTGAATCCGTTTTAAAACGACTGCATTTTTTGTCAGCTGATCCTGAACAAGCGTTGAAACGACGGAGCGGTAATAGCTGTTCATCGCATGCACCTTGTCCTCATTTGGATTCATTTCAATATGGGTTTTAAAATTGTCTATGAAATAAGGCACAGAAAAAAGTTCTGACAATGGAAAACACTCCTTTTTATGTCTATACGGTACGGAATCGATCGTGTAAACTAATAATGGGAGGGGGAGAAATGATGAACTTGAATGTGCAGCAGCAGCAAACGGTAAAACTTCACTTGACACAGGGGCTTACACAAGCCATTAATATGCTGCAGTATACTTCGGCTGAGCTTAACAGCCGGATTGATGAACTCTCACTGGAAAACCCTCTTATCGAACGGAAAGACCCCGATATTCCACGATCATTTTACCATAAAACCAATCAGCATTTACAAAGAGAATATCCGCTTCCTGCCGGAACGACGCATGAGGATTTAAAAAGCGCTTTAAAACGGCAGGCGCTCGATTTGCATTTGTCAGATCGGGAGAAGCGCATATTCAGCTATTTGGCTGAATCGATTGATTCAAACGGATATGTGACAGAAAAGCTGTCCTTTATCGCCTCCGCACTGTCTGTGCCAAGCGAGGAAGTCGAAACAGTCCTGGCAAAACTGCAGACGCTTGAACCTGCCGGAATAGGAGCGCGATCCCTCAAGGAATGCATCCTTATTCAATTGAGGCGGCTCCCAAAACAAACGGCAGATGCGGAAAAAGTCATGTCCAGCTATTTCGAACTTTTCGCTAACAAAGCATGGAAAGAGCTTTCTGCCGCAGCGGGTCTCTCCCTTTTAGAGCTTCAGGATATTCAGGATCTTATCACCGGACTGACGCCGAGGCCTGGCTTGCTTTATGACGCTGGGGAGCGGGACGTCTACATTGAACCTGACTTGATCATTTTCATTCAGGACGGAAAATTGATGCTTGAACTCAGCAGCCGTTCTTTTCCGGACATCCAGCTTAATGCGTTTTATGAGCCGTTTTTAGAGAGACGGGCGAATGATGACGCCTCCGCCTTTATATCCGATAAATACAGGCAGTGGAAATGGCTTGACAATGCCCTTAAACAAAGAAGGGAAACGATGAGCAGGGTCATGGGGGAAATCATCGTTCGGCAAAAAGATTATTTTCTAAAAGGAAAAAATGAAATTCAGCCTCTGACATTAAAAGAAATCGCCGATGCCCTCGGCATTCATGAATCCACGGTGAGCCGGGCGGTGAAAGGGAAGTTTGTGCAAACGCCTTATGAGCTATGCGAGCTCAAGCGGTTTTTTTCAGCAAAAGTAAAAGATGCCTCTGACGGTCATACGTCAAGTCATGCAGTCAAAGCGCATCTTCGCCGTCTGATCGAAGAAGAAAATAAAATGAAACCGCTTTCGGACCAGAAGCTGGCCGATTTGTTAAATGAAAAGCACGGTGTCGTCATCTCCAGGCGAACAGTTGCCAAATACAGAGACCAGCTCAACATTCTGCCTTCATCCATCAGAAAACGATATGAATAAAGGCCGACCGGCAGTGCCGGCGGCCCTTTTTTACGGAATCATCCATGAAAACACATGATGCTGCAGGAATGTGATCATACAAACCAAGAATAAGAGAAATAAGCTATGCTTCAGTGTAAAGCGGAGCAAGTCCGACTCTTTCCCCGCTAGACCGACAGCTGCACAGGCGACCGCAATGGATTGCGGAGAAATCATTTTTCCTGTGACACCGCCGGAAGAATTGGCTGCTACAGACAGCACCGGTTCCATTCCGACCGATGTTGCGGTGACTTTTTGCAGACTGCCGAACAACAAATTTGCGGACGTGTCAGAACCTGTAATAAATACGCCGAGCCAGCCAAGAACAGGAGAGAAAAACGAAAACATCGCACCCGTCATCGCCAGTGACATGCCGAGGGTCGTACTCATGCCCGAAGAGTTGGTGACATAGGCAAAGCCGACGACAGAAGCAATCGTCAATACCGGCTTTCTCAGCTCCTTCAGCGTATCTATCAGCACAACGCCCCAATCTTTCCAGGCAATGGCCGTCACAAACTTTGTCAGTACAGCTGCAATCAGTATAGCCGTCCCTGCTGATCCTAGCAATTCGAGTTTATAAAGAGCCTCGATCGGTTTTCCTGATGAGTCCAGTATTTGATTATGCAAAAAAGGCACACCCGGCGCGAATGACAGCCGGCTGCCGGCTTCATTTAAAACAATCAGCAATGGATTTGACCCTTCATAATGTCCGGTCAGCGCCTGTTTCACAGCGGGAATTCCCCAAAGGGAAACCATTGCGGTCAGCAATAAAAACGGTGTCCACGCCTTGAAAATCCGCCCTGCAGAATATGCACCTTGCCGATATTCAGGCTGTTCCGCCTCGGCTGCGGCAGCTGCTTCCTTCTCGTGCGGAAATTTGAATGTCGTTTTCGGCTTCCAGAATTTTAAGAAAACGGAAAGTGCAACAAGTGAAACGATCGCTGATAAAATATCCGGAAGCTCGGGTCCTAAAAAGTTCGAGCTGAGATACTGGGTCACAGCAAACGAAACGCCTGACACTAAAATCGCCGGCAGCACTTCCAAAGATCTTCTGAATCCGCTCATGATCACGATCAAATAAAATGGAATAAAAACAGATAAAAACGGCAGCTGGCGTCCGACCATTTTTGAAATCTCCATCGCCGGAATGCCGGTCGGCCCTTCAACCGCAATAATCGGAATCCCGATCGCACCGAAGGCGACCGGCGCCGTATTGGCGATTAAACAGATGCCTGCCGCATATAAAGGGTTGAACCCAAGTCCTGCAAGCAATGCAGCGGATATGGCGACCGGTGCGCCAAAGCCTGCCGCCCCTTCTAAAAACGCCCCGAATGAAAACGCTATCAAAAGTGCCTGCAGGCGCCGGTCATCAGTGATTGACAGAACGGAACTGCGAATCACTTCAAATTGTCCGGTTTTGACCGTAAGCTTGTACAAAAAAACCGATGTGATAATAATCCAGCCGATTGGCAAAAGTCCGTATACTGCACCTTGCGACGCCGACATCACGGCTTTTTCGGCCGGCATTCCGTAAACGAAAACAGCCAGCACCAATGCAATCAGCAAAGTCGTCAACCCGGCTGTATGCCCTTTCATTCGTTTGATGGCCAAAGCCCAAAAGAAATACAAAATCGGAATAAGCGCTGCGAGTGAAGATAGCGGTAAGCTATTCCCCAGCGGTGTATACACCTGTGTCCATCCCATCTTCAATTCCCCCTTTGTTTCTAATCATCAGATGACATGATGATAAGACCGATCATTTAGCATTATATTTCTCAATGTCATAAATTACAATCTTTTTTTGTATGACTTCCTGCTATATGTTCCGGACGCAAAGAACGGTATAATAAGAAGAATGATGCATCAAGCCCAGTCTGTTTAAGAGGTGAAAAAAATTGAAATATAAACAAATCAAGACGAAAAAAATATATGAAGAAGTGGCAGAAGCCCTTCTTGAATCGATTAAAAACGGAGAGATTCAGCCGGGTGAGAAGCTTGACTCCGTCCAATTGCTTGCGGAGAGCTTTCAAGTCAGCCGCTCAGCAGTCAGGGAAGCGCTGTCCGCTTTGAAAGCGATGGGGATGGTGGAAATGAGGCAGGGAGAAGGCACCTATGTCAAGAGGTTTGAGTCCGATCAAGTCTCGATTCCTCTTTCCGCTGCCCTGCTGATGAAAAAGAAGGATGTCGCCGAGCTCCTTGAAGTGCGCAAAATTCTTGAAATCGGCGCTGTTTCCGGAGCGGCTCAAAAACGCACGGAAGAAGACTTGGAACACATGCGTACGGCGCTTCAAGATATGAAACAGGCGGACGGGAACGGAGAGCTTGGCGAAAAAGCCGATCTTGCCTTTCATTTGGCGCTAGCCGGGGCATCGCAAAATGATCTGTTAAAAGGCCTGATGAATCATGTTTCATCCCTTTTGATTGAAACGATGAGAGAAACGCGCAAAATCTGGCTGTTTTCCAAAAAAACATCTGTTCAACGCCTTTATGAGGAGCATGAAGCCATCTATCAGGCCGTGAAGGAACGGGACGGCCAAAAAGCGGAAAAAGCCATGCTTGATCATTTGACAAACGTGGAAAAGGTGCTGGCCGCCTACTTTGAAGAAACTAAACAAGCCGATGAAACAGCCATTTGAAAAGCAGCGGCGTCCTGCTTTTCATAGGCATGACTGAGTGAAAACCAAAAAGAAACCCCTTTCAAAAAATGTTCACAAGTTGTAAGATGGAGAAAGAGGGTTTTTTAACCAAGTCATCAGATGACCTGATTATCTTAGGTCGGGAGAGGGGATCAAGATGAAAGTTTCACTGTTTATCACGTGTTTGGTTGACATGTTTCAGACGAATGTCGGAAAGGCAACCGTTGAACTGCTGGAACGGCTGGGGTGTGAAGTGGATTTTCCCGAAGGCCAGATCTGCTGCGGACAGCCTGCCTACAACAGCGGCTATGTCAAAGACTCGAAAAAAGCGATGAGGCGCATGATTGAAACGTTTGAATCCGCTGAATATGTCGTCAGCCCTTCAGGATCCTGCGCTTTTATGTTTAAAGAATACCCGCACCTTTTCCGGGATGAGCCTGCCTGGGCGGACAAAGCGCAGCGGCTGGCTGATAAAACGTATGAGCTGACAGACTTTATCGTCAATGTATTGAAGATAGAAGACGTAGGGGCACAGTTGGAGAAAAAGGCAACTTATCATACCTCATGCCACATGACAAGGCTTCTGGGCGTGGCAGACACACCGATGAAACTGCTCAGCCATGTGAAAGGGCTGGAATTCGTGCCGCTAGAGCGCAAGCATGATTGCTGCGGATTTGGGGGGACATTTTCGGTGAAAATGTCGCAAATATCCGAGCAGATGGTCGATGAAAAAGTGGCTTGTGTTGAAGACACGGGTGCAGATGTGTTGATCGGGGCGGACTGCGGCTGTTTGATGAATATTGGGGGGCGAATCGGCAGGAAAGAAAAGCCGATACAAGTCATGCACATTGCAGAGGTTTTAAACAGCAGATAACAGACATCCGGTCATTTAACAGATAGAGGGGGAAGATGGTCATGGCGATGAAGATCGGAACACAAAAATTTAAAGAACGCGTATCAGAAGGGCTTGAAAATGAGTTTATGAGGGGAGCCGTCTCAAGCGCCCAAGAGCGTCTAAGAGCGAGGCGGCTCGAGGCGGCGGAAGAGCTCGGAAACTGGGAAGAATGGCGGTCGCTTGCCGAAGAAATCAGGCAGCACGTGCTGGCGAACCTTGACTATTATCTCGAACAGCTCGCCGAAAATGTCGCCAAAAAAGGCGGGCACGTTTTTTTTGCTGAGACGGCCGAGGAAGCAGCAGGCTACATCCGCGATGTCGTGAAAAAGAAAAACGGCAAAAAAATTGTGAAATCAAAGTCGATGGTCACGGAAGAAATCAATATGAATGAAGCGCTTGAAAGCGAAGGCTGTGAAGTGGTCGAAACCGATTTGGGAGAGTACATCCTCCAGATTGACGACCATGATCCGCCATCACATATCGTCGCCCCGGCGCTGCATAAAAACAAAGAACAGATCCGCGACGTATTTAAAGAACGGATCGGCTATCGCAAAACGGAACAGCCTGAGGAGCTCGTCATGCACGCACGAGCCGTGCTCAGGAAGAAGTTTTTGGAGGCGGACATCGGCATTACAGGCTGCAATTTTGCAATTGCCGATACAGGGTCTGTCAGCCTCGTCACAAATGAGGGAAACGGACGCCTTGTGACGACCATTCCGAAAACACAGATCACCGTGATGGGAATGGAACGGATCGTCCCATCATTCGACGAATTTGAAGTTCTTGTCGGAATGCTGACCAGAAGCGCGGTCGGCCAGCGGCTGACAAGCTATATCACAGCTTTGACGGGGCCGAAACTGCCAGATGAAGCAGACGGACCGGAGGAATTCCATCTCGTTATCGTTGATAACGGGCGTTCGAAGATTCTCGGAACCGAATTTCAATCCGTCCTTCAGTGCATCCGCTGTGCGGCCTGCATCAATGTCTGTCCGGTCTACCGCCATGTCGGCGGCCATTCTTACGGCTCGATTTATTCCGGTCCCATCGGGGCGGTATTATCGCCGCTTCTCGGAGGGTATGACGATTACAAGGAGCTGCCTTACGCTTCTTCATTATGTGCCGCCTGCACGGAAGCGTGTCCGGTTAAAATTCCGCTTCATGAGCTGCTCTTAAAACATAGGCAGCGCATCGTCGAAAAAGAAGGGCGCGCACCGATTTCAGAAAAGCTGGCGATGAAGGCGTTCGGATTGGGGACTTCTACGCCGTCCCTTTACAAAATGGGCTCGAAATGGGCTCCGGCAGCGATGAAGCCGTTTAAAGACGGTGAAAAAATTACGAAGGGGCCGGGTCCGTTAAAACAATGGACGCAAATTCGCGATTTCCCCGCACCGAATGGGTCTAGGTTCCGCGACTGGTTTCAGGACAGACAGAACGATAAGGGGGAAGACAGATGACAAACGGAACAATCCAAAACAAAGACAGCTTTTTAAACCGGATTGCGGAAAGGCTCGGCCGAGATAGGCGGTCAGCCGGCGTCTCTGTTCCCGATTACGCCCATCAGCCGCAGCACCGGGTGTACCAAGGCTATACGCAAGATGAGCTGGTCGGCGTCTTAAAAGAGCACTGCCTGAAGATTCATACAGAACTGATTGAAACAGACGCCATCGGCCTGCATGATGCCTTGTATGAACAAGCATCGCGATTTGGAGGCGGACCTGTCATTGTTCCAAAAGATAACCGTTTTCAAGAGTACGGACTGTCAAGCCTTTTAACAGACAGATGGCCGAATGAAGGCACTAAGGTATGGGAATGGAATGCCGCTGCGGGAGAGGAAAATATTCAGCACGCCGAACAGGCAAACATCGGCATTACCTTCAGCGAAATCACTCTGGCAGAATCGGGAACGGTCGTCCTTTTCAGTTCAAAAGACAAAGGGCGTTCTGTCAGCTTGCTGCCAACGACATACATTGCGATCGTTCCAAAAAGCTCGATCGTTCCGAGAATGACACAGGCAAGCGGAATCATCAAACAAAAGATTGCAGACGGAGAAGTCATCCCGTCATGCATCAACTATATAACAGGACCAAGCAATTCAGCCGATATTGAAATGGATCTGGTTGTCGGCGTCCATGGCCCTGTTAAAGCGGCTTATATTGTCGTAACAGACCGCTAGAAACATACCTTCAGAGTGTTCTATCCTCTGAAGGTATGTTTAATATGCTCAGCTCCTTGGAATAACCGGCAGCACCGTTTCGTCCTGGATTGTCACTGGGATATTCAATTCCGTCATGATTTGTTTCGAATCCCTTTCTTGATAGTGGGTGGAAAACCTGTTTTTTTTCAACGGGAATTTGCACTTCCGCTATACAGTCATTTGAATGTTCATGGTCGGGATGAAAAAACACTTCGCGGAGCGGTGCATTTTTCTTCATTCGATACCTTTTTGTTCAATCCCAACCGGCTAAATGAGCACTTGCGTTGCAAGGGCTTGACGGGCGGCAACGGTGCAATAGAGCCGCCATCATAGGGACTTCCGACCGTTATGCAGGTGTGCAGAAAGTGGCCGTTTGATCAGATAGCCTGCTTCTAAATCAATTTCATCCTCACATTCTTCACAACCATGCCAAAGAACGATCCTGAGGAAGTGAAGATGTTGATATATTCACCAATTGAACATTCAACTGTTCGAAGAGAGCGGGAATTCGCCTCAGTGAAGTCTGTTGTCGCAAAGAAACCAGCCCCATGCTTTTCGAGAACGACCTCGAACTCTGTTACAAAACGTCCTTCCTTTTCTACCTGTTCAAGCCGTTCTTCTATCCATTGCAGGGATGCCTGCTCCTCTTCCAGCAGCGTCTGAATCTCGGCTTTTTTCAGCCGAAACATGCCGCGCGATTCTGATCCGTTGAAACATCTTCATCCAAGAGATGGCCAATCTGTTAAAGTGTGAACCCCAGCTCTTTAAAGGCCTAAATACGATTCAATGGAAAAAGCTGATATGCCGTAAGGTAACGGCAGTCTGTTTCTGCATCAGTATGAGTCGGTTTTAACAATCCCATTTGATCATGGTAGCGCAGGGTTTACAGGGACTTGGCTCAGCTTGGAGAACTCGCTGATTTTAAACAAATTTAATTTCCTTCTTTTAGGTTAGTCTCTGCTATGATACATCTTCCAGTATAGGGGAAGTTCAACGATTTAAGGTAAAGTTAAGGATATGATTATTTCCCGATAATGTTCACTCCCTATAATGGAAGGTAGTGAAGGAGTGACACGTCATGTGGGCCATCTGTCTGAATGAATTTAAAAGTCTTTTTAAAAGTATCAAATCAATTATTATCATGATTATTATTTTTTGGGTGAGCTATAAAGTTGCGGAACTCATCGAAAACGCACCGGCCGATCTTATTCGCGATTTGGGTTTGGGTGATAACCCGAACGAAGCCGGAATAGCCGTCATCGTCTTTCTGTTTGGTTTTCTGATCATTTCGGGATTATCCCATGATATGATCAACCGGGAAGTCAATTCGCGAACCATTAGATTTCTTGTGACGAAAACCTCGCACACCAAGATTATAGTGGGGAAATTTTTAGGAGTCTGGTTGTTTTGGATCATTTGTATGACAGCGTCTTTCCTATTGGTTATGATGGTTTCCAGAACATTTTTTTGGTTCGGAGCTGTTGAATGTATGGCATTTCTTGCAGCTGCAATTGCTTTAAATCTGCTATTTTCCGTTATTTTTTCCAAGCCTGCTATGTCCATATTTTTCGGAATTGTATTTGCCCTTTTCTTTCCCGTTTTCAGCTTTTGGGCTATCAACTCTGAAAATGTCATGATCAGCTCGTTTAAATATGTTACACCTTACTATTACGCTGATCTTGGAAGCTATTTCATCCTTATCGACTTGATTTACGCACTCGCGGTCTTGTTCGGAGCAATCGTTTTATTTAAAAGGAGAGATTTATAATGGAGATGGTGATCGAGGCAAACGGACTGATGAAAAGCTACGGCGCCACAACGGTCGTCGATCATGTTGATCTTCAGGTGAAAAAAGGCGAGATTTACGGATTCCTGGGCCGCAATGGGGCGGGAAAATCAACATTTATTAATATGATCACAGGAATCATTCAGCCATCTGCAGGAAGCTTTCGCTTATTAAACGAATCTTCGATTGAAAAAGTGAAGCATCGCATAGGGGTGCTCCCGGATTATTCAACCCTTTATGATTCACTGACGGCGGTCGGGCACTTAAAATATTTCGCCAAGCTAAACGGCCAAAGCGTATCAACAACGCAGTGCAAAGCCGTTTTAGAAAGAGTCGGACTGCTGGAGCATGCCGATAAAAAAGCGGGCGCATATTCATTTGGCATGAAGAAAAAGCTAGGCATTGCCCAAGCGATCATTCATGATCCTGAATTAATCTTTTTGGATGAACCGACATCCGGTATTGATGCCGAATCGGGTCTGTACATACAAAAACTGATTATGGATCTGCAAAAAGAAGGAAAGACGATCTTTATGACATCCCATAATTTGAATGAGATCGAGAAAATGTGTACAAGGATTGCCATTATGAAGAATGGCAGTATTCTAAAAGAAGGTACGCTTGGTGAATTAAGGAAACACTTCATGTCAAACATTACGGTTCAGATCCGGCATTCGGATATTCCTGAACAGCATTACAGTCTGATCAACGGTTTTTTAGAATCCGCCGGCGAACAGGTTGAATTTCGGGGCAATGAGCTTTCGATCGTCGTGAATTCAGAAGACAAAATCCCTGCCATCGTCAGAGTACTAACCAACTGCAAAGTGGGTATTTACAGGATTCATGTCGATGAACCATCGCTTGAAGATATTTTTTTGGATGACACAGGGAGACAGAATGTATCATAGAGCTCCATCATCAAAAACCCTGAAAAAATGTTTCAGGGTTTTTTCAGCAACTGTCGAATCAGGAGCCGAAAAAATGTGCTTAAATGAAGATGATATCCCCCTATACAGAGAAGGATGATCGCCTGTGCTTTGACATCGCAATAACCTGTCCGATCATGAATCCGAGGTGTCATCAAGCTCGACATTTTCTTCAAAAGAAAGCATTGAATGACCATGGACACGAAAATTTAATGCTTTCTAAAAATATGTATCGATGCAAAAAACGCCCCGTAAAAGGGCGTTTTTAAAAGGGAGCATTCAGTAGGTTAATATTTCCATAAAATCGACATGTCGCCGACTGTTTCTTCATCGATTACATTTCCGTCTTTATCAAGTTTGACGAAATACTTTCCGCCATTCGTTAGATTTTTGTATTCGGTCTCAGAAGTACCGTCATCGTTTTGTTTAAAATGAAATTGCACTTCAGCGATTAATGTGCCGCTGCTGAGGTCGACATAGTATGAATTGAAGCTGACATGGCTCCAGTCATCTTTTTCAGCAGGGATGTCTGAAATGATGCCGACTTTTTCGGAAGGGTCATTGACAATCACCCCATACTCCTTCTGCAAATTGTCGGTTTGGACATCAGCGTCCTGTAAGATTTGTTCAATCTGGCTAAATTCGGCATCCGTAGGCGAAGTATACCTATTTTCGGGAATGTCCTTTGCAAAGCTGACTGATGATGAACTGAAGACGAGGGTCAAAACGGACAAGATCACCATTAACGAAAGTCTTCTCATGTTTTTTCCTCCTTTAGCTGATATCATGATTCGGTTCACACTCTATCATCGTTAAAATATTTTGTAAAGTTTGAATAATATTTCAATTTAACTATTTTTTTCGGAGGATATTTGCTGATTTTTTCTTCATTCTTCGATCTTAAACTCTCTAAGTAAGATAAAGTTGTGCTCTTATCCTCTTGCATTTCTTAATAGAAAAGGCAATTCTCCTTGAAAATAAAGAAAAATTTAAATTTTAAAATTTAGTTACACTTTTTCGTATTGACAAAGTGAAAATAAGAACGTATATTATATGAATATATTTTCAGGCAGAGAAAACACGAAGAACGGGAGCAGTAAAAGACCATCATTGGCAAAGAGAGCTGCGGGTTGGTGCGACGCAGTCTAATGAATCTTTGAACTCGCCCGGGAGTGGACTAGCTAAAAGGGAAAGACATCAATTCCTGAAGGCTTTACGGTTAACCTTCGTTATCGGGTATAGCGCAGCGCGGGCTGTGCTAAAGAAAGCTGGATTCTAGTCATAGAATCAATAAGAGTGGTACCGCGGTTGGCTTCAAAGGCTCATCGTCTCTTTATCTTCAGAAGAAGAAAAAGAGACGATGAGCCTTTTTATTTTAAATAGAGGAAGTGAATGAAAGATGGAGAAAGAAATAGAGAAGCTTGAGCGCACGATGACTGCCCGTCATATTATGATGATGGCGCTGGGCGGAGCGATCGGAGCGGGATTATTTAAAGGAAGCAGCAAAGCGATAGATTTAGCAGGGCCTTCCGTATTGATCGCCTACCTGATCGGCGGGGTGGTTTTGCTGTTCATTATGCAGGGGCTCGCGGAGATGGCTGTTCGACATCATGAAGCCAGGACATTCAGGGACCTGGTTCAATCGATTTTAGGGCCGTACGCCGCTTATTTTTTAGACTGGATTTATTGGAAAATGTGGGTGCTGAATATTGCAGCAGAGGCTGTCGTCGCCGCGATATTTTTGCAATATTGGCTGCCGGGAGTGCCGATTTGGGTGCTGGCGCTGTTTGTTTCTCTTGTCATCACCAGCGTGAATTTACTTTCTGTCAAAAGCTTTGCAGAGACGGAGTATTGGCTCGCTTTGATTAAAATCACGGTGATTGTCGTTTTTATTATAGCCGGATTTATTTTGTTATTTTTCTCATTTGGCAATCATACTGCAGTTGGATTTTCTCATTTAACCGATCATGGCGGCTTTTTTCCGAATGGCGCCGCCGGGCTGATCACGGCTATGTTAGTCGTTATCTATTCATATGGAGGAACTGAAATCATCGGTGTGACCTTGGCGGAGACGAAAAACCCGGAGCAGGTCGTACCAAGAGCCGTCCGCAGCACGCTGATACGGATTATTGCTTTTTATCTCCTTCCATTTTTCATTATCGTCAGTCTGATTCCGTGGAATCAAGTCAATGGTGTGTCAGAAAGCCCTTTTGTGATGGTCTTTAAGATGATAGGGATTCCCGGAGCGGATCACTTGATGAATGCCGTCATTTTATTGGCGATCATCTCTTCTATGAACTCCGGACTTTACGGCGCTTCCCGTATTTTGTATACACAGGCTTCAGACGGCCGGGTGCCGAAAATCTTTTCAAAGCTGTCCGCCAAAAAAGTGCCGGTTTATGCGATCTTGTTATGTACGTCTTTCTTATATGTAGGTGTATTGTTTTCTCTATTCGCAGGCAGCCAAACATTTGATTATTTGATGGGCTCTCTCGGCTATACGGTCCTGATGATTTGGATGCTGATCGCCATCGCCCATTTAAAATCGAGAAAACGCGGTCAGACCGTAACGGCAGGCTATCATGTCAAGTGGTTTCCTTATACGACCTGGCTGGCGATTCTTGCGCTGACGGCGATATTAATCGGCGTCGTTTTAACAACTTCGATCGTCATTACCTTGGTCACGGCGGGAATATACATGTTCATTACCGTCGCTTATCTGTTTAAAGGGCGAAAGCCTAATGTCAATGGTTAACTTTGCTTGCCTCCGCAACAAGGAGGCAAGCTTTTTGAATATTAGTTCGATATCAATCGAACTAATTTCTTTAAATCATGATCCCTGTTGTGTTATCGTTCTAATGACAATACTCATCAGGAAGAAGGAGAAAAAATGTCAGCACAGCATTTTAAAAATACAAAGTATTCCGTATTGAATCTGTCTCCTATCGTACAAGGCGGAAATGCGGCCCAATCCTTTAAACATTCCATGGATTTGGCGCGCCATGCCGAAGAATGGGGTTATCACAGGTTCTGGCTGGCTGAGCACCATAATATTGATGGTGTTGCGAGTTCGGCCACATCTGTTTTGATCGGCTATATTGCCGGGGGAACAGAGAAGATTCGCGTCGGATCGGGCGGTATTATGCTGCCGAACCACTCTTCCCTTGTGATTGCGGAGCAATTCGGAACGCTTGAGTCGCTCTATCCCGGAAGAATTGACTTGGGGCTCGGCCGGGCGCCGGGAACGGATCAATTGACAGCGCGGGCATTAAGACGGAACCTCAACAGCGGCGAAGATTTTCCAGAGCAATTGGAAGAGCTGCGCAATTATTTTAAACCGTCCGGAAATGTGAGACATCATGTGCGCGCGATCCCGGGGGAAGGACTCGATGTGCCGATTTGGCTGCTCGGTTCCAGCGGATTCAGCGCCCGTCTTGCGGGAGAGCTCGGCTTGCCGTTTGCGTTTGCGGCTCATTTTTCGCCGGCAAATACGGTGCCTGCTTTAGAACTGTACCGCAGCTCATTTAAGCCCGGTGTATTGGACGAACCGTATGCGATGGTCGGAGTGACCGTCATAGCGGCTGATACAAACGAGAAAGCGCAGCGCCTTGCGACATCGCACTATCAGAAATTTTTAGACCTTGTCAGGGGAGCGCCGACCCAGCTCAAGCCGCCTGTCGATGATATGGACCAAATCTGGACGCCGCGTGAGAAAGCAATGGTAAATGAACAGCTCAGCTCTACGATCATCGGAGGGCCAAAAGAAGTGAAGGAAAAGCTTGAAGACTTTATCCAAACCACTCAGGCGGATGAAATCATGATTAACTCGGAAACATATGATCATGCAGATAGACTGCGCTCCTTTGAAATCATTGCAGATGTATGGAAAAACGGATAAAACGGAGATCAAAAAGCAATGGAATGGCAAAACCCGTCCATTGCTTTTTTTATTTTGAAATGGATTTGCCTTGATCGTATTTTAGTATATCTATTCCTCTACATGTGGACACATAAATTTCAATATAAAAGAGCAATAAATCTATAAAAATATTGACAGAAAATACAAATATAATTATTCTATAATTGTACGTACTAATTTAGGTTTGTATTCTTTTATTCTAAGATATGTACGGACAACAAGACCCCGTATTGAAAGCGCTTTATTAAAATTCTCAGGAGGAGAGGCAAATGAAGAATCATCCAGCTCAGGCAGAAACGAATGTTCCAGTTTCCAAAAGCCATTCAATGGGATTTGTCATTTTGATTTCGTGTGCGGCGGGACTCGGCGGTTTATTGTATGGATATGATACGGCAGTCATATCCGGCGCAATCGGTTTTCTGAAAGATCTGTACCGCTTGAGCCCTTTTATGGAAGGCCTTGTAATATCCAGCATTATGATTGGGGGCGTTGTAGGAGTCGGAATTTCCGGTTTCTTGAGCGACCGGTTCGGAAGGAAAAAAGTCTTGATGACGGCGGCTCTGTTGTTTGCGATATCCGCGATCATTTCGGCCCTTTCTCAAGACGTGTCGACTTTAATCATTGCAAGAATCATCGGCGGTTTAGGGATCGGCATGGGTTCATCACTGTCTGTCACGTACATTACAGAAGCGGCGCCGCCTGCCATCCGCGGAAGCTTATCTTCCTTATATCAGCTCTTTACGATTTTGGGTATCTCCGCGACCTACTTTATCAATCTTGCCGTCCAGCGATCCGGTACATATGAATGGGGCGTACACACCGGCTGGAGATGGATGCTCGCCTATGGAATGGTTCCATCCGTTATCTTTTTCCTTGTGCTTCTGGTTGTGCCAGAAAGCCCGAGATGGCTGGCCAAAGCCGGAAGAACAAAAGAAGCATTGAGGATTCTTACACGCATTAATGGGGAAGCTGTTGCAAAAGAAGAATTAGAGAACATTGAAAATTCATTGAAGATAGAACAGATGGGATCATTATCCCAGCTCTTTAAGCCGGGCCTCAGAAAGGCGCTGTTCATCGGGATCTTGCTGGCGCTGTTCAATCAGGTCATCGGCATGAACGCCATCACATACTACGGGCCGGAAATATTTAAAATGATGGGATTCGGACAGAATGCCGGATTTGTTACAACTTGTGTCGTCGGTGTCGTAGAAGTCATTTTTACTGTAATTGCAGTTCTGCTCATTGATAAGGTCGGACGTAAAAAGCTGATGTCCATCGGCTCCGCCTTCATGGCTATTTTTATGATTTTAATCGGTACGTCTTTTTATTTTCAATTAACAGACGGATTCATGCTGGTCTTCTTTATTTTGGGTTTTGTAGCCGCATTCTGTGTATCGGTCGGACCTATCACATGGATTATGATTTCTGAAATATTCCCGAATCACCTGCGGGCGCGTGCCGCCGGCATTGCGACCATCTTCTTATGGGGAGCCAACTGGGCGATCGGACAATTTGTACCGATGATGATCAGCTCATTAGGCCTTGCGTATACCTTCTGGATTTTTGCAGTCATCAACATTCTCTGCTTTCTGTTTGTTGTCACGATTTGTCCTGAAACCAAGAATAAATCGCTGGAAGAGATCGAAAAGCTTTGGACAAAATGAAAACGTTTTAAAAGTGGTCAAGCTTTCTCAGGACTGTCGGCAACAGCATCACTCTATAAAAACCAAAACTTTTTTTGAAAACGCTTCAAGTCCAGGGCCTGACTTATACAGGACGTTGACGGCGGTGTTTGGATAACCGCCGTTCCTTGTTTTTCACAGGATGTCATGACGGCGGCGTTCGGACAGGACGTTTAGCCGCTTTATCATTCGTAAGCGCCGAAACGCAGCTGTGACGATGAATACAAGCATTGGCGGGCAAGCTGTTTTTTATGGCGGATTCACTTTTTGATAACATTTGCATAAGATAAAGATGAGAGAAACATCATTAGAATAGAAAAACCAGGTGTGACAACTGTGCGAATATTGTCGAGGAAATGTTTCTTAACAGTTGAATAAACATTTTAACCCTGTTAAAATAATAAATGAAAGCAGGAGCAATTTTTTTTTGGCTGAGGTGGGACGTTTTCAGTCATAGCGGGACATAAAATGTCCATGTTGAGATGAAAGGAACGTTTTGGCATGAATCAACTAATACAGGCTCAAAAAAAATTATTGCCGGATCTACTCGATGTCATGCAAAAAAGGTACGAAATTCTGCAGTACATAAGGCTGACTGAACCTATCGGCAGAAGAAGTCTTGCCGCCAGTCTCGGTATAAGCGAGCGGATTTTAAGGGCGGAGGTTCAGTTTTTAAAAGAGCAAAATCTCCTTGAAATCAAAACGACCGGCATGACACTGACACCTGAAGGATCTGACCTGCTGAAAATCCTTGAAGATACAATGAAGGACGTTTTAGGATTGACCCTTTTGGAAAATACATTAAAAGAGAGGTTGAATCTCGAACAGGTCATCATTGTGTCAGGAGACAGCGACCATTCCCCATGGGTCAAAAAAGAGATGGGGAGAGCGGCTGTCACATGCATGAAAAACAGGTTTAAAGGGGAAAATATCGTCGCCGTAACCGGAGGCACGACCCTGGAAGCCGTAGCCGAAATGATGAAGCCTGACTCGAAAAACCGCAAGCTGCTTTTTGTTCCGGCAAGAGGCGGACTCGGTGAAAACGTCAGAAATCAGGCGAATACGATCTGCGCCCATATGGCCGAGAAAGCTTCCGGTACATACAAACTGTTATTTGTGCCGGGCCAGTTAAGCAAAGAAGCATATTCTTCTATTATTGAGGAACCTTCTATTAAAGAAGTGCTTCAGACCATTCAATCGTCCAGTATGGTGATTCATGGAATCGGGGATGCTAAAACAATGGCAGAACGAAGAAATACACCTGAGGAAGATTTGAAGACGATAGAAGAAAATAAAGCTGTTGCAGAGGCGTTCGGCTATTATTTTGACCGTCACGGAGAGGTCATCCACAAAGTGCACAGCGTCGGCATTCAGCTGGAGGATCTTGACTCGATCCCCAACATTATTGCAGTGGCGGGAGGCTCATCAAAAGCGGGCGCCATTGAGGCTTACTTTAAAAAACCCCGCAATACGATTCTGATTACAGATGAAGGAGCCGCAAAACAGTTATTAAGGGAAGATTCTTCCCTCAATATATATTAAATATCTCTCATTTACTTAAAGGAGGAAATCATCATGGCAGTAAAAGTCGGTATTAATGGTTTTGGTCGTATTGGACGTAACGTATTCCGCGCAGCATTGAAAAATCCTGAAGTTGAGGTTGTAGCAGTTAACGATTTGACAGACGCTAACATGCTTGCTCACCTATTACAATATGATTCAGTACACGGAAAATTGGATGCAGAGGTTTCTGTAGACGGAAACAACCTAGTTGTTAACGGTCAAACGATCGAAGTAACAGCTGAACGCGACCCTGCTAAACTAAGCTGGGGAAAACAAGGCGTTGAAATCGTTGTTGAATCAACTGGTTTCTTCACAAAACGCGCAGATGCGGCTAAACATTTGGAAGCTGGCGCGAAAAAAGTCATCATCTCAGCTCCTGCAAGTGAAGAAGATATCACAATCGTTATGGGTGTTAACGAAGATAAATATGATGCGGCAAACCACCAAGTGATCTCTAACGCATCTTGCACAACAAACTGCCTTGCGCCGTTTGCAAAAGTTCTTAACGACAAATTCGGCATCAAACGCGGTATGATGACAACTGTTCACTCTTACACAAACGATCAGCAAATTCTTGATCTTCCGCACAAAGACTACCGTCGTGCGCGTGCGGCAGCTGAAAGCATCATTCCTACAACAACTGGTGCAGCGAAAGCCGTTTCCCTTGTACTTCCTGAACTGAAAGGCAAACTGAACGGCGGAGCAATGCGTGTTCCTACACCAAACGTATCACTTGTTGACCTGGTTGCTGAACTTGACAAAGAAGTAACAGCTGAAGAAGTAAACGCAGCGTTTAAAGAAGCAGCAGAAGGCGAATTAAACGGAGTTCTTGGATACAGCGAAGAGCCGCTTGTATCTAAAGACTACAACGGCAATGCTAACTCTTCTACAATCGATGCCCTTTCTACAATGGTTATGGAAGGCAGCATGGTGAAAGTGATTTCTTGGTATGACAACGAAAGCGGATATTCTCACCGTGTAGTTGACCTTGCCGCTTACATTGCAAAACAAGGTCTTTAATCCGAAAGCAGATTGAAAAGAATCAGGCTTGGTTCTTGAAGAGAGAAACGCTATAATGAAAGCGGACAAGGGAAGGGGATACACACTCCCTTTCCCTTTTTCCATATACATCAGGGATTTCCGTTTTCAGGCTTGTAATTCATTTAAAGGAGGAACTCCTGAGTCATGAACAAAAAATCAGTAAAAGACATTGATGTAAAAGGCCGTGTTGTTTTCTGCCGTGTTGACTTTAACGTTCCAATGAAAGATGGGAAAGTTACGGATGATACGAGAATCCGCGCTGCACTTCCGACAATTCAGTATTTAACAGAGCAGGGGGCAAAAGTTCTTCTCGCAAGCCACTTGGGCCGTCCTAAAGGCCAGGTTTCAGAAGAGCTCCGTTTAACTCCTGTGGCCGCAAGACTTGGCGAACTGCTTGGCAAAGACGTGAAAAAAGCAGATGAAGCATACGGTGATGCAGTAAAAACACAAATCGCCGACATGAAAGACGGAGACATTCTCGTATTAGAAAATGTCCGTTTCTATCCGGGAGAAGAAAAAAATGACTCCGAGCTTTCAAAAGCATTTGCTGACCTTGCGGATGTATACGTCAATGACGCATTCGGAGCGGCTCACCGGGCTCACGCTTCAACTGCAGGCATCGCAGAGCATCTTCCGGCTGTCGCAGGCTTCCTGATGGAAAAAGAGCTTGAAGTGCTCGGCAAAGCTTTGTCAAATCCTGAACGTCCGTTTACAGCGATTATCGGCGGAGCAAAAGTAAAAGACAAAATCGGCGTGATCGAAAGTCTTCTTGAGAAAGTGGACAACCTGATCATCGGCGGCGGTCTTGCTTACACATTTGTCAAAGCGCTTGGACATGAAGTGGGAAAATCCCTGCTGGAAGAAGACAAAATTGAACTGGCCAAGTCTTTCATGGACCGGGCTAAAGAAAAAGGCGTAAACTTCTACATGCCTGAAGACGTGCTTGTTGCAGACGACTTCTCAAACGACGCCAATACGAAAATGGTGCCGGTCAGCGAAATTCCTAGCGACTGGGAAGCGCTTGACATCGGAGCAAAAACACAAGAAACATATGCTGATGTGATCAAAAACAGCAAGCTTGTCGTTTGGAACGGACCGATGGGCGTGTTTGAACTTGACGCGTTTGCCAAAGGAACCAGAGCGGTCGCTGAAGCCTTAGCAGAGGCAAAAGATACATACTCTGTCATCGGCGGAGGAGACTCTGCAGCTGCGGTTGAAAAGTTCGGCCTTGCCGATCAAATGAGCCATATTTCAACAGGCGGCGGAGCTTCCCTTGAATTTATGGAAGGCAAAGAACTTCCAGGCGTAAAAGCATTAAACGATAAATAAGCACAAAACACTGCATAAGGAGTGGAGCACATGAGAAAACCAATTATAGCCGGCAACTGGAAGATGAATAAAGTCCTTTCAGAAGCTGTAAGCTTCGTTGAAGAAGTAAAAACTTCTATTCCCGCAGCAGATAAAGCAGAAGCTGTTGTCTGTGCGCCCGCACTGTTCCTTGAAAAGCTGACATCAGCTGTAAAAGGCACAGACCTGAAAGTCGGCGCGCAAAACATGCACTTTGAAGAAAGCGGCGCTTTCACAGGTGAAATCAGTCCTGCAGCTTTGAAAGACCTTGGAGTCGAATATTGCGTCATCGGCCACTCCGAGCGTCGTGAAATGTTTGCCGAAACCGATGAGACTGTCAACAAAAAAGTGCATGCTGCCTTCAAATACGGCATTGTGCCAATCATCTGCGTAGGTGAAACGCTTGAAGAACGTGAAGCAAACAAAACGAACGAACTTGTTGCTGACCAGGTGAAAAAAGGACTTGCAGGCTTAACAGCTGAACAAGTAGCTGCTTCAGTCATCGCATACGAGCCAATCTGGGCCATCGGAACAGGAAAATCTTCAACATCTCAAGATGCAAATGAAGTATGTGCGCACATCCGCAAAACCGTAGAAGCTGAATTCGGACAAGCTGCAGCTGACAGCGTCCGCATCCAATACGGCGGAAGCGTAAAACCTGCGAACATTAAAGAATACATGGCGCAGTCTGATATTGACGGTGCTCTTGTTGGCGGCGCAAGCCTTGAAGCGCAGTCTTTCGTGCAATTATTGGAGGCAGGTCAATATGAGTAACAAGCTGGCCGCACTCATCATTTTAGATGGGTTTGGACTACGAAACGAAACCGTTGGAAACGCAGTAGCTCAAGCGAATAAACCGAACTATGACCGCTATTGGAACAAGTTTCCCCATCAGACGCTGACAGCGTCAGGAGAAGCGGTGGGCCTTCCCGACGGACAAATGGGAAACTCGGAAGTCGGCCACTTGAATATCGGCGCCGGGCGGATCGTTTATCAAAGTCTGACGCGTGTGAACTTAGCGATTCGCGAAGGTGAATTCGAACAGAATGAAACATTCATTGCCGCTATGAAGCATGCGAAAGAAAAAGGCACAAATCTCCATCTGTTCGGACTGCTGTCTGACGGCGGAGTTCACAGCCATATCCGTCATTTGTACGCGCTCTTAAAGCTAGCGAAAAAAGAAGGCGTTGAAAACGTCTATATTCACGGCTTCCTTGACGGCCGCGACGTAGGTCCGCAAACAGCGGAGACATACATCAAAGAGCTTCAGGAGCAAATCGAAGAAATTGGCGTCGGTGAAATTGCAACATTGTCAGGCCGCTATTACTCAATGGACCGCGACAAGCGCTGGGATCGTGTTGAAAAAGCGTATCGCGCCATGGCATACGGCGAAGGACCGTCATACCAAAATCCGCTTGATGTTGTGAAGGATTCCTATGAAAACGGCATTCACGATGAATTCGTCATTCCTTCCGTCATTACTAAGGAAAACGGTGAGCCTGTTGCGACAATTCAAGACGAAGACGCCGTGATTTTCTACAATTTCAGACCTGACCGGGCGATTCAGATTTCCAACACGTTCACAAATGACGATTTCCGTGATTTTGACCGCGGAGACAAGCATCCGAAAAACCTTCATTTCGTCTGCTTGACGCATTTCAGTGAAACGGTTGACGGATATGTGGCATTCAAGCCTGTCAATCTCGACAATACAGTCGGCGAGGTTTTATCCCAAAATGGGCTGAAACAGCTTCGCATTGCCGAGACTGAAAAATATCCGCACGTCACATTCTTTATGAGCGGCGGACGTGAAGAGAAATTCCCGGGTGAAGAACGCATCTTAATCGATTCGCCTAAAGTTGCAACATACGACTTGAAACCTGAAATGAGCGCTTACGAAGTGAAAGATGCGCTTGTCAAAGAAATCGAGGCTGACAATCATAACGCGATCATCCTCAATTTCGCCAACCCTGATATGGTTGGACATTCCGGAAAAGTAGAGCCGACGATCAAAGCGATTGAAGCGGTTGATGAGTGTCTCGGCGAAGTGGTTGACGCGATCCTTGCAAAAGGCGGACACGCGATCATCACGGCCGACCACGGCAACGCAGATGTCCTGATTACTGAAGAGGGCAAACCGCACACTGCCCATACGACAAACCCGGTTCCGGTGATCGTCACGAAAGAAGGCGTGACACTAAGAGAAGGCGGAATTCTTGGGGATCTGGCACCAACCCTTCTGGATTTGCTCGGCGTTGAAAAGCCGAAAGAAATGACAGGAACTTCATTAATTCAAAAATAAGATTTAAAGGAGAGAAATAAACATGCCATACATTGTTGATGTTTATGCACGTGAAGTATTAGACTCCCGCGGTAATCCCACGGTTGAAGTAGAAGTATACACTGAATCAGGAGCTTTTGGCCGTGCGCTCGTTCCAAGCGGAGCGTCCACTGGTGAGTATGAAGCTGTTGAGCTTCGCGACGGTGACAAAGACCGCTACCTTGGAAAAGGTGTTTTAACAGCTGTTAACAACGTAAACGAACTGATTGCCCCTGAGCTTCTTGGCTTTGATGTGACAGAGCAAGTATCAATCGATAAATTGCTAATTGAGCTTGACGGAACTGAAAATAAAGGTAAACTCGGCGCCAACGCCATCCTTGGTGTTTCAATGGCTGTTGCACGTGCTGCTGCTGATTTCTTACAGATTCCTCTGTACCAATACCTTGGAGGATTCAATTCAAAAACACTCCCTGTACCGATGATGAACATCGTAAACGGCGGAGAGCACGCGGACAACAACGTTGACATTCAAGAATTCATGATCATGCCTGTCGGCGCGGAAAACTTCCACGAAGCGCTTCGCATGGGAGCACAAATTTTCCACAGCCTGAAAGCAGTCCTTTCTGCTAAAGGAATGAACACAGCTGTTGGTGACGAAGGCGGATTCGCTCCAAACCTTGGTTCTAACGAAGAAGCGCTGCAAACAATCGTTGAAGCGATCGAAAAAGCAGGATTCAAACCTGGCGAAGAAGTGAAATTGGCAATGGATGCGGCATCTTCTGAGTTCTACAACAAAGAAGACGGCAAATATCATCTTGCAGGCGAAGGCGTTGTGAAAACTTCTGCTGAAATGGTTGACTGGTACGAAGAAATGGTTTCTAAATACCCAATCATCTCAATCGAAGACGGTCTTGATGAAAACGACTGGGAAGGTCACAAACTACTGACTGAGCGCCTTGGCTCAAAAGTTCAGCTTGTCGGAGACGACCTTTTCGTAACAAACACGAAAAAGCTTGCTGAAGGCATCAAAAACGGTGTCGGCAACTCCATCCTGATCAAAGTAAACCAAATCGGTACATTGACTGAAACATTCGATGCCATCGAAATGGCAAAACGCGCAGGATACACTGCTGTTATCTCTCACCGTTCAGGTGAAACAGAAGACAGCACAATCGCTGACATCGCTGTGGCGACAAACGCCGGACAAATCAAAACTGGTGCGCCATCACGTACAGACCGTGTTGCGAAATACAACCAGCTTCTTCGCATCGAAGATCAACTGGCTGAAACTGCGCAATACCACGGTATTCAATCTTTCTACAACTTGAACAAGTAAGCATAAAAAGAGCTTGGCCGTTTGATTCGGCCAAGCTTTTTTAAATGTAATTAAATTCCCAAGGAAAGAGATACATGCTTCTAAGTAGGAAGACAGATCCGACTATACCGATTGTGAAATACTTTTAAGTTACGGCAAATCTATTCAAGGTTTTGAAGTTCTGTCGGAATTAAAAAAATTTCATCAAGTTATTCAATACCCTGACAATAGCTGTCAGGGTATTGAATTATAATAGGGAATATCAATTGCGATTGGAGTGTTTATTGGATGCAAACAAAAAAAGTTTATCTTTATGTATTTAATACAATGTCAGACTGGGAATATGGATATTTAATTGCTGAACTAAACTCAGGAAGATATTTCAAAAAAGATTTAGCACCTTTAAAAGTAGTGACAGTAGGAGCTAATAAAGAAATGATTACTACGATGGGAGGGCTGCGTATAAAACCGGATATTTCCCTTGATGAGTGTACTCTTGAGAGTAAAGATCTTTTAATTTTACCTGGAGGGAATACTTGGGGAGACGATATTCATCAACCGATCTTGAAAAAGCTTGGCGAAGCTTTAAAGCTTGGCACTATTGTTGCTGCAATTTGTGGTGCAACTGTGGGACTAGCGAATAGCGGATACTTGGATGATAGAAAGCATACAAGCAATGACTTAGAGTATATGAAGACGGTCTGTCCTAATTATAAAGGAGAAACATTTTATGAGATGGAATCTGCAGTATCTGATGAGAATCTGGTTACTGCATCCGGAGTAGCTCCCCTGGAATTTGCGAGGGAAGTATTGAAAAAATTAAACGTATTTGCGCCAGATACATTGCATTCTTGGTATAATCTAAATAAGACTCATAAACCCGAATACTTCTTCCAGTTAATGAATTCAATCAATAAATGAACTAAAAATTATTACCATGCTTTAGACGATGTCAAAGCATGGTTTTTGTATATGGAAAAGCACATCCCGTCATAAAGCGGCTTTTAGCACTATGCAAAAAAGATTTATAGGAATTCTTATTGACATTAGTGTGATTCATTATATAATCTATTTGATAATGAAAATCACTTGAGAAAAGGAGATACATAATGTGATGAAACGTCTTAAATGGTTTACGCTGTTTGCTGCGCTGTTCCTTTTATTAGCCGCCTGCGGAAATAAAGATTCAGATACATCTGCGGACAAGAACGAAAGCAAAGATTCTTATACTGTAAAACATGCAATGGGGACTGCAACCATCAAAGGTACGCCGAAAAAAGTGGTCGTATTGACAAATGAAGCGACAGAAGCTGTGCTTGCCCTGGGCGTCAAGCCGGTCGGCGCCGTGCAGTCATGGCTTGGAGATCCGTGGTATGACCACATCAAAGATGAAATGGACGGTGTTGAAAACGTCGGAACAGAGACTGCTCCGAATATCGAAAAAATCGCCAGCCTTAAGCCGGATTTAATTATCGGAAACAAAGTGCGCCAGGAAGAAGTGTACGACAAATTAAGCGCGATTGCGCCGACCGTTTTTGCTGAAACATTGTCAGGAGAATGGAAAAACAACTTTATGCTGTCAGCAGAAGCCCTCAATAAAAAAGATGAGGGAGAAAAAGTCATCGCCGATTTTGATAAGCGAATCGAAGGCATGCACGACAAGCTCGGCGACAAAGTGAAACAAAAAGTCTCACTCGTCCGCTTTACAGATGCTGATGCCCGCATTTACCATAAAGCGTCATTCGCCGGAACGATTTTAGACCAGCTCGGTTTTGCTAGACCGAAAGGCCAGGAAGCCAATGATTTGGGACAAATGGAAGTCACAAAAGAACAGATACCTGATATGGACGGGGATGTGCTTTTCTATTACACCTATGAGACAGGTGATGACAAAGCAAGCGCGATTGAGAAAGACTATGTCAATGATCCGCTTTTCAAAAACTTAAGCGTTTATAAAAAAGGAAACGTTCATAAAGTGAGCGATGCCATCTGGAATACAGCGGGAGGCGTCCTTGCAGCGAATCTAATGCTTGATGATATCGAAAAATACTTTTTAAAATAATCATGCCCTATCAAACCAAATGGATGACCAGCATTCGTTTGGTTTTTTAGTGCCGTCGGTTCCGCCGGGCTAAAAAATAAATTCCTCCTTACGATAAATATAGTATAAAATAATCATGTGTGTGTTTGGAAAATAGGAGGAAAGTCATGAATTTTTGCAAAGAATGCGGAAGTGAATTAACGGCTAAGGCCCAGTTTTGTAAACATTGCGGGGCTGGAACTGACGGCGGGCGATCAGCTCATGAAGAACAGAATGATCGAGAGACGCTGCATAAGCCCAAAATGACAAAGAAAAGAAAAATGATGCTGGCCGCAATTGCCGCATGCTGTATCTTGTTGTTTGCAGGCTACAAAACCGGCGAGGCGCTGACATCGAAGGAAAAATTAATCAGCGACTTTGAAAGTGCGCTCGATCATGAAGATGCAAAGAAAACAGCGAAACTGCTTCAATCATCAGACGTCGATCTGACCATAACAGAAGAAAACGTCAAACCGCTGATGACTTATTTGAAAGAACATCCGGAAGAAGAAAAGGAACTCATCTCTTCATTAAAAAACAATAATGAAAATCAAATGGTTTCAATTGAAAGGTCAGGCAGGCACTTTTTCATCTATGAACGCTATGTGCTGAATGCAGCTCCCGTCTATTTAACAATCAAGACAAACTATAAAGGCGCTGATCTATTTGTTAATGGGGAAAAGGTGATGACAGCACAAAAGGAAAACTTTGAAAAAAAATTCGGGCCGTATCTTCCGGGCGTATATGATGTGGAAGCAAAGCTGAAGAACGATTTTACCGAACTGACGAAAACAGAAAAAGTCAATGCATTAGAAAACGTTACGGACGTTGATATGGATCTTGATGGCCATAAGGCAAAGCTCGTATTCGAAGACGGCTATGAAAAGATCAAAGGGACGCTGTGGATCAATGATCAAAAAACGAAGATCAATCCTTTTAAAGGCGCATCATTTGGCCCTGTGCTGACAGACGGTTCTATGTCTGCTACGGTTGAAGCGGAATTTCCCTGGGGAAAACTCAAAAGCAAAAAAACGCCGATTGACAGTACTGAAATCCAGGTCAACCTTGCTTCAGATCAACATTTTACGAACCAGATGATGAATAGCATTGTAAAACATTCGAAAGAAGAGACGAAAGCTTTCGCAAGCGGAAATGTCAAGGAAATGACCGTTGCCGCGCCATCTTATAAAAGCGATCTGAAAGAAAGGATAGACGGATTTAAAAGCACCAGCACATATTACAAAGACACCTATTTATCAACCGTATTTGACCTTGATTCTTTCCGGCTATATACCGAAGACGGCAAGTGGAAAACGGATGTCGAGGGAATTGAAAAGCACAAATCAGCCTATTATGACGATGACAATGCTCCGAATTTGGAAGAAAACGAAAATGGGAATACGTATACACTGGTCTACTCCGATGATCAGAAAAAATGGCTTGTCGAAAAAAGCGATCCTTCAAGCTTTATAGACATCCAAAACAAAAAGGAAATTAAAAATGACAAGCCGCAAGAATATACATCGGCATGGGCATCTGCAAAAGGAGCATCCAAAAATGTTTCAGCAGGCGAAGAACTGACAGACCACAAAGTCGCTTCAGCGGTGGAAGAGTATTTATACAGTCTTCAAGATGCAATCAACGAAAATGATTTTGACTTGGTCGCTGACAACTTGAAAGAAGGAAGTTCGCTTTATGCTGATCAAAAAGAGCTGGTCGCAAAATTAAATCGCAGCCATACAGAAGAGGAAGTCGTCGACTTCAGCGTCAAGAGCTGGGAGCAAAACGGATCTGAGGCAACGATCAAAACACTTGAAAAAATCAACATCATCAGGAATGGGAACGCACAGTTGAAAACCTATCATTGGACATATCATGCCGTTGTCGAAGACGGAAAGGTGCTGTTGACATCAATAGAATAGTAAAAAGCCTTTTTTCCTCCAGGAAAAAAGGCTTTTTTGCTTAAAACATCCGGCTCAAAATAGAGCCTCCGATCCCGCCCAGATATTCAAGAAACAAATCTCCCATCACACGGATTGCAATAAATGTCATCAAATAAACGAGCAGTGTGGCGTAGATCATATCTACAGCGCCTTTTGCTTTTTCTTGATAACTGTAAAGAACAGCCGGAGGGATCAAAAAGACAACACCGCAAAGGCCGAAAAATAAAACATGCAAAAACAATGACGTTTTCATCAATGATAAAAGCAAAGCAGCAAGCAGAAGAGCCGCGAAAGGAATAAGAACAGTTCCGAAACGTCCAAGCACTTCTTTAAAAGAAGCCTGTACACCCTGAATTCGTAAACCGGCGTATGTAAAAACAAATAATAAGAAAATATAAATAGCAAAGGTAAAAGCCGGCTTTACGGCGATTTCAAAGAATGTCGGCATAGCGTAGGATTGGCTGAAGACTCCGCTATATTGTCCTAAAGAATCAAAAAAGCCTTTTAGACCGAAATAAAAACTCAGTGAAACGGCAAGGGCGAACACCGCCATCGTAATGATGCTGTTTGCAATATGCTGTTCTCCCGCATGTTTCATCTCTGTGTACGGGCGCTTCAATACCCTTAAACAAAATGAAAAGTACATGGAGGATGCCTTTTTCGTCGCTTCCACATACCTTTGGGACTGCGATCTGTCAGCGGCATTTTGAACGCTTTCGCTGCCTGCAGCATTCTGAACACTTTCGCTGTCCGCATTCAGATTTGTCCCGCAGTTCTCGCAAAATTTTCCGCCATCTGTTTGATGGCCGCATTTTGAACATGTCATAAAAATAAATTCTCCTTTTAAAATAGTTATTTTTTCCTATCCGAAAATTCATTATAAATGAAAATGCAGCCGAATGTAATAGATATTTGAAAGTTTAATCCGCCATCACCTGAGGTAAAAATCGAATATCCGCTTTATGTCAAATGTTTCATCATCAGAAAGGAACGACAATATGTTTGCATTTATCATCCACGTTTTTGTCTCATTGTTCGCCGTCACCAATCCGATCGGCAATGTGCCGATTTTTCTTGCACTTACAGAAGGATATCAAGCAGAAGAGCGCACCGCATTGGCGAGAAAGGCTGCAATATTGTCCTTTCTCATCCTGATCGCGTTTCTGATTTTCGGTGAAATGATCTTTCGGATTTTTGACATTAACATTCATGCACTGCGGGTTGCAGGCGGCATTTTCATCTTTGGAATTGCCTATAACCTTCTGAATGCCAAACAATCACATGTTCAGTCGCTGCATCATGAAGAGCATCGGGAAAGCAAGGAGAAAGAGGATATTTCTGTGACACCGCTCAGCATTCCGATTATCTCGGGACCCGGCACAATCGCCACTGTCATGAGCCTTTCGGCCGGAAACCGCAGCCTGTTTCATTTTGGCGGAATGATCGCCGGTATTGCCGCGGTGCTCCTGCTGACCTTTGCGGCCTTTCATTATTCAACACTGATCAGCAACAAATTGGGACAGACGGAAATGAATGTCATTACAAGGCTGATGGGTCTGATTTTGGCAGTAGTGGCCGTCGGCATGATTGGAACGGGGCTGAAAGGCATGTTTCCAGTACTGGCCGGCTAAAGCTGATGATGATGAAAATCATTCGCTGCTCAGAAAGGTCGGCACAGGCAGCAGCATACAGGGCAAATAAAAAAGCTGCACGGACGTGCAGCTTTCAGCGTGTCGACAAACCCTTGCATTCGTTGTCAGGCCTGCTGAGTCGGTGCTCAACGTTCAAGGAACGGCGGCTAATCGCTCAGGCGTCCTGCCTGAACGCCGCCGTCATCACATCTAAAAGTAAGGAACGACGGTTAAGTGCGCGGACGTCCTGTCCGAACACCGTCCTCATCACGTCCTGTGAAAGCCCGATGCTCCCCCTTCCTAGACTGCAAAGGTTTCGGGTCACGCTGAAAGGATGACAAAATCCTAAAACTTTAAACCGTTTTAGGATTTTGTCAACAATCTGAAAGCTGCACGGACCTGCAGCTTTTTTTAAGGCTATGATGGCTTTGGCACATGCTTGAAAACGTCTTCACTTTCGAGAAATGCGATCAGATTGTCAAGCCACTTACAGTAATCGAGCCATTGTTTTGTTTCCTCGAGAAGGTCATTGATCTTTTCTTCCGTTTCCGCCGAGAGCGGTTCCTTCTCAAGCGCTTCTAAAAGCTCCTTTCTGATTTTTTTCCCGATCATCCGATTTTTTTTCACGACCTTGCTCCAATTTGCCGTAAACAATGAAATAAATGTTTGATAATAATCCTGTTCGACATCGTATAAGTCTTTGCGGACGCCTTTTTCAAAAACTTTTTCAGCTATATTCAAATCGAGCATTTCGCGGACTACCTGGCTCATTCTTGTTTTGCTCATGCCCGTAGCTTCAGACAGTTCATTTAAGGTCATCGGCTTTCTGTTCATGTAAATGATCCCCAAAACACGGCCGACAGTTGATGATATACCATACGTATTCATATTTTCTGCGATTTTTTCTATAAAATGCTCTTCAGCTTGTTCAATCATTTTTAAAACGTTTTCTTCCAAAGCACATCATCCTCTCAGACAGCCGATTTTATTGTCAATATATCATAATTTTGTTAACCATTGAAAACACTAAAACGAAAGAAAAATGAAGGAATCGGCCGTTATATTAAGAATTTCCGGCATATTCATTTGATGAATATATTATTTTATGTCTTATACCTGTATTTTAAACACATTGTAAACTTTTTATTTTACAAAGTGTATCCTATAATAAATAAGATGTTGAAATTTTTAAATAATAGTTGGAGGTGTGTTTATTGCTGAAGTTAGAGAATGTATCAAAGGTTTATAAAGGCGGAAAAAAAGCTGTCAACAGCATTAACCTAGATATAGCAAAAGGAGAGTTTATCGTCTTCATCGGACCCAGCGGATGCGGAAAGACCACGACGATGAAAATGATCAACCGGCTGATTGAACCTACTTCAGGAAGCATTTACATCGACGGAGAAAACATATTGGATCAGGATCCTGTAGAACAGCGCCGGAAAATCGGTTATGTCATCCAGCAGATCGGGCTTTTTCCACATATGACGATTCAGCAAAATATCACTCTTGTGCCAAGACTTTTGAAATGGCCGGAAGAAAAACGTAAAGAGCGGGCGAAAGAATTGCTTCAGCTCGTTGACATGGGACCGGAATATTTGAGCCGCTATCCTCACGAATTAAGCGGCGGACAGCAGCAGAGGATCGGAGTGCTGCGGGCGCTTGCGGCCGAACCCCCGCTGATTTTAATGGATGAGCCTTTTGGAGCGCTGGACCCGATTACCCGTGATTCGCTTCAGGAAGAGTTTAAAAAACTGCAGAAATCCTTAAACAAAACGATCGTCTTTGTCACGCATGATATGGATGAAGCGATTAAACTCGCCGACCGGATCGTGATTTTGCGTGCGGGTGAGGTCGTTCAGGTCGGTACGCCTGATGAGATTTTGCGCAATCCTGCGGATGAATTTGTTGAGGAGTTTATCGGAAAAGAGCGGCTGCTTCAGTCAAGACCTGATATCGAGCATGTCGAACAAGTGATGAACCCCAATCCGATAACGGTGACAAGCGAAAAAACCCTTTCCGAAGCGATTCAGATCATGAGGGAGCAGCGTGTTGACTCATTGCTGGTCGTTGATGAAGGCCATGTCTTAAAAGGGTATATCGATGTCGAAATCATTGACCAAAACCGCAAAAAAGCCGGGACGGTCGGAGAAGTCCTGAGTCAGGACATTTACTCTGTTCAGGAAGGCACACTCATCAGGGATACCGTCCGTAAAATTTTGAAAAGAGGGTTCAAATACGTTCCTGTTCTAGATGAAAATGGGCGCCTTGTCGGCATTGTAACAAGGGCAAGCCTCGTGGACATCGTTTACGACTCTATTTGGGGCGAAGAAGACAGTCTTGTCCAAAGTTAATGGAAGGAGGTGCATCGATCATGTATCAAATGATTCAATTTTTACAGAAGAATGGCGGAGAAATGCTTTATAAAACATGGGAGCACTTATATATATCGGTCATTGCCGTACTGCTGGGCATCATTGTTGCTGTTCCGCTCGGGGTTCTTTTGACGAGAATGAAAAAAGGCGCAGGTACGGTTATCGGCGTTGTCAATATTGTTCAGACATTGCCAAGCCTTGCAATTTTGGCATTTTTTATTCCACTGCTCGGCGTGGGAAAGGTACCTTCGATCGTCGCGCTATTTTTCTATTCAGTCCTACCGATTCTAAGAAATACTTATATAGGCGTAAAAGGCGTCAATCGAAATTTGCTGGAATCTGGAAAGGGAATCGGTATGACTGCATGGGAACAAATCCGCCTCATCGAACTGCCGCTGTCGGTTCCGGTGATCATGGCGGGCATTCGTATATCGACCGTGTATTTAATCGGCTGGGCGACGCTCGCTTCATTTATCGGCGGCGGCGGCCTCGGGGATTATATCTTTATCGGGCTCAACCTTTACCAGCCCGAATATATTATCGCCGGAGCGGTGCCTGTTACCATATTGGCTATTCTGATCGATTATTTCCTGTCGAAAACCGAAGACAAAGTCACACCTGAAGGATTGAAAGGGATGAAGGAAGTATCATAAGGAGTTGGCTTTTATGCAGAAGAAAAAACTAAGTTTGTTCGGAGCTCTTATGCTTGTGTTTTCACTCTTCATGAACGGCTGTGCCTTGCCTGGACTGGGCGGAGCTTCTGGTCAAACAATCAAAATCGGATCGCAAAGTTTTACCGAATCTGAGATCATGGCAAATATGCTCGCTCAGCTGATCGAACATGACACAAATTTAAAAACCGCGCTTGTTAAAAATCTCGGCTCAAACTATGTCCAGCATCAGGCAATGCTTGGCGGAGACATCGACATTTCAGCCACGCGCTATTCAGGCACAGACCTGACAAGCACGCTTGGAAGGGAAGCGGAAAAAGATCCGGAAAAAGCGCTTAAAATCGTTCAGAAAGATTTTAAAAAGAAGTTTAACTATAAATGGTATGATTCCTACGGTTTTGATAATACGTACGCATTTACCATCACAAAAGAATTGGCTGAAAAAGAAAACTATGAAACCATTTCCGATTTGAAAAAAGACGCTGGCAAGCTGAAGCTCGGGGTGGACAATGCCTGGCTGAAAAGAAAAGGCGACGGATATCAAGGGTTTAAGCAAACATACGGCTTTGAATTTGGTTCAACCTTTCCAATGCAGATCGGCCTTGTCTATGATGCCGTTAAAAACGGAAAGATGGATATCGTCCTCGCTTATTCAACGGACGGCAGGATCAAAGCATATGATTTGAAAATATTAAAGGATGACAAGCGCTTCTTCCCTCCGTATGACAGTTCACCGGTCGTGCCGGAAAAAGTGCTGAAGGAGCATCCCGAACTTGAAGGTGTCATCAGCAAACTGATCGGAAAAATCGACACCGAAACGATGCAGGAGCTCAATTATGAAGTCGATGGAAAACTGAAAGAGCCTTCTGTCGTCGCCGCGGAATTTTTGAAGAAGCACAATTATTTTCAGTAAAAAGGGAGGGGTAGATCAAATGGAAGTGCTGCAACAGCTTTGGACCTACTATGCACAAAACGGAGGCTATGTTCTTCATGAATTTTACCGCCATTTTCTCATGTCGGCTTACGGTGTCTTATTCGCGGCAATCATCGGCATTCCTACCGGTATTTTCATCGCCAGATATCGAAAAGTGAGCAGATGGATCTTTTCCATCACAAATGTCATTCAAACGATTCCGGCGCTGGCGATGCTAGCCGTTCTTATGCTCGTGATGGGGCTTGGCGCGAACACGGTCATCCTGTCTCTGTTTTTGTATTCGCTCTTGCCGATTATCAGAAACACCTATACGGGAATCGTCAGCATTGAGCATGCCTATCTTGAATCAGGGAAGGCGATGGGCATGACGAAGTTTCAAGTGCTGCGGATGGTTGAGCTCCCTCTTGCATTATCCGTCATCATGGCGGGGCTTAGAACCGCATTGGTGATCGCCATCGGCATCACTGCAATCGGCACCTTTGTCGGCGCAGGCGGGCTCGGTGACATCATCGTCAGAGGATCAAACGCAACAAACGGAACAGCGATCATTTTGGCAGGCGCAATCCCGACCGCGCTGATGGCCGTCATCGCCGATCTTTTGATGGGATGGCTCGAGGGCGTCCTGAGCCCGGTCAAAAACCGTAAAGGTCAGGCGCCGAATCCTGATGCTGCGTAAAAAGTACAGCTGAAAAAAGCCGGATTTCTGTCAAAAGAAATTCGGCTTTTTAAGATTTCCGCTTCCCTGCTTCACTCACCAAAAAGTGAAAATATTGCTCCAGATTTAAAATATCCTCGCGGGACAGGCATTCCCATTTGCCGGGATCAAACAGCCACAGTTCTTCAGTCTCATGCTTGGCTGCGATGTCTTCCATCGTAAGGTAGACCGGCGGGTGTTCGCGGATTTCGCCTGCGGTCATATAACCGGCGATGTCCATTAATTGTTCGTACGGCATTTTCAGGGCATCGGCCAATTTTCTGATCGTCGCCGGCTTTGGCACTCCGCGGTGCCCGTTTTCAATTCTGGAAATGGTTGCAGCGCTTAAACCGGCGTACATTGCAAGCTGGTTGACCGAAAATCTCTTTTGTTCGCGCAGCTCTTTCAGCTGCTCGCCGAATGTTTTCATCGCGATCACCTCGAATCTGATATGTATCATTTTAATACAAATATTGACTAAAGGAAACAGTTCATCCGGAAAAATATTGACAAAAGTTAACATAAGGGATAAAATAACAGCAAGAAAATGAACAGGCTAAAAGAAGAGAAGAGAACGCCGGAGCTGAGTTTTAGGATTGATGCCGGGTGCTTGCCTCCTGTACGAGAAAGTTGAAATACTTGTCCAGGTTTTCAATATCCTTCTTTGAAAGCACCTGCCATTTTTCGCTGTCAAACAAAGAAAGATTCTCCAGCTGATATTGAGAAACGATGTCGTAGATGGAATCGTAGCTGCTTCTTGATTCCTGGATTGTTGTGGCGTTGATATAGCCGGCTGAGGTCATCAATTCCTCATACGGAATTTTCAAAGCGTCGGCAAGCTTCCTGATCGTTGCGGGCTTCGGCACCCCCCGCTTTCCGTTTTCAATTCTCGAAATGCCGGCAGAACTGACGCCCGAATACATCGCAAGCTGGTTGACGGTCAGCTTTTTTCGCTCTCTTAATTGTCTTAAATGATGTCCAAAGTTCGTCATGGCCAAAACCTCGCAATCTCTTATTATAAAATATTTTAGTACGAATATTGACTATAGGAAACATCTGGATAAGAAAAGTATTGACAAAAGTTAACAAAGCGTTTATGTTAAATGTAGATAAAAAGAAATATAAAACAAAAGAAGGGGGAGTAATAATGGTAAAAAAGATTCATATCAAAAGAGATTTTGTTCTTCAATATATGATTGAACATAATCTCTCCTTAAATCAGCTTGCCATTGAAATCGGCGTATCCCCGGCAACATTGAGCAGAGTTTTAAATGGAGAAAGGAGGCCCGGACAGCTTGTCATCGGCAAGATGATACAGTATTTCAACAAAAAATTTGAGGATCTCTTTTATTATAAAGATGTTGACAAATGTCAATAAAGAAAGGAAAAAAGGAGGCTGTTCATGAAATGAAAAATACGGGAATTGTCCGCAGAATAGATGAACTTGGCAGAGTGGTTCTTCCGGTTGAATTGCGGAGGGTGCTGAACATCAATGAAAAAGATCCGCTTGAAATTTACAGTGACGGGGAAAACATCATCTTAACCAAATACGCATCAAACATGGCCTGCCTGATGACCGGTGAAATCACAACCCAGAACAAAACATATGCAGGCGGCAAAATCGTGCTCAGTCCCCGCGGAGCGGAGATGCTTTTGGAAGATATGATGGGGGCTTTGGCAGAAAAGAAATAGTGTTTACATAGAAACGTTCGAGAGAAACGGAGCATATCCGCTTCTCTTTTTGTATAAGGCATTCCGGCGCTGGCAAAAATAAAAAAAGACGGTCGATTCAGCTCGTGACATGCGCTTGCTTTTCATGTAAAATAAAACTATTGTCAGCCAGTTTGTCTGGAGGTGTAGGAAATGGCCGCATTTTTTACGGTCTTATTGGTGATTGTCAGTATCGCACTTATCGTTGTCGTTTTACTGCAATCCGGTAAAAGCGCCGGATTATCGGGCGCAATTTCCGGGGGAGCCGAACAGCTTTTCGGAAAACAGAAAGCAAGAGGACTGGATTTGATTCTCCACCGGATGACGGTCGTTTTAACCGTGCTTTTCTTTTTCTTAACGATTGCGCTTGCTTACTTTGTATAAGACAATGAAGCACGAGGTCTGATGTCGAAGTCAGGCCTTTTTCCTATTTGCCGGCCTTTGCCATCTCGGCCGGTTATATTTATTAAGTTTGTTTCAAGATCAAACGTGGAAGAATAGACATGAAAAGGAGACAGCGAATCATGAAAATCGTCAAACCACAACCTTTCACATTTAAAGGCGGAAAAAAAGCCGTTCTTCTATTGCACGGATTTACAGGAAACACAGCGGATGTGAGAATGCTCGGAAGATATTTGAATGAAAGGGGCTATACGTGCCACGCTCCCCAATATAAAGGACACGGAGTGCCGCCGGAAGAGCTTCTCTCCACAGGTCCTGAAGATTGGTGGAAAGATGTCATGGACGGCTATGACTATTTGAAATCCGAAGGGTATGAACAGATTGCGGCTTGCGGACTGTCTCTGGGGGGAGTTTTTTCGCTGAAATTGGGTTACACTGTACCAATAAAGGGAATTGTTCCTATGTGTGCGCCAATGTACATCAAAAGCGAAGAAACGATGTATCAAGGTGTGCTTGATTATGCCCGCAATTATAAGAAATTTGAAGGGAAGACAGCGGAGCAGATTGACGCTGAAATGGAAGAATTCAAAAAAACGCCGATGAACACCTTAAAAGCTTTGCAGGCGCTTATCGCAGATGTCAGACAGCATGTAGACATGATTTATTCGCCTACTTTTGTTGCGCAGGCCCGTCATGATCATATGATTAATACGGACAGTGCGAACATTATCTACAATGAAGTCGAAACAGATGATAAGCAGCTGAAATGGTATGAAGAATCAGGGCATGCCATCACTTTGGATAAAGAGCGTGAAACTTTGCACGAGGATGTTTATCAATTTTTAGAAACGTTGGATTGGCAGCCATAAGGAGGTCTGGTTAGTGGAAAAAGAAGAATTTATGGATAAGCTTCTTTCTTTTATGAAGGAAGAAGCGTATAAGCCTCTTACAGTTCAAGAACTGGAAGAGATGCTTCAAATTACGGATTCAGATGAATACAAAGAGCTTGTCAAGGCTTTGGTGAGCCTTGAAGATAAAGGACTTGTCGTCAGAACGAGAAGCAACCGGTACGGATTGCCGGAAAAGATGAATTTAATTAAAGGAAAGGTGTCGGCGCACGCCAAAGGGTTCGCGTTTCTTCTGCCTGAAGATTCCGCGCTTGACGATGTCTTCATTCCGCCGTCTGAGCTGGGCACGGCGATGAACGGTGATACTGTCCTCGTCCGCCTGAACACAGAGACAGGCGGTACAAGAAAAGAAGGATCTGTCATCCGCATCATTGAACGGAACATCCAGAAAATTGTCGGAACGTATACGGAGACGAAAAACTTCGGCTTTGTCATTCCCGATGATAAAAAAATAACAAACGACATCTTTATCCCGAAACACGCCAAAAACGGCGCTGTCGAGGGCCATAAAGTCGTCGTCCGTTTGACAAGCTATCCTGAAGGGCGGATGAGTGCGGAAGGGGAAGTCGTTGAAATTCTCGGCCATAAAAATGACCCGGGCATTGACATCCTCTCGATCATCCATAAACACGGCCTGCCCGGAGAATTTCCGGAAGAGGCGATGGAACAGGCTGTCGCCACACCGGACACAATCGATGAGAAAGATTTCAGGGGCAGACGGGATTTGCGTAATCAAACGATTGTCACGATTGACGGCGCAGATGCCAAAGATTTGGACGATGCTGTTACTGTCACAAAGCTGAAGAACGGGCATTATAAGCTTGGTGTTCACATTGCCGATGTGAGCCACTATGTAACAGAAGGGTCTCCGATTGATAAGGAAGCATTCGAAAGGGGAACGAGCGTCTATTTGGTCGACCGCGTCATCCCGATGATTCCGCACAGACTGTCCAACGGGATCTGCTCGTTAAATCCGAAAGTTGACCGCCTGACGATGTCTTGCGAGATGATGATCAACAGCCAAGGTCAGGTTGTCGAGCATGAAATTTTCCAAAGCGTCATTAAAACGACTGAGCGGATGACCTATTCAGACGTCAACAAAATCCTTGTCGAAGATGATGAAGAGCTGAAGCAAAAGTATGAAGCGCTTGTCCCGATGTTTCAAGATATGGAGGAGCTTGCCGCCATATTACGCGAAAAGCGGATGAGCCGCGGAGCAGTCGATTTTGACTTTAAGGAAGCCAAGGTCCTTGTCGATGAGGAAGGCACAGCTAAAGATGTTGTCCTTAGAGAACGGTCGACAGCGGAAAAGCTGATTGAAGAATTTATGCTAGTGGCCAATGAAACGGTCGCCGAGCACTTTCATTGGATGAACGTTCCGTTTATTTACCGGATTCACGAAGATCCGAACCAGGAAAAATTGCAGAGGTTCTTGGAGTTTGTCGCCACATTTGGCTATGTTGTCAAAGGGACGGCGGGAAGCATCCACCCGAAAGCGCTGCAGAGCGTGCTTGATGAAGTGAGGGACCGTCCGGAGGAAGCTGTCATTTCAACGGTGATGCTCAGATCGATGAAACAGGCGAAATATGATCCGCAAAGCCTCGGACATTTCGGTTTGTCGACTGAATTTTACACGCATTTCACGTCGCCGATTCGCCGCTACCCTGACTTAATTGTCCACAGGCTGATCAGGACCTATTTGATTAATGGCAAGACAGATGAAGCGACAAGAGAGAAATGGGCGGAGAATCTGCCGGATATCGCCGAGCATACTTCGAATCGGGAACGCACTGCCGTAGACGCTGAGCGGGAAACAGACGACTTGAAAAAAACGGAATATATGATGGATAAGATCGGCGAAGAATTTGACGGTATGATCAGCTCTGTGACGAACTTCGGTATGTTTGTAGAACTTCCGAATACGATCGAAGGACTTGTCCATGTCAGCTTTATGACGGATGATTTCTACCGCTATGATGAACAGCATTACGCCATGATCGGCGAGAGAACGGGCAACGTCTACCGGATCGGCGATGAGATCACGGTCCGCGTCGTTGATGTCAATAAAGATGAGCGGAACATCGACTTTGAAATAGTCGGAATGAAAGGATCGCGCCGCAGACCGAAACTTGAAGCCAAGCAGAAAAAAGATTCCAAAAAGGATTCGGAAAAGGCTCCATCTGCTGCTGACAAAGGGGAATGGTTCACCCGGCCGAAAAAGAAAAAAGTAAAGAAAAAACGCGGTTTTCAAAATGCACCGAAGCAGAAGCGGAAAAAGAAAAAATAAGCGGCACACTTCATAAAAAAGGCGGCGAAATTGTAAGACAGCCGTTCATTTGGTAGAATAATACGTATTCGCCGCCTTTTCGTAAGGAAAGAGTTCAGGCGGGAGGAGGTTGCCGTATGCCAAAGGGAGAAGGGAAGGTTGTTTCCCAAAATAAAAAAGCAAACCACGATTATTTTATAGAAGAAACATATGAAACAGGCATTGTGCTTCAAGGAACCGAAATCAAATCCATCCGCGCCGGACGCGTCAATTTAAAGGACGCATTCGCCAAAATTGAGCGTGGAGAATTGTTCCTCCACAATATGCACATCAGTCCGTATGAACAAGGAAACCGGTACAACCATGACCCTTTGCGGACGAGAAAGCTGTTGATGCACCGCAAGCAGATCAACAAGCTGATCGGTCTGACAAAAGAGCAGGGATATTCGCTCGTACCGATCAAGCTTTATTTGAAAAACGGTTTTGCCAAAGTGCTTCTCGGCCTTGGAAAAGGGAAGAAGAAGTTTGATAAGCGGGAAGACTTGAAGCGCAAAGATGCCAAACGCGAAATTGAAAGAGCGTTTCGCGACCGGCAAAAAGGCTTGATCTAACGCGGTCACCCATGTTATTCTATATAAACGTGATCACAGACATTACCATTTGAATTGATGCGTGATCTTGTTATAATAATCATGTAGCCAGTTTTTCCGACTTCCTTTTAATAAGGGGACGTTACGGATTCGACAGGGATGGATCGAGCTTGAGTTGCGAGCCGAGAGGCGATCTCGTAAAAACGCACCTAAATATAACTGGCAAATCTAATAACCAGAACTTAGCACTAGCTGCCTAATTAGCGCAGCGAGCTCTTGCCCGCATCGCCTATGTGCCGGTTAAGAGCCCATAACGAAGTAGGCTACGCTTGCGCTCCCGTCTGAGGGCGCAGGAAGAGATTCATCAGACTAGCTCTCTGAGGGCCCGCCCGCAGGCACGAAGATGAGCGAAACCAAATTTGCAGGGCTACGCTCGTAGACGCTGAAGCAATCGACGTTTCTGGACGTGGGTTCGACTCCCACCGTCTCCACCATACATATTGATGGTGGTTTTTTTGTTTTTTGTAAATTTTATTTTTTGATTTTGTTTGAGGCTGTGGAATAAGAATAAGGCGAGTTCGACGGTATAATCGGGGGCAGGATACTCAAATTAAGGCGATGAAGAATGTAGCCAGATGGGAGGAACATTCTGAACTGGATCGCGCTAGTCTTGTGGCTTTGGTATCGGGAGAATTGTAAGCAGTATGTATTCTGGACATGCCATCTACAATGCTTGGCTTCCTCCCGGAGTATGTGTAAGGCGCAAATTTAATAAACGTTTAGCGTAAGGAGTGAGTAAAAAAAGATATCAGCTATATAAGCCTGATATCACATAATTAATTATTTCTTTTTATGTTTTGTTCTATCAACCAACCTATAACTTTCATTTGGGTTTTGAGTAGGAGGTAACGGTTTTCCTTTTACAGAAGTAATTTCTCTGTTTCTTGTACCTCCCCGTGGCCCCACAACTTCGTATTGTCCTGAAGCAGGTGATTTATCGCCTGGTCGAAGTTTATCTGACATATAGATACCCCCTTTAATATTGATTTTAAAATAAAGTAAACATTAAGACCTAGAAATTCGTTCGACAAATTTTGCAAAATGTTTACTTGCTTATTTTTATGCCGATAAGCACATTGGTGATAGATTTTGAATGAGAAGTTAGCAAAAGAAAAAAGTGTAATGAATTATTTGAAAAAAATAGAGAGAGAAGGGGGATTCGGAAATTCTTTAAAGGGTCAAAATGAATTTAAGAAAAAATTAAAAGAAAAGAAGATCATACAAAATCAGATTTATTGTTATTAAAAGAACGGTATGATATTGAAATAGAGACAAATAAGGATACCAGTTTTTTTTATAATTTTATTATTACAGTTCTAATTACAGCTCTGACATTATTGTGTACTTTAATGGTTTGCTATTCCACTGTTAGTACACAAGTACTGAATTCAGCAATAAACACTAAAGTAAATACAACAATTGCTGACGAAAAATTTAAAAAAATGAGCTCTGAGGATCAAAATGAGCTATTAACAGGAATTTATTCTCCAATAAAAAGAGAGTTGAATGATTTATTATTAGGAAGTTTTTTTTCATTTATAGCTTTGGGGATTTTTATTCTTCTTATAGGTATAATCGTTTTAATGTATCTATACACAAGGATAATCAAAAAACAAGGTATTATCATATGTTGATCATGGAGTGTATTTCTGATATTGAGGTTAAGGAAAAAGAACTTAAACATAGACGGCAATATAAAAGAAAGAAAAGACATTAAGCATTGTTTTTGTTCGACAAATTTCGCAACAAGTAGACTGCTGTTATTTACCTCCGATATAGTAATATGGAGGTAAGGCGGAATTATAAGAAATTTTTATAACGACATAGTTTTCTTCTTTATTACTAGGGGGTGTTATCCTGTATTCAGGCCTAGTTAAAGAATTTTTTTTGATTCTGAAACTATTATTGCAGGAGTCATTGCATTTATTGGGGCTATTTTTGGAGAATCAATAACTTACTTAGGTGTCAGATTACAACTCAGTCATAGAGATAAAGAGAGGTCTTGATGAGATTCATAGATTATTTGAAATCATTTCAAGTTATAAAATTTTAATTGGGGAAAATATGAAAACTATACTAGGCACTAGTTTATCTAGTGACTTTTTATGTTCTCTGTAAAATGGGTTCAGTGAATCGACGATTGGCAGCACAGAGGGAGCCCGGTTTAGAAAGAATATGTAGGGGAGGGTAAACCTAAAAATAAATAACCATCTACAAAAGTAGATGGTCGGTTCTTGATTGTCTAATTTATCCTTGTCTTGTTTTTATACTGCTTTACTCTCCGCTAAAATTTAATCTAGAGAATCATCAAAAAGAAGTAGCAAAAATGGCCCTCTGCTAAAAGGGCCTTTAATAAAAGTAACAGTTTTTAAATGAATTTTTTGTTGCTTTTTCTTGTGGACCGTGTTTCCAACAGATCATAAATTCAAAGTAACTCTACTCCAACTTGCATAGAGAATTTAACTCTTATTCTCTCTTCCTCTTCAATGCAAATAATCATAGCATTTTCAACTTTTTTTATACTAGTAACACCTTTAAAATCACCTGAAAATACTATGAAATCATTATAGGTCATGCTTAGGCTACATGTTTGCTGATAAACATCCATAGTTAAAATCAACTTGAAATTTTGATTATCTTTATACGTATATATTAATTCGCCAGCATCTAATTCATCTGCTATACTTACCGGCTCACTCTCAAAAAGTTCTAATAAATCATATTCATCGTATTTTATAAACATTTAACTAACCCCTTAAACGAATTATTATTTTGGTATTACTGTAATAACGTCTCCATTTTCATTTGAAACCACTTTGACATCTTTTGTTTCATGAATAAATGTGCCTTTTTTATTTCCAGGCATCTTTTTCGAATTCTTTATCGCGTCTTCAATGACAGACGGTGGAATATTTCTTGGATCGATATATTTTTTTACAAAATTATTGTACTCTTTTGTTTGTGGCTTAAATCCTTTCTCTTTGGCTTTTTTTATTGCTCTACTAGTCAAGGTTGCTCTAACTTCAGGAGTATCAGGTGCCATTCTTTCCAAAGCGTGTTGGGAATATTTTCTCCCAGCAATTTTTCCTCCGCCTTCGCTTAGAGTCCAACCTTTCTTTCCGAATTCAATTGCACTCTCTATCTTTTTACCATTACTTTTACCTTTTTCTACCTTCGCAACTTTCTTTGCCGATTCCTCACCTTTAAATAACTTGAATCCTTTTTTACCGTATTTCAGTAACCTTCCAACAGGTGTTAAAGAAATTCCGTCTGCGACACGCTCGATTCCGGAGACCTTTTCATCTGTGTCAGGATCTCTGCCCGTTAAGACTCGAATCGCATCATTACCGCCCGATAGTTCTTTTCCGGCAAAGTCAGCTATATCATTTACTGGTTCTAAAGAAGTTCCTTCAAAATCGCGCTTAACATTTCCTTGGCTTCTGCTGTCTGGAATACGATGAACGACTTCCATTTCCACTTTTTCGTTTACGATGTACTCTCTGACGATCTGGCCATTTTCATACACATGGTAGCGGCCGCCGATATATTTAATATCTGCCGGATTTTGAACCACTTCATCCGCGACATCAACTGTTTTGACCTTTTTCCATCCCTTAACATTATACAGTTTACCACCAATCACCCGAATATCTCCATAAACCTTCGGATGTTTGGCAGCTTCTTCTTGTAATACATTCAAATCAAAATCGTTCGCATGAATTGCTTGATTGATTTCTTTTTCATTCTCATCTCTAAACACTGTATCCACATGGGATCGTTCATTTTTATTGAGCTTTTTAAGCATCAACTCCATTGGAGACGGCTCGGCATTTTCCAACTCTTCATTAAAACCACTGACCGGACCATTGATGTTTGTATTCTCATCCGGTTTTAAAATCGATCCTTTTTCATAGTTCATAATCTCGATTCTTGGACCTGACGTATACATTTTTTCGAGTCTTATAATGTATTGTTGCATCGTCTCAAGGTCTTGTTCAGCGGTTTTGAGAGCGTTAGTCTGCTCCCTGTCAAACGTATGGAGCTTTTCAATTGTCTGATTGATTTCTTTTAGTGCTTTTCGATTCTGTTCATGAAAATCGTTGTCATTCAAATCCGGCAAATCGACAATATGGCTGACTTTAGCGATTGTGGCGTTGGCTTTGGACACCAAATGTTTCGTTGTTCGATCAGCAGTATTTAAACCTTGTTCCAGCTCATGTTCGAGAAAGGTTTGCGAAATAAATCCATTGTGATTCGGTTCCAAGGAATTCAGTGCACTTTTCATTTTCTTTAGCGCGGAACTGTATTCCTCAATGAAAGATTCAAAGAACTTCAAGAATGGGGTGTGACATTCTTCATAAAAGTTACGAATCGCATCGCCGCCTTTTCCTTTTAAAGCGTCATCAAGAGATGTGATGCGGTCAACGCTTTTTTTGACTTTGGCGATTTCGTCTGATTGTTGTTTTAATTGTTCCAGCGTTTGATCAATTGCATTGTGCAACGCCTGAACATCCAGAGTCTTCATGACATTCTCCTCATAATACTAAAGTGACAGATCAGTAAAGAGTTTACCACTTTACGGAAGGGAATTGGTGAATAAATCCTGTCAATCCATGAAAATGAATCTTTAGATTTAGGTTATTATTCCTAATCAATATCATTTACATTTAATAACTGAGGGGAAGGGGATAGAATGAGTTCAAACGGTTTCAGCTGATGCGCGGCTGTCTGCTATCGTGTAGAAAACGTTCCGGTATATATGTGATATTTCATCATTATAAATCGGATAATCGTGTGGAACTTCATGACCTAATGAAGTATAAATTTACATCGAGATATTTTAAATGCTACCTGAGAATTCGCATTCGTTATGTAATATATATATTGAATAATGTAATTTATATGTTACAATTAAATTAAGGAGGAATCATATAGGTGAAGAATAAAGTGAAGTTAGCTCGTGTTCAAGTAGACTTAACACAGCAACAATTAGCGGAAAAAGTGGGTGTCACTCGGCAAACGATTAGCTTGATTGAGAAAGGTAAGTATAACCCCACGCTAAAATTGTGCTTAGAGATATGTTATGCAGTGAATAAGTCGTTGGATGAAATATTTTGGATGAGCAAGGAGGAGCAGTTACATGAAGAAGATTAAAGATGAACGATTGCAAATACAACATTTGAAAAATATACGGATTGCCTTTATTGTTCAAACGGTAGGGATATTTGCAATTTTACTTTATGAGATGCTAACAGAAGGGGTTATGGAAGCTACAGACAACCCATTATGGTTATTATTTATTCTTACTATGGTTGTTTTAGGTTGGCTGAATCTCAAAATTTCTGTTGATGAGTATGATAATGCAAAAGAACAGAAAAGGCCGGGCGGCTATTACAGAGTTGTTATCCTTTCTGCCTTGATTGGCACTATTCTGGCACTTTTGGCAAAGTTCGGTCCGGATAGTAGTAGTAACAGTGAAGCCTTCATTATAGGAAGTGTGGTCTTTGTTTGTTTTCTCATCCCTTTCTCTTTTGTTTACTCTATTATTAAAAAACGATCAGAGGATAATGACATATAATATTAACTTTTCCAGCTTTTCAAGCATCATCTCCATATTGGTGAATAAACCCTGATCATCCATGAAAAAGAATCATTTGCAATAGGCTGTTTTTCCTGTTTGATATTCATGCAAGGGAAGGAGTGATGGCTGAAAGCAAAGGAGAAACTTGAATCACTCTAAAAAAAGCGAAAGCCGCCGCGGACTGATGAGTGTGGTTTTTGTCAGTTAAAGAAATGCAGTATCACGTCTCGAGAAAAGTCCCCGTTCGGTCACTTAGCTGCATTTTTGTTCAGAAAGTCATTGCATGAGGTATTTCTAATGACGTTATAAATATTAGCAGAGGGCACCACTTTCACTGGCGGCACCCATCCCGTGATTTTCAGTTTTATTCCTTCGGAAACTTCACCTCGGGATAAGCCGGATTCGGCTTGCTGATCAAATCGTCGCCGGTTCCTTTTAAATGCTTGTTGAAAAAATCCACAACATACTGGTTCACGATGTCTGCGCCTCGTTCGCCATCGATTTTCCCCGTCATGCCGATCTGCTGCAAAAGCTTTGAATAAAGCTGAAAGTCTGTGAAATTGTAATGAGCCGCTCCTTTGATGTAAACCATTGAAGCTTGATCGATGATCTTGTATTCCTTTTTTCTTTCCTCAATCATGTTGTTAAACTCTTCTTTCGTTAGACCTGAATTTTTGATTTCTTCATCAGAAATGTTGCCGCTCATCGCCTTGTCCCTTATTTTTAGAAAGTCGCTAGATTCCATAAACAGAAACGGCTTTGAAATCGCTTGTTTGCCGTCTACATCATATAGTGAACCATCCATATTGATGCCGGCTTTGATTTTTTGATTCGTATATGCGGCATTAAAAGCAGTCGCACCGCCAAATGAATGCCCCATCATACCGATGTTGTTCATATCGAGTTTCCCCTTAAAGTCGCCGTCATTCAGTTTTTCTAATTGATTGATGACAAAGCCGGCATCCTGCGTCCAGATGTTCCCCAGCTTACGGCTATTTTCGGAAACACCGTTCATATATTGTTCAGTTGTTAAGCCTGTCACCCGTCCGTCGGGAAAAGCCGTTGCCATCGTGCTGTACGTATGATCGATCGCCACCGCGATAAATCCGTGGCTTGCCAGATTCTCGGCCTGAGAAGCATGCAGCAGCCGGCTTGTTCCGAAACCGTGGCTGATCACGACGACCGGATAACGGTCTTCGGTTGGCGAAATCTCGGCGTTTTCGTATGAGTTGGTTTTGATATAACGCCAATAGTCCAAAGCAAATGCCGGAAGATTGAATTCAGCGGCGAATGCCCCGATATACCGATGAAATGTGTTTTGATCATCAGGGAAGAGGGGCGACTGCTTCTGATCATTCGTATGTTGTGCGGGGTACCACACCTGAACCATCAGTTCTCTTTTATCGTGCGGATCTTTCGTCAGCGTTTCTTCTCTGTCCCGGTCGACCAAATGAAACGTTTTCGTCCCGACCGAATAGGCGCCGTCAGGCTTCGGTAAATCAAAAACAGGAAGGTATACAGACAGGAAGGCGGAGATCGCCAGCATGGCGAATGTGAGAACATATAAACCATATTTCAGCGGCTTCCACATCCTGATCTGAAGCCTTTTTCCAAAGATTGCTGTAAAAGCGAGGGCGGCGGAAATCAAATAGACAAAAAACATTTGCCATCTGTACCCTTCAAAAAAGAGCTGTCCGGCCAACACGCCCATGCTTGCAAATCCAATCGCCGCCGCGAGCTTTCTCGGCATTTTTTGCTGAAACAGCATGATAAAAGACAGTAGAGTTAATAATATTTCAAATGTCCTCATGATTTTCTCCCTTATGGATGATTTTGGTCTTATACATAACGAATCGGCGGGGCGGTTGGTTGCAACATATAATGTAGTGTAATAAAAAAACCGCTGGATGACCCAGCGGCTGCAGCTTATGCCTCTCATTTGATTAATTTTTTTACACCGATTGTTAAGAACAAAACGGCAGTAAACGACATCAGGAAGTTGAGGATGAAAGCCGAGGCAAGCCATTCTTTGTTCAAGATCGTGAGCAAAACCTGGCCGGTGAATGTGACTACAAAAACCATTGCAGCTAATCTGGACTTCCTTCTTTAAGCGCTGGTATTATGTCTCCTTTATCTGTTTCACTGCGGCAACAATCCGGTCTCTCGCCGTTTCTTCCAACGTGTAAATCTGCGGGGCAAGAGGTACGTCAAATCCGGCATGGGAGTGGAAGAAATCAAAGAGCAGTGTGCCGATCGGCTTTTGCTGCTGATCACCGATGACCGCCCAAAACACCCTTGAGCGGCAGTTTTCAGCTCCCCATTTTTCCATGGAGTGTCTAAAATTCAAACCTTTTCCGATGAAAAAATCGCCTTTTCTCGGATCTTGAATCGTTATGAAGCCGGATTGTTCAAGGCTTTCAAATACCGGCGGCAGCAGTTTATCCAAGTAAAGGCCATAAGTCGCATCCTCCATTTCGGGAAACGCTTTTAAAAACGCTTCCTGATGATCGTCGAGCGTTTTTTTCCAATGAGCGGTCACATAGCTTTGCATCTGTTCGCCGATTTCTTTGATGGTCATTTCCTGTCTGAAATTCACTTTTTTCATTAGAGAAAACCTCCTTTTCACTTTGTACATCCAGTTTATAACATTCATGCAAATGATAAAGTTGGCAAACATGTTTCATTGAAATAAAAGGGAGACATCCGCAAAACTTTATAACATGATTTAGCTGATTGTATTGAACTTCTGCAGCTGCGGATAAAGCCATTTATCGACTGCGAAAAACGAAACGGCAATCAGGACTTCAGCCGAAGTCGTCAGTAAAATATCCTCCAATAATTCATCCGCGGCAAAGACGACTGTCCATAAAAATAGAATCGTGGTCATCTCGGCGGCAAAAAAAGCGGCCCATTTATTGAGGCTGATCAATTTGAGGCGAGATATAATCAGCTTTTCGGCCGGCTCAATCAAGAAAGACAGACCGACATACAGCATCGTAAAAAGAAGCAGCGATCCGGCCGACTGATAAAACGCGCCCGGCAGGTGAAATAAGATCGAGATGCCGAGAAAATGGGCAATAAAAACGAAAATGACCGATAAACAGAATACAGCGAATGGTTTCATGGTGCTGACAGCTCCTCTCATGATATGTATGCAAAAGCGGAAGGCCTGCAGAAATATGCTTTCTGCAAGCCTGGATGGCTATTTTTCTTCAAATTTAACGACCGGGTGCTTCACTTTGCAAAGCGTTTGCATAAATTCATCGCCCACATCAAGGTGTTCGCGGACAAGCTCATCGGGAACGAGCGCAAGCCATTGATTTAAAGACACATCTGCATAATGATCATCTTTGAAAATTTCAAGGAATCGCAGCGGTGTATCGCCTGTATTTTGGACATAGTGCCCCATCGCAAACGGTGCATAGCCGACATCGCCCGCCTGGTAATCAAATGTCCGCGCATGTCCGTCAGCCGCGAAGACCGTCATTTTCGCCTCTCCTGAAATGTAGTACTGCCACTCGTCTGTATTCGGATGCCAGTGCAGTTCCCTCATCCCGCCGGGTTCCACTTCCACCAAGGCAGCAGCAATTGTTTTCGAAGCTTTAAAGTTCGTGGAATCGGCAATCCATACTTTGCCGCCGTTTGAAACAATCGGCTCCTGTTCAAGCAATTTGTAGCTGAAAGATTCCGGAACCGTTCCGTTCGGGCTGTCGACTTTGTCTTTCTCAAGCAGTCCGGGAATTGTTTTTTGGAAAATATATTTTTCTTTTGAAGGAAGAGATGCAATGACTTCTTCTGATATGCCGAAGTTTCCAGCAATAACATCATCAGGCGTATGTGCCAGCCAATCCGTCACCTGGAAGGTGCTGTTTTCAGAGAAAGATCCGTTGTCAAAGACGAGTATAAATTCACAGCCGTCTTCGAGTCCTTGGAGCGAATGCGGAATTCCTGACGGAAAATACCATAAATCGCCTGCCTTCACATCCTCAATAAAATTTCTGCCGTCTTGATCGACAGCTGTAATCCGTGCCGATCCATAGATCACATAAGCCCATTCGGCTTCCTTATGCCAGTGCAGCTCTCTGATGGCGCCAGGCTTCAGCCTCATATTGACTGATGCAAGTTTATCTGAAATCGGCAGTTCGCGAACCGTTACTTCCCGGGCATATCCGCCGTTTTCCAGGCGGTTGTGGACATCGGAAAATGAAAACTTCATGTTTGATACGGTTCCGTGATCTGTTTCAGGCGGAGCGAGCATGTCCGGATTTTGGCGATCGCGCTCAATATTGTGTGGAATTTTCGTTTTCGCTCCTTTTTCTCCTCTGATCGGCTCTGGAATTTGTTTGCTTTTTTCCATTGTGAATATCCCCTCTTTCTTCAGAATGAAAGGAGTGCTGAAAGGCCTTTCGTTTTCCCCTTCTGTCATGTTAAGTGAAAGAACGTGGGCGGATGTCAATCAACCGAGCCGTTTTTTTCTTTCATTAAGTCGATCAGTTCATCAATTTTCTTTTCAAACCGGGTCAAAAGGTAAAGAGACAAGACAGCCGGAAAGCCGATATTGCCGATTTGCTTTGCGGCTTCTTCAATGAATGCTGAGTCCATCTAAACCACCTCCTATGTTAATAAGTGACAAAAGTAAGAAAAATGTAAGCAAAGAACTATTTTCTTTAAAATAGAACTTATGTTTGCATGTTAATAAAAGAAATGAGTTTACTTTTTTTTCATTTCTTTCATTTAAATAAATAGGAGGCGGTTTTTTATGATTGATCAAGCTTTGCTGCGTTCGAAAATGAAGGAGATCACAGAGCATCCGCTTGTGAAGCATTTTTTAAGCGATCCCCGGTGTGAGCGGCTTTTTCGTCATGTCATGGAGCATCCGGATTCAGAGGAGGCAGAATTTCTTGATCTTGAGTTTAAGCAATTTTACAAAGATATCCGGATTATTAAATATGTCAACTCAATGATCCGGATATTTTCTGTCGATTTTGATAAAAGAGTAAGAAAAAACCGGCAGCGCTTTCCGCTGATCGTTGACGGGAATTCAAATATCACAGAGCCTCCTCGCGGGGATGCATTTGACGATTATTTAAACCGGGAGGAAGATTTAAGCAAGCATCTTCAGGATCAAAGTGTTTATGATGCGTTTTTGCAATTGACGCGTAAACAAAGGGAAGTGCTGACGCAAATCTACCTTCATGGCGCTTCCATGCAGGAAATAGCTGACTCTTTAGGCGAATCGAGACAAAATATTTCCAAAATTCACAAAAAGGCAATAGAAAAAATCAGAAATATGCTGAATTCTAAAGGGGAAGGGGAAAGATAAAATTGAACCTGCACAATGAAGATATTGAGAAACTGCTGGAAAGCTTTACACCGATGATCAAGAACAAATTAAGAAACACATCCTATCAAGAAAGGGATGACCTTGAACAAGAGCTGAAAATGAAAATTTGTGAAAAAGCGGACATGCTCCTATGTCAAGATGTCCCGGGGTTTTGGGAATTTATCACAAATCTATTAGAAAACCTTTAATACAAAGCTGGTTTGCTTGCATAAAATCATGATAAGTGATAGAATTTTTAACATTTGATTGATGGAATATCCAAGCGGCTGTATTGAAATGATGACAAGGTTTTGTTTGAATATGACTGAGGGTTTTTATAATATAAATGGTTTATAATTCCATAATTTAATTCGCATAAAGAAAGTGACAGATAGGTGGTTAGGATAACATGAAAAATCAATACAGAGTATTGTTGTACTATAAATATGTTCATATCGACAATTCTGAACAGTTTGCACAAGATCATCTTCAATTCTGCAAAGACTTAGGATTGAAGGGGCGCATCCTTGTGGCAAGTGAAGGAATAAACGGGACTGTATCCGGAACGGTGGAACAGACGGAGCAATATATGAACGAAATGAAAAACGATCCCCGTTTTGAGGATATGGTGTTTAAAATAGATGAGGCGGAACAGCACGCATTCAAAAAAATGCATGTCCGTCATCGTGATGAGATTGTAACGCTTCGTCTTGAAGATGATGTTGACCCGAATGAACTAACGGGAAACTATCTCGAACCAAAAGAATTCTATGAAGCCATGCGGAGTGAAGACACGATTGTCGTGGATGCCCGGAATGACTACGAGTATGATTTGGGCCATTTTCGCGGAGCGGTCAGACCTGATATTAAAGCTTTCCGCGATTTGCCTGAATGGATCCGCAGCAACAAAGAAAAGCTTGAAGGAAAGAAAATTTTGACATACTGTACAGGCGGAATCCGCTGTGAGAAATTTTCCGGCTGGCTGAAAAAAGAAGGCTTTGAAGATGTTTCCCAGCTTCACGGCGGGATCGTTACCTATGGAAAAGATCCTGAAGTACAAGGTGAACTTTGGGACGGTCAGTGCTATGTCTTTGATGAAAGAATCAGCGTTCCTGTCAATCAAAAAGAGCACGTCATTGTCGGCAGGGATTATTTCACAGATGAACCGTGTGAACGGTATGTCAACTGTGCCAATCCGGAATGCAACAAGCAAATTTTGTGCTCGGAAGAAAATGAACACCGCTATTTGCGCGGCTGTACTCATGAATGCCGGATTCATCCGCGAAATCTGTATGTACAAGAGCACGGCCTGTCTGAAGAAGACGTTCGGCTGAGACTTGAAAAATTGAATGAAGAAGAAAACGCAACAAAGGGATAAAAGAGCTCATCTTTTATCCCTTCTTTTTTATCTTGCGGACGGATCCTCTCTCGGATCAAGCAATGAACTGCACTCGCGTCCCCTTGGAAACGGAATCACTTGTCTGTAAGGCGGCGGAGGAAGGTCCGCCTGGCGATCTGCTAATTCCGGTATGTCTATTCTGACCATGTCTGAATCACGCTGGTTTTTCAGTTCGTTGACGATGATGCGGCCGATTTGCCTTCCCAGTCTGAGGCCTCCTTCACCATTTACATTGTAATGAACACCGCCGTACACTCTTGACATCGCGTTTTCCTCAGCAAGCCCTCTCAATCTCACCGCTTCAGTCGGGAAATAATAGCTTAAAACGACTTCCGCACAGCCGGAAATACCGGCGTGGCCTGAAGGGTATGCGGGAAATTTGGGCGTGCAAATGATGGTGCGGAGCTTTTGATCAAGCTGATTCGGCCGCGGAATTTCCCAGCGGTATTTGAAGTACCAGACGACAACAAATGTATCGTTGATGGCAGCCTGGACGTTCGCGAGCAATCTGGCTGCTCTTGCAGGCGTTAAATCGTACGTATCAATCAGACGGTCAATGATTGGCGTCCATTGCTTCGTCGCAGGACCCGACCCCCAGTATTCGGCCATCGTAATTTGTTCAGGAGTGAGGTTTTTTAAGATTTGCCTCACATTTTCGAGCTCTTCACCTTCAAAGTCGATTGTATCAGGGTGACGGATGTCAAAAGCGATGGGACATCCGTCAGGATCCAGGAAATCGCCGAATTGATCCCTTTTTAAGAAAAAGGTCGGCCATGAACCTGCTGTCGAATCGATTGGCTGGGGAACCCGTTTTTCTCCTGCATAAGCTAATTCAGACCATAGGCGCGGCAAATTTTTATACTCGTTTTTGTTTTTTAGCATTTTGATACTTCCTTTTAATGTGAAATAAGAATGATATATTTTATACGAAAAAAATGATTTAGCAATAGACAAATTTAGAAGTGATATCGCCTTTTTTCCGGCTTTCTGAATATTTGTCGGGACGTTTCTCATACTAACAAACAACAAAAGAAAGGCAGGTTGCAGAAATGGTGAAAACTCTTTATATTACAGCACACCCTCATGATGAAAGAGCCTCTTACAGCATGGCGGCGGGAAAAGCATTTATTGATTCTTACAAAGAGGCGCATCGGGATGATGAAGTGATCCATCTCGATCTTTATCGGGAAAACATTCCGCAAATTGATGCAGATGTTTTCAGCGGGTGGGGAAAGCTTCAGTCGGGTTCGGGTTTTGATCAGCTTTCTGAGGATGAAAAAGCCAAGGTCGGCCGTCTGAATGAGCTGAGCGAACAATTTGTCGCAGCAGACAAATATGTATTTGTCACACCGCTATGGAATTTCTCTTTTCCCCCGGTGATGAAAGCCTATTTTGATGCGGTTGCTGTAGCAGGGAAAACGTTTAAATATACGGAGCAAGGTCCGATCGGGCTGTTAACGGACAAAAAAGCGCTGCACATCCAGGCGAGAGGCGGCTACTATTCGGAAGGGCAGGCGGCCGATCTTGAAATGGGCCACCGCTATATCAGCATCATGATGCAGTTTTTCGGGGTTCCATCATTTGAAGGTTTATTTATAGAAGGACATAACGCAGAGCCTGATAAAGCAGAGGAAATCAAAAAAAATGCGATCGCCCGGGCGAAGGAACTGGGGCGGACATTTTAAAAAAACCGCGGAAGTGCTCCGCGGTTTCAGCGTGTCGACAAACCCTCGCATTCGTTGTCAGGTCTGCGCGTCGGTGCTCACGAATTCCAACATTCGCTCCGCTCCGATGCTCGACCTTCCTAGACTGCAAAGGTTTTCAATCACGCTGAAAGGATGACAAAATCCTAAAACTCGTTTTAGGATTTTGTCAACAATCTAAAACCGCGGAAGTGCTCCGCGGTTTTACTTTATCCGTTTATGAAAACGGTCTTTTTCGTTTCGCTGCTTTTTTGTGCGGCTTCGATGATCCGAATGACGGAGAGGCCTTCCTCAGCGGTGACTGGCAGTTTGCCGCCTTCAAGAATGCTTGATGCAATCTCCTTGTAATAGGTTAAGTAAGAGCCTGGCAGTGTCTCCACGGTTTCTTTTTTGACATCATCCCCGTCGATCACGGTTAACTTTCCGTAGAACTCGGCTGTATCTCTTCCCCAAGCATTGCCGCTCGGTTTTTTGCCGGCTCTGAGCGCTTCCTCCTGGCCATCGATGCCGTATTTGATAAAGCTGCCCTTAGATCCGTGAACCTGATAGCGGGGGCCGTTTTCCGGAACGATCGAGCCTGAGTGCAGAATCACTTGGAGTTTATTATAATGCAGCACAACATGGAAATAATCGTCTGTTTCGGCATGTTCCCGTTGAGACGTCACTTGAGCTGTCACACCGTTTGGCATGCCGAATAAATGAAGCGCCTGATCAATCAAGTGTGATCCCAAATCATAGAGCGCACCTGAGCCCGGGCCTTTTTGCTCTCTCCAGCGCTGTCTGACATTCGGCCGGAAGCGATCGTAGGAGGCATGGAACGTGTTTACTTCTCCCAGGCGCCCTTCCTTGATCAGCTGTTTGATTGTCAAAAAGTCGTTGTCCCATCTTCTGTTGTGGTATACGCTGAGGAGGACGCCTTTTTCTTTGGCTGCCGCAATTAATTCTTCTGCTTCTTCAGCCGTTGCCGTCATCGGCTTTTCCAAGACGACATGCTTTCCGGCAAGAAGGCATTCTTTCGCCATTTCAAAATGAAGTCCGCTCGGCGTTGTCACGATCACGAGGTCGATGGCCGGATCACCTGCAATTTCTTCGATTGAACTGACGGCTTCCGACCCCGGCAAGTCTTGCGTGACTTGTTCTTTTTTCGAAGTCATCACTTTTCTTATCTCAAACTCGTTTAAAACCGATAATAAAGGCGCATGAAAAACCGATCCCGACAACCCGTATCCTAACAATCCTGTGCGAATCCTGTCCATTTTCATTCTCCTCTCTTGATTTGGTTGTGATATGTAATGATGCATGTCCCGCATATTCATTTTACCCTGTTTGCCCGGATGAACAAAACCGTTCTGCATGCCTCCTGCTAAATGCCCCTGCACTTTCAGACTTTAGTTGGAAGACAGCAGCCGGTTTTATTTGTAAAATTTTTCATAGAGAAAGGAGTGAAAGAACATGGCAAACGTTTTAATGATCAATGTTCCGGCAGAGGGGCACGTTAATCCGACTCTCGGCATCGCAAAAGCATTTGTGGAAAGAGGAGACAATGTTCACTATATTACAACTGATAAATTCAAAGAAAGGCTTGAAGGTATCGGCGTCAATGTCCATCTGCAGCCTGATTTAATGGGGATGTTGAAAGGTGAAGATTCAGTGCTGAAACTTTTTATTCAGATTGCCCAGGATACTTTGCATATCGTCAAGCAATTGGCAGATCAGATCGAATTTGATTTTGTTTATTATGATACGTTCGGCGCAGGCAAGCTGGTGCGGGATTACTTGGGGGTTCCGGGGATTTCTTCATCAGCCTCATTTTTATTCAATGAAGAATTTATGAAATCCCACGGGCCGATCAAAGCCGCTCAAGGGGACCCGGAAGTTGAAGTTCTAATGAGGGAGATCAAAGAGCAATACGGCGTAGAACCGGAAAGCCCGGTGCAGTTTATGAGAAATGACGCCGAATTGAACATCGTTTGCACGAGCCGCTATTTTCAGCCGGAAAGCGAACTGTTCGGCGATCAATACGTCTTTGTCGGCCCGACCTTCCCGGAGCGGAAAAGTTCGGATAGGTTCCCGTTTGAAGCGCTCGAAGGAGAGCGGGTCCTGTATATTTCGATGGGAACGATTCTTGACAATAAAGAAGCGTTTTTCAATACTTGCATTGACGCATTTTCTGATTTTAAAGGCAAAGTGGTCATTGCCGCCGGAGAAAAAACGGATCATCATCAGCTCAAAAAAGCGCCCGATCACTTTATCATTTCTCCTTATGTCCCCCAATTAGAAGTGCTAAAACAAGCAGATGCTTTTATCACCCACGGCGGGATGAACAGTGTGAACGAAGCGATTCATTTCGAAGTGCCGCTTGTCGTCATTCCCCATGACAAAGACCAGCCCATCGTCGCCAAGCGTTTAGCAGAACTTGGGGCCGGTTATCCATTGGCTGAGGACAAGGTCAGCCCCGAATCATTGAAAGCAGCGGTAAGCGAAGTATTATCAACTGAAAGCTATACCCGAGGCATTCACAAAATAAAAGACAGTTTTCGCGAATCCGGCGGGGCAAAACGAACATTAGAAGCCATCGATCGATTTGTGGAGGAAAAAAAACGTTTGGCCCGATATGTATAGTGTTTAAATGAAAACCGTAAGATCGGCTTGCGGTTTCGATTTGTTTAATATGATAACCAGCCAATTTACGGTTTCTTTCACTGGCTGGCTCGGGGGATTGTAAAAGCGGAGTTGCTTTGGGAGGACTTTAAATGGAGAAGTATTTAAGATCCAGACGTGGAGCCTGTGAACGCTGAAGGGAGCTTGCCGTCAAAGGGTATGCAAACGCAAGCGGGAAAGCCGGATTGGCTGAGGGCGCATGGCCTTTCAGAAAGAAACGATATCTCCTTGAGGAAGGAGCGCGGCGGATACTACAGCCTGTACGGGGAGTTTGGAACGCCTGTGACCCCAGCTGCTGAAGATCAGATTCCGGGCGACCCGCTTGACGCTCCGCGGTGCCGGAAAGGGAATGAGATGAGAAAAGAGCCTGCACCATGCAGCTCGCGTGTATACCCGGCCTCGCCGGTCTGCTGAGATTACGATCCCCTCTGTCCGCCAATAACGGCGAACCGTTGTGATGATCGTTTATTGCCCAACAGGATGGAAAAGCTCGTTTTATCACGTAAACTGTAAGCATATGATGCGGCTGGTGAAGCCGTATCATATGCTTCAGCGTGTCGACAAACCCTCGCATTCGTTGTCAGTCCTGCGCGTCGGTGCTCACGAATTCCAACATTCGCTCCGCTCCAATGCTCGTCTTTCCTAGACTGCAAAGGTTTTCAATCACGCTGAAAGGATGACAAAATCCTAAAACTTTAAACCGTTTTAGGATTTTGTCAACAATCTAAAGCATATGATACGGCTGGTGAAGCCGTATCATATGCTTTTTTGCTGGAAAAATGGGGCTTGAAAAATTAATTGTTAACTGGTAAACTATTTAATAGTTAACCAGTTAACAATGACATGAAAGGGAATGAAAAGAGTGGAAAACAGCGCGTATGAACAAGCATTTCAAGCCGTTCAGGATTTTATCCTAAGAAGAGAAAAACGGGCTCAGCATGAACAGCAGGCACTTGCAAAGGAAGCGTTTAAAGCCGATGATCCCATGCGTAAACATTGGACTCTGACACAGCTTCATATTGTTTCGATCATCAATGAGAGCGAAGCCCATGTCAACAACGCATCTCTTGCTGCACAATTGCATGTTTCAAAGGCAGCCATTACAAAAGCCGTCAATGTTCTCATGAAGCACCAGATGATCGAATCTCACAAAAAACCACACAACAACAAAGAATTGTATTACACCTTGACAGAGGAAGGCAAAAAACTGGCCGAGGTTCATGACCGCATGCATGAAATAGCGAAGCAGCGCTACATCGAGCTGTTCGAGCAATTTTCAGAGTCTGAGCTGCAAACGGTCACCCGGTTTTTAAATGAATGGTCAAAATACATCTGAGAGAGGTAAGCCGATGAATAAAAATGAAGCAAAACAATTTTTAAGCCAAATGTATCAAGATATTGTTTCAGAAATGAATGTCGAAAAAATTCCTGATTATTTCAGCAGCCGGTATATTCAAATAACCGACGGCAACAAAATTGACCTTGCTGAACTTACTGACCACATGCTGGCGTTGAAGGAGGTTGCTGAATCTATAACGGTTTCTCCTTTTCATGAATTCCTATTTGATGAAGACCTTCAAACCGCAACATTAAGATATACGGTTGAGGTTGTCAAAAAGAGCGGGAATTGCGGGAGGATTGAATTAATCGCCATTTTTAAGCTGGACGATTACAAAATCGTTCAATGCCATGAGCTTTCAAATGTTGTTGAAGGCGGGGATGGATTTGATGAGCTGGCAAGCATCAATGAAGCAAAAACCTCCTCTTGGGAGGAGGAGGTTTTTTGAAAAAGCTAACGTTTGGGATCAAACAGAATCCGGAGCGAGACGGGGCCGCGCGTGTAAAGCCCTGTCTCGCGATAAATGAAGTCTTTCTCTAGTTTGATATTTCGCATTTGATCCAAGACGATGTTTGCGACAAGTTCTATCTCTGTCTTGGCAAAGCCCGCTCCTACACAGTTGTGGACGCCTGAGCCGAATGCGAGGTGCCGCGCCGCGCCGCTGAATGCGCTTTTGACGTCAAGATCGCCGCGGTGAATGTTGAACTCATCCGGATGTTCAAATGCTTCAGGATCACGATTTGCGGCGCCGATCATGCAAAATACGGTCGTTCCCTCTTTCAGTTCGACACCGCCGATGACCGCGTCTTGGGACAGCTGCCGCGGAATGAGCTGTACCGGCGGCTTATAACGCAATGTTTCAGCGATCGCCTTCGGCACAAGTGAACGGTCTTCCAGTACATCATTCATTTGATCTGGATGATGCAGCAAATGATAGATCATCAAAGCGAGCGTCTTATCCGCAGGCTCTGTTGCGGCAAGCAATATGTTGAGAATCAGTGCGCGGATATCTCTGTCTGACATCGCTACACCTTCGTATTCTGAAGTGCAAAGGATTGATATTAAATCTTGTCCGGGATTTTCGCGTCTTTCCGCGATGATCGGATTCAAATATTCTGCGAGCTGTTCACTGCATTTAAGGGAATGCTCACGGTCTTCAGGCAACTGATTCAAACTGGTAATGAAATCGGCGACACCGCTGTGCCAATTTCTGACCGTTTTGTGATCGTTCTTGTCCAAACCTAAAATATCCATGGTTACGCAAACAGCGAAGGTTTTTCCGAAATCATTGACAAGGTCGATCCGCCCTTTGTCGAGATGCGGCGCCAAAAGCCTTTCGGCGTTCTCTTTAATCAGCGGAGTAAGGTGCTCAAGGGACTCGCCGATAAAACGCCGCAGAACAATCCTTCGTTTTGCCGTATGTTCTTTGCCCTTCATTTGGGCCAGAACAGGTCCGCGCATGACAGGTTCGGCTCGTTTGGCAAGCGACTTTGTCGTAAAGACATCCTGATGTTGGAGCACATGGCGAACGTCCTCATATCGGCTGAGGAAATAGCTGTCAAGCGATTCCTCATAGTGGACGGGATCTGTCTCCCGCAGATAAGAGAAGTATTTGTAAGGATCCTCATGGTATTGTTGAGACAACACGCTGAATGTTTTAAGCGATTGATTCATACTCGTTCCTCCTGCATGCTTTTAGATTCCACACTTTCGTCCAGTTCAGAAACCATAAGATATCCTTGATTCGGACGCATTCTTACGGAAAATTCATTTCTGGATATCTGTTCGCCGAGCTCCCAGGGGCGGTGATAAGCAAGAAGTGTCTCTTCCACGCCTAAAATATCCGGAGCGGCGATGAAAAACGGGAGTTCAGCGATGACATATTCTACAGCGAGATCAAGCATGGCTTGACTGACGTCTTGAATATCCATCTGAGTGCCGCGGGCCCGTCCAAGGATAGCCGCATGCGACATCTCTAAGCAAGCTTTACGGAAATGGGGCTGTTCAAAAAAGGCATCTTCGACTTCCATCCGCAAGTGATGGTATGCGACTTGGTCCGTAAAATCGGAGAATGTATGGATCGCCTCGGGATTTCCGCCATGCGTCTCAAGTGCTTTTTCCGCAAATCTCCGGTTCCGTGAGACTTCCTTCCTCACCTTTCGTTCAGCCTTTCCTTTTGGAGTGCCTAGCGCTTCAAGAAGATTGGCTGCTTCCTTTCCTGCCAAAAGCACGGACACGTCTTGAAATTCATGGACGGCCCAGCCGATGAGCCGATCAATATAATCTTCAGAGAATCGGCTGTTAAACGGGCTGATGCCAATGAGAACATGGCGTTTGCGCTTCAAAATGTCATGGCAGTTTTGAGATAAAGTTTCGGTTTTGAATGGCCTGTGTTTGCTCTCAATCATAAGCTCTGTCATTGATTTCCTCCTTAGCGAACATAGAATGACTTCTTTTGCAATCAATGATGTATATAAGGCGGCTTATAGAGCTGGGAATAGGCTGGTCTCATTTCAGTATGGATCGTGAAGAATACAGCGATGATGCGAGTCGTGGTGAAGGGGTATGGAAATGATAAGTATGAGCTCAAAAATAAAACCGGTTAAAGATTTAAAGTTTACTAGTAAACAATAGTCATTTTATCCCTAACTTTTCCAGCTGTCAACACAATTCAAATTCAAAATATGAAAATATTCGTAACTTTTCTTCCCTAATTTGAGGATATTTTATCAGGAATGTGCAGGTAGATCCTTTATAATAGGGCGGTAGAGAGAGAAATGTTAAAAATGTGTAAAAAATCTTAAAATGATTAAAAGGTTTCATTGTTGACAATTAGAAAGAGCAGAGTTACAATTATTTTTGTTAACTGGTAAACGATTTTTTCGGGTTTTTCTATACGTATTATTAACGAATAAACAAAAATAAGGCAGGCGGTTTTAAATGAAACCCTTGAAATTAAGCTCTTCATTCATTTTGTACTTAGTGTGTATAAGCGCGTTTTTTGCATCGTTAAATCAAAATATTTATTCACCCATTATTCCTTTGATTAGAGATTCGTTTCATGTATCGGTTTCGATGGTGAACCTGTCTGTTTCGCTGTTTATTTTTATTACGGCGGTTATGCAGATCATTCTAGGATCGATTGTTGATTTTAAAGGTGCGAGATTTGTGATGATGGCTAGCATCGTCATAACCGTCATTGCCAGCATCGGCTGCGCCGCCGCTCAGGATTTTACACTGTTTCTTATTTTCAGGGTGCTGCAAGCGGTTGGAACAGCCGCGCTGCCTCTTATCGCAGCGACAACAATCGGCGGTTTATTCGAAGGAACGAAGCGGGGCAGTGCGATGGGAACGTATCAAATGCTGCTTTCGGTGGCGCCAGCAGCGGCGCCGATACTTGGAGGATTCATCGGCGAGCGCTATAATTATCCGGGTATTTTTTGGTTTCTGACCGGGCTGTCCGTCATTCTGCTTTTGGCAAATGCATTTTACTTTCCGCGTGAGAACACGGGGAAGAAAGCGAATATGACCGCAAACAAACTCATGTCACACTACACGGACATATTCAAAAACAGGACGGGAAATGCGATTTTGATTTTAAGCTTTCTTATCTTCTTTATTTATTTTTCCATTATCGTATATCTGCCGATTTTATTAACGGACAGCTACCATCTTGATCTGAAAATCGTCGGTTTGCTTTATTTGCCGATAGCGGTCAGTACAATTGCCGGCAGTATGCTGTTTAAATGGATTCAAAAGAAAGTATCGCTCGGACGCCTGTTTTTGTACGGCAATCTAACGGCGGCCGGAAGCATTGTCTTTTTCGGTTTCACCCATTCATTCTCACTTGTCTTTATGTCCGCCGCTCTCGTCCTTTTTGGTATCACGATGGGGCTCATCCCGCCGCTGTTCTCGACAATGATGACGAACGAATTTGAGGATAACAGAGGCAGTGCGTTAGGGATGTTTAACTTTATCAGATACACCGGAATGGCCTGCGGGCCTGTTCTATCAGGTTTTCTTCTAGAAAGGTTGTCATCGGTTTCCGTATTTGGCTGGTTCGGAATCGCATACGCAGTTGCCAGTCTGCTGCTGCTGATAGCGGGGCTGAAAACGAACCATTCAACATCGCAAAAACAAAAAGCTGCCAGATCTTGAGTCTGGCAGCTTCAGATTGTTGACAAAATCCTAAAACGGTTTAAAGTTTTAGGATTTTGTCATCCTTCCTGTCAATATGCCCGAGACAATTCCGAACTACTGCCGAAACACCCCAGGAAGTACCGGAAACGCCGGGAGAGATCATCCGCTGTGTGCTGGAAAGCCTTGCGCTGGAACGGATTGAATCGCTTATTGGAAAACAATACGAAGGGCTCCATATGGTCGGGGGCGGCATTCATAATGAGCTGTTTTGCCAGTACACGGCCAATGTATTGGCAAGGGAGGTCTGGGCGGGACCCTCTGAGGCGAGTGTGATCGGCCATATTGCCGTTCAGGCCATAGCACTTGAAATGTTCTCGGATGTCCAGGAAGCGCGGCAGGCCATTAAAGCATCATGTGCGGTAAAAGACATATGCCCCTGAAAATGTTAAGATTTAGGAAACGGCTTTTAAACATATGAGGAACAAATTCTCGGTGTCTCTTCCTGCTGAAAACATTTCCAGGAACGGCGCTGATGCGCTATTATGGAAGAAACAATGATTTTTCTATAGAGGAAGGAAGTAAACGGATGCTTGTAGCTGAAAGACATCAAAAAATCGTTGAGCTTGTCAATCTGCGTTCGAGCTTACGCGTCACCGAGCTGAGTGAACTGTTTTCGGTCACGGAGGAAACGATCAGGCGTGATTTAGAAAAGCTTGAAAAGGAGAACAAACTGAAAAGGAGCCATGGAGGCGCCGTCAGTGTACAGACTGAAGAAGCAGAGATTCATTTTCGGGAGCGGGAGATTACAAACGCCGTTGAAAAGAAAATGATCGCATATGAAGCCGTCAAGCTTGTTGAAAGCGGAGAACGGATCATCCTTGATGCCAGCACGACGGCGTGGTATATGGCAAAAACGCTGGAGAACATTCCGCTGACTGTCATTACGAATTCAGTCAGAGTGGCGCTGGAGCTTTCCAAAAAAGAGAAAATGACGGTGATTTCAACGGGAGGAATGCTGCTTCCGAAATCGATGTCATTTGTCGGACCGCTGGCCGAGCGCTCTCTTGACATGTATCACGTCAACAAAACATTTCTTTCGTGCAAAGGTGTCGATCCTGTAAACGGCTTAAGCGATTCAAACGAATGGCAGGCGCTCTTGAAAAAGCGAATGATCGATATCGCCGATCAAACGATCTTAATGGCAGACAGCAGCAAATTCGGCAAGCGGGCTTTTTCACAAATTGATCAGCTCCATGACGGGTATAAGGTCATCACAGATTCAGGAATCGGCAAAGGCAGTTTTGAGGCGCTGAAGGAGAAAACGGAACAGATCTCCATTGTCGGCTAAAGACTGAGCACCTTGTTTTAAAATAGGGGCCGCATCAGATAAAATAGAAGGGGAAAAAGGAAAGGAGATGTTTTGGATGGCGAAGAAGGTTTTGATTGTAACTGGTGACGCAGTGGAAGCATTAGAGGTGTACTATCCTTATTACCGCTGTCTTGAAGAAGGTTTTGAAACGACGATTGCCGCACCAGAGAAGAAAAAAATTCATACGGTTGTCCATGACTTCTTAGACTGGGATACATATACCGAAAAACCGGGATATTTAATTGATGCGCACGCTTCATTCGATGAGATCGACCCTTCCGATTATGACGGTATCATCATTCCGGGCGGCCGCGCACCCGAATTCATCCGGATGTATGATTCGTTATTGAAAATTGTCGCTCATTTCTTTGAAGAAAATAAACCGGTCGGCGCCATTTGTCATGCGAGCCTGATTTTCACAAGCCTGAGAGAACATCTGCAAGGCCGCGAGCTGACGGCTTACATTGCCTGCAAACCTGAAGTCGAAGCGGCGGGCGCGACTTATATCGAAGAAAAGCTGCATGTGGAAGGGAATCTTGTTTCAGGACATGACTGGTCGAATCTGCCGGAATTTATGAGAGAATTTTTCAAAGCATTAAACAGATAAAAACAGAAAAGATGACCCTGTGCTAAAATGGGGTTGTCTTTTTTTAGACATGTTTTGGTTTAGATTTTATAATGATATCAAGAACATTGTGGCAAAACTATACATGAAGGAGAGGTGTTCCGATGCCAGAACATCATGATGGCCATGCGTTAAACCCTAAAAGCTCCAAAGAAAAAGAACAAATCACAAACCGGCTGAAAAGAATTGAAGGACAAGTCAGGGGCATTCAAAACATGATTGAAGACGACCGGTACTGCGTCGATATTTTAGTTCAAATCTCTGCCGTTCAAGCGGCCATGCAAAAGGTGGCTTTCAGCCTGCTGGAAAACCATACACACCACTGTGTGGCAAACGCCGTGAAGAGCGGTGAAGGAGAAGCGGCGATTGAAGAGCTGCTTGATGTATTTAAACGGTTTTCAAAATCATAAGATCGTTTCGCTCTCTTGAAATACCCTACAGGGGTATGGTAGTATGAAAATAAGGAGGTTTTAAATATGGAACAAAAAACGCTGAAAGTTGAAGGTATGTCTTGCAATCATTGTGTTCAGTCTGTTGAAGGGAGCGTCGGCAAGCTAAGCGGCGTTGAAGCCGTCAAGGTGGATTTAAGCGCAGGCAAGGTTGACGTATCATTTGATTCAGGCAAAGTATCGCTGACGGAGATCGTTGATGTGATTGAGGATCAGGGGTATGATGTCGCAGACTAGAAAAAACGGCGCGCTTCAAAAGCGCGGTTTTTTCTGTCTAAATGAGGCTGAACATATACCTGCGTGGGGTATATAAGGAGTGAGAAACATGGATGGACAAAAGGAAACCACTCTTCAAATATCAGGCATGACCTGTGCAGCCTGTGCTGCGCGAATTGAAAAAGGGTTGAAAAGGCTGGACGGCGTTGAAGCCGCAAATGTGAATTTGGCGCTGGAAAAATCCAAAGTCGTGTATGATCCGGCTAAAATTGAAGTCGGGCAGCTGGCTGAGAAGGTTGAGTCGCTCGGCTATCAAGTAGCTGCCGAAAAAGCCGAGTTTGCGATTTCAGGCATGACCTGTGCCGCATGTGCAAATCGCATTGAAAAGCGCCTCAACAAGCTGCCGGGTGTGAAAAGCGCCGCTGTCAATTTTGCCCTTGAGACGGCGGCAGTCGAATATCATCCGGGCGCAGTTTCTCTGGAGGATATGAGAGAGGCTGCAGATAGGCTCGGCTACAAGATGGTATTAAAAACAGACCGCGGCCGGGACAGTGCGGCAGAGCAAAGAGAAAAAGACATCCAAAATCAAACCGGCAAATTTATTTTTTCCGCCGTTTTATCCTTTCCTTTGCTTTGGGCGATGGTCAGCCATTTCCAGTTCACGTCATTTATATGGCTGCCGGAGATGTTTATGGACCCATGGGTGCAATTCGCCTTGGCTACGCCGGTTCAGTTTATCGTCGGCAGACAATTTTACGTCGGCGCCTATAAAGCGCTGCGAAACAAAAGTGCAAACATGGATGTGCTGGTTGCACTGGGAACGTCGGCCGCTTATTTTTACAGCCTTTATTTAAGTATGAAAAGTCTTGGAAGCGATCAGCATACAGACGGGCTTTATTACGAAACAAGCGCCATTCTCTTGACCTTGATTATTTTAGGAAAGCTGTTTGAAGCGAAAGCGAAAGGCCGCTCATCAGAAGCGATCAAAAAACTGATGGGACTGCAGGCGAAGACGGCGACCATCGTCAGAAACGGCGAAGAGATCACCGTGCCGATTGAAGAAGTTTTGGCCGGCGATATCATGTATGTCAAACCTGGAGAAAAAATTCCTGCGGACGGAGACATTGTCGAAGGCCGTTCAGCGTTGGATGAGTCAATGATTACCGGTGAAAGCATCCCCGTTGACAAAACGGTCGGAGATACGGTCATTGGGGCTACAATCAATAAAAATGGATTTATAAAAGTCAGAGCCGAAAAGGTAGGAAAAGATACTGCTTTGGCGCAAATCATTCAAGTGGTTGAAGAGGCGCAAGGTTCAAAAGCGCCGATTCAGCGGCTCGCGGACCGGATTTCCGGGGTATTCGTACCGGTTGTCGTTGTGATCGCCATCATGACGTTTCTCGTTTGGTATTTGTTTGTCAGTCCCGGCGAATTTGGCACGGCGCTCGAAAAGCTGATCGCCGTGCTCGTGATCGCATGTCCGTGTGCACTCGGGCTGGCAACACCGACTTCGATTATGGCGGGGTCCGGCCGTGCGGCTGAATACGGCATTTTATTTAAGGGCGGCGAACATTTGGAGACGGCTCACCGCTTAGAGACGATCGTGCTTGATAAAACGGGAACCGTAACAAATGGCAAGCCGCAGCTGACCGATGTCCGTCCAGCGCCATGGATTGATGAAATACAATTTCTCAAACTGGCCGGGACGGCAGAAAGAAATTCCGAGCATCCTCTTGCCGAAGCGATTGTAGAAGGGATCAAACAGAAGGGAATTGAACTGAGCGATCCCGCCCGCTTTGAAGCGATACCCGGATACGGTATCGAAGCCGCTGTCAGCGACAGGCGGATTTTCATCGGTACAAGGCGCCTCATGGATCGGCATGGGATTGATATTCAGCAGGGCGTCTCTGAGATGGAGAAGCTTGAAAAGCAAGGAAAGACGGCGATGCTAATGGCTGTTGACGGACGCTATGCCGGGCTGATTGCCGTAGCTGATACGATCAAAGATACATCAAAAGCAGCCGTGGGAAGGCTTAAAAGTATGGGACTCGAGGTCATCATGATGACCGGAGACAACCGGAAGACGGCTGAAGCGATTGCAGCTGAAGCGGGAATTGATCATGTCATTGCCGAAGTTCTGCCTGAAGGAAAAGCGGAAGAAGTGAAAAAAATCCAGGCGGAAGGCAAAAAAGTCGCCATGGTGGGCGACGGCATCAATGATGCCCCCGCACTTGCGGCGGCTGATACCGGAATGGCCATCGGAACAGGCGCTGACGTTGCAATGGAAGCCGCTGACATTACCTTGATCCGCGGTGATTTAAACAGCATCGCAGATGCGATCGGCATGAGCAGGCTGACGATCAAAAACATTAAACAAAACCTTTTCTGGGCTTTTGCTTACAACAGTATCGGCATTCCGTTTGCCGCACTGGGGCTTTTAGCGCCATGGATAGCCGGTGCGGCGATGGCGTTCAGTTCGGTGTCGGTCGTGTTGAACGCGCTCAGACTGCAAAAGGTGAAACTGGAATGGAGGAATCCGTCTTGAAAAATAAGAGAGTGCTCATTTGGACGGTTTCAGCGGTTGCTTATGTCGGCCTCGTCATCGGAGTCTACAGTCTATTCTTCGGCCAAAAATCCATTCCGGAAAAACAGCCTTCGAACCATCAGTCAGAGATGCAAATGAAATGAAAGACGTGAAAAAAACAGGCGCGCAACACAAGCGGGCCTGTTTTTTTAGTTTTCGTCTGCTTTTTGGAAGATGTCGCCCTTCTGATCTTTCACAAACAGCTTCCCTTCCATTTTATTCAAGCCGATCAAAAGATAAGGATTTTTCTCATGACCCCTGCATGAATCATTCGCTTGAATGACCACAGTTCATTCTGTTTCGCCTTTTGATATGTTGACATCAGACACATCGGCTTGCTTTCCTTTCTCCTTTTCGCCTAGAGAAAGCACCACCATCTTCTTTCCCTCAGAGATTGTAAAGACTTTGTAACCTCTCAATTCAGGGTGTTTTTGAAGGTGTGATCCATATTGCTCAAGATCAGCGCTTTCTTCATGAATGCGGTTTTTTTCAAAAATCCAATATAGCTGGCAGCAATCATTTCTTGATGTTGCCCACTCTCTCGAAAAGTATATATTTGTATATTGGTATTACCACAGGATTTATCCTGCTGTATCAATGACTAGCATACGGGTTTTTGAGTTTAATATCTTCCATTGCTCATGCACATCAAGATTTTGTCTTCGATGATCTTTTTCATCGCTTCTTTGGCGGGAGCCATATATTTTCTCGGATCGCTCGCTTTGGGATTTTCAGTTAAATAACGCCGCAGCTGATTGGAAAAAGGAATTTTTAATTCTGTTGCAATATTTACTTTTGCACATCCCAGTTCAATGCACTTTCTGACGTCTTGTTCGGGAATGCCGGATGCACCGTGCAGGACAAGCGGGATAGAGACGCGCTTTTGGATCTCTGCAAGCCGGTCAAAATCGATTTTAGGCTCTGAAGAATAAAGGCCGTGGGCCGTTCCGATCGCAACGGCCAGCGAATCGATTCCGGTTTTCTCGACAAAATCCTTGGCCGCATCCGGATCTGTGTAATAAGCGTCGGCTTGATTTACGACAAGATCGTCCTCCTGTCCGCTAAGCCGTCCGAGCTCCGCTTCAACAGTCGCGTCTTTTTGACGGGCATAGTGAACGACTTCCTCCACAATGGCGGTATTTTCTGCAAATGGATGATGGGAAGCGTCGATCATCACGGATTTCGTCCCCAATGCTAAAGATGCTCGAATATCATCGATTTGCTCATGATGGTCAAGATGGAGAGCGACAGGTACCGTGCAATTCGCCGCAGCCGTTTCCGCAATCGTTTGAATATAATCGCGGCCTGCATAGCTGAATGTTCCCGGGGTAGCGGCTAAAATGACGGGGGATCTAAGCGCTTCGGCCGTTTCGGCAACAGCCTGAACGGTTTCGAGATTATGAATGTTGAAGGCTGGCACCGCATAGCCGTTTGCCTGGGCGTCCAGGAGCATTTTTTTCGTATTGGTCAGCATTTTGATTCCCTTCTTTCGTAATAGAATGAAGCTAAATCGTTTGAGATGATGCGCTCGATATCTTCACAGCTTTCCGCCTCAAGCAGCTGCTGTCTGACATCTTCATGGACGAGCATGCGCGACAGGGATGATAATAGCTGCAAATGAGTGCTGTTTGCTTCGGCATCAGGTATGAGTAAAGCAATGATAAAGGTGACGGGCGTCTGATCAAGAGAATTCCATTCAATGCCTGTCTCGTTTTTGATAATCAGCACCGCAGCCTCTGTGATGTCCTCAAGTTTTGTATGGGGGATGGCGAATCCGTCGATAAAGCCGGTTGTGCTTTCGGCTTCTCTTTTCGCTAAACCATCTATGAGCGCGTGCTTTGATTTGGCCAGCCCCAATTCATAAGCGAGCTGAGCCAACCGCTCAAAAACTTCCTGTTGTGAAGACAACGCTTCCTGGAGATAGATGTGCTCTTTCTTTAAAAATACAGCTGTACTCATGATGAATCAGCCTTTCTTAGTTTTTTTCATAGGTTCGTTTTTGATATAAGCCGTACATGAAAGCGCCGATAAGCGAACCGATCAGTATCGACAGCACCCATTGAAACGCTCCGTTTACGACGGGAAGTACAAGAAATCCGCCGTGCGGAGCCGGGACTTGCACTGCGAAAAAATATGTTAAAATGGCCGATGCCGATGAACCGATCATCAAAATCGGGATGACAGGGATCGGTTTTTTTGCGGCGAACGGGATTGCGCCTTCCGTAATGTGGGTGGCGCCCAAGATAAAATTGACAAGCCCTGCATTGCAATCCTGCTGGCTGAAATACTTTCGGAAAAACAAAGTGGCAAATGCAATGACAAGCGGCGGTGTGATGCATGCTGCAGAGACGCCGGCCATAAAATACTGGTTTCCTTCGGCGAGCAGCGCGGTCCCTGTCACATATGCCGCTTTATTGACCGGCCCGCCCATGTCAAACGCGCTCATACAGCCGATGATCAGGCCGAGAATGATGGGATTTGCCCCTTGAAAATCGGCTAAAAAGTTTTTCATGCCTTCATTGATGGCGGTCATCGGCTCTACTAAAACAAACATAACGGCTCCGATCAGGAAAATGCCGAGCACGGGGAAAAGGAAAATCGCTTTTAATCCTTCCAAAGACTGCGGCATGTTTTTCAGTACATAAGATAGGCCGTAAATGATCAGTCCGGCTAAAAATCCGGAGACGATTCCGCCCAAAAAGCCGGCTCCGCCCGTGCTTGCGATCATTCCGCCGATAAACCCGACAATCAGCCCCGGACGTTTGGCCATCGAATCGGCGATATATGCCGATAGAATCGGAACCATCAGCTGGAATCCGAAAGCGCCCGTTTTGTTCAGCAGTGCGGCAAAGGCGTTGTAGCTCGGATGTTCGGGATCGGCTGAATGGATGCCGAATAAAAATGAAAGTGCGATCAAAACTCCTCCGCCGACGACGAACGGAAGCATATGGGAAACGCCGTTCATCAGATGTTTATATATTTTTCGGCCGGCCGAACCGGACTCGCTGATATTTGTTTCAGACACTGTCTTTTCAGCTTCTCCCTTGCCGTAAATCGGCACCTTTCCATTGATCATCGTTTGAATCAATGCTTCCGCATCCCGGATTCCGCGAGCGACGGGAACATCGAGGACGGGTTTGCCTTTAAAACGCTCGGCGCCAACATCCTTGTCCGCCGCAATAATGACGCCGTCGGCCTGTTTAATGTCATCAGCCGACAGTTCATTTTGCACGCCGACCTGGCCGTGGGTTTCCACTTTGATGTCGACTCCGAGCCTGGCGGCGGCCTGTTTTAAAGCTTCTTCAGCCATAAATGTATGGGCGATTCCAGTCGGACAGCCTGTCGCAGCGATGATTTTGATGTTTGCCATTTTGAAAACCTCCTTTATAAATGAGTAATCCGAATGTGTGAAACCATCTCATCAAGTCTGGACAAATCGCCGAGACCTTTTGAAAATGCCGTCAGCGCCCCGGCGGCAGACGCCAGTTTTAAAGCGTCTTCAAGAGGAAAACCAAGTTCCTGTTTGCCGATGAACACCGCAAGCATGGCATCTCCCGCACAAGCGGTGTTGACGACTTCGCCTTCGGCCGACGTCGCTTTTATTGTTGTTTGGCGGTCAAAGTAGATCGCCCCGTCTTTTCCTCGGGTCACGAGCACCCGTTCAGCTCCCCGGTTTAAAAGCTCCTGCCCATAATGAAGGATTTCCGCTTCTGACAGCGCTTTCTTTTGGCCGAAAAAAGCGGCCAGCTCCTGTTCATTCGGTTTAATCAAGTACGGATGATACGGAAGGCAGTCGAGGAGCGCAGGCGAACTGATATCTAAAATCAGCTTTAATCCCCGTTTGGCGGCAATGGCGGAAAGAAGCGGATAAATGTCGTCATTGATGCCTTTCGGAAGGCTGCCTGAGATAAATAAAAAATGGCCGAAGGGAATATCCTTCATTTTATTGATCAGTTCTTGTTTGCAGGCTTCTGATATAAGCGGGCCTTTGTTGACAATTTTGAATTCACGGCAAGCGTTGATAAAAATATTGATTCGGGAAATACCGTCAACCTGTACAAAATCGGTTGCAATCTTTTCTCTTTTCAGCTCATCTTCAATAAAGCGGCCTGTAAAGCCCCCGGCAAACCCGAGCGCCGTATTGTCAAGGCCGAGGCGTTTCAGCATAAAAGAAATATTGACTCCTTTTCCATTGGGCTGGTAATCTTCATCTTTTGTGCGATTGACAATATCGGGAAGCAAATCGTCAGTTTCAACGAACAGGTCGACGGCGGTATTCATCGTGCATGTATAGATCATGTTGTTCCCCCCTTTATCTATGACTTCACAGACATTATGTCACAGATAAAAGAGGGGATGTTTACAGGTTGTGTAAAGGTTTTCAGGCGTGGGCGGTGCGAATCACATACGAATCAAGCATGATGCGGGAGAGGACTTGCAGAGGGAGGCGCGAGCGGACTTCATAGTCCGGAAAAAATGACTGTTCGCCTTTGAATCCGACTAATACGATCTCCGACATTTTCGCGAGACGCGAGTCGATTCTCGTCGTTAATGTAATCGAGGAAATCGTTTGTACTTTAAGATTGGCAGCGGCTTCAACCAGCTCTTCCGTTTCGCCGTTCAGCGAAACAAATAAGCCGAGATCATGATTTGACAGTGTTTTCGATTTGCCTCTGATAATGTTCGGATCGCTGTGCATTTCACAGTTTTTTCCGAGCAGCTGGAGCTTGATCGTCATTTCCGTACCGATCATTTCAGATAATCCTCTTGCAAAAATATAAATTTTTTCGGCATTGTTGATTTTTTGGATGGCATCTTCAATCAGTCCGATATCAAGCATTTTGATCGTGTCAAGGACTTCTCGTTCATTTTTCAGCACAGCCTGTTTGATTTGGCTGTCGATATCATCCATCAGAGGAGTATGTCCAAGCTGATGGCTCTCTCTCAGTGCATATTTAAAAGATGTGTAGCCGTCATAACCGAGCTTTTTCATCAGCCTGACGATCGTAGCTGTTGAAACATTGGCATTCTCGCTTAATTTGACAATGGACTGGGTTGAAATCATATCCAGATGCTGATAAATATACTCAAGCAAATGCCTTTCAGAATCGCTGAGTGCCTGATATGTGTCAGAAGTCATTTGAAATACGCCGTCTTTCATATTTGAACCCCCTTTTATAGTCATATTGTATCAGGTTGAAAGGGGATCAGATGAAAAAATAAAAACCGGCGCGCCGTATGTTATGGTACGCCGGATATTTCGCTTTATGAAGCCATTTTTCTGCACGCTTCCGCACATCTGAAGCAGCTTTCAGCACATGCCTGGCAGTGGTCATGCTTGTGCAGGCTGCATTCATTTCCGCATGCTTCACAAACCTTTGCACATAATAAACAAATGTCTTCAGCATATGGGCTGTTTCGCGTCATCGCTTGAACAGCAACGGCGCACATTTCAGCGCATTCCCGGTCCAAACGGATACATTCGGCCATCATGCCGCTGTCTTCTTCCATTAAACATTTGTCAAAGCAGTGATTGCAGGCATAAAGGCATTCTTGGCAAGCTTTGATGCATTCTTCATAAACAGATTGATTTTCCACAGTAAAACACTCCTTTTTCTGCACTTTCTGTTCTTGTACCCTGCTTAAAAATCGTCCAAACACGCGAAAAAAACTGCTGTACATCTGCACAGCAGTTCGTGATTTATTCGGCGAGCCCTTTATGGATTCGGTCAAGGTTCTCTTTCATCATCTGATAATATGAATCTCCGGCTTCACCGGGTTTTCCGATGGAATCGGTAAATACCTTTCCTTTAATCGGTACGCCGGTTTCCGCTGACAGGCTTTCCATACTGCGCGGGTCAACGCTTGTCTCCACAAATAAAGCCGGAACTTTCTTTGTCTTCACCGTGTCGACGATTTTTTTCATTTGGCCTGGCGTGCCTTCATTTTCGGTATTAATCTCCCAAATATACTTGGCGTCCACACCGTAGGCTGAGGCGAAATATTTAAAGGCGCCTTCGCTTGTCACGAGGATCCGCCGTTCCTCAGGTACATCTTTAAAACGGTTGACTGCTTCATCATGAAGCTTTTGCAGTTTTTCAATATAGGCTTTCGCATTTTTTTCATAGTCCTCTTTATGATCGGGGTCGTTTTTGATCAGCGCATCTCTGGCATTTTCGGCATATTGAATCCCGTTTTGAATATCGAGCCATGCATGCGGATCTTCTTCCGTTTCTTTTCCTTTGGAGGTGAGATGCTTTGCTTTGACTCCCTTGCTCAGCTTGTAGACGGGAGCGTCATCGCCGCCTTTTTCAGCCGTCTCAAGCAGCTTGTTAAACCAGCCGTTGCCTGTTTCCAGATTCAGGCCGTTATAAAAGACGATATCAGCGTCAGCCGTTTTTTGAACGTCTTTTGGCAGCGGATCGTATTCGTGCGGATCTGTTCCGACAGGTACGATGCTGTATAAATCGATGTGATCCCCTCCGACATTTTTGACGATGTCATAGAGAATGGAGTAGGTGGTGACGACTTTCAATTTTCCGCTTTCACCGCTGCTGCTTTTTGAGGAGCAGCCGGCAGCGAGAAGCAGAATCACAGCCGCCAGAATCGCTAATGTTCGTTTGCGTTTCATTTCGAGTTTTCCCCCTTTATTTTTTCGATTAGCTTTGAAGTGCTGCTCTTTTTCTCCTGGATTTCAAAGATCTCCATAGAACGCCTTGTTTTGGAGAAAACATAAAGGCGAGCCCGAACAGGATCGTCGCCACAAGCACAATCGCCGCCCCTGATGAGAGGTTGTACGTATAGCTTAAACCGAGGCCGATGACGGCTGACAATGCGCCGAAGAAGGCGGCCAAATAGATCATCACCCATAGCCGATCCGTTAATAAATAAGCCGTGGCGGCAGGTGTTATCAGCATTGCGACGACGAGAATAATCCCGACGGTCTGAAGCGATGCGACCGTGACCATTGTCAAAAGCGTCATTAAAAAGTAGTGGATCAGCCGGTTCGGCAAGCCGTAGACGGCGGCCATCGTCGGATCGAAAGAGGTGATGAGCAGCTCTTTATAAAATAAAAAGACAGCTGTGAGTATAATGATGCCGATGACGAGTGTGATCCACATGTCAGATGAACGAACGGCCAGCACATTGCCGAACAAAATGTGGTATAGGTCGCTTGAGCTTTTGACAAGCGTGATCAAGATGATGCCGATCGCGAAAAAGGCGGTAAAGACGATGCCGATGGCCGAGTCGTTTTTAATCCGGCTGTTTTGACTGACATAACCAATTCCAAGGGCCGTCAGTATTCCTGTAAAGACGGCGCCGAAGAAAAAGTTGACGCCAAGCATATAGGAGATGGCGACACCGGGCAGGACGGCGTGTGAAATGGCATCACCCATCAGCGCCATTCCCCGTAAGATGATAAAGCAGCCGATCACACCGCAGATGATGCCCACCATAATGGAAGTGAACAGTGATTTTTGCAGAAAGGAATATTCCATCAATCCGTTTATAAATTCCATCAGATTGCCCCCCTTTGTGTTTGCAGAAACGGAAGCTGGGATTCATAGGCTTTCATCATGACATCCGGCTTGAGAATATCAGAGACGGGACCTGTTTGAATCAGCTCTTTGTTCAGCAAAATTAATTCATCGAAATAGCTGTCCGCTTTGTTCAAGTCGTGATGGACGACAAGGACGGTTTTTCCTTCATCACGCAATTCCTTTAATATTTTGACGATCATGTCTTCGCTTGTCACATCGATTCCGACGAATGGTTCATCAAGGCAAAACAGCTCCGCTTTTTGAGCGAGCGCCCGCGCGAGAAAAACACGCTGCTGCTGTCCTCCTGAGAGCTCGCCGATCTGGCGCTTCGAGAATGAAGCCATTCCGACTTTTTCCAGACAGTGATAGGCCAAGTCTTTGTGATGCTTTTTCGGACGCCGGAGGATGCCGAGTTCAGGATATGTTCCGAGCAGGACCGTATCGAGAACATTGATGGGAAACGTCCAATCCATATCATTTCGCTGAGGGACATAGGCGATTTTTTGGCGAACAGCTTTAAGCTGTCTTTCCAGCAGGCGGATTTCGCCTTTATCTCTCGGAATCAACTCCAGTACAGCTTTCAAAAGCGTCGATTTTCCGGCACCATTCGGTCCGATAATACCGGCCATTTTTCCTTGATCAATCGAGAAATTGATATTGTGAAGCGCTTCTGTGCCGTGATATGAAACATATAAATCTTTTACAGTCATTGCGGGTTTCATAGCATTCATTAACCCCTTTCTATGTCTATATCAAATTTAACCTGCATACAATATTTTTATCTTGGCAATTTTTTATTACCTAAAGACATTTTTTTTACCTAATGCAACTTTTATTGAATTCTAATACATATCTCCTAAATTGTAAAGCTTTTAAATGGCTAAAAAAATGACGAAGGCCATGCAGAACATACTGCATGGCCTTCATCATTTTTTGTTATTGCTGAAATTGAAATGTATCGAGTGAAATGTTCCCTTTGAAAACGAAATATACGTGATGTGTGCCTGCTGTTTTTTGAACGGATGTTTTGATCGTTTTCCAGTTTTGCATACCAGATGTATCAGGCACCTTTAATGAACCGATCTTTTTTCCTTTCTTGGGATGGCCCAGGTAGATGCAGATCTCTCCGCCTCCGCTGCTTGAAACTCTCGCTTTCAGCCGCTTTTCACCTTTTAAACGGACATTTTGAAAGGAGATCCATGCGTCTGCTTTCATATTTTTTACCGCATCACCGCCGTTTTTAGATTCCTCGGTCATCTGTACGCTTTTGTAGTCGTCATAGTTTTCGGCCTTTGTTTTTTTCGCCAAGTTCCGTTTTGGAATCGTTTCTCCTTGAACGAAGACCCGCTTCGTCTGGCGGATATCTTTCGATGAGCTGCCGACGGCGATTTGGTACAGCCCTTTTTCAACGGCAAATTTTTCTCTTGTCACATCCCAAAAAGCAAGGTCTGATGGTTTCAGCTTGAAAGTCACGGTTTTCGTTTCTTTCGGGGAAAGCGTGATTCGCTTGAATCCTTTCAGATCTTGCTTAGGCTGCTTGACCCGTGTTTCAAACCGGGGGGAGGTATAGAACTGGACGACTTCATCTCCTTTTCTGCTGCCTGTATTGGTGATGTTGACACGCACCTTTAAAGTTCCGCCTTTTTTCAGGTTTCCGGTAGAAACGGTTAATTTGTCATAGCGAAACGATGTATAAGATAAACCGTGGCCGAACGGATACAGCGGTTTTCCGTCAAAATATTTATAGGTTCGTTTTCCTTTTATGATGTCGTAATTCATCATATCTGGCAGCTCATTGACAGAGGTGTGCCAAGTTTGCGTTAAGCGCCCTCCCGGATTTTCGCCGCCGAAAAGGATATCAGCCAAGGCGCTTCCCGCTTCCTGTCCGCCGTGGGCGGAATACAAAATGGCAGGGATGTGTTTGTCGGCCCAATTCAAAGCGAATGGGTAGCTGCTTGTGACGGCCAGCACGGTGTTGGGATTGGCTTTATATACGGACTTTACCAGCTGTTCCTGGGCGGGAGGGAGCTTGATATCTTCCCGGTCTTCGGTTTCCCGTCCATTGATGTAAGGGTTGTTTCCGACAAAAACAATCGCTTTATCGGCGGATTTTGCCAATTGAACCGCTTCATCTGTTCCGGATTTGACGATGGTTTTCGAAAATTTTTCGGCCGCAGTGGCCGGTTTTTCGGCGGCCGCCGTTAATGTTCCATCTGTTCCGGCGGTGACGTATTTGCCGTTTGCGGTATTTTTGATGGCAAATGTTCCGTCAGGCTGTTTTTCGAACTGAAAGGTTTCGCGGACCGTCCAGCCATTGGGCTGTTTTTGATCTGCAAGGAAGCGGCCATCGTCTTGAAGAGAGACATAGAGGCCATTCGCTTGAGCGCGCAGGGTGTATAGATCTTCTCCCCAATCGGCCAAGTCAAATGTCTCGCTTTTTTGAAGTTTGTTTGCAGCTGCTGTTAACGGCTGTTTGCCGTCCGGGCCGGCCGTCACATATTTTCCGGTCAGCACAGACTTGAACCCGCTCTGTTCGGTTCCTTCTGTAAAAGAGACGCGCTCTTCGCCGATTTTTTCTGTAATTCCGTCAAGCGGGGTCTTTTGATAAGGCATTGTTCCGCTGTACCAATCTTCATACAGGACATCGGCAAACGGGCCGATCACCGCGATGTCTTCATCTATCTTCTGATCGAAGGGGAGAAGCTGTTGATTGTTTTTTAATAAAACAATTGATTTTTCCGCGGCTTTTTTCGCCAGCTTCTGATGCTTCGGGCTGTTGATGACTTCATCTGTCAGGCGGCCGTATGGGTTGAGTTCATCGGAATCAAATTCGCCGGTGCGAAAGCGAAGGCTGAACACGTTTGTCAATGCCTGATCCAAGTCTTTTTCAGAGATGAGTCCTTTTGTTAAAGCTCCCCTGATCGCAGTCTTGGTCAGTTCGGGATTTTGATCCTGGTCTGTGAAGCTGTCAACGCCTGCTTTCACGGCGTGCGCGTGCGCTTCTTCATGGCTGTCATAATAATGATGGTCATTGACGATTCCCGAAGGATCAAAAGCGTCGCTGACGATAAAGAAATGGTCACCGGCCCATTTTTGTTTGACAGTGTTTTGAAGAAGCGGACTTAAAATGGCGGGTTTGCCGTTGATTGAATTGTAGGCCGGCATCAGGCCGAACGCGGCTTCTTTTGAAATGGCGGTTTCAAACGGTTTCAAATAATATTCCTGCAAATTCCTCGGGTCAATGCTTGAAGAACTGAAGCCCCGGTCTGTTTCATTATTGTATCCGAGAAAATGTTTTAGAGTTGGAATCGTTTTCAAATAAAAGGAATGATCACCTCTTAAGCCTGAAGCATAAGCCGTGGACATTTCTCCAGTTAAAAAAGGGTCTTCTGAATAGCCTTCTTCATTTCTGCCCCATCTCGGGTCGCGCAGCAAATCGACAACAGGCGCCCAGACATTGACTCCGTTTGCCGCAGGGTCAAGATGGTTGAAGCCGCGGACTTCATCACCGACCGCCGAGCCGACTTGTTTGATTAAGGCCTGATCCCAAGTATGAGCAAGACCGACAGCTTGGGGAAAAACGGTGGCTTTCCCGAGCCAGGCGACACCGTGAAGCGCTTCAGTGCCCGTTTTGAAAGCGGGAATCCCGAGGCGCGGAATGGCGGGCTGATACTGATGCATCAGTGACACTTTTTCATCAAGCGTCAGCCGTGAGATCAAATCGTTGACCCTTTTCTGGATGGGAAGCTTTGGATTTTGAAACGGATAATCGTAGGCCGGGGCTTTGGCCGCCACAGACTGCGGCAGACTGAAGCCGGCGATGGAAAGGGCGGTGCATATCAGTGACAAGGCGAGGATACGGACGATTTTCAGCATGTTTTCACTCCTTTTCAGAAAAAGATGACAACATCGCGATGCGCTTCTTTTGGCCGAATCGCGGTTCCTTCCTGAAGCGCTTCCATGGATCCGTTCATGACCGAGCTGACAGAAGATCCGCAGATCAAAAGCCTCCATTTCTTTTGGACGCCCGTTGTTTTCACCGTGAGTGTATGTTGATTTCTAGAAGCCTTGATCGTCATTGCTTCGTGTTTTTCATTATAAATCGTCTGTTCTGCCGTGTATCCGTCTTTTAAATGGTAGAGGCGGAATGTCACATCATCGAGATAATCGTAATCCGGACGGTTTGATTCGTGTCCGAGCGGCAGCAAGGTGTTTTCCCGGACGAAAAGAGGGAGTCCCATATAGCCATATTTCTCTTCCTGCCACTTTCCGCCTTCCGTTTCTTTTCCTGTTAACAGGTGTGTCCACGTTCCTTTCGGGAGATAGTACGAGACAGCGCCGTTTTCCTGAAAAACAGGGGCGATGAGAAGGTTCTTGCCAAGCATGTATTGGCTGTCAAGCCAGTGGCAGGTCCTGTCTTCAGGAAATTCGAGCAGCATCGCCCGCATCATCGGGATGCCTTCTGTGTGCGCGCAGTAAGCTGCAGCGTAAAGGTACGGCATGAGCCGGTGCTTCAATTTCACAAAGTATCTCATCACATCGGCCGCTTCTTCGTCAAACAGCCACGGAACCCGATACGATTCACTGCCGTGCAGGCGGCTATGTGTCGACAGCAGGCCAAACGCGGTCCAGCGTTTATATAGGTCGGCTGATGCGGTGCTTTCAAATCCGCCGATATCGTGGCTCCAGAAGCCAAAGCCTGAAAGGGAAAGCGACAGGCCTCCGCGAAGGCTTTCCGCCATTGAGTCATAGCTGGCAAAGCAGTCCCCTCCCCAGTGAACGGGGAATTGCTGGCTGCCGGCAGTCGCCGATCTTGCAAAAACGACGGCTTCCTGGTCTCCGCGTTTTTTCTTCAGAAGGTCGAATACGGTTTTGTTATAGAGAAATGAATAATAATTGTGCATTTTTTCGGGATCTGAACCGTCAAAGTATACGGCGTCTGCCGGGATTCTTTCGCCGAAATCTGTTTTAAAGCAGTCGACGCCCATATCGAGCAGGTTCTCCAGCTTTGAACAGTACCATTCGCGCGCTTTTTGATTTGTGAAGTCAACGATCGCCATTCCCGCCTGCCACCGGTCCCACTGCCATACATCTCCCTGTCTGTTTTTCAAAAAATAACCGTTTTCTTTTCCTTCTTGGAAAAGCTTTGACTTTTGGGCGATGTAAGGATTGATCCATAAGCAGATTTTCAGGCCTTTTTCTTTCAAGCGGCTGAGCATGGCTTGCGGATTCTGAAAAAAGCGTTCATCCCATTCAAAATTGCACCATTCAAACTCTTTCATCCAAAAGCAGTCAAAATGGAAGACGCTGAGCGGAATATCCCTTTCTTTCATCCCGTCAATAAAGCGGGTGACCGTCTCTTCCGAATAATCGGTTGTAAAAGATGTCGAAAGCCAAAGTCCGAAAGACCATGCCGGCGGAAGAGCGGGCTTTCCCGTCAACAAGGTATATCGCTTTAAAACGTCTTTCGGTTCTGAGCCGCTGATGATGAAATAATCAAGTGATTCGCCTTCAACGGAAAACTGGGCTTTTGAGACGACTTCAGAACCGATTTCATAGGAGACCAGTTCAGGATGATTGACAAACACGCCATACCCTTTGTTGGACAGGTAAAACGGGACATTTTTGTATGCCTGTTCAGTGCTCGTTCCTCCGTCCTTGTTCCAGATATCAACAGACTGCCCGTTTTTCACAAATGCCGTAAAACGCTCCCCGAGCCCGTAAATCATTTCGCCCACACCGATATCAAGCTGCTCCCTCATAAAAGTCCGGCCGTCATCACCCGCGATGTAGGCGAGGCTGTTCGGTCCGCTGCCAGTCAGCCTTTGTTCACTTCGCAAAAATTGATAGCGCCACTTGGTTTTGCTCACTTTGACGCTCAAGCTGCCGCTTCGGAGCGTCAATGCGTCGTCATCTTCCGAAATCTCCGGCTTCATATTTGTCGTATAGAGGGAAAAGCCCGGTTTTTTATGCGCGCTTCCATTAAAATGGAAAACCTGAACGCGGATCACACCTTCAAATGGGCTGGAAAACCTGACGGTGAGCATACGGGTATCCAAAGTGTCGCCCCTTTTCTGAATGCCTTTGACAGGCCCGTAAACCGTCAATGAGTGTTCATCAATCCGGTGATCGTAAGCTTCCTTTGGCGTATTGATTTCATAGCCGTCCCGGGTGAGCCAGTAGCCGTCGGAAAATTTCATTGTCAAGCACCCTTTCTTATTTGATTGAACCGCTGACAAGTCCTTTGACAAGCTGCTTTTGAAGCATGACAAAAATGATGATGACTGGCAGAACCGATATAACGGCAAATGCCATCAGATCATTCCACTGGATGCCATATTGGCTGATGACATTATAGATGCCGGCCGTTAGCGGCCACAGTTCCTGGTTTCTGTTGAATGTCATGCTGTAAATCAAATCTCCCCATGTGAAAAAGAAGGAAATCGCCCCGCTCACGGCAATTCCAGGCATGGCAACGGGCAAAATGATGCGGATGAATGCCGTAAAACGGCTGCATCCGTCAATTTTTGCGGCATCCTCAAGATCCTTTGGAATTCCGAGAAAAAAAGTCCTGAGCATTAAAACCGAAAAAGGAATCCCAAGAGTTGCAGAAGCTAAAATCGGGCCGATGTACGTATTGAGAATGTTCAGCTTGTTAAACACAATGAATAGCGGCGTCAAAATGACGGTGGCCGGAAGCATTTGCGTGACGAGGAACAGCAGGATAAACAGTTTTTTGCCCCAAACTTGAAACCTGGCCAAGCCGTAGGCGGAAGGGACGGCCAAGAGCAAAACGATGATGGCTGTAATTCCTGAAATCACGACGCTGTTCATGAAGTGTCTCGCGATCCCTTCTGTGAAAACCGCTTGAAAGCCGGAAAGCTGAAATGTCTCCGGCCACAATGAAGGGGGGACCTTAAACAATTCGGCTTCGCTTTTAAAAGCCGTCATCATCATCCAGTAAACAGGAAACAGAAAAACAGCCGTGATCAAGACCCCGATACAATTGAGGAGCCATTCCTTTCGTCTCGGCATCATGACATCACCTCATCTTTTTTGATCAATCGCAAATAGACGAGACTGACCAAAAGGAGAATGAAAAATAAGACATTGGCGCTTGCTGCCCCCATGCTGAACTGAAACTCATTGAAAGAATAGCGGTAGCTGACAGTTGAAAGCACTTCTGTCGAATGAACCGGACCGCCGCCCGTCATGACGAAGACAAGGTCAAACACTTTGAAGGTATAAATGAAGCCGAGCATCATGACGACTGTGATCACCGGCCGTAATAAAGGCAGGGTTAAATGGATGAATTTCTGAAAACCGTTGGCGCCGTCAAGGCTTGCACTTTCATAAACATCCTCGGGAAGGGAGCTGAGGCCGGCTGATATCAGCAGCATATTGAAGGGGATGCCGACCCAGATATTCGCGATGATGACGGACCAAATCGCAATGTTCGGGTTTGACAGCCATGGGATGGGGCTGTCGATGATGCCCCATGAAAGCAGGAGCTGATTGAAAACCCCTTCGCCTGAAGCCATCATAAACTTAAATAAAAGCGCCGTAATCGTCAGCGGAATCAGCCAGCTCACCATCATCAACCCGCGGAGAAACGGAGCAAGCCGGAATTTCATGCTGAAAAACACAGCCAGCAAAAAACCGATTGCAAATTGAAAAACGACGCTTCCGGCTGTATAAAGCAGCGTGTTTTTCAAAGACACCCAAAACACTTCTTCTTGAGCGAGCTGTTTATAATTCTCAAACCCTATAAAGCCGGCGTCTTGAGAGGCTAAATTGGAAAGCGACAGATTCTGAAAGCTCAGCATGATATTGTAGATTAATGGATAGCCGATTAGAGCAAGCATAAACAGGACTGCCGGAAACACAAAGAAATAACCTTCCCATTTGCGGACGAATGCTTTGATCATGATCAAACTCCTTACTTTAATGTGTCGACCTTCTGTGCCGCTTTATCCAGCGCTTCCCTCGGCGTTTTGCTTTCACTTAATGCCTCCTGCAGGGCCATTTGCAGCGCTTCGGACATGTCTGGCCAATCTTTGGAAGGCCCGCGTGCTGATGCGATATCCATAATGGGGATAAACGACTTTAGATTCTGATCGGTCTTCCAATGATCCGACGTTTCCAGCAGATCTTTCCGCGGCGGGAATACGCCGGTTTCCGCCGTCAGTGTCTCAAGCCGCTCAGGATCGAGAAGCCAGGTGATAAAGTCCCATGCGCCTTCAGTGTTTTTACCTTTGACAACGGCGATGTTTTCTCCGCCGAGGGCAGACGCATACTCTTTATCTTTCGGGATAAAGGTGATGCCGTAATTCAAATGTCCGACCTCTTTCAACCGTTCAATGTTCCAAGAGCCGTTGATCATCATGGCAAGCTGCCCTGCAGCGAACTGTCTGGCCAGATCATCCTGGGTGGCGTTTAACACTTCCTTGCTCATAGCGCCTTCCTTTACTAAATCCGCCAAAAATTGCAGGGAAGAAACAGCTTCCTTTGATTGCAGGCTGTTGAGATCTGCGCCTGAAGACAGTAAAAACGGATAAAATTGAAAAGCGCCTTCCTCAGATTTAACCGCCGACATCGCAAACCCTTTCGTATGGCCCTGGCTCGCTTTTTTCGCTGCTTCTTTCAGCTCGCTCCATGTTTTGGGAGGCTCAGACACCCCGGCATCCTTCAGCAGATCGTTGTTGTAAAACAATGCCAGCGCATTGCTTGCAAAAGGAATGCCGTAATATTTGTTTTCATAAAGGGCTGATGATAAAGGCCCTTCATAAAACTGATCAATCTGCCCCCATTGTTCCGCTTTGTCCGTCAAATCCTCAAGAATGCCCATCGCGGCAAAAGAAGCATTGTCTACATTGTCAAGGAAAACGGCATCAGGCATAGCATTTCCCGCTGTTCCGACAGACAGCTGTTTTTTCACTTCGTTAAACGGAATGTACTCTGTCACCACTTTATACTGATCCTGCGACTGATTGTACTGATCGACAAGCTCATGATACAGCTCCTGCTGTTTGCCGGTGAAATAATCCCAGACTTTGACTTCTTTTGCATTCTTCTCATCGCTGCCTCCGCTCTTGCACCCTGTGGAAAAGACCAGCAGAAAGGCGAAGCAGATCATCATAAGACAAGATGTTTTCAAAAACGCTCACTCCTTGTGAATGAAGCTTGTTAGTTTAATAGCTAAACTAAGTATATTTGGGCAGCACTTCCAATATGCCATTTGCGTTTTGGCGAAGGTATGCGGGGGAATAATGAAACAGCTTTTCCTGTGGAGTTGATTGACACATTTTCTGAACGGAGCATATAATAGGGTTACAGGTTATATGCGTATATGCTCATATATAAAATAAATCGTTCCGGCGCTGAAAGAAAGGTGAGAGAGATGGAAAAAGTGAAGCAAGAATACATGTTAAACGGTCTTGACTGCGGAAACTGTGCGCAGAAAATCGAAAATGAGATTGCCCGCATGAAGGGGATTGATGCGTGCTCGGTCAATTTTGCCACAAACACTTTGACTGTCAAGATAAATAAAGGCAGCGGTCAAAACATATCTTCAGAAATTAAGAAAAAGGTCACCGCCATTGAACCGCACGTTCAAGTGGCATTGAAAGACGGCGGACCATCTTCACAGTCAGGCAGTGATCAGCGCGTCAAAAAAACGATCGCAAGGCTTGTTTTGGGGACCGTTCTCGGCGCGGCCGGCTTTCTTTTTCCCGCCGGCGGCATCACGGAATGGCTTCTCTTTTTCATTGCTTATCTTCTCATTGGCGGCGACGTTGTCTTAAGAGCAATCAAAAACATCTTTCGCGGCCGGGTTTTCGACGAACATTTTTTAATGACAATTGCCACCGCCGGCGCTTTTATCATCCAGCAATACCCTGAAGGGGTAGCCGTCATGCTGTTTTATCAAATCGGCGAGCTGTTTCAGGGAGCTGCGGTCAATCGCTCGCGAAAATCGATCAGCGATTTGATGGATATTCGTCCCGACTATGCCAATCTTCAAACAGGGGATGGAACGGCCAAGGTATCTCCCGAACATGTCAAAGCAGGCGATGTGATCATCATCAAACCGGGAGAAAAAATACCTCTTGACGGCAAGGTTTTAAAAGGAAAATCGATGGTTGATACATCCGCATTAACCGGGGAATCCGTGCCGCGCGAAGCGGCGCCCGGCAATGAAGTGCTGAGCGGATTTGTTAATAAAAACGGCGTGCTTGAGGTGGAAGTCCTCAAAGAATACAGCGATTCAACCGTTTCCAAGATCCTCGATTTGGTTCAGAATGCAAGCAGCAGAAAGGCGAAGACCGAGAATTTCATCACAAAATTCGCCAAGTATTATACACCGTTTGTCGTCATTGTCGCTCTTCTTCTTGCATTTGTTCCGCCAGTGATCGTTCCGGGGGCAATACTATCGGATTGGGTCTACCGAGCGCTTGTCTTTTTGGTTATTTCGTGTCCGTGCGCGCTTGTCGTCTCCATTCCGCTGGGCTTTTTCGGCGGTATCGGGGCCGCATCAAAAGCCGGCATTCTTGTAAAGGGCAGCAATTATTTAGAAGCTTTAAACGATGTCAAATACGCCGTTTTCGATAAGACGGGGACATTGACAAAAGGTGAATTTGCCGTCGTCAAACTATCGCCGGCCGATCAGAAAGCGACAGAGGAAGAGCTCCTTGAATATGCAGCGCTTGCCGAATTCCATTCCGCACACCCGATCGCAGAATCGATTCGCGAAGCATACAGAAAGTCCGTCTCCGCAGAAGCCATTAAGGATTACAGCGAAATGTCCGGCTACGGGGTGAAGGCGGCTGTTAACGGAGTCCGCATTTTGGCCGGAAACGCCAAACTGATGCAGAAAGAAAATATTCGCTATCAAGAGGAAAACGGCATCGGAACCGTTATTTATGTAGCGGCCGATGGCGTGTTTATCGGCTCGATCCTGATTGCTGATGATATAAAAGAAGATGCCGGACATGCGATTTCATCTTTGAAAAAAGCGGGGATTAAAAAAACGGTTATGCTGACAGGTGATGCAAAAGAGGTTGGCGATGCCGTCGGAGAAGCGCTCGCCATTGATGAAGTGCATGCAGAACTCCTCCCGCAGCACAAGGTTGACCGTATTGAAGAACTTGATGGGCAAAAGCTTCCGAAAGAAAAGCTGCTTTTCGCCGGTGACGGAATCAATGATACACCTGTTTTGGCGAGGGCGGATATCGGAATTGCGATGGGCGGTCTCGGTTCTGATGCAGCCGTTGAAGCCGCTGATATCGTGATCATGACAGATCAGCCTTCGAAAATCGCCGAAGCGATACAGATTGCCAAACGGACCAGAAGCATTGTCTGGCAAAATATTATATTTGCACTTGGGATTAAAGGCGTTTTTCTCCTATTGGGCGCTTTTGGCATCGCCACGATGTGGGAAGCCGTATTTTCAGATGTCGGTGTAACGCTTCTTGCCGTTTTAAATGCAATGCGCGTATTAAATGTCAAAGAAATGTAACTTTTTTCCCGCCTTAAGAACCGGAAAAACGTTTTTTAGCATCTTCACGAATACGGCTTGTCTTGTTAAAATGAAAGAGATTGTGAAACTGACATATTAAAAAATAAGAAATAATGAGGTGTCTAAGTGAAAAAGAAACAGCAGTCACCGATGAAATTTGCAGTGATATTGACAGTTATCGTCGTTTTTCTGATCGGCGCGCTGGTCGTCCTTAACAACCAAACAGAAAACGCTTCGCAAACATTTGATGACAAGCCTTCAACAGAAGGACAGCCGATCCTCGGAGATAAAGACGCGGCTGTTACGATTACCGAATTCGGAGATTACAAGTGTCCGAGCTGTAAGCAATGGACGGAATCCGTTTTTCCCGATTTGAAAAAAGATTATATCGATAAGGGAAAAGTCAATTTTTCATATATTAATTTCGTCAATCAGCAGCATGGCAGAGGCTCAGAGCTGAGCGCCCTTGCTTCTGAACAAGTATGGAAGGAAGACCCGGATTCATTCTGGACATTCCATGAAGCACTGTACAAAGCGCAGCCTGACAACGATACGATGGAAAATGAGTGGGCGACGCCTGCAAAATTGGCGGATATTGCCGAAGCAAATACAAAGATCAAGCGCGACAAGCTTGTGGGAAGCTTAAATGACAAAACGTTCACAGAGCAGCTTGGAACGGACAGCTCCCTCATCAGCGAATACAACGTGGATTCAACGCCGACGATTTTTGTAAACGGCGTAAAAATCGCCAAACCTTTTGATTATGACAAGATCAAAGAAACGATCGAAAAAGAGCTGAAGGGCAAGTGATGAAAAATAAGTCGTTCCTTCTGTACGGCGCCTGGATCGTCTCTTTAGCGGCGACAATCGGCAGCCTGTATTTCAGCGAAATCCGTAAATTTATTCCTTGTGAACTGTGCTGGTATCAGCGGATCATGATGTATCCGCTGGTGCTGATCCTCGGAATCGCGACATTCCAGGGCGATGTCCGGGTGAAAAAATATGTGCTGCCGATGGCGATTATCGGCGCAGGTATTTCCCTGATGCACTATTTGGAGCAGAAAATTCCCGGATTCAACGGCATTAAACCGTGTATCACCGGAGTTCCTTGTTCAGGGCAATATATCAATTGGTTCGGCTTTATCACCATTCCATTTCTCGCCCTTACCGCATTTATTTTGATTATCATTTTTATGTGCTTTCTCAAGGGTAAAGAGGAGTAAAAAGAGCATTGTCTGACAATGCTCTTTTTTTTATTTTCATACACACATGTTCATAGAATAGGTGTTATAATATTTGAAATTATTGGATGGGTTGGAAGGTGATATAAATGGAGTTTAACATTCACAAAATGGAAAAGAAAGACATCCGCCAGGTTCAGCAGGTTGCAAAAGCAAGCTGGAACCATACTTATGAAGGCATGATCCCCTTCGACGTTCAAGAGAAATTCTTGCAGAAAGCATACAATGATGAGAGGATGCAGCAACGTTTGGAACACTCGTTAATTCTCGTTTCAGAAGCTGACGGAAAAATCATCGGTTTTGCTAACTGCTCCTTTGTCAGAGAAGGAGGAGAGGCCAATCTCGCAGCTATTTATCTATATCCGGAATACCAGGGAAAAGGAATCGGAACCGCATTATTGGAAGAGGGAATTAAGCATTTGGAGGGTGTCAAAAAGCTGTTTGTAGAAGTTGAAAAAGATAACCGCAACGGCAAACATTTTTATCAAGCCAAAGGTTTTGAGGATGTCTCCGAATATGAAGAAGACTTTGAAGGGCATATCCTCAAAACAGTCAGAATGGTTTTAAACGTATAAGGGCGGTTTTTGTCTTGTTCACTTCGTCATTTGCACATAATAATACAGTAATACAGCCATGATGAAGGCGATAGCTATTGTGATCAATTTATGCTTTGTTTTTCTTGACATATCAGATGCTCCTTTTCGTCTATTCCTGTTGTTTTGCTTTTTCTATGACCGCTGTAATGAACGACTCTTTTCCTTTTGTGTAGGAGGTGCGGTCATGCGGAAAACGCCGCGCCAAGTCTTTTTTCAATGATTCATAGTCTTTGCACGTTTGCAGGTGCTCTCTTAAATAATGTCGGAATCTCAGCTGATTTTTCCACTCTTCGCTCTGAAAGACATAAATATGCAGGTGATGTGTCCCAGCTTTCCATTGTCCTTTTCTAAAAAAACGTCTTGCCGGAAATGCTTCGTGAATGACATGCTCATAGCCGAGCTTTTGAAGCGGTTCAATGAAGCGGTCAACCTCGCCAAGGTGCTTTACACCAGCCATTAAGTCAATCACGGGTTTTGCAGCCAGTCCGGGAACAGAGGTGCTGCCGATATGTTCGATTGCCAGCGCGGTTTTTCCGAAGATCTCGTGCAGCTGCTTTTTTTCTTCTTCATATTGCACCAGCCATGAGTCATTTGCATTTTCTATGATAATAGGCTGTTCCATCCAGCTCCCTCCTTCATTTTATTCGGTTTTTCGCTGATATAAAGGATGATTCCTATATTATAAAACATTTTGTTTCACAGGGTTGATTTAAAGGATGAAGAAGTTATAAAATCAAAAAGATTGAAGATGAGTATGGAGGACACCTTAGATGGCTTGGGAAGTGTTGAGCATCATCGGAACGATTGCTTTTGCGATCAGCGGGGCGATTGTCGCAATGGAAGAAGAGTATGATATTTTAGGAGTTTATATATTGGGGATTGTCACTGCCTTTGGCGGGGGAGCCATCAGAAATTTACTGATCGGAGTCCCTGTATCTGCCTTATGGGAGCAGGGGGCGCTGTTTCAAATCGCTCTCGTGTCGATCACGTTTGTGTTTTTGTTTCCGAATCTGCTGTTGAAGCATTGGAAGATATGGGGCAGTTTTTCAGACGCAATCGGACTATCAGCATTTGCGATACAAGGGGCATTATATGCCGTCCACATGAACCATCCGGTCAGCGCAGTGATCGTTGCAGCGGTATTGACCGGCAGCGGCGGCGGAATGATCAGGGATCTCTTGGCCGGGCGCAAGCCGCTTGTCTTGAAAACCGAGATTTACGCCGTTTGGGCCGCTTTAGGCGGATTGATCATCGGGATGGGCTGGGCAGAGAAGCCTTTCACATTGTATATGCTTTTTGCCGTTCTTGTTGCATGCCGTGTATGCTCCTACATGTTTAATTGGAAACTTCCGAACCGCTCGATACGGTCAAACAGCTGAATAACCATAAAAAAAGCCGATTTTTCATTGATTGAAAAGTCGGCTTTTTGTTGATTTTATTGATGTTGTTATGATAAGATGAAGTGTATTTTAACATTAATTTTCAATATTTATAATTATATCCATAATTATTTTATCATGAATCTTTTTCGATGTCAAATCTTTTTAGGGAGTGATCCGCATGGAAGAAACCAATAAGGAATGGCTTGAAGAGGAGAAACGAATTGAACTCGTTTTAAAAGAATTAGATCGAAAGCTTCATTCTCTAAAGAGAAAGACCGGCGGCATAAAAGAGGACATCATTGGTTTAAGAAAAAACTTTTGGAATGATGTGACATTGAACTTGGCCGATGAAAATGAAGCGGTCGAAACATTTTCAAGCATTAAACAGCAGGCGGAAGTTTTATCAGAAAGGGAGAGAAGCCATAAGCAGTTTTACAGCCAATTGAAAAAGTTTTTAAAAGTGAAGAATTCACCTTATTTTGGCCGCGTCGACTTTTTAGAGGATGGAGATGAAACGGCTGAATCTGTATACATCGGACTCGGTTCATTGATGGATGAGAAGGAAGAGCGGTTTTTGATCTATGACTGGCGGGCGCCGATCTCCAGTTTGTTTTACAACCATGCGCCCGGGCCGGCTCAATATGAGGTTCCGGAAGAAACGATCAACGGAACGATAGAGCTGAAACGGCAGTTTCTCATCAAAAACGGCCGGCTGAAAGCAATGTTTAATACAGATATGGCGATTGGGGATGAACTGCTGCAGGAAGTGCTGGGGAATCAGGCCAATATCCAGATGAAAAGCATTGTTGCGACGATTCAGAAAGAACAAAATCAAATCATTCGCAATGATACGAGCCGTTATTTAATTGTCGAAGGGACGGCGGGCAGCGGAAAAACGTCGGCAGCGCTTCAGAGGGCAGCTTATCTGCTGTACCGCGGGCGAGGACGAATCGAGTCCAATCAATTGCTGCTTTTTTCTCCGAATCTTCTTTTTAACAGCTATGTTGCCAATGTCCTGCCGGAGCTTGGCGAAGAAAACATTCAGCAGACAACGTTTCAGGAATATTTGGAACGGCATCTCGGAAAGCAGGTGGCTTGTGAAACGCCGTTCGATCAATTGGAATATTGTTTGACGGCTTCGGAAAATGAAGATGACCCGGGCCGGATGAAATCGATTGCTTATAAATCGAGCCTAGCGTTCAAAGCCCTTATTGATGATTATGCAAGCTATTTGGCGAAAGGACACTTGCTGTTTAAAAATATTGTTTTCCGCGGAAAAAGAATCGTAGCAGCCGATCAAATCCGTGATTTCTTTCAAACGCTGGATTCCTCAGAACCGCTTCCATACCGGATTGAGCTTACGGCGAAATGGCTACTGAAGATATTGAAAACACAGGAGCAGGAGGAAAGAAAAAAAGAATGGCCGCTTGAAAAAATCGAGCTGCTGGATAAAGAGGAGTATTTGAAAGTCTATAAACAGCTTCAGGAAGAACGGCGGTTTGCCGAGGATACCTTTGATGATTATGAGAGGGAGCAAGATCTGCTCGCAAAAATGATTGTCGAAAGGGAATTCAAACCGCTGATACAAGCAGTGAAGGCATTAGGCTTTATTGACTTCAAGAGAACGTATTTGCAGCTCTTTTCAGACTGGAATCATTCGGTCCCCCGTCCGGATGGCTGGGAAAGCATTTGTGCATACACGGCAAAAAGCTTTCACTACAGCCGGATGCCGTATGAAGATGCCGTTCCGTTTTTATATGTGAAAAACCATATCAAAGGCGGAGGAAAAAATACGTCAGTCCGGCATTTATTCATTGATGAGGCGCAGGATTACTCGCCATTTCAGCTGGCTTTTCTCAAACAGCTGTTTCCTGCATGCAAAATGACGATTTTAGGTGATTTTAATCAAGCGATTCTTGCCCATACATCTCGTGAAAAAGCGCTTCTTTCAAAGGAGGTGTTTGAAGGGGAGAAAACGGAGACGATCAAGCTGAAGCGAAGCTATAGATCGACAAGGGAGATCGTTGAGTTTACAAAGCGAATGGTGAAGGGCGGCGATGAGATCGAGGCTTTTAACCGGGAGGGTGTAAAGCCGACATTAACGGTCTCGACCGATGAAGCGGCCCATCATGAAAAAATAGCTACCTGCATTAGGGGCCTTCAACATAAAGGGAGGGAGACAATTGCGGTCATCTGCAAAACTGTTCAGGAATGCAGAGAAGCGGCAAGGCATCTGCAAAATGATACGGAGCTGAAGCTGATGGATAAAGAAACGCGCACATTCCGAAAAGGTGTGCTGGTGATCCCCGTATATCTTGCAAAAGGCATCGAGTTTGACGCCGTCATCCTCTATGACGGCTCGAAAAAACGATATTGGCGCGAAAGAGAGCGGACGCTGTTTTACACCGCCTGTACAAGAGCGATGCATGAACTCCACCTTTTTTCACTTGGAGAGGAAAGCCCGTTTTTAAATGATATTCCGGGCGGGATGTACACAAGGAGATGAGAGTGACACATCACTCTCTTCTCCAATCATATGTATCTGTACGGACGTCGAGCACCTTGTTATTAATGGATACATGATGGTTGTCTTTCCATTTGACTTGTGCGTCATACTCTTTATATCCCCAATAAATATTCCTCTGTTTGCCGGTTGAGACGTTTGTCAATTCTCCTCTGACGGAATAAGAGCCGGTTGCACGGCCTTTCTTCACCCTATATATGTTTAATTTGTATTGCTGGTTTGGCGAAGAAGAAGATTGAATCCATTTCCCCTCCGGCAAATGATTCATCGAGTAAAAATGGGTATATACCACATAACTGATGGGAATGCCGACTGCAAGGATGATCGCCAAAAGTGCAAACACGACTTTTCTGCGGCTGTTCTTTTTTGTCTCTTCTAATTCTTCATCGATATAGCTCTTCAATATGTCTCATTCCTTGATGAAAAATGTTTTTTTATAGTTTAAGTAAAAAATCCTTATCTGTCTATTTTGAAGCCATGCCCCTAGATTTTACGGCGGCCGTGCATCAATGCGGCAATCGCATCAATTGTACGTTCAATTTCCTCTTTCGTATTATAAAAATGGGGGGCGATTCTGATCACATCATTTCTCGATGATGTGATGATGTTTTTTTCCCGCAATAAGGACTCGATTCGGGATGCCTGTTCGGAGCGAATCGAAATCAGGCTTGTTCTGTTATGAACGGTTTGCGGACCGATGATCTGCAAGCCTTTTTCTTTGCCGTGCTGTAAAGAAAATCGGGCAAGCTTTTGCAAATAAGATTCGATCTGAACAGGTGCGGCTTCAAGCAGCAGCTTGAGCGCCGCGTCTGCTGCATAAAGGCCGATGAATGACGGTGTACCGGTTTCAAAGCGTTTCGCCCCCTCTGCAAAGCCTGAGTGATGCAAATCAAACGCAAATGGCTTGTCCTTGCCGAACCAGCCGGTCATTTTTGGCTGAAACTGTTCAGAGAGTTCGCGTTTGATATACAAAAACGCCGTCCCTGGAATGCCGAGCATGTATTTGCGTGTCCCCGCCGCGAGAATATCGATGTCCATGTCTTTGACATTGATCGGAATATGTCCGGCGGATTGGTAAGCATCCACAAATAAAAGGGAGCCTTTTTGATGGACGATGCCAGCGATATCTTTCAGATTTTGTTTAAAGCCATTGTAATAGCTGACATGCGGTACACACGTCAAAAGTGTCTGATCGCTGATCTGCTTTTCAAATTGCTCTAAGCGAATCATGCCGTCTTCGCCATGTATAACGGCGAGGTTATATTTGAAGCGGTCTTGTGCCAGCCAAATTTGGCCGATGGCAGGGAAGTCGATGTCTGTGAAAACAATCTGATTTCTGCGAGGCTGTTCAGGAAGAGACACGGCGATTGCCGAAACTGCGTCGGAAACAGATGATAAAACGGCGATCTCCTCTTTTTCAGCTCCGATCAGCCGGGAGAACTTTTCCTTTGCCTCTTCCATCTTTTTAAGAAGCGCTTCCCAATTCAAACCGCCCTTAAGAAGTGCGCTGCGATACTCATCAATCGCCCCTGAAACAGGAAGTGCCAAAGCGCTTCCTGAGCAGGCGCCCAGGTGAATATGTGTTGACAATACGGGAAATAAAGAACGGTAAGCATGATATGGATGATCCATGATATTCCCTCCCGCAATAAAACTTCGTTTTTGCTGTAGAAAAACCTCTTTTCAGCTCTGTACACCGCGAATGTATATGTTCCTCGATTTCATGAATACTGAACAAAGAAGAACTCATTCATGACAGCCGTCAGGACTGCTTCGCGGCAGTTAGGAGGTGCATCAGTGACCGTTTTCCTCGCCGTTTTGGTTTTGCTGACCATCATTGCAATCTCAAATATCGTTCATCGGTTTCTTCCATTTGTTCCGGTCCCTCTCATTCAGGTGGGATTAGGCATCATAGCGGCTGCTTTTCCGGGCGGTCTCCATATTTCGCTCAGCCCAGAGCTGTTTTTCGTTTTATTCATCGCACCGCTTTTGTTTCATGACGGAAGGAGGATACCGAGAAATGAATTATGGAAATTGCGGACGCCGATCCTGCTTTTGGCATTTGGTCTCGTCTTTGTGACCGTGCTTATAGGCGGATATGCGATTCATTGGCTGATTCCGCAAATTCCATTAGCAGCCGCTTTTTCGCTCGCTGCCATCTTATCGCCGACAGATGTTGTAGCCGTCAGTGCGCTTTCGAAAAGAATCAATTTGCCCAAGGATATGATGCGTCTTCTTGAGGGAGAGGGCTTAATGAACGATGCATCAGGACTTGTCGCCTTTAAATTTGCTATCGCTGCAGCTGTGACAGGCGCTTTTTCCTTGTCTGAGGCTGTGCTCAGTTTTTTTATCATTGCGATTGGCGGGCTTTTTAGCGGGGCTGTTCTTTCTTTTTTAATTCTGAGGTTTCGATATTTGCTCCGCCGCTTAGGGATGGAGGATGTCACCATGCATATGCTGATTCAAATCCTGACGCCATTTGTGATTTATTTGGCGGCTGAAGAGCTCGGCGTATCGGGCATCCTCGCTGTTGTGGCAGGCGGCATCACTCATGCGGCCGAGCATGACCGAGCCGAATCGGCAATGGTCAAGCTGCAAATCGTTTCATCCAGCACCTGGGGGGTCATTTTGTTTATTTTAAACGGCCTCGTGTTTGTCATTCTCGGCTTGCAAATGCCTGAGGCGCTATCCGTCATTTTTGGCGATGAAGCGTTTAATAATGCAAAAGTCATCAGCTACATCGTAATTATTACACTGCTTTTCATGAGTCTTCGCTTTATGTGGGTTTTTCTATTTTGGCAGGGGAATTGGGGGCAGCAAATAAAAGCGGCTTCAGGAAGGGATAAGCTGCGCTCGATACTGCAAATTTCAATATCCGGTGTGAGGGGCGCCGTCACGCTTGCCGGAGCGTTTTCGATTCCTTTCGTATTAGAGAACGGCCGCCCTTTTCCAGAACGTGATTTGATCATTTTTTTAGCCGCCGGCGTCATTTTGTGCACATTGCTGACGGCAAGCATCTTTTTGCCGCTGCTTTCTGAAAGAAAAGTGCAATCAGCCGCCGGCAGCCAGCTGCAAAGCGTAAGAAGAAAGTTAATGAAAACAACGATCAAGGCTTTAAAAGAGGAGATGAACGAAAAAAACCGAGCTGCTGCTTTAGCCGTCATATCGGAATACAATGAGAGATTAAAGGGGCTCAAAGTGGAGCAGTATTCCCTGAAACAGCATTTGCGCCTCAAAAAGATGGAAAACAAAATCCGTATTTATGCTTTGAAAGCTGAACAGGCGGAACTAGAAAAAATGCAGAAAAACAAACAGATTACAGATCAAATTGCACATCAGCTGCAAGAAAGGCTGCGAGAAAAGGAACTGCTTTTTTCCAATCCGTTTAAAGCAGATGTTTCACTCATGAAATGTCAGCATCTGATCGAGAGCCTGTTCTCCGCCAGCCGTAAGCAAGACATGCAGCGGCCCTCCGATCGAAACGGCGATATGCTGAGAACATCCCGAATCCAAACGGCAAAAGCGGCAATCGAAGCGGTAAAAAAACATATGAATGACGATAATCAAGAGGCGTCCAAGTCCGTCATCGCCTTTTACCGCCACTTCATCCTCACGCTTCAGCACGGTGATGCCGGCCGAAGGAAAAGCAGCCGTTATGAAAGACAGAAAAAAGAGATCCGTTTAAAATCGGTGCAGATCATTCGCAATGAAATTCAGCAGCTGTTTGAAAGCCGGCAAATTTCCAGGGAAACGGCCTATCGGCTCCGCCAGTACATGAATGACCTGGAAGCCTCGATGCTGTATGAATAGAATAGGCTTCAATTGCTTTCCTCCATTGTCTGATTTATCATTCAATTGTAGAAGTTAAAACAGACGAAAAGGAGTACAGAGGATGAACTATTACGGTGCAATTGAGGCGGGCGGCACAAAATTTGTTTGTGCGGTTGGAACAGAAAACGGGGAAATCATAGACAAGCAGACATTTCCGACGGAAACACCTGAAGAAACAATCGGAAGGCTCATCACTTTTTTTGAAAATCATCATCTCACATCATTGGGAGTCGGTTCGTTTGGACCTATTTCTGTGGCGAAGGGGAAGGACAACTACGGCTATATTACAAATACGCCCAAATTGGCTTGGCGCAACTATCCTTTGATTCCTGAACTTAAAAAAAGGCTGGGTATTCCCGTTTCTTTCACAACAGATGTCAATGCCGCAGCATTGGGGGAAATCAGCAAAGGAGCAGCACAAGGGCTGAACAGCTGTTTATATATTACGGTTGGGACCGGAATCGGCGCCGGGGCGATTGTCGGCGGTGAATTAGTTCAAAGCGCTTCACATCCTGAAATGGGTCATATTCTTATCAGACGCAGTCCGCAAGATTCTTTTAAGGGAAACTGCCCGTATCACAATAACTGCCTTGAGGGGATGGCAGCAGGCCCGGCTCTTGAAAAACGCTGGGGACAACAAGGAAAGGAATTAGCCGGCCGAAAAGAGGTATGGGAACTTGAAGCCGATTATTTAGCTCAAGCGCTCATGCAATACATCCTTATTTTATGCCCCGAGAAAATCATTATGGGCGGCGGGGTCATGAAACAGCAGCAATTGTTTCCGCTCATTCGGGAAAAGCTTTCTGAATATGTAAACGGATACGTTGATCTGCCTGATCTCGATCAGTATATCGTACCGCCGGGACTGGGTGACAACGCGGGGATCACGGGAGCGCTCGTTTTGGCCCTTTCTGCCGAATGAGCAATTTATTATGTCAAATCCCTCCATTATGAGATAATGGAGGTGATGCTGTAAACGCATCTGAATAAAAGAAAGGTGGTCGTTCAAATGGTAAGCAGTTTAAAGGATACTGTGACATTACATAACGGAGTAAAAATGCCTTGGTTTGGTCTTGGAGTTTTCAAAGTGGAAGAGGGCAGCCAGGTCGTTGAATCTGTTAAAGCAGCCATTAAAAACGGATACCGGAGTATCGATACGGCTGCTATCTATCAAAATGAAGAAGGCGTCGGCAAGGGAATTAAAGAATCAGGCATTGCCCGCGAAGAGCTTTTCGTCACTTCAAAAGTGTGGAACAGCGACCAAGGCTATGAAAAAACATTGGCGGCATTTGATGAAAGTCTTAGAAAACTCGGCCTTGACTACCTTGATTTATATCTGATTCATTGGCCGGGGAAAGACAAAGGCAAATATAAAGAGACATGGCGCGCGTTAGAAAAGCTGTACAAAGACGGCAGAGTGAAAGCCATCGGCGTCAGCAACTTCAATGTGCATCATTTGGAAAGCTTATTGGCAGAAGCGGAAATCAAACCGATGGTCAATCAAGTTGAATTCCATCCGCGGTTAACACAGCTCGAATTAAGAGATTACTGCAAAAAGCAGGGCATCCAGCTGGAAGCATGGTCTCCGCTCATGCAGGGGAAACTGCTTGATCATGAAGTGCTGACTGAAATCGCTAATAAATACAATAAATCCGTTGCACAGGTTATTCTGCGCTGGGATCTGCAAAACGGAGTCGTCACCATCCCGAAATCAGTCAAAGAACACCGCATTATTGAAAATGCCGACATTTTTGACTTTGAATTATCAAAAGAAGATGTGGAAAACATCAATGCGCTCAACAAAGATGAGCGTGTAGGTCCAGATCCTGAAACAATGGACAGAGGATTTGAATGATCTTAATCGTAAAAAAATCCCGGGTTCTATAAAAGAGCCCGGGATTTTTTATTTTTCGTGAAGAACGAGACGGCTTTTCGCCTGTTTTCTTCTGCGGTCGTCCAAACGGCCGCGGTGGTTTTGCTTAATAAAGAATGAGAGGATCAATCCGATCCCGGATAAAGCAGCCGCGGTCATAAACGCCAGATTGACTCCGTGAATCATCGCCGTATCTGAACCGGGGCCAGCCGGATCGGCAAGCGCCCGCTGTGTCATGATGGTAATCAGAACAGCCGTGCCGATCGATCCCGACATTTGCCTCATCGTGTTATTCATGGCTGTGCCGTGCGGAATCAAATGGCGCGGCAGCTGGTTCAGCCCTGCTGTCGTGACAGGCATTAACACCATCCCCATCCCGATCATCCGAATCGCGTAGACCGTGGAAAGATAGGCGAATGGAGTTGTTGTGGACAAGTGGGTTAATAACAGCGTTGTAACGAATATCGCTGTTAAACCGGTGATGCTCAAGATGCGCGCGCCGATTTTATCAAATATTCTTCCTGTAATCGGGGACATCAGCCCCATCACCACAGCGCCCGGAAACAGCATCATTCCGGATTCCATTGCGGTGAAATGGCGCATATCCTGCATGTAAATCGGGACGATCGTCGCCGCTCCGATCATCGCCATAAAGACGACCATGCCGATAACAGTGGCGAGCGTAAACATCGGGTATTTAAACACCCTGAATTCTAAAATCGGCTCTTTTAAATGGAGCTGCCTCCAAATGAACCAAAAAAGTGTGACACTTCCGACAGCAAAGCCGATCAGCACATCGACGCCGGTCCAGCCGACAACACCTGCGCTGCTGAAGCCGTATAAAATGCCGCCGAAACCCAAAGAAGACAAAATGATTGAAGGCACATCCATCTTAGGAGATGTTTGTTCTGTCACATTTTTTAAAATAAAATAGGCGACAATCATGTCAATGATAGCGAATGGCAGCAAGAGATAAAACAGCACTTCCCATGGGTAGCGATCGACGATCCAGCCGGACAAAGTCGGTCCGATCGCAGGGGCAAAGGCAATAACAAGACCCACCATTCCCATAGCAGAGCCGCGTTTTTCCTTCGGGAAAATCAATAAAAGCACCGTCTGCATCAATGGCATCATAATCCCTGCACCGGCCGCCTGCACGATTCGTCCCACTATCAAAACAGGAAAGCTGAAGGAGAGAGCGCAAATCAGCGTTCCCGCTGTGAATAAAGCCATTGCTGCCATAAACAGCTTTCTGGTTGTAAATTTTTCAATTAAAAAAGCCGTAACAGGAATCATGATTCCGTTCACGAGCATAAAAATCGTCGTCAGCCACTGGGCAAGGCCGGGTGTAATGTTTAAATCTTTCATGATCGGCGGAAGAGCCGTCGTCAGCAGCGTCTGATTTAAAATCGCGATAAAAGTCCCTGTAATCAGGACGGCTACAATCGGTAATTTATTTGTTGTATGTTGTGTTTCACTCATTTTAAAACCTTCTTAATCATCATATTTTTATAACACTTTATGAAATAATCGCTACTCGAAATATCCTTGCTTTTTCAGGGTAACGAAGGAGCTCCAAAACCGCAAGTTCATTTCAAATATTCGGTATATAATACCCATCCGTCACCCAATTTAAACAGCCCCTTAAAGCGGGCGCGCGAGCCGGCTTTAAGGGGGAACGCACTATTTTTTATAAAATCTCAGCAAATCTCCATTGATGATTTTATCGGACAGGGAAAGCTCCTCATTTGCTTTTTCTTCAAAAGGACCGCATTTACCCTTGGCATCTTCAATGATCTCTCCGGTTTTTTGCCTGTAGCAAATATTTTTCGTGTAAATATAGTCATCGGTGATAAAGCTTCCGTTTCTTAAGACGGCAAAAGGCATTCTCTCTTTAGAAAAAAGGTCATTGCCGAAATGGACCATGCCTTTTGTATCAATTCCGAGCAGGTGAAGCAATGTCGGTTTGACATCCATTTGTCCGCTCGTATCAGATATCGTTTGCGGGTCTTTGTCCGTGATGCCCGGAATGTGGATGATCAGCGGAACCCGCTGGAGCTGGACGGTATCATACGGAGTCATTTCCTCTTTTCCTAAAAACTGTGCAAGAGCCTCATTGTGTGCTTCAGAAATTCCGTAGTGGTCTCCCATCAGGACGATGACCGATTGATCATAGAGCCCGTTTGCTTTCAGCTTCGCGAAGAAATGTTTCAATGATTCATCTTGATAACGGACAGTTGTAACATAACGGTTTAAAACCTCACTATCTGAATCATATTCATCAATCAGCTGATCCTTGTCATCAATTTGAAACGGAAAATGATTCGTCAATGTAATCAGGCTGCTGTAAAACGGCTGTGGCAGATCCTTCATCAGATCGGCCGACTGGTTTAAAAACTCCTCATCTTTCAGCCCCCAGCCGGTTGAATTTTCAGGCGTTACATTGAAATGCTCGACATCAAAAAAGCTGTCAATTCCAAGAGATTTGTACATGACGTCCCTGTTCCAGAATTTCTTATGATTGGCGTGAAAAACGGATGAGGTGTAGTCATGTTTCGCCAGTGTTTTATACATTGAATTGTACTCATTCTCACTTTTTGTGAAAAATACCGAACCGCTCAAAGAAGGATAGAGCGAGTTGGCGACGATAAATTCAGAATCGGATGTTTTACCCTGTTCTGTCTGCTGATAAAAATGGTCGAAATAATAGCTTTTTTTTATGAGATCATTCATAAACGGTGTAATGTCTTCCCCGTTTACTTTCTCATGAATGACGAAGTTCTGGGTTGATTCAAGCGTTACAAAAATGACGTTTCGGCCTTTAGCGATCCCGAACATATCCTGATTCGGCTTGCTGTAGTCGGCATTCGTATAATTTTCGATCGTCGCCAGGCTGTTTTCATCGGCAACCGCTTTTTGCGTTAAATTAAATGTTTGTGAAATGCCGTCAAGGAAATGAAATTGATAGAGCCCGATATTTTTCACCAGTACTTCCCGGTCATATGAATAAGTTAAAAATCTTGGCTGTTCAAGTTCTGATAAAGCAATGTTAAAAAGCGTCATCCCGACAGCTGCCATATAATAGATCTTGACGGCTCTCGGAGATGGCTTGATCCCCGTTCTTCTGCGGGTTTTTGCCAGCCAAATGAGCAGCGCCAAATCAAAGAATAGAGCGATGAACATCGGATCGAACAGTTCCTGAAAACTGCTTCCAAGCCCCCCGAGGTTTTTGGCTTGAAACAACACGGGGATCGTTATGAAATCAATATAGAAACCATAAAAAATGCTGTTTGAGATTAGAACGCCCGTCAGTATAACATTCGCCCCGATTAAAAACAGGCGCTGTGTTTTTTCGCGGAAATAGAGGGTGATGCCAAATACAGGGATGAGAAAGCTAAGCGGGTTTAAAAACAGAATCAGTTCCTGAAGCCAGTTGTCAATCTGTAAATCGAATCCAATTTTGTAAATGAAATATGTTTTCATCCACATGAAAAAAATCGATAAGCATAAAAACCATTGCTTTTTGAAAAATTGTTCCTTCATTTATCAATAGCTCCTCACATATAATCAAGCCCCGCAATAAAACACTTTAAGTTTAAACTACTAAAAAAAGCTTCGGCTGGCAAATCAATTACACCGTGAAATTCAAGCCATTAAACCGGCTATAAAATAACACGAAAGAATGGTGAGGGCTGCCAAGACAGCCTGTTCGGCCTTCCCGCCCGTCTTGATATAAAGCGGAAGGCGGAACTTGATGGAGGACGGAAAGAAAAGCTTGATACCGTTTGTCGTACCTGCATCAAGGAGCAAATGGCTGGCCATTCCCGCCATCAGTCCGACAAGTATGCTCTGATCAGTTAAATATAAATGCGCTGCAAATGCGGTAAGCAGCAAAAAGAGCAGGCTGTGTGTAAATGTCCGATGTCCAAAAATGGAGCTGATCAGTGTTGATAAAATCGGAAGCCTCCTGCCTATTTTGCTTTTCGTATGGCAAATATCCGGTATTAATGCTCCAAGAGTACCCGAAGCCGTCATCAATATTGGATCATATCCATAAAAATAAGCGACAGCCGTACAAGAAGCGACTCCCCCCATGATGTGTGTTTTTCCTGTCATATCGCTTCTCCTTTAAGACCTATAACAAATTCCTAAAGAAAACTATATCAAGAGATCTAATGGCCATCAAGACTGATTCTGACAACTTTAGGCCGTCTTTTTTGAATTTTTTCAGCAGAATAATCTAAAAAGATGCCGGTATAAAAAGCTTTTTATTGATATCTTGAATAATTTTTAAATGAAAAGCCAAATTAACATTGTATCACATGATTAAAGAGGTGATTCATTTGGGTTTTCTCTTCAATAAAGACAGAGGAAAAAGCAAAGCCAAAGACCAAAGTGCCATTCAAGGGGCGCTTCAAGACGCAGGTGCAGCGTTAAAAGGAGATCCTCTGCAAGAGGCCGTCAACAAAAAGAAAAATAACCGATAATCGTCTATAGATGGATGGAAATTGATTCTATCCGCCAAGGCTGCCGCTAAAGGCGGCCTTTTCTATTCACAAAAGCATGCTGATCCGGATTTCCATCACTTCCCTTTGACAGATCAATATTTCTCTGGTAACCTTCGGGAGTGAATATGTGATAAATCCTCACTCTTAACTCTAGTGAGGTAGAGGTTGCGCGGATGATGAGTCACACGTGTGAGGCCGATGGGGTCTATGATCATGTGTAAAAGGCATCAGCGCCGAAGCATAAGGAAGCCATTCATTCTTTATGCTGGGCCTGCATTGAATAAGTGCAGGACTGCCGCGGGTTTTCCCGCGGAGGGCTATCCGGGGATCAAGAGTGTATGTTAATTTAGCATGGACTTTTGTTCATGCTTTTTTTATTTTAAATGATCTCACGGTCTGGTCCGGCATATTTTTTATAAAATGCTCGGAGGTTAAATCTTATGGAACAGACAAAAAAATGGGGCTTCTGGCTTCTTACGGCATTTGTTGTCGGCAATATGGTCGGCTCGGGAATTTTTATGCTCCCAAGCACACTCGCCCAGACGGCGAGCCCGTTCGGCGTAACGGCGGCATGGCTTGTGACGGGTGCGGGCGTGTTAATGATCGCCCTTGTATTCGGACATTTATCGATTCGCCGTCCAGATCTTAAAGCGGGGCCGCAAAGCTATGCAAGAGCCTTATTCTCAGATCGTAAAAAAGGAAATGCTGCGGGCTTTACAATGGTGTGGGGCTACTGGGTGGCAAGCTGGATCAGCAATGTGGCCATCATCACGAGCCTTGCCGGCTATTTGACAACTTTCCTGCCGATTTTAACTGACGGACGTGAGCTGTTTGAACTTGGCGGCCATTCCGTTTCACTTGGACAGCTTTTGACGTTTATCGTTTGTACGATTTTATTGTGGGGCACGCATTTTATCCTTGTCTCTAGTATAAACGGAGCCGGAAAGCTTAACTTTTTGACAACCTTTTCTAAAGTGCTTGGATTCGTCCTGTTTATTGTTGCTGGATTATTCGTTTTTCAGGTGTCTTTATTTGAATCATTTTATTTTCCCATTGAATCAGAAGGCAAAAGCCTAGGACTCGGAGGACAGGTTCACAATGCAGCGATTTCAACCCTGTGGGCGTTTGTCGGCATCGAGTCGGCCGTTATCCTGTCAGGGCGCGCATCCTCTCAGAGGGATGTCAAACGTGCGACGATTACCGGGCTGTTGATTGCCCTCAGCATTTATATGATCATTACTTTAATTACGATGGGGATCATCCCGCATGATCAGCTGCAGGCTTCAGATAAACCGTTCGTTGATGTGCTGCATGCGATTATCGGAGGCTTTGGCAGCGTGGTGATGGCGGTTTTGGCGATCATTTCCTTGTTCGGCTCTATGCTCGGCTGGATTTTGATCGGTTCCGAGGTTCCATATCAGGCAGCAAAGGCCGGCGATTTTCCCGCGTTCTTTGCGAAAACGAACAAAAAAGGAAGCCCGGTCAATTCTCTGCTCGTCACCAATCTGATGTCACAGATTTTTATCTTCTCAACGATTTCGGGAACGATCAGTCAAGCCTTCACGTTTTTAACAACGTCGGCGACGCTTGCTTACCTTGTTCCTTATCTCGTGGCTGCTATTTTCAGCTTGAAGCTGATCCTCAAAGGCGACACATATGATGAGCTGAAAGGATCGCGAACAGGAGACGGTATCATCGCATTGGCCGCCCTTGCGTATTCTTTATGGGTGATTGTTTCGGGTACTTCCGACTGGACCACTTTTATTTTAGGAATCGGGCTGTTTTTTGTCGGTCTTGCGATCTATCCGTTCGTCTATAAAAAGTTCAGCCAAAATCAGGCTTCATAAGCTTCAGGCCAGCCGGATCTTCAGTGGAAGACCGGCTGCTTTTTTTATTTCAGCGAAATTTTTTATTAAAAATTTTGCTTAAGGCTGTTATACTATAGAATGAAAATGATAATCGTTATCGATTGCAAATCGAATGAAAGGAATGTCATCGATTGGGGTCATACAGAAACATACGTCATATCAACAGCGGGGATGAGCAGGACAATGAACAGCGTCCGGTTAGCCGTCCCCTTGGAGCGGTTTTTGTCCTTGCGGCCGGGATGATGCTTTTGCTTTTTGGCGCGGCATTGTCGATTGCGCTTGGTGCGGCAGATATCAAACTCGGCACTGTTTGGGACGCGCTTTTTCATTTTAATGAGAAAATGACGACCCATCAAATTATACAGGAGCTGAGGCTGCCAAGAACGGTCAGCGCGGCTCTCGTCGGCGCCTGTCTGGCCGTCTCCGGCGCGATTATGCAGGGCATGACGAGAAACCCGCTTGCATCTCCGGAAATTATGAGTGTAACACAAGGGTCAACCTTTGCTATCGCCATCGCTTTTGCCTTTTTTCCAGGGATTTCATCGATCGGTCTGATGATATGGTCATTTGCCGGCGCAGGCTTTGGAGCCGCGATCGTTTTTGCGGTCGGGATGTTTTCAAGAGGAGGCCTTTCTCCGGTGAAGCTGGCTTTGGCGGGAACGGCTGTGGGAACTTTCCTGAGCGCAATCTCCTCAAGCATTGCGATCCACTTCGATGTGGCGCGCGATATGAGCTTTTGGTATGCCGGCGGTATTGCGGGCATGAAATGGCTGAGCATCCAGCTTTTGCTTCCGGCAGCAGCGCTCGGCATGACGCTTGTCTTTTTCATCGCCCGTTCGATTACGGTGTTAAGCCTGGGGGAAGAATTGGCAAAAGGGCTTGGCCAATATACAAAAACAGTCAAAACGATCGGAATCATTTCCGTTGTTTTGCTGACTGGTGCAGCTGTATCTGCAGCTGGAGCCATAGGTTTCATCGGTCTGATCATTCCCCATATCACCCGCTTTTTAGTCGGAGTGGATTATCGCTGGATTATACCTTGTTCAGCTGTGTTGGGGGCCGTGCTCCTCATTTATGCAGATATAGCGGCACGGATGATCAACCCTCCATTTGAAACACCTGTCGGCGCGGTTACAGCGCTCGTCGGTGTGCCATTCTTCCTCTATTTGGCCCGCCGGGAAAGGAGGGGGCTCTAATGGAGGCGATTAAGAAAAAAAGCAGCCGGGCAGCAATGGTCATGCTGATCATGGCTGTGCTGACGATCGCGGTATTCTTGCTCAGCATGAATACGGGAGAAATACGAATCGCTCCGCTTGATGCGTTGAAAACATTATTCGGCTTTGGTACACCGCAAGATGAGCTGGTGCTTTTTGAATTCCGTCTGCCCCGCATGGTGCTTGCCATGCTGATCGGCGCAGGGGTCGCTATAGCAGGCGCCGTCTGGCAGGGTGTATCTCAAAACGACCTGGCGGACCCGGGGATACTGGGAATCAATGCCGGTGCGGGCTTTGCCGTTGTGCTGTTCATCTTCTTTTTCCAAGGCTCAATCGACGGTCTGCAAACAAGCACGATTTTTTCCTTGCCGATTTTTGCATTTTTTGGGGCCGGTTTTGCGGTTATTCTGATTTATTTGCTGGCGTGGAAAAAAGGGCTCGATCCCATCCGCCTCGTGCTGGTCGGAATCGGGGTCAATGCGGCATTTGCCGCAGCCATCTTGATGCTGCAGCTGAAAATGGACCCGAATGATTTTATGCAGGCGGCTGTTTGGCTGTCAGGAAGCATTTGGAGCTCAAATTGGAGCTCTGTTTCAGCGACCCTGCCGTGGATTGTCGTGCTTATTCCTTTTATCCTCTATAAAGCGCGCTATTTAAATGTACTGAACCTCGGTGATCAGATTGCTCAAGGCCTTGGAACAGCTGTTGAAAAAGAGCGGCGCATACTGTTGTTGGCAGCAGCTGCCCTAAGCGGCGCCTGTGTGGCAGCAGGGGGCAACATCACCTTTCTCGGTCTGGTTGCCCCGCATATCGCGAGAAGACTTGTCGGGCCGAAGCATCAGCTGTTGATACCTGCGTCGGCTCTGACCGGTGCATTGCTTTTTCTGCTGGCTGATTTGCTCAGCAGGGTGGTTCTGGCACCTTCGGAGATTCCCGTAGGGCTTGTCATTTCCGCTTTGGGAGCGCCGTATTTTATCTATTTGCTGATGAAAACAAATTAAAGAAGGGAAGATTGCAAGGTGTCTCTTTCTACAAACAAGCTGGGGATTGCCTACGGCGAACAGACGATTGTCGAAAACTTAAATCTCAATATACCAAAAGGAAAAGTGACGACCATGATCGGTCCGAACGGCTGCGGCAAATCAACGATCTTAAAGACGATGGCGAGATTACAGCGTTCGAAAACGGGCGCCGTTTATTTGAACGGCCAGGCGATCCATCAAATGTCAACGAAAGAGATCGCCAAACAAATGGCCATCCTTCCGCAAACGCCTGAAGCACCCGGAGGGCTTACCGTCTATGAACTTGTATCATACGGCCGCTTTCCGCACCAAAAAGGCATGGGCAGACTGACGGCCGATGACCGCCGCATCATCGAATGGTCGCTTCAGGTCACGGGAATGCAGCCGTTTTATGAACGGCCGATTGAAGCTCTTTCCGGAGGACAGCGCCAGCGCGTCTGGATTGCGATGGCTCTTGCTCAGGAGACCGAGCTGCTTTTGCTTGATGAACCGACAACTTATTTAGATTTGGCGCATCAGCTTGAAATTCTTACACTTTTGGAGAAACTGAATAAAGAAGAAGGCAGAACGATTTTGATGGTCATCCACGATCTGAACCATGCAGCCCGTTTTGCCCATCATATGGTGGCATTGAACAAAGGCGCGATTATTAAAGAGGGAGCGCCGCATGACGTGATGACATCTGAGGTATTGAAAAAGGTTTTTCAAATTGACGCGGAGATCGTATCAGATCCGCGCACAGGCAAACCGGTATGTCTGACTTATGACCTTTTGAAAAAAGAAGAGGGCTCGAGGCTGGCAACCGGCTGACAGACATCGATAAGGTGTCTGTTTTTTGTTCCATTTTTTATACAGTCGATTAAATGATTTCTAAAAAAGTTTATTTTTACTTTAAAATATGAAAACGGCCGCCGATATAGATAGGATAGATGGTAAGATGGGATATAAGAAAACATGGTATAGAGAGAAAGGAAAGAAGGATAGTGGAAAATGCAGCAATTTTGATTGTGGATGATGAAGATGCCATCGTTCAAATGGTGAAGCGTGTCCTGACGAAAGAAGGGTTTAATGAAGTGTTGACAGCGAACAGCGCTGAAGAAGCCCTTGAAATCGTCAAAAAAGAAACCGTACATTTAATTCTGCTTGATGTCATGATGCCGGGACAGACCGGATTTGACGTTTCACCCGAAATCAAGCGGCACACAAATGCCCCGATCTTTTTTCTGACGGCGAAAACATCTGATCTAGACAAGCTGTCCGGGTTTGCCTATGGTGCCGATGATTATATTACAAAACCTTTTAATCCGCTGGAATTAATAGCTAGAATTAAAGCTCATTTAAAAAGAACGTATATACATAAAGAGGTCGCCGCTAGTTCGGCAGCTTCAGCTTACGAGTATGAACGCTTTACATTTCATCCCGATTTCGCAGAGCTAATCGTTGATGGCGAAGCCGTCAGCTGTTCGGCGCAGCTTCTTCAGCTTCTGCAATACTTTTGCGATCATCCGAACAGGGTGCTTTCAAAGGATCAAATTTATGAGAAGGTATGGGGTGTGCCATCTTACGGCGACAGCAATACGGTGATGGTTCATATCCGAAAATTGAGAGAGAAAATCGAAGAAGACCCGAGCAACCCCGAATATATCGTCACGATTCGCGGCCTGGGGTACAAGTTCATGCCAAGCCCTGCAAGAAAAGGGATGAAGGATGAAGCTTAGGGGAAAATTAGTTGTCCATTTCGTCAGCCAAATTTTCCTGATTTTAGCTCTTGTCGTCGCGACTTTGTTTTTATCCTTGATCTTTTTCGCTCTCCGGTTAAGTGAGAGCGAAGCTGACACCGGTTTGGCGAAAGCTACTTCAGACACTTTTGAAACCTGGGTTACTGTCGATGAAAATAACAATTGGCACATTGAAGACATCTTAAAATCGGCCGTTGATAAGCAGGGGGGCTGGCTGCAGATATTAAACGGGAAAGAGGAGACCGTTTATTCCTATCGTCTTCCGCCGGAAATCCAAAGGCAGTATTATAGGGAAGACCTGGTGTCAGTCTTTGATAAAAAAAGAATCAAAAAATATAAGGTGAACTTTTGGTCTGCCAATTTTAATGATAAAGACTACGTCATTCTCTTCGGATGGGAGTCGAAAAGCGACACGATCCTGTCTTTTTTGGAGAAAGAAGAAAAAGATTTAGCAGACCTTTCCTCCTATAAAAAAAGCACGCTTGAATTCATTAAGAAAAACCAGGGGTCCGTCTATCTGTTTAGTGAAAAAGGCAAGCTTTTAAAATCGCTCTACCAAGATATTGATTACAGCCAGGGAATCAATGAATTGGAGCTTTTAAAATATGGATCAAAGCCGTGGAACTATGAGCATGAATTTTCATACAGACGCTTAAGCGCGACGGAATGGCTGATCGCCGCAACACCGAATCCGATTTTTAATCCGGATCACGAGTTCAACCGATCGATGATCGGTCTTGCGTTAAAACTTATTCTCCTTGTGATCGGCATTCTGCTTCTTTTGATGACAACGATGACCCTTTGGTATTCTTTCAGGTTCGGCATGCCGATCATCCATACGATTAAATGGATTACTAATCTTTCAAGAGGCCGCTTTGAAGAACCGCAAAACCGGAAGGGCCGTCCGAGAAGCAGAAATAAAAAGGGAAAAAGGAAACAGCCTTACCGGCTGTTTACCGAAGTTTTTGAATCGATGGAGCAGCTGGCAGAAACGCTGCAGAAAGATGAGCAAAACCGGAAAAAGATTCAAACGACGAGAGAGGAATGGATTGCGGGGCTGTCCCATGATTTAAAAACACCGCTCAGCACGATCTACGGCTACAGCATGATGCTCGAGTCCCCAAATTACGAATGGTCAAAAGAAGAAATTTGCGAAATCGGCCAGGCGATGAAAGAAAAATCAGATTACATGTCACAGCTGATTGAAGATTTGAATTTAACATACAGATTAAAAAACGACGCCTTGCCGATGAAACGGGAGCCGGTCAGGCTTGTGCCGTTTTTAAACAGCTTTGTTGAAGAATTCAAGCGCCATTCGTTTTCAGAAGGTTACCACGTGTTATTTGAGTATCAACATGAAGAGACAATGTTTGAGATTGACCGGAGCTGGTTCAGAAGAATTTTGGAAAACCTTCTCGCCAATGCAGTCAAACATAATAAAAAAGGCACCGCCATTAAAGTGATTCTCGAAGAATCAAAACAATACATCAATCTTAAGATACAAGACAATGGCAAAGGAATGGACTCTGAAACCGTCTCAAATTTATTCAACCGCTACTACAGGGGAACGCATACAAAAGATGCAACAGAAGGAAGCGGCCTCGGCCTCGCTATTTCCCTTGAGCTTGTCCACCTCCATGACGGATGCATCCAAGTCGACAGCCGGACAGGCTGGGGGACGGAAATTACGATGGAATTTAAGAAAAAGCCTTAGGAGCTGCCGGCTGATACCGGCAGTTTTTTCTTGAGAAAATAATGGAAAAATTAAGCCGGGTGATATAAAATAAGAGTGAAATGTTAACGTTCACATTTTTCTGCGGATCATTATGTTCACGTTAACATAAATAATCAAAGGAAGGTGAAAAGCAGTGAAAACGTTTCTGAATGACGATTTTCTTTTAACGAATGATACGGCGCAAGCTTTGTACCATCAGTATGCAAAAGGGATGCCGATTATCGACTACCACTGCCACTTAAGTCCGAAAGAAATCTACGAAAACAAAACCTTCAAAAATATCACCGAAGTGTGGCTGTACGGTGATCATTACAAGTGGAGGGCGATGCGGGCGAACGGAATAGCCGAAGCATACATTACGGGAGATGCACCTGACGAAGATAAGTTTAAAGCTTGGGCTAAAACCGTTCCGATGACGATTGGAAATCCGCTTTATCATTGGACACATTTAGAGCTGCGGAGATTTTTCGGCATCTATGAACTGCTTGATGAAAAGAGCGCCCCTGAGATTTGGAAACAGGTCAATGAAGCGTTGAGCGGAGAAGGCTTCGGCGCAAGAGACTTGATCGAAAAATCAAATGTTGAAACAGTCGTAACGACGGACGACCCGACAGACAGCCTTGAGTATCATTTAAAGCTGAAAGATGAAGAATTCAATGTAAGCGTTTTACCGGGCTTCAGGCCGGACAAGGCGCTGGAAATCAATCAGGAAGGGTTTGGCGGCTGGGTAAAAAAACTTGAAGCAGTGAGCGCCCTGCAAATTGACAATTATGACGATTTTTTGAAAGCGCTTAAAAATAGAATTGATTTTTTCCATGAAGCGGGAGGCCGGATTTCGGACCATGCGATCAATCAAATGACTTATTTGGAAGCAGATGAAAAAGAAGTGCGGCCGATCTTTGCGAAAGCGATAAACGGCGGCCGGGTTTCATTTGAAGAAGAGTCCAAATTTAAGTCACTTACACTGCATTTTTTGGGAACCTGCTACGCAGAAAAGGGCTGGGCGATGCAGCTGCATATTAACGCCCTGAGAAACAACAGCAGCAAAATGCACGAAATGCTCGGGCCTGATACAGGCTATGACGCCATCAATGATCAGGATATCGCAAAGCCTCTATGCCGCTTTCTTGATTCTCTTGACCAAAAAGATGCCCTGCCGAAAACGATTCTCTATTCCTTAAATCCCCGGGACAATGTCGTGATTTCGAGCTTATGCGGAAGCTTTCAGGATGGACGGATACCGGGAAAAATGCAGCATGGGACGGCCTGGTGGTTTAATGATACGAAGGACGGAATGCTCGAACAAATGAAATCACTTGCAAACATTGGGCTCTTGAGCCGTTTTATCGGAATGCTTACCGATTCTCGAAGCTTTCTGTCTTATACAAGACACGAATATTTCAGACGCCTGCTCTGTGATGTCATCGGCAGCTGGGTTGAAAAAGGCGAAGCGCCGGATGATCTCGAGCTGCTTGGGAAGATTGTCAAAGGGATCTGCTATGAAAATGCAAAACATTATTTTCAATTTGAGGTGAAAGACCGTTTGAACGTTAAATCAGAAAAATGTTAGCAGAGGAGCTGCTTTCCCATGGAAATCCAGACGAACAAACAGACTGAAACAGCTGTCGCCACGCCAGAGAAATTAAGTTTAAAAGAAAAGGTTTCTTATGGTTTCGGAGATTTTGGGAACGGATTCATGTTTGACCTCGGACAGCTGTATCTATTGAAATTTTTTACGGATGTAGCCGGCATTCCGGCAGCGGCGGCAGGAGGCATTTTTCTCGTGAGCAAGCTTTTCGCAGCTGTCGTAGACCCAATCGTGGGAACATCGATCGATTACCGGAAGAATATCGGGCCAAAAGGGAAATTCAGGCCGTATTTATTATACGGAAGCTTTGTGCTCGCCATTTTGACAGTGCTGACATTTATTTCGCCAAACCTTTCACCGGCAGGCAAATTGATTTATGCTTATGCATCATACATGCTTTGGGGACTCGGCTATTCCTTTGTCAACATCCCTTACGGATCACTCGGCGCTGCCATGACACAAAATTCGGTGGAACGGACATCGCTCGCTTCTTTTCGTCAGGCCGGATCACTCGGCGCCCTCTTTGTAACGAGTATTGTCGTCATCCCGATGATTGTCAGGTTTGACAACCCTGCGGTCGCATATCCGGTTGTCATGGGTCTGATGTCCTTGCTGGGCGTGCTGTTCTTCTACATCTGCTACCGAAATTGCAATGAACGGATTATTGTCAAAGATGAAAAGTACAAGCAGGAAAAAGTGACTTTCAAGGCGATTTCCAAAACGTTTTTTACGAATAAACCGCTGTTGACGCTCATTCTCATGACGATTTTTACGATTTCCGCCTATAACATCAAATCTGCGATGCTGATTTATTTTGCGCAGTATAACCTTGGCAATGCCGAGCTGATGGCCTATATGAACTTTATAATCATCGGTTCTTCCTTTATCGGCGTCATCATGCTGCCAAAGCTAGTTAAACTTTTCGGGAAGAAGCAAACCGCGATCTTCGGTCTTGGGATTTCCGTTTGTGCGGATCTGATCAACTTTTTCGTGCCGAGCAATGTCTTTGTATTTACGATTCTCGCCAGCATCGCATTCATCGGCATCAGCATTCCGAACGGAATCACATGGGCATTTGTATCAGATGCGATCGATTATGGCGAATGGAGAACAGGGGAGCGAAAGGAAGGAACCGTATATTCGCTGTTCAATTTTTCAAGAAAACTCGCTCAGTCGCTTTCAGGCTTCCTGTCGGGGATCGGGCTCGGCATCATCGGCTATGTTCCGAACGTCGCCCAAAAAGCGGGGACGCTGCTCGGTATTAAAGCGATTCTGCTGTTATATCCTGCAGCGGCATTGGCAACGGCCATGCTCGTCCTCGGCTATCTGTACCGTCTGACAGATCAGAAGCATGCCGAAATGGTTGCTGAGATCGAGTCGAGGACATAGCCGAATATCACTTTCTAAAAAGCGCTCATGTTATGGTAAACTGATGGTATCAACAGCAGGAAAAGGCGGGTTAAAAACAATGTCAGTAACGATTAAAGATATTGCCAGGCTGGCGAATGTATCACACACCACAGTATCCAGAGCGCTGAATAACAGTCCGCTGATTAAAGAAAAAACGAAGCGGAAAATACTCGATATCGCAGCCGAAATGAATTATAAACCGAATTTCAATGCGAAAAGCCTTGTCGCGCAAAAGTCGTTTACGATCGGCTTGTTTTTGACAAGTCTGACAGACGGAACGTCTTCGAGCTTTTTTGCAGATGTTCTGCGCGGTGTCAACAAAGTGATCGATGAAAACTATAATATGTTTGTCAGGGGGATCGACGACTACCATGATTTGTCCTCCATTCACCGCAACCGTTATGACGGCATCATTTTAATCAGTCAAAGCGAACGGGATCAGGCATTTCTTGATCATGTGCTCAAGCAAGGCATCCCGGTTGTCGTACTGAACAGAAAAATTCAGGGGCAGTCTGTCATTAATATATTGGCCAATGAAAATGAAGGGGCTTACCTTGCAGCTTCACATTTCATCGAAAACGGCCATAATCGGATGGCGATGGTTCAAGGAAAAGAAGGTTTCAAGTCTTCCCAGGAAAGAAAAGCGGGTTTTCTCCATGCGCTTCGCGCCCACGGCCTTCCCGTTCAGAGCGAATATCTCATCCGCGGCGACTATACGATGAAAAGCGGATACAGTGCAGTTGAAGCATTGCTGCGGCTGAAAAATCCTCCGACAGCTTTGTTTTGTGCCAATGATGATATGGCGATTGGAGCGATGAACGCCCTTTATGCAAATGGAAAGCGCTGTCCTGACGATATGTCGATTATCGGTTTTGATGATATTGGTTTTTCGGCCTATACAACACCGTCTTTGACAACCATTAAAAAACCGACTGAAAAAATCAGCGTGCTTGGAGCAGAGAGCTTGTTGTCCCTGATCGAAAATCCGCTTGCTGAATGCAGGCAAACGCTGATCAGCACAGAGCTGATCGTTCGGAATTCCGTCAGGAAATTGTAGCATCTTCATTGATGCGCCGCAAAATGTTAACGTGTGCAATCAAGAAGGAGGGGACTTAGTTGGAGAGATTGTCCAAACGTATAAGGTGTAAGCCGACATATCCCGAACGGATTTTGCAAATCGGGGAAGGAAATTTTATGAGGGGATTTATTGACTGGCAGATTCATAGATTGAATGAAGAAACAGATTTTAACGGCAGCGCCGTCGTCGTTCCTCCGCGCCGCGGTTCAGTGCAGGCTTTGAATGAACAGGATGGGCTTTATACGCTTTATCTGGAAGGCCGTCAGGAAGGACGAGAAATTCGTGAATCCGTTGTCATTACATCGATCAGCAGGGGGGTCAGCAGCTATGAGCATTATGATGAATTTATGGCTGTTGCCGATCTTCCGGATTTGCGGTTCGTCTTTTCAAATACGACTGAGGCAGGCATCGTTTTTCTGCAAGAGGACCGGCTTCATGACCGTCCGCAGAAGAGTTTTCCAGGAAAACTGACCGCTCTTTTATACAGAAGGTACCGCACGTTTGACGGAAGTGAGGAAAAGGGTCTCGTGATTCTTCCGTGTGAACTGCTTGAGGACAACGGCAAAAAACTGAAAGAGATTGTGTTGCAATATGCAGAACTGTGGGAGCTGGAGAAAGGGTTCATGGATTGGCTTGAACGGGCAAATGTGTTTTGCAATACGCTTGTAGACAGGATTGTGCCGGGCTTTCCGAAAAAGAATGCCCATCAGCTTGAGAAGGCCGCGGGGTACCGCGATTCCCTGATCGTGACAGCCGAGCCGTACCATTTGTTTGTCATTGACGGACCGGATTGGCTTCAGGATGAGCTGCCATTTCAACAAGCCGGTCTGAATGTTGAATTTGTCCATGATGTTGCGCCGTACAGGGTGCGAAAGGTTAGGATATTAAACGGCGCTCATACCGCAATGACGCCTATTGCTTATTTGGCGGGGCTTGATACAGTTCGTGAGGCGGCTGAAGACGAGCTTGTCGGAGCATTCATTCAAGAGCTGATCGAACATGAGGTGATCCCGACGATTGATTTGCCTGCGGCTCAGCTGCATTCTTATATGAAGGAAATTCTGGACCGGTTTAAAAATCCGTTTATCCGTCATCAATTAATTGATATTTCCCTGAATTCGTTTGCGAAGTTTAGAATTAGAAACTTGCCCGTTTTAACGGAGTCCGTCAAACAAACCGGCAAGCTTCCTGCAAGAACCGTATTTGCTTTAAGCGCTTTAATTTATTTTTATCAAGGCAAACGCGGTGATGAAGACATTCCGCTGTCTGACGATGCGGAGACATTGGCATTCCTGCAAGGGCTTTGGGCGGATGAAGCAGATGTCGCAAAAATCGCACGCCGTGTCCTTCAATCTGAAAAACTATGGGGGCAGAATCTGAATGAATGGCCAGGCTTAACAGATAGAGTGGCAGAATATTTAGGGAGCATCAAACAAGCCGGTATGAAAGAAGCGCTGAAAAACATGATGAAAAGCCAAATGGCTGAGCTGGGGGATATATAATGAAAGACTGCTTGATCATCAATCCTGCAGATAACGTCGGAATCGCGTTAAGAGATGTAAAGACAGGCGAAACGATCGCCGCGGGAGAACAGACGATTCTCATCAAGGGGACGATCATGAAAGGCCATAAGTTTGCATTAAAGGACATCGCCAAACATGAAAATATCGTCAAATACGGTTTTCCGATCGGGCACGCTACGGAAGCCATTCAAAAGGGAGAATGGGTGCACACGAACAATGTGAAAACGAATTTGGGCGGTGTTGAAGAATACAGCTACAAACCGAGATTTACAGAAAATCCATATGAAAAAGAGCCGCTCACGTTTAAAGGCTTTAAACGAAAGGACGGCAAAACAGGAATCAGAAACGAGCTATGGATCGTACCGACGGTCGGCTGTGTAAATGGCGTCGCAGAGTTAATCATTAAAGAATTTAAGGCTGAGATCGGCGACATCGCTCCATTTGAAAGTGTTCACGTATTAAAGCATCAGTACGGCTGTTCACAGCTTGGTGATGATCATATCAATACGAGAACGATTTTAGCGAATGCCGTCAAACACCCAAATGCCGGCGGCGTGCTTGTGCTGGGCCTCGGCTGTGAAAACAACAGCATTCACGAATTCCGGGAAGCACTCGGGGATTATGATCATGACCGGGTGAAATTTCTTCTTTCCCAAGAGGTCTCAGACGAGGTCACCGAGGGTGTCAAACTGTTAAAAGAAATTTACGAACATGCACAGTTTGACAAACGAGAGGATGCACCGCTTTCAGAATTAAAGATTGGATTGAAATGCGGCGGTTCTGACGGTTTTTCGGGTATCACAGCGAATCCGCTGCTCGGCAGGCTGTCCGACTTTCTGATCGCCCAAGGCGGAACGGCGGTTTTGACGGAAGTGCCTGAAATGTTTGGAGCGGAAACGCTGCTTATGGAGCGGGCTGAAAACGAAGAAGTATTTCATAAAATCGTCCGTTTGATCAATGAGTTTAAACAGTATTTTATCGACCACCGTCAGCCGGTTTATGAAAATCCGTCTCCCGGAAATAAAGAGGGGGGGATTACCACATTGGAGGATAAGTCGCTCGGCTGCACGCAAAAAGCCGGCACTTCAAAGGTAACGGATGTGCTTGACTACGGTGAGATTTTGAAAAAGAAAGGGCTGAACTTGCTGAGTGCGCCGGGCAATGACCTTGTCGCTTCATCTGCGCTGGCTGCCGCAGGATGTCAAATCGTCCTGTTTACGACAGGCAGGGGCACGCCTTTTGGCACGTTTGTGCCGACGATGAAAATGTCGACAAATACAAACATGTATGAAACGAAGCGCCATTGGATCGACTTTAATGCAGGCAGGGTGCTCGAAGACCTTTCTGAAGAGGGCATTCTGAAGGAACTGATCGATTTTCTGCTTGAAGTGGCAAGCGGCAAACAGCTGAACAATGAAAAAAACGATTTCAGAGAACTGGCAATCTTTAAAACAGGCGTCACATTGTAAGGAGGGAGTCAGACTTGACTCTGAATAGAAAAAAAGAGGAGATCTTAAGGCAGATCACCGTTCCCGTTTTTCCAAACCGCCATTTTGATGTCACTGAGTTCGGAGCGGATGCCAGCGGTAAGGCGGATTCAACGGCGGCAATTCAGCAGGCGATCGATGAAGCTTATCAAGCAGGCGGCGGAACAGCGATTGTGCCAAAAGGCGTGTTTCGTTCCGGAGCGCTCAGGCTGAAAAGCAATGTAGAACTGCATATCGAACAGGGAGCCGCCATCAAGTTCAGCCCAAATCCGGACGATTACCTTCCCGTTGTTCTCACGAGATTTGAAGGAGTTGAACTTTATAATTATTCACCGCTTATCTATGCTTACGAAGCCGAAAATATTGCGCTGACAGGCAAAGGAACGCTGGACGGCCAAGGGGATGAAGAGCATTGGTGGCCGTGGAAGCGGGGAACAAACGGCCAGCCTTCACAGGAAAAAGACCGCGATGCCCTCTTTGAGATGGCGGAGCGGAATGTGCCGGTTGAAGAGCGGCGGTTTGGAAAAGGCCATTATTTAAGGCCGAACTTTATTCAGCCGTACCGCTGCCAAAATATTTTGATCAAGGATGTTACCGTGCTGAATTCGCCGATGTGGCAGGTTCATCCCGTGCTTTGCGAGAATGTGACCGTAGACGGCGTCAAGGTGGTCGGACATGGGCCCAACACCGATGGAGTCAATCCCGAATCGTGCAAAAATGTGGTGATTAAGCATTGCCATTTTGATAATGGCGACGATTGTATTGCCGTCAAATCAGGAAGAAATGCCGATGGCCGGAGGATCAACATACCGGCGGAAAACATCGTCATTGAGAATAATGAAATGAAAGACGGCCACGGAGGCGTAACGATTGGCAGCGAAATTTCGGGCGGTGTAAAAAACATATTTGCCGAAGGCAATCTCATGGACAGTCCGAATCTGGACAGGGCTCTCCGCATTAAAACGAATTCAGTGCGCGGAGGCATTCTCGAAAACATTTATTTTTACAAAAACGTTGTAAAAAGCCTGAAACGGGAAGTGATTGCCATTGATATGGAATATGAAGAAGGAGATGCCGGAAACTTTAAACCGGTCGTCCGCGACATTGAAGTGGATCAGCTGAAAAGCACCGGCGGACAATACGGAATTCGGGTTTTGGCATATGACCATTCACCGGTTACCGGGCTGAAGGTGACCGATTCTAAGATTGACGGCGTCGAGATTCCGATGGAATTGAAGAATGTGAAAGATCCTGTTTTTTTAAATCTTTATATTAACGGGAAGCGCTATGATTCATCTGAACAATAAACAGAAATCCTCTGCCGATAAGCAGAGGATTTTTGTTAGATAGAGCGGATAATCCCGCCTTCCACCCTTTGAGCCGAGCCATTGATGGCCGCAGCTTTCCCAGAGGCGAGATAGACGATTGTGCTGGCCACTTCTTCCGGTTTAGCATAGCGCTGAATTAAAGAAGTCGGCTCATTCACTTTGAAATAATCTTTGACAAATGTGTCTAAATCGGTTTCCTCCGCAGCGGCTGCCCCTTCCATATAATTGGCGACGCCTTCGGTCCAGGTAGGCCCCGGAAGAACCGAATTGACGGTCACATTTGTCCCTTTTGTCATTTCCGCCAAACCTCTTGATAAACTGATCAAAGCGGTTTTCGTCATGGAATAAGGAATCATCTGTGGTAGCGGCTTGATGCCGGCTTCACTCGCCAAATTAAGAATCCTTCCTTCGTTCCGCTTCAGCATGTTCGGCAAAAAGGCGCGGCAAAGGCGGACGGCGCTTAAGACGTTCACTTCAAAATATTTGAGCCACTCTTCGTCTGTGACATCCGCAAATTCCTTCACTTCGAAAAACCCCATGTTGTTGACGAGAACATCAAGCTCCCCGATTTGTTCGGCTTTTTCTGCGAATGTCCGGCTTTCTTTTGGGGCAGATAAATCAGCGGCGATTCCGTGAACAGTCCCATATCGGGAAAGCTCCTCAACAACGGACTGGACTTTCTCTTCCGTCCGTCCGTTTACGATCACCTCTGCACCTTCGGCAAGAAAGGCTTCGGCCGTCGCTTTTCCTATCCCTGCCGTAGAACCTGTGACTAAAACGAGTTTGTTTTGCAGTTTCAAATCCATCTAAAATCAATCCTTGTTAAAAGTGTATGATGAAAAAGCGTCCAATACCAGTATAGCGCAGCCGGACGGTGTGGTCGAAAATCGTGCTTCAGAAAGGTTGGCAAGCCTATTGTTCTCTTTCTTTTAATGCTTTATGAATATCATCCATCGGACGGAGCCCATTTTTTTCATGACTTCAGCCGCCTTTAGCGGATCGTTTTTTCGAATGCGGCAGCCATTTCCCATATTGCCATTTTGGACTGGCGGAATGATTGAAAAAGAAGAACGGCTGAAAACTGAAGGATGTACGGATTTTTGGATGTTTCTGTAATCAGATTGTGAAACTGTTCGTCAAGCCCTGCCGCATCATGCTTCCTTCCCTCTTTGAGTACATCTTCATATTCGGCTGCAATTGAATTCGGCTCTGGATAAATCTTCACGCGCCAAGAGCGTTGCCGCCAAGACCTGGAGCTGAGCGAACGGCGGATAGATCGTCAGCGCATGATCGTAATTTTTGTTTTAACAAAGCCTTGAGATTCCAAAAGCAGGAGTGCTTCCCTGACAGGGGTGCGGCTGACGCCGATCGCTTCGGCGGGATCGAAGTCTGTGACTTTTTCGACGGGGCTCAAGCGTCCCGTCAACAATCCAGCGCTTGATTGAATTTGCTGAAAGACTGATTTGAGAAGTGAAATTTTTCGGTATCGGCTATGCGATATATCGTAATTGCTATTGCGAATTCGTTTGAAAACACCCTTTTTCAAATCTCGTATACAAGCCTGATCCGATTATAGTATAATAATTCAGAAATTAGGATACGAATGAGTCAGAAAGGTGCTGCTTCCTGGAAGCAGCTTAAAAGGGGAAGCCGGTGAAAACCCGGCGCGGTCCCGCCGCTGTCATTGGGAGCGAACCGGATGCTAAACAAGCGCCTGAAAGCGATGATCAAGAGCCAGAATGCCTGCCTGGATGATGACGCGCGTAGTCTGCGAGGACAGATGCGGTGTAAGCGATGTGCACATTTTTTGTCCGTTCATTGTTTGCTGCATCTTTACTGAGTAGAGATGTTTTTTATTTTATCCCGAGGAGGAAGCAAGATGAAGAAGTTTGCAGGTTTGTTGCTTTCACTGCTTTTGGCCGCTGGTGTCCTGGCCGGCTGCGGATCAGCGGAAGCGCCGGCACAGCAGCAAAAACAGGAAAAAACAACTGAAGCGTTTCCGGCTGAAGTAAAGGATGCTTCAGGAAAAGAAATCAAGATTGAAAAAGAACCGCAGAAAATTGTCTCTTTGATGCCGAGCAATACCGAGATTACATATGCCCTCGGCCTGGGCAAAAAAGTCGTCGGTGTGACGGATTTTGATACATATCCAAAAGAAGTGAAGGATGTTGAAAAAATTGGCGGCATGGAATTTAATACGGAAAAAATTATCTCACTAAATCCCGATCTGGTACTGGCCCATGCTTCATCGATGCAGAGTGCTGAAGAAGGGTTGAAACAGCTGCGCGATGCCGGGATTCCGGTGGTAACGGTCAATGATGCGACGTCCTTTGAGGAAACGTACCAGTCGATCAATATGATTGGAGAGGCGACCGGTGCGAAGCAGGAGGCCGGAGACCTTGTGAAGAGCATGAAATCAGATCTTGCCGCTATTAAAGAAAAAGCTGAAAGGATTTCTGAAAGCGAGCAAAAAAAGGTATTTGTCGAAGTTTCTCCCGCCCCTGACATTTATACGACCGGAAAAGGCACCTTCATGAATGAAATGCTGGAAGCGATCCATGCGAAAAATGCCGCTTCAGAACAGGAAGGCTGGGCCAAGATGACAGAGGAATCGATCGTCAAGCTGAATCCTGATGTGATCGTGACAACAAACGGCGCCACATCTGTCGACGAGATCAAAAAACGTAGCGGCTGGAGCAATGTAAAAGCAATTCAAAATAACGAAGTATACGACGTGGATCCTGACCTTGTGACCCGTCCGGGACCGCGGCTGATCAAAGGGGTCGAAGAGCTTGCGGAAAACATTTACCCTGACGTTTTTAAGAAATAACCGCTTTGCGGCATATCTCGCCAGTTTGATATTTTTGTCGGCCTCTATTCTTATGGGAATCTCTATCGGATCTTTGGAGATTCCCATTCCTTCTATTATCAAGGTTTTTTTGCATGAATTGTTCGGTATTCAAGGGATAGAGCCTGATCCGACAGAAGCGAACATCATTATGAAAATCAGGCTTCCGAGGGTGATTTTGGCTGCGCTCGTCGGTGCGGCGCTGGCTGCGGCGGGCGCCGGATTTCAGGGGCTTTTGAAAAACCCGCTCGCAGATCCATATACGCTGGGCATTTCATCGGGAGCGGCCGTGGGAGCCGTCGTTACTCTGTTTTTCGGAATTCAGCTCCCGGTTATCGGAAGTTTCACACTTCCGTTTCTGAGTGTCGCCGCAGCTGTTGCCGTGATTTTTATGGTTTTGCTGTTTGCCCGGCTCGTCCACCCGTCACTGACGCTGTCTGCATTGATTTTAACCGGGATTATCTTCAGTTCTTTTTTGGGTGCGCTTATTTCTTTAATGATTGCACTGACGGGCGATGATTTAAAACCGATCGTTCATTGGCTGCTTGGCAGCGTGTCGATGAGAGGCTGGAGCTATATTTTTCTGTTTTTGCCGTTTTTTCTGTGCGGAATTGTCGGTTTATTGCTGAATGCAAGAGAATTAAATGTGATGACATATGGAGAGGCAAAAGCCAAGCTGCTCGGCGTCAATGTGGAATCGAGAAAGATCGCCGTACTCATCTCCGGATCTGTTTTAACCGGGGCAGCCGTTGCTGTATCGGGCACGATCGGATTTGTCGGTCTTGTTGTTCCCCACATCATCCGCCTGATATGGGGAACAGATCACAGACATTTGCTGCCGCTTTCCATCCTCAACGGCGCCGGATTTCTGGTGCTTGCTGATTTGACGGCACGTACGATTATCGAGCCGTCTGAACTGCCGATCGGGATCATAACAGCCTTAATAGGAGCGCCGGTATTCGGATTTATTTTGATTCGCCGGCAGCGTGGAGGAATTCACAATGTTGGACGTTCGTAATCTTTCAGGTGGATACGGCCGGAAAGATATCGTGAAACACATCAATTTTTCAGTTGCAAAAGGAGAATTTTTCGGGATCATCGGTCCGAATGGAAGCGGGAAAACGACGCTTTTGCGTTTGATCAACGGAACGCTGAAACAGGCGGAGGGTTCGATACATTTAGCCGGAAAACGGCTGGAGTCGTATTCACCTAAAGCTTTGGCTAGACTGGCGGCTACGCTTCCTCAAAAAACGGATCAGGCTTTTAGCTTTTCCGTCAAAGAAACGGTTTTATTTGGCCGCTACCCATATCAAAAAGGCATATTCAGACAATCTGCCGAGCGCGACGAAGAGATTGCAAGAAAAGTGATGGAGGAGACGGGGGTCATTCAGTTTGCCGATCACGCGATTCATGAACTGAGCGGGGGAGAGCAGCAGCGCGTTTACTTGGCTCAGGCCTTGGCCCAAGAGCCTGATATTCTGCTTCTGGATGAACCGACTAATTTTTTAGATTTATCCTATCAAAAGCAGCTCCTCGATCTGATCAAGTCACTGTCGATTGAGAAGGGCCTTGCAGTTGTTTCTGTATTTCACGACTTAAACATTGCAAGCTTATACTGCGACAGGCTTCTGATGATGAAAAACGGCGGGGTTGAAGCGCTGCACACGACGGATGAAGTGATTCAAGAGCAAAAGGTGAATGAAGTCTATGAGACAACGGTCAAGCATTTATTTCATCGGGAACGGTCAAGGCCGCAGATCATGATTGAGCCCGAAAGAGCCGAAAAAACAGATGAAGCAGTTCCATTTGCATTACTTATTGAAGCGCGTTCTGAGGGCCTCTTCTTGGAGACAGAGCGGCCGCTTAAAGTACTGGCCTCTTCTCAGATCGGAGCCGGTATCGGCTGGAAAAGGACATTGATCAGCCGTTATGCATCCAAAGAGGAGCAGCCTGGTCACCTGTGCGATTTTCTCGCTGCAAAAGGAATCAACCTTTCTTCAGCCTGTGCCGCATTGACGGCGGTAAAACCTGAACAGGCGGTTTTTCGGTCACTTTCTATAGGAGCTGTTTCTCTTTTTACCGCGGTAATGGCATGTCCGGACGAAGAAGGCATTACCGTTTGGGTGATGGTGAACGGAAAGCTGTCGGAAAAGGCATTGGTCCAGGCTTTAGTAACCGTTTCGGAAGCAAAAGCCGCCGCGCTCGCAGAAGAGCAGACAGCCGGCCGGCCGCTTCCGGCAGTACATCACACAGACAGTGTACTGATTGCCGCTGACGGAAGCGGCGCCGAATTTGACGGCGCTTTAAAAACGGAGCCGCTTGGCTCTTTGATCAGCCAAAGCGTTTATGATTGCATAAAAGAAGCGATGAGAAAGGGGAGCGAACAGTGAAGCTGTACACGAAAACAGGTGATAAAGGGAAGACACATGTCATCGGCGGCCGTGTTGATAAAGATGATGCCCGTGTCGAATGCTATGGAACGATCGATGAACTGAACAGTTTCATCGGCATTGTGCTTGCCGAACTTGAAGACGGCGAACGTTTCAGTGATGTCAAAAGCGAGCTTTTCAAGATTCAGCATGAGCTGTTTGACTGTGGCAGCGATTTGGCTTACATCTCTCCAAAAGGGAATGCCAAGCTGAAGGAAGAAGCCGTTGCATTTTTGGAAGAGCGAATTGATATATACAGTGAGGAAGCGCCTGAGCTTGAAAAGTTCATTCTTCCGGGCGGCTCCAAGGCCGCGGCATATATGCACGCTGCCAGAACCGTTGCGCGCCGTGCGGAGCGTCTGACGGTGGCACTGATGAAAAAAGCGGAAATTCGCGATGTGCCGCTCCGCTATTTAAACAGGCTGTCAGATTATTTGTTTGCCGCTGCCAGGGTCATTAATTTCAGATTGAACATCAAAGATGTTGAATATGAAAGAAGCGCCATTGTTTTTAAAAGTAAACGGTAGGCTGCTGATTCCCTGCAATTTTGTCGATCTATTACATCAAGCTGTTTTCCGGCAGGGGAAAACGGCTTTTTGTCGTAATTTTAAGTAAGCGCTTTCAACAAAAAAGGGGGAATACGGATGATCAATCGCGAAAAAGCCGCGGTCAGGCTGACGGTGTCAAAAGATGGGGATGGCGAATTTAAAACCGTTCAGGAGGCTGTCGATGCTTTGCCGGAGTACAGTCATGAAAAAAAGGAGATTTTGATTAAGAAAGGCATTTATAAAGAAGTGGTTCGGATTCCTGCGACAAAGCCGTTTGTCAAGCTGATTGGCGAAAACAAAAACGACACCGTCATTACTTATGACAATTATGCGGGGAAAGAAAAGGAAGGGGGAGGTAGGTACGGAACGAGCGGAAGCGCCAGTGTGTTTATTTATGCGGATGATTTTGAAGCGGAAAACCTGACATTTGAAAATTCGTTTGACCGAACGAAAGTAGATACGACTGGAACTCAGGCAGTGGCGGTCTATGCGAAGGGAAACCGAATGATTTTTAAACATTCCAGATTTATCGGCAGGCAGGATACACTATTTGTTAATGATGGCGCACAATATTTTGATCAATGCTATATAGAAGGGGATGTCGATTTTATTTTTGGAGGAGCGAGAGCGGTTTTTGAAAACTGCCGGATTCATAGCGCAGATCGCGGCTCCGCCACCAATAACGGCTATGTGACAGCCGCCAGTACCCAAATAACGAAACCGTTCGGCTTTTTCATCACAAATTGCAGGCTGACAAGCGATGCAGCTGACGGGACGGTTTATCTCGGCCGTCCGTGGCATCCGGGAGGAGACCCTGACGCCATCGCCAGCGTTTTATATCATAATTGTTCTCTCGGCGCTCACATTCAACCTGAAGGGTGGACGGATATGTCGGGCTTCTCGGCTGCCGATGCCAGATTGTATGAATATCGGAATACGGGGCCGGGGGCGGTTTTTCATGAGGCGAGAAGACAGATGTCAGATCAGGAGGCGGAAAACTGGACCATTGAAAATGTTCTGGACGGCTGGAATCCGAAAATTGAACAATAGCTCACCAAACAATGAAGACCGCTCTTTCTCAGTAAAGAGCGGTCTTCATTGATTTGGCGGTCTTATCCGCCCTACGACTCTGGTCTTACAATAAAATCAATCTGTGACTCGTTTTGTCGAAGCCTGAAATTGACTATAGTGAATACATGAACAAGAAAGGAGGAGCAAGCATGAAGATAAATGGAAAATCAGTCATCGGCTTTTTTCTGATCCTGTTTGGCATCTCGCTGTTTTTCGGGGGAGGCCATTTTGGCGGATTGATCACAGGCGCAATTGGAGCTGTGCTTATCTATTACGGCATTAAAAAGTGGAAAGAAGGCCGTCAGTTTGCCGCTGTCATCCTGACCATCATCGGCATCATGTTTTTGGGAGGATCTCTTCCTTTTCTGATCGGCATCGCACTTGCCGCCGCCATGGTTTATTTCGGCTGGAAGATGATGAAGCAAGATGGAAAACAAGAAGAAAGCATCTATTATTCAGAGAAAACCGAGCCTTCCGCTGCATCATATGATACCGGCTTTGATGCGGAGTGGGAAGACTTTTTGAAAAAGAATAAATAAACACAGGGAGGAATCAATCATGCCGTTCAAAAGAATAAGAGACATGTTTGTTGCATCAGTTAATGAAGGATTGGATAAAATTGAAAACCCGCGGGTGATGCTGAATCAATACGTACGCGATATGGAAAGCGATATTGCAAAGGCCAAGCATACGATTGTCAAACAGCAGACGATTGAACAAAGTTTCAAAGGGAAGCATGAGGAGGCTGAAAAACTGGCCGTCAAACGCAGAAACCAGGCACAGCTTGCTTTTGATGCTGGTGAAGAAGAGCTTGCCAAAAAGGCTCTTTCCGAAATGAAGTATTTTGAAGAAAAAGCATCGGAATATCAAGAAGCTTATCAGCATGCGAAAAAGCAGCTTGCTGAATTAAAAGAGCAGCTGCAAACGCTCGAAGTCAAATTGCGTGACATAAAAGACAGAAAACATGCATTAATCGCACGGGCTAACGCGGTAAAAGCAAAAGAACATATGAATGCTTCCTTTAATAAAATCGATAACGAAAGCGCGTACCGCGAGTTTATGAGAATGGAAACCCGGATTGAAGAAATGGAAGCTAAGGTGAACAGCTATGCTGAAATATCCGCGGGATCAGGGAGCTCATACAGCCGTCTTGAATATGCGAAAGAGGTCGAAGAAGAGCTCGAAAAAATGCGCACTCAAAAGGTCGGCTTGGAAAAACAAACATCAGCCGGAAATGAATAATCAGAAAGGGGCTTAACGGGCCCCTTCTGCAATTTTTAATTTCTTTCAAAGGAAACTTTCCTTATAATAAGGAGCATACACTTACTTGGCGAAAGGATTAAACACATGAAAAAAACGTTAGGAAAACTGCTGATCATCGCTGGCATTGTGATTCTCGCCTGCTTCATTTATGATGGTGTGCGCGGTTTTTCATTCATTGGCTTCAATCAAGAATCAGCCCATACAGCCAGCGCTTCACCGAAGAAGGTCAACAAAATCGACATCAGTGCAAAAAGCATAACGGTAAACATCAAAGCTGAACAGCGTGATGATATAGATGCTGAGCTGTCAGGCAATGCCCGCCTTGAATCATCAGAAAAGGGAGATACCCTTCAGCTGTCCGTACACCCGAAGCCTTTCCAGTTCTTCTTTTTTCAAAAAAATGAACTGATTGTCAGAATCCCTTATGAATACAAAGATGACCTGTCGATCACATCAGGAAGCGGGAATGTGAACATATCAGGCGGTCATTTGCATTTAAAAAAGGTAGCCTTAAGCTCGGGAAGCGGCAGCCAAAAAGTGAATCAGCTCCAGGCGGAACAGCTTGAGGTCAAAGGGACATCGGGAAATATTCGCTTGAAAGACGTCCGCACAGCGGAGGCGGACATTCGCTCAACATCAGGAAATACAAAGCTTGAAGATGTGACCGGGAAGCTTAACATCAAGCAGACTTCAGGCAATTTGAAGGCTTCTTTTTCAGCGCTCAATGACCCATTGAGCATCAAGCAGACATCGGGAAATGCGAAACTCGATCTGCCCGACGATGCAGACATCAGCCTTGAAGCCGTATCGACAAGCGGAAACATCAGCTATTCTTATTCCTTTGATCAAATCAGCAGTGAAAAACGAACACTGACTGGAAAAAACGGAAATGGTCAAAATAAAATTGATATCTCGTTGACAAGCGGGAATGTATCAATTGAATAAACGACAAAAAGAAAGGGGGCCGGAGTCAGCATGCGTCTAACAAAAAACCAATTGATCGGACTCGTCATCGTTCTGTTCGGTATCAGCATATTTTTTCAAAACAGCGGGCTTGGAGACGTCTTATTCTGGCCGCTCGCTTTTCTTTTTGCCGGGTATTTGCTTCATAAATATTCACGCCGCTGGCTCGGGTCTGTGATGTTTATTTTTGCGGGCTTCCTGGTTCTGAAAGATATCTTCAGCATTACATTCAGCCTGTTCGGCTTCTTTTTTGCCGCTTTCCTCATTTATGCAGGCTACAGGCTTGTCACAAACCAGCCGGTTTTCGACCGCAGTAAACCTAAAGAACGCGGGAAAGATAAGGCCGTCTCAGAACCGTTTCAGAAAAAAACGAGCGCCGGTCAGCACAGCTTTTTTTTCGGTGATGTGAAATTGATGAAAAAACCTTTTGATTTAAATGATTTAAACATATCCGGATTCATCGGAGACGTAAAAATCGATTTGTCAAAAGCGATCATTTCAGATGAGGAAAATACAATCGTCATCACCGGGCTGATCGGTGATGTTGATATTTACATTCCGTCTGATCTTGACGTCTCCATCAGCTCTTCGGCGTTTATCGGCGACATTGACATTATCGGCGACCGGAAAAGCGGCATCGGCAACCAAATCTATACCGAGTCAGAGAATTACGAACAATCGGCAAGACGGGTTAAAATTTCGATTTCCCTGTTTATCGGTGATGTGGATGTGCGGTTTATATGAAAACGAACAGGCTTGCAAACATTCAGTGGCGCGCCGTCCGTTTGTCCTTGGGTGTCAGCTTTACGATTTTGATTGCTGTATTGGGCTTCATGCTGTTCTATTATCAGCTCGATCCGCGGGTGCTCATCGCCTCGAGATGGTTCGGAATCCCGTTTATCGTGCTCCTAGTGTCGATCAGTGCAGCCGTAGGGTTCGGTTCTGGCTATATGTTTGGCAATCAGCTGAAAAAACGGCTTGAAAAGCTGATCGAATCGATTTTAAAATACGAAAACGGCAATTTTGCTTACCGGATTCCATCGCTTGGAGATGATGAGATCGGACTCGCCGCCGATCAGCTCAATGAAATGGCGGAGCGGATCGAAAGGCAGGTCGCTTCTCTTCAAAAGCTGTCAAATGAAAGGGCGGAATGGCAGGAGCAAATGAAAAAATCCGTTGTCTCCGAAGAACGCCAACGCCTGGCCCGGGAACTGCATGATGCGGTAAGCCAGCAGCTGTTTGCCATTTCCATGATGACATCGGCGGTTCTTGAAGGAATCAATGCTTCGGCTGATGAAAAACTTGCGCAAAGGCTGAAAATGGTGGAAAAAATGGCCGCCGATGCACAGAATGAGATGAGAGCGCTGCTTTTGCACCTGAGACCGGTCACGCTTGAAGGGAAAGGTTTAAAAGAAGGGCTGGCCGACCTCCTGAATGAGTTTAAAGCGAAACAGTCGATGGATATCGATTGGGAAATCGAGGATGCCGGAAGACTGCCAAAGGGTGTCGAAGACCATCTGTTCAGAATCGTACAAGAAGCGCTTTCAAATGTATTCAGGCATTCAAAGGCGACAAAAGTATCTGTCAGACTGCTAATCAGGAACCGGCAGCTCCAGCTGAAGGTGATTGATAATGGAGATGGATTTAAGATGGATGCCGTAAAAACGTCATCATACGGGCTGAATTCTATTAAAGAAAGAGCCAGCGAAGTCGGCGGTGTGGCGGAAATTATTTCATTTGCGGGAAAAGGAACACAAGTTGATGTAAAGGTTCCGATCTTTGATCAAGGAAAAGGAGAGACTGAAGGTGATTCGAGTACTGTTAATTGATGATCATGAAATGGTGAGGATGGGGCTGGCTGCTTTTTTGGAATCGCAGCCTGATATTGAGGTGATCGGTGAAGCTTCAGACGGCAGGCGCGGTGTTGAACTGGCTGTTGAAACCAAGCCGGATGTCATCTTGATGGATCTTGTAATGGAAGGAATGGATGGCATTGAGGCGACAAAGGAAATCTGCCGGGAGCTTGCCGATCCGAAAATCATCGTGCTGACGAGCTTTATTGATGATGACAAGGTCTATCCGGTGATAGAAGCCGGGGCGCTCAGCTATTTGCTGAAAACATCGAAAGCCAGTGAAATCGCCGATGCGATCAGGGCTGCGAGCGTGGGAGAACCAAAGCTTGAAGCAAAGGTGGCGGGTAAGGTATTATCAAAGCTGAGACATTCATCCGGGGATCTGCCTCTACATGAATCATTGACGGCAAGAGAATTGGAAATCCTCAAGCTTGTGGCAGAAGGAAAAACAAACAAGGGTATTGCGGAAGAATTATTTATCACGATTAAAACCGTCAAAACCCATGTGACGAACATCCTGTCCAAGCTTGAAGTCGATGACCGTACACAAGCCGCCGTATATGCGCATCGAAACAAGCTTGTTCAGTGACGGAAACAAAAAACAGCTTTCCTATGAAAGCCGTTTTCAACCGTTCCAATATTTTCGGTCATCAGCTGCGGGCAGAGTGAAAGAGTCGGCATCAATGGTTCGGTCGGGTTCTTGTGCGTTTTGGTTCTCTTCGTGTTCAGCTTCGTTTTGGGCCGTTATGCTGGCGTTTTGATCAATGAGATCGAGATTTTCGGCCAAAATGGCATTGTTTTTTTCCTGCAGCTCAATCAGTTTGCTGATGCCGAGCAAAATAAATCCGCCGATGATGCAAAAAGCCGGAGTGGAGAGATACGAACCGATCGTAAAGAACAGCATCGATTGTGAATCCTCCATATACGGATCAAATACGACATCATGAATCATAAAACAGGACAGAATGATTGCGGCCGCAATCAGGAAAATACCTGTTATCTGCAATATCCGCTTCATGCTAAATCACCCTTTCACTTCCATTTTATCAGAAAATTTGGCTCCTATCTTGCTTGTGTCGCTCCTTTTGTTCCAAAATCCTGAATGGTTGCATTGATATGATAGTCGATATCGGCTTCGCTGAAGTGTTTATCCCAATTGTGTTGATCTTTCTGCCAGCGCTTCGGATAGTTGATTCTGGCATAGTCCGAAAAATCGGTGATATCGACTTTTAAATCATGTTGTAAAAGGTCAATCAGCTGCCTGACGCGTTTTTCGATGTCTTTTTGGACCGACCGTTCAATTGCTCTAATGTAATTTGGATTAAAAGAATCTTCGCCTTTATACCAGTCTTCAGACAATCTCCCTTTAATATGTGAACGTACGGTAAATTTGTATTTGTCGTTTTCTCTCGTGATATGAACGCGATGAGTGATTGAAAACACTTCGTATGAAAACAAATGTCCTTGATGTCTTGATTCTATGACCCCGCCGTTCACTTTTCCCATCAATAAATTCAATGCTTCTATTTGAGCTGAAGAAATATTTGCATATGGCTTGTTGTTTTTTAGAATGGCCCCGCCTTCCAACTGAAGCTGCCCCTTTTCTTCGACAGCCCTCGGCATGATAAAAGACATGCCTTTCTGCATTTTAATTGAAATATCGCCCAATGTGACGGGTTTAAGCAATTTGATCGTTGACGCCCTGTTTTGTGCGATGCTATGGATTGCTTCTGATGCAGGATCACCTGCATCATCTATCTTCAAAAGGCGTCCGGCCGGCCCCGGCGCCATATAGACTTCACTGCTCCTTCTAATGCTGTTATCCCGGATAAACTGATTGATTAAGGCATCCAAAGAAATGTCAGATGCAAGATCTTCCGAGAAAATAATGACGTGCAGATGCTGTGAGAAGACCGGGAAGTTTTTCAAAGCAGTCGAACGAATCGTTTGATGAACCGTATTTCCGGATGTGGCCACGATTTTGGTCGGATCTTGGGCGCTTCCGTTCTGGCCGATCTTTTTCGGAACGAGAAACTGATACGTCATCTTCACTTTTTTATCATCTTCTCCTTTATCCATCGCAAGGCCGATCGCAATGCTGAGCTCTTCGATCTGCCTGCTGTCCCAGCAGCCTGTCAAAAGGAGAAGAAGGGACAGCGCCGCTAGTATTCCTTTTTTTTTCACGAAGCTTTAAACCTCCTTTTAGCCGACACGAGCAAAAAGATCAGGATCGGGAGCACGCAGAACACGACGATGAAGACATAGCCTAAAAAATCGCTGTAAACCAAGACTTCATTGGTGTCTTGCGGCAAGAGAGAGGCCATGTAAGCAAGGGCGCCGATGAGCAACACGTTTTTTTTGACGGGCCAGCCGAAAACATTTTCAAGCCCTGAAGCGGCAAAGTATGTATAGACGACAAAGGTGGTGAAAAATTGGATCGTCCAGATGACGAGCAAAAACGATTCGAACCTTTCAATAAAAATGCCTCTGATTTCAAACGATTGAAACAATGAGATCGTCGGCCAGGTCATCGTCATCACTTCTGACGCGGTCAGAGCGCCGACAACGACGACAAAAGTTAAAATATATAAAGTAAGCGGGATCCCAAAACCGATGGCGGCAGCTTTGAACAGCTTTTCTTTATTTTTAACGTATTTAGGCAGAAACAACATGAGCTCCACGCCTAAAAATGAAATGGAGACAACCGTCAAAGCGCTTGTGATTGAGCCAACCCCGAGGCCGAGGAGAGGCCTTAAATTGTTGACTTGAAACATATTCATACTTAAGCCGTAAACGACAAGCAGAATCACGAGCGTAATCGAGAGGAAAAACGGGAAAATCTTCGACATGTCGCTGATTCCACCGACGACCATATAGATCGCGCAAATCACAAAAGCAAAAATCGTCACGCCCATCGGTGTAAATTGAAGCAGAAAAAATTTAACCATCTCGGCCATCGCCCGTGCTTCAAAACTTGCCACTCCCAAGAAGTATAAACTGATGCACAGGTTCAAAATGTTCCCGATCACTAAGCCGCAGCCCTCTTTCGTATAATCAAAAAAAGAAAGAACATTGTGCTTTTTGACGATTTTGGCGTTCATATAGATAATCAAAATAAAAACAAGTCCTTCAACGATCAAAACGATCCATCCGTCTGGTGAGAGCGTTTTCTGCGTCAGTGCCCTGGGAAGGGTCAGCAGCCCTGCCCCCAGCATCGTACTGGTAATAATCGCAGCTGCTTCATACGTGCTAATCCGATCGAGCTGATTTTTCTGCATCATTTTGCTGATTCACCTCACGATTCTTTGTCGGCAAACGAATGATCGCCTCATCTGAATGTTTTAAGCTGAAAAAGTGATTAGGGTTAAAATACGGGTTGCCAAAGCTTCGCTGCCTGACTAAATGGGTGAAAATCACGAGCATGAATAAAATAATCCCGTACAGTCCGAACACAGCGGCGACAACCATGGAAATAAACCGCAGCACCCGAAACGACAGCCCCATGCCGTATTGAGGAACTGTAAAAGAAGCAAGGGCGATAACACTGACGATAATCACCATGACAGAGCTGACAATATTGGCTTCCACAGCTGCCTGGCCGATGACAACGCCCCCGACCAAGCCGATCGTCTGGCCGAGCGGATTAGGGAGCCTCAAACCGGCTTCCCTCAGAAGCTCAATCGTGATTTCCATAATCAGTGCTTCAAGAAGCGGAGGAAACGGAACTTCCTCCCGTGTACTCGCAATTGTGACAGCCAGGGCAGTCGGCAGCATCCCTTGATGAAACGAAACAAGCGAAATATAAAATGCCGACAAGAACAGAGTGATGAAGATCGAGCTGAACCGCAGAAATCTGATCAGAGTCGAGGCGATCCACCTCTCATAATAATCATCAGGGGACTGCATCACCATTCCAAAGGAGGCCGGCACAATCAGGGCAAAGGGGGAATAATCGACAAAGATGGCGATCCGCCCGTTGAACAGCGCTGACGAAACTTTATCAGGCCGTTCTGTGTTTTGAATCTGCGGAAAGGGTGAAAACTGATTATCTTCAATCAGCTCTTCAAGCACCCCAGAATCTTGAATATCGTCCAGCTGCACTTTTTTCAGACGCTTTTTCAGGTCTGATATAATCGATTCATCTGCTTTGCCGTCAATGTATAAAATGGTGGCATTTTTAAGCTTGCTTTTTCCGATCGGAAGCTTCTCGACTGTCAGGTCCTGATCTGGCACACGCTGCCTGACGAGCGCCACATTTGTATCCACATCCTCAATAAAACCGATTTTCGGTCCTCTGACGACATTTTCTGTATTCACCTCTCCAAGGCTTCTCTTCTTTTTTTCAAATGTCGGCAGCGCAAAAACGGTATTCATGCCATTAATGAAAAGCAAACACTTTCCTTGAAAAATGGTGTTTATCGCGTCCCTTACCTTGTGAATGGGCTCAGCATTCAGTTTGTTTAAGCGAAGGCGCACATCTTCCAATGAGAGAGAGCTTTCATCCGTGCACAGCGTTTTGGCTGCTTTCTGTATTTTGGCATCATCATTTAAATCACGAAAATATAAAAAATAAAAAATGACTCCGTTTTTCAGCATTTTTTTATTTTGAACGAGATCGTCGTTGTGCTCGAGGCGGGGGAGGAGCAAAGCGAGATTTTCATGGATATGGTCCTTAAATTCTGACTGACTCATGGTGATCACCTGCCTTGGCATTTCTAAATATGGATATAGGTTATCTTTTCCTGTTAAAAAAACAATATACTGTGTTACATTAGTGTTTGGCGAAATTTTCATTGAACAGAGACGGAGTGAGAAGAGTTGGCGCAAATCAGGCTTACGGGGAAACTGGAAGAGATCGAAAGCATTATTCAATCTTTTTCTAAACATTATGAGGTTTCATATGTATCGAAGGAATACGGAAAGACAAACCCGAAATATAAATATGCAAAAGAATCGCGAGTTTATATTGAGCTAAAATTAAAATAAAGATAAAATTTAAATAAGAGGGTTTTATCAATTTTTATCGAAATATAGTCTACTGTAGACTAGAGAAGGAAGGGATACATAGTGAATTATAGAATTGAAAAAGATACGATGGGTGAAATCAAGGTTCCTGCCGATAAGTTTTGGGGAGCCCAAACCCAGCGAAGCAAGGAGAACTTTAAAATCGGTTCTGAGAAAATGCCGCAGGAAATTGTGTATGCGTTTGCAATTTTAAAAAGAAGCGCTGCCATTGCGAATGAACGGCTTGGAAACCTTGAAGCAGAAAAATCAGATGCGATCGTTTCCGTTTGTGATGAAATTTTAGAAGGAAAGTATGACAGCCATTTTCCGCTGGTCGTCTGGCAGACTGGAAGCGGGACGCAAAGCAACATGAATATGAATGAAGTCGTGGCAAACAGAGGCACAGCCTATCTGCAGGAAAAAGGCTCAAGCTTTAAGATTCATCCGAATGATGATGTCAACCGCAGCCAAAGCTCAAATGACACATTCCCGACAGCCATGCATGTCGCGGCCGTACTCGCGATTCACGAAAAGCTGGTTCCGGCGGTTGACCGCTTGCGAAGCACGCTGAATGAAAAAGCCGAAGCCTTTAAAGATGTCGTGAAAATCGGCCGTACCCACCTGCAGGATGCGACACCGCTCACATTGGGGCAGGAAATCAGCGGCTGGGTTTACATGCTTGACCGCTCTAAAGAAATGATCCTTGAATCTGCGGAAAAAATCCGCGACCTTGCCATTGGAGGAACCGCGGTTGGTACAGGGATCAACGCTCATCCGGAATTCGGAAGCATTGTTGCCGAAGAGATCAGCAGTCTGACAGGGCAGTCTTTCAAAAGCTCGCCTAATAAATTTCATGCGCTGACAAGCCATGATGAACTGACACACGTACATGGCTCACTTAAAGCGCTTGCAGCAGACCTTATGAAAATCGCCAATGATGTCAGATGGCTGGCAAGCGGACCGCGCTGCGGGATCGGCGAGCTGATCATTCCTGAAAATGAACCGGGAAGCTCCATTATGCCGGGCAAAGTAAACCCTACGCAAAGCGAAGCGCTGACAATGGTTGTATCCCAAATCATGGGGAATGACGCAACGATCGGTTTTGCGGCGAGCCAGGGGAATTTTGAATTAAACGTCTTTAAGCCGGTCATCATTTATAATTTCCTGCAATCGGTTCAGCTCCTTGCCGACGGCATGAATTCATTCCACGACAAATGCGCCGTGGGCATTGAACCGAATCAGGAGACAATTGAAAAGAACCTGACAAACTCTCTTATGCTTGTCACAGCTTTAAATCCGCATATCGGTTATGAAAATGCTGCGAAAATCGCGAAGCTGGCTCATAAAGAGGGATTGACGCTGAAAGAAGCGGCTCTTAAGCTGAATCTTTTAACCGAAAAGCAGTTTGATGAGATTGTGAAGCCTGAAGAAATGGTGAAACCGAAAGCATAACAAATAAAACGGCCGTAAACAGCAGCCGTTTCAGCGTGTCGACAAACCCTCGCATTCGTTGTCAGGCCTGCGCGTCGGTGCTCACGAATTCCAACATTCGCTCCGCTCCGATGCTCGGCCTTCCTAGACTGCAAGGGTTTTCAATCACGCTGAAAGGATGACAAAATCCTAAAACTTTAAACCGTTTTAGGATTTTGTCAACAATCTGAAACGGCCGTAAACAGCGGCCGTTTTTATATGTATCGATCGCGCCATCAGAGCCGTTGATCATCCTTCAAACTGAATGTCTCCGGTCTTTTTTGATCAGTTCTGCAAGTTTATCCGTTTCTTTTTGCAGGCCGTCAAATTCCTTCAAATTCGCAAGCATCCCTTTGATGATGGCGTTTTTGGGCTTTCGTTTTCTCAGTTCTTTTTCCAGAATATCAAGGCTTTCAGTCAGGTCGGAAGGCGGGGCGCTGTGATACCGCTTGTCTGCTTTGATCCGCATTTCTTTGAGCAGGGCTTCCTTCAGCGGATCGAACGTGTCAAAAGGGCCGAACCACTTGTCCGCTTTGTCGATCGAAATCAGCGGATTTTCGTTTCGCTTCAGCATTCCCTTTGCCAAATCATCTAGGCGGTTCAGCAAATGGTCGGCGAGAAGGTGAAGGTCAAAAGAATGATGAAGCAAAATCATTAATTCAAGATAAACATCGCTCATCCCGTTGATCATAAAACAAAGCTCGGCGCTGTATGGTTCAATGTCTTTGCCGTATATATTCTGGATGTTTTCAATATGGAGCCGGAGAGTCGTCGTCCGCATTTTTTTGGCGAACGATTCAATCTCTTCATTGATCGGCATCGACCGCTCATTAAATTGCATTGTAATAAACTCTTTGTGTTCGAGAATGTTTTCGAAAAAAACGGTCAGCTGTTTCCGGTAAACATCCCGCGGATTGTCATACTCCGCTTGAATTTTTTGGAGCCGGGTAAAGATTCTATCATAGTAATAGTGGAGCACTGAAAGGAGAAGCGCTTCTTTTGATTTGAAGTAGATGTAGAAAGCGCCTTTTGAGATTTGGCATTCTTTCGCAATTTCCTGCACTGATGTTGAGCTGTACCCTTTTTTGGCAAATAGTTTAATGGCTGTTTCGATAATGACTTTCTCTTTTTCTCTCACGGTCTTCACCTTCCTGAAAGGTTGACATCATAATTTGTTGGCGAATATGCTGACTGGCGGGTCACTTCTTTTGTCCCGTCATAATTTTAACTAGATTGTAACTTGTTTTTTTGTTCGATATTATTTATATTATAAAGTAAGGTGACCGAGTGGTCAAAATTTGCAGAGAAAGGGTGAAGTTTGATGAAAGAAATCGATGAGTTGATCAGCCGCCTGCGCAGCCGGGGAATTAAAGTGGACAAAGTCAAATACCCTAAACATGTGCTGTCAGAAAAGAAATGGATCAAGCAGCCAAAGAAAACAGTGAAACCGAGCTATCGGGATTTTAACGGGTATTCGTTTATATGAAAAAAAGACTGCAGCGTCTACAGTCTAATTTCTTGGAACGGATATTGAGTAGCAAACACCGGTTTTATCGTTTCGAATGGTCATATCAGCTTGATGGAGCGTCAGAATTCGTTTCACGATGCTGAGTCCAATGCCGAATTCGCCTTTCTTCCCTTTATTAAAAGGCTCATACAGGCTGGAAAGCATCTCTTCTTCAATGTGAGGCCCGTCATTTTTGATGGTGATCTTCGTATATTTTTTCGCAGACTTCACACTGATTTCAATGAATGTTTCCGCATAGCGGATTTGATTTTCAAGAACATTTTCCATAAGCTTGCTCCATTGTTCTTGATCACCTGTCAGCATGGTTTCCTCTTCAAGATCAATCTTCCAGTTCAATTCTTTTTTAGACCATTTCAAGCGTTCGACAACTTCTTTTATGACCTCTTGTATATTAAAAGTTCCGTAATGTCTTTCCTGTTTCAGCAAATAATCAAGTTTTGTGAGATAAAGCAGGTCCTTGATTTTCTTTTCCAGCTTTTCAGCTTCACCTTCAATGACTTCAATCGTATTTTGCAAATCTCCTTTAGGATAAATACCGTCTTTGATCGACTGGGTATATCCGCGGATGACCATGACGGGCGTTTTCAGGTCGTGGGAGATGTTTTGCAGGAGCGTGCGCTCTGTCTCATCTTTTTGAATCAGCTTCTGCCGCATATCCTCAATGGTATGGCCTAGTTTTCCTATTTCATCTTCCCTGTCGACAATGACCGGATCATCCCAATCCTGTTTGGAAATCCGTTTGACATGCTTTTCAAGCGTCACGAGCGGCCTTGATAAATATCTGGCCAGCCAAATGGAAGGAATCCAGCTCAGCAAAATAACGACTGTCAGAATGAACAGCAGCTGTTTAAACAGTGTATAGGTTAAGCCATCCCTGTATGAATCAAGCGCATAAGACAATAAAAGAAACGTCTGATCCTGGGTTTGGATTTTTTTAAGGACAAAGAAAATGTGTTCCCCGTCGACATTCTCTGAATATCTTTTAGAAGACGACTCCTGTCTCTTTCCCAGTTTTTGCACCTTGGCAATAAATGAATCGGGAAGAATCTGCGGGCTTTGGTAGACTGTCCCTTTCTCAGGCAGCAAGACGTGCTGTACATGGCGGTTTGTACTGCGTGAGCCATTATCTTCGCCAAAGTCTCTTTCGGGTGAACCCGAAAATCCGTATTCCGTCATCACATGCTGTTCATTTTCAATGTTTGTGTAGATCTCATCTGTAAAAAAGTTTCTTAAGGTGTTGGAAAATAAAAACACCAACAAAATCGAGACGGTTAATAAAATCCCGCAAATCACCGTCCAAATTTGAAAGGCGAGCGATTTATTTTTCATGATTTCAACATCCTGTACCCAAACCCATAGATGGTTTCCACTTTAAGTTCAGGCATTTTTTTGCGCAGTCTTCTGACAAGGTCGTCCACTACCCTGTCGGTGCCGAAGTAATCATCCCCCCACACTCGGGTGAGAATATCCTCTCTTGAGAAGGCGCGGCCCTGATTGTTCATAAAAAGGAGCAGAAGGTCGAATTCCTTTGACGTCAGATTAATCATCGTGTCCTTTTCATAGACTTCCCTTAAATCTTCAAAGACTTCATAGCCGGAAACGGCCGTTCCTTTTTTCTTTGCTGCGGGATCTTCTTTATAAATCAGCTTAAGAAGCTTTTGAACGCGGATGATCAACTCCCGCGGAAGAAACGGCTTGGATATGTAGTCGCTGCTGCCGAGCTCCAGCCCGAGCACCCTGTCGATATCCGCATCTCGCGCTGAAATGAAAATGACGGGAACCTCGGGATCCTCATTTTTTATTTCTTTTATTAGCTTATAGCCGTCGATATCTGGTAACATGATATCGAGAATCCATAAATGAGGAGACTGGCCGATTTTTTTCCTGGCACTTTCACCGTTTAGAAAAGAAGTGACGTGCCAGCCTTCACTCTCTAAATATTTTGTCAGCAATTCATTTAAATTCTCTTCATCTTCAACTAGATAAATGGTGTATGACAAGGCGGTTCACATCCTTTCAACGTCATTATACTAGTTTTAACATAAGTCTGGTCAATTTTCATAATTTCACATATTCTTTTCATTTTTATCCCACAATGTTTCGATAAGATACTCATCAGGGAAGAAAGGAAATGCAGGTATGTGAAAAATATACGGTCGGGTATCTCTTTTTTTGTGAGTGTTAAAGCTTTCTGCCATTTGCGATAGTTGAAGACAAGAAAAATAAAGGAAGTGTACGCTTATGGATTTTAGACGCGATGACGAACAAAAAAATGAAAACGAACAGCCGCAGCAAGAAGAGGCAAAGATACCGCAAACGGCGGCTTCTGAGGAGCAAAACTCGGAACAGCCGGAAAAGGAACCCGAGCTGATTTTAAAAAAGGATGCAGATGATCAGTCAGATCTTACTCATAAAGAAACAGCTGCAGCTTTGGAAAGCGGCAGAGAAACAAGAACCGCAAAAGAAAAACGGCGCAAGGCCGCATGGCTGGGTCCGATTTTGGGCGGCATCATCGGCGGCGGACTTGTATTGGGGATTTCCCCGTACCTGCCTGCCGACCATCATAATGAAACAGCAGGCGAAAAACAAACAGAACCGAAACAGTCGCAGAACTTTACAGCGAAACCTGTAACAGATGCCGATAATGTAGCTGATATGGTTGAAGATTTGGAGCCTGCGATTGTCGGAGTCTCAAATATACAAACCAGCTTCGGCTTCTCTGAAGATGATGTCGAAGAAAGCGGCACTGGATCAGGCGTCATCTTTAAAAAAGACGGCGACAAAGCCTATGTCATCACAAACAACCATGTTGTTGAAGGCGCCTCAAAAGTAACCATTTCTTTATACAGCGGGAAAACGACCGATGCCAAGATCGTCGGCAGCGATGCATTAACTGATCTGGCTGTTTTAGAGATCAGCAGCAAAGGTGTTGAAAAGGTTGCGAGTTTTGGAGATTCTTCAAAACTGCGGGCTGGAGAGAAAGTAATCGCTATCGGAAACCCTCTGGGTCTCCAATTTTCAAGAACGGTTACAGAAGGAATCATCAGCGGTGTCAACCGGACGATTGAAGTCTCTACATCCGAGGGGCAATGGGATATGAATGTCCTTCAGACAGATGCGGCAATCAACCCGGGCAACAGCGGCGGGCCTCTGATCAATGGCAGCGGGCAGGTCATCGGCATTAACAGTATGAAGATCAGCCAAAGCGGTGTTGAATCACTCGGCTTTGCCATCCCGAGCAATGATGTCCAGCCGATCGTTGATGAACTTTTGGAAAAAGGAAAAGTGGAACGGCCGTTCTTAGGCGTTCAAATGATCGATATGCAGCAGGTTCCTGAGCAATATCAGACAAATACGCTGGGGCTCTTTGGGGATCAGCTCAACACCGGCGTGTATGTCGATAAAGTATCGTCAAAATCTCCGGCAGAGCAAGCAGGCATGAAAGCAGGCGATGTCATCACAAAAATGAACGGCAAAAAAGTTGAAACCACTTCCGATCTCAGAAAAATTCTTTATACCGAAGTGAAAGCGGGAGACACTGTAACATTTGAAGTGCTGAGAAACGGCAAGGAAAAAACATTGAAAGCAAAGCTTGCGAAAAGCAAATCATAAATAAAAGCCATGGCGGATTGCCATGGCTTTTTAATATTACTCGTCCAAAAATGAAGAAAGCATCCACACTTGCTTATCAATTTCCTCTGTTAAGGCGATATAAAGGTCAGCGGTGGCATGATCTGATTTTTCTTCGGCAAGTTCGATTGTATGCTGAATCTCATTGCGGATTTGACGGTAGTCGCTGATCAATGCGGATACCATGTCAGAAGCTGTTTTTTCAGCGCCGGAATCTGAAATGGTGCCGTGATCAAGATAGTCTTTCATGGTTGCGAGCGGGTGTCCGCCGATCGCCAGCAATCGTTCCGCAATGACATCAGCCGTTTCCGCAGCGTGGTTGTAAAGCTCTTCAAATTTTTCGTGCAGGGTGAAGAAATGCGGCCCTTTCACATACCAATGGAAGCGGTGAAGCTTCGTATAGAGGATAAACCAGTTTGATAAATTCGTATTCATTGCGTTTTCAAGTACAGGATTTTGCTGTTTTAATTGTTGTGAGATCATGTAATATGTCCTCCTTGTGTTTTTTCATTTGTTAATTATATTATAACAAATATAAAATTAAAATAAATACTAAATTATAATTATTTTAAATAACCTTATTTAAACAGATTTTTTGTGACCGCCCATTCCCAAAACCGCCATGGCAGGATGGCGTGGCAGAAGATCAGCAGGCGGACGCCTTTGCCGATCGGATAGCGTAGCCTTTTAAGCCGCTTTTTTGCTGCAAGGTGAAAGATCAGCTCTGCCACGTCTTCAGGGTCTCCATCGTTTTTGCGGTTTGCCGCAATGTAGGCGGAAATCTGTTCAAAATATGTGCTGTACCGAGAGCCGGCTTCAGGCGCGGCGACCTGATTTGCAAACGACGTTTCCCAAATCGCCGTCTTGTAAGAGCCCGGCTGGACAACGGCGACATCGATTCCGAACGGGCGAAGCTCCAGGCGGAGACTTTCTGAAAAACCTTCGACCGCATGTTTGGAAGAGGCATAAGGTGAAAATGCCGGAAAAGCGATCTGTCCGCTGATGCTGCTGATATTGATGATTTTGGCGCCTCCGTTTTTCTTCATATATGGAAGAACGGCTTTAGTGACGGCGATTAAACCGAACAGGTTGGTTTCATACTGTTTTCTGTAATTATCAAGAGAAAGCTCCTCTGCGAAACCTCCGTAAGCCGTTCCTGCATTATTGACGAGAAGATCGACGGTTCCGTATTGCTTCAGCTTTTCAGAGAATGATGAAATGGATGGCTCTTTTGTGACGTCCAGTTCCGTGACGGCAATCGAAGATTCCGCCGAAAGCTCCGCTATTCGTTTTCGCAACATCTCCGCTTTTTCAGGATGCCTCGCTGCCGCAATCACAAAATGGGTGCTGGTGAGTCTTAAAGCGGTCAATAAACCAAATCCGCTAGTGGCTCCAGTGACGATTGCGATTTTCCTTTTCAAATGGGTGTCCTCCGTTCAATCATTTGGCTTGTCGACAAATAATCCTTGTCAGGTGATACGTGTAATTGATAGAATTTAGAAAGTGCTAAAAGACCTATTTTTGAAAATTTTGCAGATTTATTTAACAATCGGCAGCTTTACCGAAGGCAGGGTGACACGATGAATGCTAAGCTATCCCTCCTGTTCAGTATTGTACTATGTTTGACGATGTTTTTTCATAGTTCGGCAAAAGCAGGAGAAAAAAATAAAATAGAAATGAAAAGCGTTTCCGCGATATTGATCGATGCGAAGTCAGGACAGGTCATTTATGAAAAAAACAGCCGCAAAAAAATGTATCCTGCCAGCATTACGAAAATTGCTACGGCGATTTACGCGATTGAAAAGGGACATTTAAAAGATGATGTGAAGGTCAGCAAAAGAGCCGCTGATACGGAAGGGACAAGCGTTTATTTGGAAGAAGGGGAAATCGTTCCATTAAAACGCCTTCTTCAAGGCCTTTTAATGAATTCCGGAAACGACGCAGGAACGGCGATTGCTGAACATTTGAGCGGCAGTGTAAAACAATTTGCGGACGACTTGAACGCGTTTGTCGCCGAGCGTGCAGGAGCTAGAGACACTCATTTTACGAATCCCCACGGGTTATTTGACAAGGAGCATTACACAACGTCCGCCGACATGGCGAAAATCACGCAATATGCCATGGGCAACAAGACTTTTCGCAAGCTTTTCTCACAGAAGCAAACGGCCTGGCACGGCCAGACATGGGACACGATCTTGAAAAACCACCACCGGATGCTGACGGGGGAGATTCCTTATCAAGGAATAACCGGCGGCAAAAACGGTTTCGTGAACGAGTCAAAGCACACCCTTGTAACGACAGCGACGCGGGACCGACTCAATTTGATCGCCGTTGTTATGAAGGCAGATAATCAAAATATGATGTACAGGGATACAGAAGCGCTTTTGGATGAAGGATTCAACGGTTTTGAGACCGCTGCTTACGAAAAGGGCAGTCAGTTTACAGCAAAAGACGGAACAAGTCTTAAACTGAAAAATCCTTTATTTGTCACAAAAAAGAAAGGCGAAGTGCTGAATGAATGGGTGGATAGCGACGGAATGCTGCAAATTAAAGGGGAAGACGGCAGACTGCTTCAGTCTCTGCAGATCGCTGAACAGCCTGGAAATGACGGATTTACGGCCGGAGAGGCGGCAGTTCAAGGAGATCACCAGAATAAAAGCGGGCTTTTCTTATTCGTCTTTGGCCTGCTTGGATTGGCGACTGCAAGCTATGCTGTAAAGCGGCTGCGTCAGCTGTAGGAAATACAAAAAGTGTGCCGGTTCATCATCCGGCCGCTTATTTTTTTACCCTGAAAAGGTAAAATTATCTTATAATGGAAACGTGACAAAAAAAGGGGGGAGATCAGGTGGCATATCATCATCTCAAGGATACGTGGGATCTGGACGTTTTTTTTAAAGGCGGGAGCGACTCAGCGGCTTTTCGGAATCATTTAAAAGAGATCAAAACGATGCTTGTTTCTTTTAAAGAAAAGGCTGATGATCTTCGTGTATCAAAAACGGACCTGAGCGGACTGAAAGAGGCGCTTGCGCTTTTTGAAAAAATCGATGTTAAAATCCGGGAGTCGAACGCGTATGTCGGCTGTCTGCAAGCACAGGACACGACAGATTTAAAGGCGAACGCCCTCAATTTTGAAGTAACCCAGCTCATGTCAGATTTTCAAAAGGTCTTGGTCGTTTTAGACGGCAAGCTTGCTAAAGTGTCGAATGAGGACTGGGAAACGATTCTGAAAGACGAAGAGATGTCAGAAATCGCCTATGTTTTAAATGAAAGAAGAACACGGGTGACAGAAAAGCTTGGAGCCGAGCAGGAAACACTGATCCAAGGGCTGTCTGTCGATGGATATCATGCATGGGGGGATCTGTACAACAGCATCATCAATCAGATCCAGATTCCTTATGAAGAAGATGGGGAAACGAAAATCCTCTCAGTCGGACAGGCGCAGAATCTGACTTCAAAGCCTGATCGGAACATCCGCCGTTCCGTTTTTAAAAATCTAGACCATGCATGGGTGCAGCACGCAGATTTGCTAAGCAGCACGCTGAATCATCTGGCGGGCTTCAGATTAAACGTGTACAAGGCCAGGGGCTGGGACAATGTGCTGAAAGAGCCGCTTGATATCAATCGGATGAAGCAGGAAACCCTTGATGTGATGTGGGAAGTCATTAACGACCATAAACAGCCGTTTGCAGACTATCTCTCGCGAAAAGCATCACTGCTTGGCTTGGAACGTTTGAGCTGGTATGATGTCGACGTTCCGGTCGGCTCGGCTGCAAAGGAATATTCATATGATGAAGCAGCCGGTTTTATCACAGACCAATTTGATACATTCGGGAAAAAGCTTTCTGCCTTTACGGAGAAGGCGTTCAGAGACAGATGGATTGAGGCGGAAAACAGGAGCGGCAAACGGCCCGGCGGCTTTTGCGCCAATTTTCCGGACAGCGGTCAATCGAGAATATTTATGACATTCGCTGGGAGTCCGTCGAACGTATCAACCCTTGCCCATGAGCTTGGCCACGCCTTTCATCAAGAGGCGATCCTTGACGAAAGACCGTTGAACAGAGCGTATGCAATGAATGTGGCGGAAACGGCCTCGACATTTGCGGAAATGATCGCAGCAGACGCCGCTTTAAAGCAGGCTGATTCAGATGATGAAAAGCTCGTTCTCCTGGAAGATAAAGTGCAGCGAAGCGTCGCCTTCTTTATGAATATCCATGCAAGGTTTTTATTTGAGACCCGCTTCTATGCTGAACGCAAAAACGGCGTCGTCTCTGTCAGCAGACTGAATGAGCTGATGGAAGAAGCCCAAAAAGAAGCGTTTTGCGGAGCGCTGGGCGAGTATCATCCCTATTTCTGGGCATCCAAACTTCACTTTTACATTACGTCTGTGCCGTTTTACAATTTCCCTTACACGTTTGGCTACCTGTTTTCGCTCGGCATTTATGCGAAAGCCTTGAAAGAAGGGCGTGCATTTGAAGAAAAGTATATCGCGCTTTTAAAAGATACAGCTTCCATGACCGTTGAAGAGCTGGCGATGAAGCATCTTGGCGCAGATTTGACAAAGCGGGATTTCTGGGAAGAAGCAATTCAGCTGGCCGTCCGGGATGCGGAAGCATTTTTAGCGCTGACATAAAAAGAGCCTTGCCGCTTATTTGAATGAGTTTCAGCAAAGGTGGACATAGCTAAGAATAATGTGCATATAGGAGATGAACTGTATGAACTTATTTCGGATCGCCTGTTTTGCTGTGCTCATCATCTTGATGAACGGCTGTCAGACGGCAGCGGAAGAGCATGCAGAAGGCAAGGAAGCGGCCGCTGAAGGTGCACCTGTTTCAGATGTGAAAGACGTACCTTATGATGTGTTTGCTTTAAAAGTGAACTATGGGAACGGAAAGCATAATATGTTTGAAGCGAAGTATTCCAGGCAGGAGCGGGAAGAAGCTGAAATCAAAGACAAGCTGAACGGCGCTGACCGCGAAGGGGAAGAAGCGTTAAACGAAATGAAAATGGTACTGACCGAGCTTTCCATCGCTACATCCGATTCAGAGTCAGCGGTCATCCGCAATGTGCTGGAGGCTTTTAATCTGGACGAAAGGTATGACCAATTTCAGCTCCAGGTGAAATGGCCGGACGGGACATCAAAAGTATATACGGGAAAATCATAAAGGAGCATTTCCACCTGGGAAATGCTCCTTTTGCAGCCTGGATAGAAAATCCTGACGACAAGTTACGATTTTAAAAAGTATTTTTCAATGTCATCGAGGAACAGGTAAGCCGCTTTTACGCCGCCGGCCGTCGTCCAGATGGCATCATCGACTTCATGCGCGTTTCCGGATTTTACAGCGTTCAGCTTTTTCCAAAGCGGATCGCTGGTCCAATCGTTTTGCCATGTTTCAGCGTCTTTTTTGCTTTCGGAAGGTTTATATGTGAAATAAAACAGGACATCGCCATCCATCTCAGGAATCGATTCTTTGTTTTCCGTCATAAAAGCAAATTTATCGTCTTGTTTCTCAAACAGCTTGTCCTGCTTTTCGGGAAATTTAAAGCCAAGCTGCTGCAAAATAATCCCTGAGAATGAATCTTTATAATAAATCCTTGATTGGCCGGCCATAAATCTGACAACCGACACCCGTTTCTCTTTCTGGTCGCCGAGCTTATCGCTTAGATCGCCGACTTTTTTATCGAAATCTTCTAAAATTTCTTTCCCTTTTTCTTCTTTGTTTACCGCCTTTGCATAGAGAGAAAAGTTGTCTTTCCATTCGCCGCGGAGCGTTTCAGAGAAGACAGTCGGAGCGATTTTTTCCAGCTTGTCATAAATCTTTTCATGCCTCATTTTATTGCCGATGATCAAATCAGGCTTCAGTTCGGCAATCGCCTCAATGTTCGGTTCGCCTTCAAGGCCGACTTCTTTAACGTCTTTCATCTCATCTTTAATATGATGATACCAAGGATCGCCTGTCCAAGATTTGACTGCGCCCACCGGTTTAATGCCGAGTTCCAACAGAGCTTCTGTTCCTTCATTTGTCAGGACGACTACCCTTTTTGGATCAGCCGGTGCCTGATCCTCTGTACCCATTGCATGCTTAACGGTTATTGTATCTTTATTTCCTTCACTGTCTGAAGTGTTTTCTTTGCCGCCGCTGCAGGCCGCAAGAATTGAAATCGCTAACAAAGCGATGAATCCAGCCATTGACCATTTCTTCATGTTTGTCCTCCTTAGCAGTAGTAAGTCATTCATCATGATCTTAATTTTCGATTGGAATTTTGTCAATTGTTAATTGAAAATGATTTTCAAGATCAGTGTTATCTGATACAATAACCATTAGATGTTTTAGTCAAACTAGGAGAATTTTAATTTATGCTCTTAAGAACGAATAAATATAGAACAATCGCACTACTGGCTTTTATTTTGATTCTTATTGCCGCCGTTTGCGCCAGCGTCGTATACGGTTACACGAATACGTCTTGGACGATGGCCTATCAGGCGTTTACCGATTTCAGCGGCTCTAACGAACACCTTGTGCTGAAAAATGTGCGATTGCCGCGGGCATTGATTGCTGCCACTGTCGGCGCTTCGCTCGGGGTTGCAGGAGCTTTGATGCAGGCGATGACGAAAAACCCCTTGGCGTCCCCCGGTATATTCGGCGTAAATGCGGGAGCCGGATTCTTTGTTGTCGGTGCACTGTTTTTCTTTAATGTCGGCACGCTTCAGGCGATCGCATGGATCTCATTTTTTGGCGCTGCATTTGCTGCGTTGGTCGTCTATTTTGTCGGTTCCCTTGGCAGAGAAGGGCTGACTCCGGTAAAGCTGACCCTTGCGGGGGCGGCGATGTCCGCTCTGTTTTCATCGCTGACACAGGGGATGCTTTCCGTTAATGAGGCAGCGCTTGAACAGGCGTTATTTTGGCTCGCAGGCTCTGTACAAGGGCGCGACCTCAGCCTTTTAATCTCGGTCCTCCCATATATCGTACCGGCATTTATGATCAGCTTTCTATTGAGTCCCAAAATCAATGTATTGACGATGGGAGAAGATGTGGCCAAAAGCCTTGGCCAGAAAACATGGCTGATCAAAGCGCTGATGGCGCTGTCGATTATCTTGCTTGCCGGAGGCTCTGTCGCTGTTGCCGGACCGATTGGTTTTATCGGCATTGTCATCCCGCATTTTGCAAAATTTATCGTCGGCAATGACCATCGCTGGATTCTTCCGTTTTGTGCCGTATTGGGCGCGATTTTGCTCGTCACCGCTGATATCGGAGCAAGGTACCTGATCATGCCTGAAGAAGTGCCGGTCGGCGTCATGACAGCCATTATCGGAACACCCATTTTTGTGTATATTGCGAGAAGGGGGTTCCAGAATTGAAGAACTATCGCATACTTAGGATTGGAAAAGGCAGCATTTCATTTTTAATTGGGAGAAAAGCGCTGTTTTCGCTCATCATCTTATTGCTGTTGACAGCGTGTGCCATTGTGCTCAGCGCGGGGATCGGCGAGCGTTTTATTTCTCCGGGGGCCGTCGCGAAAACGTTTTTTGGCTTCGGAGATCCGGGGGATGAACTGATCATCATGTCCTTCAGAATGCCGCGGATTTTGGTTGCTTTGTTTGCAGGAATTTGTCTGGCGGCAGCAGGTTCGATCCTTCAAGGTCTGATTCGCAACCCGCTTGCTTCTCCCGACATCATCGGTGTGACAGGCGGAGCATCCGTTGCCGTTGTTTTGTTTTTAATGCTGTTTTCAAATAAAAGCAATGCGCTTACGGTCAGCATCAGCTGGCTCCCTGTCGCCGCATTTATCGGCGCGGCCCTTGCCGGAATGCTCGTTTATTTTCTGTCTTATAAAAACGGCGCTTCGACCTTTCGGCTCGTGTTGATCGGGATCGGATTTTCGATGCTTGCCCAGTCATTGACCACCTTGTTTATGATAAAAGGCCCGATTTACAGAATGTCTCAGGCGAACGTCTGGATTACCGGATCAGTATATGGGTCCAACTGGCAGGATGTGAACATTTTAATACCGGCTGCACTAGTCCTTTTGCTGATTTGCGCAGTCGCTGCCAGAAACATCAACATTCAGACGCTCGGGGAAGAACTCGCGACAGGAGTGGGGAGTTCAGTTCAGCGTAACCGCTTTTTGCTCCTCCTTTTGAGCACGGCTTTTGCCGGAATCGCTGTTGCTTTTTCGGGAACTGTCGGATTTGTCGGTCTGATGGCCCCGCATATCGCAAGAAGGCTTGTCGGCTCGTCATTCGGAGCCCTATTGCCAGTTGCAGCGCTGATCGGAGGCCTATTGGTGCTGATTGCCGATATCATCGGGAGAACGCTCTTTTCTCCTGTTGAAGTGCCCGCAGGCGTGTTTACGGCTGCGATCGGCGCTCCCTACTTTATCTACTTGCTCTATAAAAGCAGAAACCAATAAAAGGAGAGATTTCATTTATGAGTGCCATTTCAACAGAAACGTTAAGCTTAGGTTATGGAGAAACAATCATTATTGACGAGTTAAACTTAACGATCCCAAAAGGTGAAATCACCGTATTTATCGGCAGCAACGGCTGCGGTAAATCGACTCTCCTTCGGTCTCTCGCGCGTTTGATGAAGCCAAAGGGAGGCTCTGTGCTGCTAGAGGGGAGCTCCATCGCCAAGCTTCCGACGAAAGAAGTCGCAAAGGAGCTCGCGATTCTGCCTCAAGGGCCGTCTGCTCCGGAAGGTTTGACCGTTCTCCAACTCGTCAAGCAGGGGAGATACCCTTACCAAAACTGGCTCAAGCAGTGGTCGGCAGAAGATGAAGAGGCTGTAAGCAAGGCATTGAAAGCGACAAGGATGGAAGAGCTCGCGGAGCGCACGGTCGATTCATTGTCTGGCGGCCAGCGCCAGCGCGCCTGGATTGCGATGACGCTTGCACAGGAAACGGATATCATTTTGCTGGATGAACCGACAACATATTTGGATATGACGCACCAAATTGAAATTTTGGACCTGTTGTTTGAATTGAACGAACACGAAAAGCGCACGATTGTGATGGTCCTTCATGATTTGAACCTCGCCTGCCGCTATGCCCATCATCTGGTGGCGATTAAAGATAAGCAGATCTATGCGGAAGGCCGGCCTGAAACGATTATTAACTGCCAGCTTGTACAGGACGTTTTTGAAATGGACTGTGAAGTGACGAAAGATCCGCTTTTTGGCACACCTCACTGCATTCCGTACGGGAGAGGAAGATGTATCGTGCAGCAGGTGGCTGAGTCACATGCTTAATTTAAAGAAAGAGGAGCTCGAGTCATTGCTTCGTTTTCGTCTCGGAACGAAGCAGACCGGCTCCTTATTATCTGTTAAAGGAAGCATGCTTTTGAATGAGGATTTTTTGAGAAGCTATGTACAAGATATTAAAGACCGGCTGAACGCCCCGAATCAAAAAGTCGCGGCTTCAATGATGATAAAGCGCTGCGGCATGCTTGCAGTAATGCATTTCTACCTGTTTACCGTTTACGGAAAACGCTTACCGAGAAGCCCGGCCTCCATGTCGTGGGAAATTGAAGGCGATGATGAAGGGTGGGCGCCTTTGTTTTATTTTGCGGAGGGAGCTGAGCCGGTAGAAGGAAACCGCAGGGAAGCGCTTGAACAATTAACGGAAGGCATCTTCAGGAATCATGTCGGCCGACTGATCGCTGCCTGCCGCAGGGCTTGTTCGGTTTCTAAGCAGATTCTCTGGGAAAACATTGCGGTTTATCTGTTTTGGATGTATGAAACACTTCAGACGGAGATGACGGATTTAAAGCTGAGAGAACAGGCTGCGCAAGATTTTCATTTTCTGCTATATGAAGCACAGCCCGGCCTTTTTGAAGAGGACGCTGACGAAAACCCGCTCGGAAGGTTTTACCCCGGTCATGATGCAGACGATCGGATACGGGCTACGTGCTGCTTGTATTATGCTACAGACCAACACGGTGTCACATGCAGCACATGCCCGAGAAAAAAGCGGAAAGAAAGGGTGTCATGAGTGCAAAAACTTCAGCAGCAGCTGGACGGCCTGGTTGAAAAATATACAGAGCTGCTTTTGGGTGAAACGAATGAAGAGCTGAAAGAACAGGTGAGAATGTGGATCATCTATAACCATATCGCCAAAAGCATGCCGCCGCTCGCCAAGCATTGGAATGGGACATATCCAGATGCCAAACAGGACATCAAAGAAGTGATTCAAAACATTAAAAAAATGAATGAAGCCAACCGCGCGCAAAAATAAGCAGAGATTCGGAGCAATCTCTGCTTATTTTCGGTTTATTGATTTTGTTGATAAGGCGACTGGCTTTGAAGTGTAGATTGAAACTGCTGGTATGTCTGCTGGATTTTCTGAGCATCCTCGGCCTCCACTTTGTACCAGCCGTTTTGAAACATGACTTGATACAGCCTGCGCTGGCTGTTTTGCGCTTCATTAAACAGAGGCTGAATCGCCTGGTAAAGCGACTCATGGCTCAATTCATTCAGTGCCGTAGAATATGAGGACGTGATATATTTTTCGGTTGTCAATATCTCATTGACAAAATCCCTGTCATTCATCGCGCTCGTATTTGGCACAGGTGTTTCCTGATTGCCGATTTTCTGCTGGTTTTGCTGATTCATTATTTGCTCCTCCTATTGCATGTATGCTGACGGGTTTTGGTTTTGATTCTGATTGAGCTGCTCCATGATCACATTGTAGTGATGATGATGCATTTGTCCGACGCGGTCAAGCTCTGTTTTAAGCGACTGATCCTGGCACTGCTCTGCCAAAAAGTGCGCTTTTTTCATCGCAAGCAAATTCCAGTGCAGCATATCTTGCAAATATAGATGATCTTTTGTTGAAATGACGGGCGGCGGGGTTGTCATTCCCTGTTGATTCTGCATGCTGGCGCCTCCTTTGGATTTTTATTTTTATCCTTCTTAAAGTAACGAAAATCTATACCCGCTTTTTAATGTTTTAGTGATGATCAGGACCGCCCATATTATGTTTTTTGTACTGCTGGTTCTGGCTAGTCCTTTTGCCGCCCGCATCTTCCTTCTTATAGTCCGGGCCTGCATTTCCTTTCATGCTTGCAGCGCTGACTGCGGCTGAAGACGGATTTTTTCTTTCGCGTACCATGCCTTCACCTCCTCTATATAGGTTTGTCCCAAAAGCTGTGAAACATGTAATATGTGAAAATGAGCAAGCAGACCTCAGGCCGATAAAAAAATTCAGAAATTTTGCATCAAGGCTATTGAACTCATTTCCAAAATCTTTTAAGATGAAAGAAGACAGAAGAGTTTTTATTTTTTTGGAGTAAAAATGAATGAGTATTCATTCAAAGGTGAGGGAGGATCATTCATGGTCAAGCATATTCGTAAAGCCGCTGTTTTAGGATCGGGAGTGATGGGATCGGGAATTGCGGCTCATTTAGCCAATATCGGCATTCCGGTTTTATTGCTCGATATGGTTCCGCGTGAATTAACGGAGGAGGAAAAGAAAAAAGGCCGCACTCTGAAAGATCGCGAAGTACGCAACCGGCTGACTCAGACAGCCGTGCAAAAACTGCTGAAGCAAAAGCCGGCCCCGCTGACGTCAAAGAAAAACATCAGCTATATCAGTACAGGGAACATGGAAGATGATTTTGAGAAAATCAGAGATGCCGATTGGATTATTGAAGTTGTTGTTGAGAATTTAGAAATCAAAAAGCAAGTGTTTTCAAAAGTCGATCAGTACAGAAGACAGGGAAGCATCGTCAGCAGCAACACGTCAGGCATTTCCGTCAGGCAAATGGCTGAAGGAAGATCTGCTGATTTTAAAAAGCATTTTTTAGGCACACACTTTTTCAATCCGGCTCGCTATTTAAAACTGCTTGAGGTTATCCCGATTGATGAAACAGATCCTGAAGTGCTCGCCTTTATGAAAAAATTCGGCGAGGACGTGCTCGGCAAAGGGGTAGTTGAAGCGAAAGACACGCCAAACTTTATCGCCAACCGCATCGGCACATACGGACTGCTTGTCACGGTTCAGGAGATGCTGAAAGGCGGATATACGATAGGCGAAGTGGATTCGATTACGGGGCCTCTCATCGGGCGGCCGAAAAGCGCCACCTTCAGAACGCTGGATGTCGTCGGTCTCGACACTTTTTCACATGTTGCCAAAAATGTTTATGACCAAGTGGATGGCGAAGAAAAAAACGTTTTCCGTCTGCCTGAATTTATCGAAAAAATGCTCGAAAAAGGCTGGATCGGCAGCAAAGCAAAACAAGGTTTTTATAAAAAAGAAGGAAAAGACATTTTTGAACTTGATCCGATGACAATGACATACGGTGAACGAAAAAAATTAAAGACATCCGGACTTGAAGGGGCCAAGCAAATCAAAGGCTATGGAGCAAGAATGAAAGCGCTTATCCATTCGGATGACCGGGCTGGGGCATTGCTCTGGAACATCACGGCGCCCACTCTTATGTATTCCGCAGATCTGACAGGAGAAATCGCCGGCAGCATTGCGGCTGTCGATCAGGCGATGAAATGGGGATTCGGCTGGTCAGACGGCCCGTTTGAAATGTGGGACAGCATCGGTGTTAAAGCTTCGGTTGAAAAGCTTGAAGCCGACGGCTGGAAGGTCGCAGATTGGGTGAAGGAAATGCTCGGGAAAGGATATGAGACGTTTTACATTAAAGAAAACGGAAAAACGTTTTACTATTGTTTCAATAGCGGCGAATACCGGGTGCTGGAAGAAAACAAGAAAAATATTCATCTAGCTTCAATTAAAGAAACAAAAGGCGTCATAAAGAAAAACAGCGGTGCAAGTTTAATCGATTTGGGAGATGATGTCGCACTGTTGGAATTTCATTCGAAAAGCAATGCGATCGGCTTTGATATCATCCAAATGCTGAACTTTGCGCTCGAAGAAGTAGATGCCAACTATAAAGGGCTCGTAATCGGCAACCAAGGCAAAAATTTCTGCGTCGGCGCCAACCTTGCGATGATGCTGATGGAAGCCCAGGATGACAACTACATGGAAATTGAGATGATCATCCGTCAATTCCAGCAGACGATGATGAAAGTAAAATACAGTTCTAAACCGGTCATCGCTGCCCCATTCGGCATGACACTCGGAGGGGGAACAGAACTGTGCCTGCCCGCTGCTCGTGTTCAAGCCTCAAGTGAAGCGTATATGGGCCTTGTCGAAACAGGCGTCGGCCTGATTCCGGGAGGCGGGGGCAATAAAGAACTTTATCTGAATCATTTAAAAGGGCTTCCAGAAGGCGTCAACGCTGATATTCAGCAGGCGGCAAACCGTGCGTTTGAAACGATTGCCCTTGCAAAAACATCGACTTCAGCGCATGAAGCAACGGAATTAAATATATTAACCGCACAAGATCAAGTCAGCATGAACCAGGATCACCTGCTGTACGATGCCAAATCACTCGTCCTGACGCTTCACGAAAACGGCTATCGCCAGCCTGTCAAACAGAAGGTTCCGGTTGTCGGTGAAACCGGCTATGCGGCGCTTCTCCTCGGTGCGGAAACATTACATTTGTCCGGCGCCATTTCTGAACATGATATGAAAATCGCGAAAAAGCTGGCGTTTGTCATTGCCGGCGGCAGGGTTCCTTACGGCGCGGAAGTAACGGAAGAATATCTGCTCAATTTGGAAAGAGAAGCTTTTCTGAGCCTTATCGGCGAACCGAAATCCCAGGCGAGAATGCAGCATATGCTTGTGAAAGGCAAACCTTTGCGTAATTAGGAGGGAAAAACATGAAAGAAGCAGTCATTGTGTCGGGTGCGAGAACCCCGGTCGGAAAAGCAAAAAAAGGCTCATTGAGGACAGTCCGTCCCGATGACTTAGGCGCATGCGCAGTTAAAGAAACATTAAAAAGAGCGGACGGCTATGAAGGGAATATCGATGATTTAATTATCGGCTGTGCCACACCGGAGGCCGAACAAGGCCTCAACATGGCCCGGAATATCGGTGCGCTTGCGGGCCTCCCCCATACGGTTCCGGCCGTAACGATAAACAGATACTGTTCATCAGGGCTTCAGTCCATCGCATACGGGGCCGAGAAAATTATGCTCGGCGGAGCGGATACAGTCATTGCCGGCGGTGCCGAATCGATGAGCATCGTTCCGATGATGGGGCATATCGTCAGACCGAATGCGGCACTGGCTGAAACAGCGCCTGAATATTATATGGGAATGGGCCATACGGCTGAACAGGTTGCAGTTAAATATGGCGTTTCAAGGGAAGACCAGGATGCATTTGCTGTCAGCAGCCACCAAAAAGCGGCCAAGGCGATTGCAGAAGGAAAATTTGCGGAGGAAATCGTCCCTGTGGAAGTAACCGTCAGAGAAGTTGATGAAAGCCATCAACTTCAGGAACAGACGTTTACCTTTGCTTGTGATGAAGGCGTACGCGCAGGCACAACCAGTGAAGTTCTTTCTGCTTTAAAGCCGGCGTTTTCGGCAAAAGGTTCGGTCACCGCCGGGAATTCGTCGCAAACGAGTGACGGAGGTGCCGCGGTGATGATCATGGACAGGGAGAAAGCGGATGCGCTGGGGCTTGCACCGCTTGCAAAATTCCGTTCCTTTGCGGTCGGAGGCGTTCCTCCGGAAGTGATGGGCATCGGCCCTGTAGAAGCGGTGCCGCGCGCGCTGAAGATGGCGGGGCTTGAGCTGAAGGATATCGGTTTATTCGAATTAAATGAGGCATTTGCTTCACAAGCCATTCAGGTCATCAGGGCGCTCGGCATCGATGAAGAAAAGGTCAATGTAAACGGCGGAGCGATCGCGCTGGGTCATCCGCTCGGCTGTACGGGCACAAAGCTTACCCTTACACTGATCCACGAAATGCGGCGCAGAAATGAACAATTCGGCGTTGTGACGATGTGCATCGGCGGAGGCATGGGAGCAGCAGGAGTATTTGAATTAGTTTAAATAAAGGGGATGGGATCATGGAACAAACAAAGGATGATTTGAAAAAAGGCGGCGCTTTTCTTGTAGAAGATGTGACAGCCGACCAGATGTTCACACCTGAAGACTTCACTGACGAACATAAAATGATTGCCAAAACGACGGAAGATTATATTATCGGCGATGTTCTTCCGCATATTGATGAGATTGAAGAACACCATTTCGAGCACTCTGTCAGGCTTCTGAAAAAAGCCGGGGAGCTCGGACTCCTCGGCGCCGACATCCCGGAAGAATTTGGCGGGTTCGCCCTTGATAAAATCAGTTCGGCACTCATCACCGAAAAATTTTCAAGAGCAGGCAGTTTTTCTTTATCATACGGCGCTCACGTCGGCATCGGGACGCTGCCGATCGTGTTCTTCGGATCACACGAGCAAAAAGAAAAGTATCTGCCGACGCTTGCTTCAGGCGAAAAATTTGCCGCATATGCATTAACAGAGCCGGGCTCAGGATCTGATGCGCTGGGGGCAAAAACGACAGCCGTTTTGAATGAAGCGGGCACTCACTATATATTAAACGGAGAAAAACAGTGGATCACAAACTCCGCTTTTGCAGATGTTTTTATCGTATATGCGAAAATAGACGGTGAACATTTTTCGGCATTCATTGTTGAAAAAGACTTTCCGGGCGTTTCGACAGGACCGGAAGAGAAAAAAATGGGTATTAAAGGCTCATCAACCCGCACACTCATTTTAGACCAGGTTCAAGTACCAAAGGAAAACCTGTTAGGTGAACCAGGAAAGGGTCATATCATTGCGTTCAATATATTAAACATCGGACGCTATAAGCTGGCCGTCGGTACGATCGGCGCTTCCAAACGGGTGATTGAGCTGTCAGCTGCCTACGCAAATCAGCGCAGACAGTTCAAGACGCCGCTATCCAAATTCAGCCTAATCGGCGAAAAAATCGCCAACATGTCAGCGAAACTCTATGCGATGGAAAGCTCTGTTTATCGGACGGTCGGGCTTTTTGAAGACAAAATGGGCACCTTGAGCGAAGAAGACCAAAAAGACGGGAGGCAGATTGCAAAAGCAATTGCCGAATACGCCATCGAATGTTCGTTAAATAAAGTATTCGGGTCAGAAACGCTTGATTATATTGTTGACGAAGGCGTCCAAATCCACGGCGGCTACGGATTTATGCAGGAATACGAAGTGGAGCGCGCCTACCGCGATTCACGGATTAACCGGATCTTTGAAGGGACAAATGAAATCAACCGCCTCATCGTACCGAGCACATATTTGAAAAAAGCCTTAAAAGGGGAGCTGCCGCTCTTTGAGAAAGCAAAGGCGCTTCAGGAAGAGCTGATGATGCTCATGCCTGAAGAACCGGGCGACGGGGTCTTGGAACAGGAGAAGCATTTGCTGAAAAATGCCAAAAAGATCGCGCTGCTGACCGCAGGGCTTGCTGCACAAAAATACGGAAAAGCGATCGACGCAGAACAGGAGATCCTCGTGAACATCGCTGATATTGTCAGCCAAGTTTATGCGATGGAATCAGCCATTTTAAGAACCGAAAAAGCTGTCTCGGCATTTGGCGAAGAAAAAAATGCACAGAAAATCCTGTATACGCAAATTTTCACACAGGAAGCTTTTCAGGAAATTGAAAGCCATGCAAAAGAATCGTTAATTGCGGTGGAATCAGGCGATTCGCTGCGGATGATGCTGTCCGCCCTCCGTAAACTGACACGCTTTACGCCTGTCAATGTCATTGAGAAAAAACGCCAAGCTGCCAAAGGAGTCTTTGAAGCAGAGAAATTCATCGTTTAATGAAAAGGCCCTGCAATTACAGCGGGGCTTTTTAGCTGCCTGATGAAAGCAACGTTTTAGGTTTTTAAAAAGATCTGTGTTAAAATAGCCTCGGATCATTCGAGAGGGGTGAACGCATGGCTTTGGATTTTTATTGGTACCCGAAATGCGGGACTTGCCGAAAAGCGAAAAAGTGGCTTGAAGATCACGGAGTAGAAGTAAACGGGATACATATCGCTGAAGAGCCGCCGAGCAAAGAAAAGCTGAAACAGCTTTTTGAAAACAGCGGACTTGAATTGAAAAAGTTTTTCAATACGAGCGGACAAAAGTACCGCGAACTTGGCTTAAAGGATAAGCTGCAAGACATGTCTGAAGATGAACAGCTTGAATTGCTGGCTTCCGACGGTATGCTGATCAAACGTCCGATTACAACTGACGGCAGGAAAGTAACCGTCGGTTTTAAAGAAGATCAGTTTAAGACGTACTGGTTATAATGTATGAATATGTGATATCTTCAATGTAGGATGATTTAAAACATTTTATGGAGGGGTTAGCATGAGCACACCAAAAGAATTGCGTTATTCGGAAGAACATGAGTGGGTTAAGACTGAAGGAGACAAAGTCAGAATCGGGATTACTGATTTTGCCCAATCCGAGCTTGGAGACATCGTTTTTGTCGAGCTTCCTGAAGTGGGAGACGAGATTAAAGCGGACGAGCCTTTTGGAAGCGTTGAATCTGTTAAAACCGTTTCAGAATTATACGCCCCGATCAACGGGAAAGTCGTTGAAATAAACGGAGATTTGGAAGACAGCCCTGAATTTGTCAATGAGTCTCCGTATGAGAAAGCATGGATGATTGTCGTTGAACCGGCTGACACTTCAGAAATCGACGGCTTGATGACTGCAGAACAATATGATGAAATGACAAAAGAAGCCTAATTTAGGATAGCAGCCCGTCATTTGGATACTCTATAAAAAGAGGGGGTGTCCAAATTGACGCTGAAAAAAGAGCGGATTGATATAACAGAACATGTGAAGGGCCATTTTAAAGACGGCGGCATGCAGCTGTATCATGAAAATGAACCAATCGGCCGTATGACCGGCATGGATCAATACGAACTGGAATCTGGATACTATTTCCAAGATGGTAAATTCTACAAAATGGCTGATACCACAAGTGCACCCGATGCAAAATATGTAGACTGTGATGACCAGCAAGGCTGGTGTTAAACGGCTCAGGCGGTGAATATTCACTGCCTTTTTTCACAAAAAATCTATTTTTCTCTTAAAGGTGATCCATATGCCAGAAATCGAAAAAGTCATGATCGTCGAGGGGAAATCCGATAAGCTGAAGGTAAAACGTGTCATCGAAGAACCTGTTGACATTATATGCACGAACGGAACGATCAGCCAAACAAAGCTCGATGAATTTGCCGAGAATCTGTATGATAAAGACGTTTACATATTGGTGGATGCCGATGAGTCCGGTGAAAAGCTGCGCCGGAAGCTCAAAAGGGAACTGCCTGAAGCATCCCATTTGTATATTGATAAAGCCTATAAGGAAGTCGCTTCAGCCCCGGATCACCATGTGGCAGAAATCCTCTTTCGGTCAAATATTCGAGTGCATACAAAATTTTTATGATAAAAAAGTATAGAGGTGCGGTTTAACATATGCAGGAACTTCAAGAACGAGAATTAAAACAGCTTGAGCAAAAGACCTGTCTATTGTATTTATACACCCCTTTTTGCGGGACCTGCCAGCTGGCCGGAAGAATGCTGGAAGTCGTTGACGACATGCTTGCAGATGTTCCTTTCTATAAAAATAATCTCAATTATTCCCCAACATTCGCCAAACAGCATGAAATTGAAAGTGTGCCGTGTTTTCTCCTTTATAAGAACGGGCGCATCGTCAAAAAAGAGTATGCTTTTCATTCTGTTTCCCACTTATATGATATGATTAAACAAAATGCTGTTGATTAAGGGTGTTTTTGACATATTTCTCGGGAAATAACCCTCAAAAACTTGTCGAGCAATTCATAAAGGACTCCCGTTGTATGCAGAGAATCTGTAAGTATGACCAATTTACAGGAGGTTATACAGTTGGAGAAAATAGGATTGATAGAAAGAGAGGACCGGTCTCTTTTTTTAAAACCTCTATTATCCACAACGGCTTTGCTGATTACATTTCAAGGTGAAAAAGAAGCTTTTACGTTAGCGATCAATGAACAGGGGGAAATGGAAAAATCAGCCATACCGAAAAATGCTCATTTGACTTTTTTTGGGGATCAAAGCGAGATTATCGACCTTCTTCATGGAGATATTTCCCTGCAGCAGCTCGTACAGCGCGGCACCGTCAAGGTAAAAGGCTCTTTCAGGGCTTTATTGAAGCTCGAAGCGATTTTATGGCTTACGGACGGTTTCTTCAAAAACAGCGACCTTCATTTATAAAATTCTTAAAATGTTGGAAAAACGACAGATTGACAGTGTTAAGGCAGAACAGTGAGGCGGACATTCAGTTCGCCTCTTTTACCTGTTGATCATATCGGGTAGGCCGTTTGTCTTAAGAAAAGTAGTTGACAACTATTTTTTCGCATGATATCTTAATTTAAGAATTCCGATCATCATAAATTAAAAAATGAATATATGATTCTCTTATCCAGAGAGGTGGAGGGAAGTGCCCTATGAAACCCGGCAACCATCAACATATGTTGAAATGGTGCCAATTCACACGAAGCGTTAAGCTTTGAAAGATGAGAGAAAGGCCAAGACTTTTCAAAAGCCTTTCTGCTCAAGTGTGCAGAAAGGCTTTTTTCATTGATCATCAGGAATTCAGGAAGCATACTTGACTTAGACGTCGAAGAATAGAGCAAGAAAGCAGGTGATGGCTTTGATAAATCTTCAAGGTGTTTCAAAGGTTTATCAGTCAAAGCATGGAGATGTCAATGCTGTCCAGGATGTCACCCTTACGATAAAAAAAGGTGAAATCTTCGGAATTATTGGATATAGCGGAGCTGGAAAAAGCTCCTTAATCCGTCTTTTGAACGGACTTGAACAGCCGACTTCAGGTACAGTTGAAGTCGCGGGCCGAACGATAGGCGAAATCAAAGGGAAAAAACTGAGGGATGCGAGAAAGGAAATCAGCATGATCTTTCAGCATTTCAACCTTTTATGGTCGAGAACAGTCCGCGACAATATTGCCTTCCCGCTGGAAATTGCCGGCGTCAGCAGGGCAAAACGTTTAAAAAGAGTCGCTGAACTGATTAAGCTCGTCGGTCTTGAAGGAAAAGAGAACGCCTATCCTTCCCAGCTGAGCGGCGGACAGAAGCAGCGAGTCGGGATCGCAAGGGCGCTCGCGAACAACCCGAAAGTTCTCCTTTGTGATGAAGCGACATCAGCGCTTGATCCGCAGACAACTGACTCGATCCTGGGTCTTCTGTCTGATATCAATGAAAGACTCGGACTGACGATCGTCCTGATCACACATGAGATGCATGTCATCAGAAAAATCTGCCACAGAGTGGCCGTCATGGAAAACGGCAGGGTTGTCGAAGAAGGCGATGTATTGAACGTCTTCAGAAAACCGAAGGAAGAAATGACAAAGCGCTTTGTTCAGCAGGTAACCGAACCGGAAGAAACGAAGGAAACCTTGAAACAGTTCCTTGATGAAACGACATCAGGGCGGACGATTAAGCTCGCCTTTGTCGGCGAAGCAGCTGAAACACCGCTGATTACGCAGATCATCCGAAAATTTGATGTTGAAATCAACATTCTTCAAGGGAAAATCTCGCAAACGCAGGACGGCGCTTATGGTTCATTGTTCATTCATGTAGATGGAGAGCCGCATGAAGTCAATGAAGTGGTTGAATTCATCAAGAGCCGGCAGGTAGAAGCTGAGGTGATCACAAATGTTTGAAAAACTGTTTCCCAATGTAGACATGGAGCAGCTGTGGGAAGCCACATATGAAACGATTTATATGACAGGAATTTCCCTTTTCTTTGCTTTTATCATCGGAGTCATTCTCGGTATGCTGCTGTATTTGACTTCAAAAGGGAATATTTGGCAAAACGGAGCGATTAATGCGGTGATCGCGGCAATCGTCAATGTGTTCAGGTCTATTCCATTTATTATATTGATTATTTTGCTTCTCGGTTTCACAAAGTTTTTAATGAGTACCATTCTGGGGCCGAACGCGGCACTTCCAGCGCTGATTATAGCGTCCGCTCCGTTCTATGCCCGCCTTGTGGAAATCGCTTTGCGCGAAGTCGATAAAGGTGTGATTGAAGCGGCGAAATCAATGGGGGCGAAAACATCAACGATCATTTTCAAAGTGCTCCTGCCGGAATCAATGCCCGCGCTCATTTCGGGCATTACGGTTACAGCGATTGCGCTGATCGGTTCAACCGCCATGGCCGGTGCGATCGGGTCGGGCGGACTCGGCAACCTTGCATATGTAGACGGATTCCAAATGAATAATCCCGATATTATATTAATCGCAACTATTTTCATCTTGGCTATTGTGTTTATCATCCAGTTTATTGGGGATTTGATTACAAATAAATTAGACAAACGTTAGGGAGGACATCAACATGAAAAAAGGTTTATTAACTGCTTTATTCATCATTTTTGCCGGCGTTTTGGCTGCTTGCGGATCTTCTAGCAGCGAAGGTGATAAAGACAGCAAGGTCATCACTGTCGGAGCGACGCCGACGCCGCATGCCGAAATTCTTGAGGAAGCAATACCGCTTTTGAAAGAAAAAGGATACGAGCTTAAAATCGAGAAATTCACAGACTACAAACTGATCAACAAAGCGCTCGTTTCTAAAGATCTTGACGCGAACTACTTTCAGCATGTTCCATATCTTGAGCAGGAAATAAAAGAAAACAAAGACTATGATTTAGTTAATGTCGGTGCAGTCCATCTTGAGCCATTCGGCATCTACTCAAAAAAATATAAATCATTAAATGACCTGCCTGACGGTGCAACCATTATTATGAGCAACAACGCCGCTGAGCAGGGCCGCATGCTGGCAATGCTTGAAAAAGCCGGCTTGATCAAGCTGAAATCAGGCATTGACAAAGTAGACGCAACGGTGAAGGATATTACGGAAAACAAGAAAAACCTAAACATCAAAAACAATGTCGCGCCTGAAATGACGGCAAAAGCATATGAAAACAATGAAGCTGACGCCGTGTTCATCAACGTGAACTATGCGATCCAAAACAAGCTGAATCCGAAAGAAGATTCAATTGAACTCGAATCTCCAAAAGACAATCCTTATGCAAACATCATTGCGGTGCGCAAAGGTGATGAAGATTCAGATAAAGTCAAAGCGCTTCTTGAAGTATTGCGTTCTGATGACATCAAAAAATTCATCGATGAAAAATACAAAGGCTCTGTCATTTCTGTATCTGAATAAAGGAAACAACCCCCGGTTTGCAGAAAACCGGGGTTTTCAGCGTGTCGACAAACCCTCGCATTCGTTGTCAGGCCTGCGCGTCGGTGCTCACGAATTCCAACATTCGCTCCGCTCCGATGCTCACCCTTCCTAGACTGCAAGGGTTTTCAATCACGCTGAAAGGATGACAAAATTCTAAAACTTTAAACCGTTTTAGGATTTTGTCAACAATCTACAAACCCCGGTTTGCAGAAAACCGGGGTTTTTTCGCGTAATTTTTGAAATACGGGCCATACTAATGAAAAATGAATTGCAAATGGAGGAAGCAACCGTGAACCAGCATGAATCAGAAAGCATCATAGAATCCGCTCTGCAGGAATATAAAGCGGGAATCGGCATCTTTTCGGAGAAAATGCCGGGCATTGCATCCAAATACAATAAGTTTACTGAAGAATGTTTTAAACAAGGTGCATTAAGCGAAAAAGAAAAGCAGCTGATCGCACTTGGAATCAGCGTCAATACCCAGGATGAATATTGTATTATTTACCACATCAAAGGCTGTCTTGACTGCGGAGCGAAAGAAGAGGAAATTCTTGAAGCCGTCGGCGTCACCGCAGCATTTGGCGGAGGAGCAGCAATGAGCCAAGCCGTCACACTCGTGCTGCAGGCCATGGAAGAATTCCAACAAATGAAACACTGATCGAGAAATAAAAAGAATTTTCTATTCATCGCCTGTGAAATGCCGGAATATCGACAGAGATCAGCATATTTAAAGCATACTCATCTTTGCAGAGTCTGTATATAATTGGTATCATGTAAGAAAATCTCTGAGAGGATGATTCATTATTTGTTCAAGCCAAGATCAGCTTGACCTTGAATTTACGGCAGAAATGGAAAAAGCGATGCACAAGTCCCATGGCATGGGCTACCAAGAATACAGCAGAAGCCATGAGAATCGGCTCGAAGTCGAGAAAAGGCGTGAAGAGCATTATCAAAAAGGCAAACAGATCGTTACAGATATGAAATTGATGAACGGATAAAACAGAGGGCGGATGATATCCGCCCTTTTACATATCACTTGCGATAACAGTTGACCTGACAAAATGCAAAGGTTTAATATGAATATATGATCATATTATAATTTTTGGAGGAGGTTTCTCAATGAGCCATTCCCACAGCCACCACAACCATAATCATGCCCATCACGCCAGTAAAAAAGCGCTGCTGACCAGCTTTTGTCTAATCCTTACTTTTATGGCAGTTGAAATCATCGGCGGGATTTTGACAAACAGCCTCGCCCTTCTATCAGATGCCGGGCATATGCTCAGCGATGCCGCTGCACTGGGGTTAAGCCTGTTTGCCGTTATAGTTGGAGAAAAGGCGGCAACCGCAAACAAAACTTACGGATATAAGCGTTTTGAAATATTGGCCGCCTTTATCAATGGCATCACCTTGCTTGCGATCTCGCTTTATATTTTCTGGGAAGCGTTCCAGCGCTTTTTCAATCCGCCTGAAGTCGAAAGCTTCGGAATGCTGGGGATTGCAGTAATCGGACTGTTCATTAATATAGCCGCAGCTTGGGTGTTAATGAGAGGCGGTACAAGTGAAAATTTAAATATAAGGAGCGCATTTCTCCACGTAGTCGGCGATATGCTGGGCTCAGTCGGTGCCATCATCGCCGGGCTTTTGATGCTGTTTTTCAATTGGAATATCGCCGACCCGATTGCAAGCGTTCTTGTAGCTTTCTTGGTGCTTATAAGCGGCTGGCGTGTAGCAAAAGATTCGGTTCATGTTTTAATGGAAGGAAAGCCGAAGCATATCGACCTAGACGCGCTCAAAAAAGGGCTGCTTTCGATTCCGTCTGTGAAGGACATTCATGATCTCCATATTTGGTCGATTACATCTGATTTTCCGTCCTTAAGCTGCCATTTGACGGTCAGTGACAACAGTGACAGGGATAGAATCTTAAAACAAGTATCAGAATATCTAAGGAAAGAATTTAATTTGGAGCATGTAACCGTACAAATAGAAGGGGAGCATCATTCCCATCACGATTCATGCAATTGAGAACGAACCGTTTTCACAGCAGGCCGCGTGTTTTTTAAGGATTTTGCTGCCGTTCTGATAAACCTCCCGGCAGACCTTCAGATTTCATGGAAATGTAAATAATCGTTTTTATTGGATGGCTTTGGACAGGGGAAGTTTCTTGCCGTAATCTCTTTAAGAAAAAAACGATTTTTGTTACACTTGAAAACATGTACATGCAAAAGATAGAGACTTTTGTTGTATTCAATTTTCATTTGTTATAAAATTAGAATGAGAATAAATTGAGAATAATGATTATATATATTGGAGGTATATTTCATGGCTGCTTCGACATTAACAATCAAAGATCTTCACGTTGAGATTGAAGGGAAAGAGATTTTAAAGGGTGTAAACCTTGAAATAAAAGGCGGGGAATTCCACGCTGTCATGGGACCGAACGGAACGGGTAAATCGACTTTATCCGCGGCAATCATGGGGCATCCTAAGTACGAAGTGACAAAAGGCAGCATCCTGCTTGACGGCAAAGATGTTCTGGAAATGGAAGTGGACGAGCGCGCACAGGCCGGCTTGTTTTTGGCTATGCAGTATCCGAGTGAAATCAGCGGCGTCACAAATGCCGACTTCCTTCGTTCTGCCATCAATGCGCGCAGGGAAGAAGGAGACGAAATTTCTCTCATGAAATTTATCCGCACAATGGATAAAAACATGGAATTTCTTGAAATGGACCCTGACATGGCACAGCGCTATTTGAATGAAGGATTTTCCGGCGGGGAGAAAAAGCGCAATGAAATCCTGCAGCTGATGATGATCGAACCTAAAATCGCCATCCTTGACGAAATCGACTCAGGCTTGGACATCGACGCTTTGAAAGTCGTATCAAAAGGAATCAACAAAATGCGCGGCGAGGACTTCGGCTGTCTGATCATCACGCACTATCAGCGCCTCTTAAACTACATCACGCCTGACCGTGTGCACGTGATGATGCAAGGCCGCGTCGTTAAATCAGGCGGTCCTGAGCTTGCACAGCGTCTAGAGGCGGAAGGATATGACTGGATTAAGCATGAACTGGGAATCGATGACGAAACTGTCGGTCAAGAAGCGTAAGCGTTAGGGGGATAAACATGACATTGGAAACAAAACTATCTGTTGATCGGGAATATGTCAAAAGCTTCTCTGAGAAGCATCAGGAACCGGCTTGGCTGCAAGACCTACGCTTAGATGCGCTTGAAAAAGCAGCAGATCTGCCGCTGCCTAAGCCTGATAAAACAAAAATCACAAATTGGAATTTCACACAGTTTGATAAGCATACTGTAGAAAATAAGGCGCTTGATTCCTTGAATGATCTTTCAGATGAAGTCAAATCGCTGATCGATCTTGAGAATGAAGACAAAACGCTCTATGTTCAAAGAGATCAAACACCGGCTTACCTGTCCCTTTCTAAAGAGCTTCAGGATAAAGGCGTGGTCTTTACAGATATTCATACTGCTTTCCGTGAACACGGCGAGCTTGTCAAAAAATACTTTATGAAAGACGGCGTTAAGGCTGATGAGCATAAATTAACGGCACTGCATGCAGCACTGCTGAACGGCGGAGCATTCCTCTATGTTCCGAAAAACGTCGAGCTTGAAGCTCCTGTTCAAGCGGTTTATGTCCATGAAAGCAACGATACTGCGCTGTTTAACCACGTGCTTGTTGTTGCAGACGACAACAGTAAAGTCACGTATGTAGAAAACTACATCAGTACGGTCAACCCTAAAAAAGCCGTGTTCAATATTGTATCGGAAGTCATCACAGGCGCGAATGCCCGCGTCCAATACGGAGCGGTAGACAATCTTTCCGCCGGTGTTACCGCATATGTCAACCGCCGCGGAACAGCGCTTGGACGCGACAGCAAAATCGAGTGGGCGCTCGGTTTGATGAATGACGGAGACACCGTTTCAGAAAATACGACGAATCTCTATGGAGACGGCACGTTTGGCGATACAAAAACAGTTGTCGTCGGCAGAGGGGAACAAACCGAAAACTTTACGACACAGATCATTCATCACGGCAAGCATTCTGAAGGCTACATTTTAAAACACGGCGTCATGAAAGACTCCGCATCTTCGATCTTTAACGGCATCGGAAAAATCGAGCACGGCGCATCAAAATCAAATGCCGAACAGGAGTCGCGCGTACTCATGCTCAGCGAAAAAGCGCGCGGCGATGCGAACCCGATCCTTTTGATCGATGAAGATGACGTAACAGCGGGCCACGCTGCATCTGTCGGCCGCGTCGACCCTGTTCAGCTCTACTATTTAATGAGCCGCGGAATTTCGAAAGAAGAAGCAGAGCGCCTCGTCATTTACGGCTTCCTTGCACCGGTTGTCAACGAACTGCCGATCGAAGGCGTGAAAAAGCAGCTCGTCTCTGTAATTGAAAGGAAAGTAAAATAATGAATGTCAATGATATTCGCGAACAGTTTCCGATTCTCCACCAGCAGGTCAACGGACACGATCTTGTTTATTTGGACAGCGCGGCTACATCTCAAAAGCCGCGTGCTGTCATCGACACTCTTGATGAGTATTATAAATCTTATAATTCTAATGTCCATCGCGGCGTTCATACATTGGGAACGAAAGCAACCGATGGATATGAAGGGGCACGTGAGAAGGTCAGGAAGTTTATAAACGCGAAATCGATGCAGGAAATTATTTTTACGCGGGGCACGACAACGGCCCTAAACACGGTTGCACTCAGCTATGCCCGCGCCAACTTGAAGCCTGGTGATGAAGTCGTTATTACCCCGATGGAGCACCATGCGAATATTATTCCATGGCAGCAGGCGGTGAAAGCAACCGGCGCAACCTTGAAATACATCCCGCTGCAGGAAGACGGAACCATTTCTTTGGATGACGTCAGACAGACGGTGACAGCCAACACGAAAATTGTGTCAGCTGCCCATGTATCAAATGTGCTTGGAACGGTCAACCCGATCAAGGAAATCGCCAAAATCGCCCATGAAAACGGTGCGGTGATGGTCGTTGACGGTGCGCAAAGCACACCGCATATGAAGATCGACGTCCAGGATTTGGATTGTGATTTCTTTACCTTTTCAGCCCACAAAATGTGTGGTCCGACCGGGATCGGGGTATTGTATGGTAAAAAAGGATTGCTTGAAAACATGGAGCCCGCAGAATTCGGCGGAGAAATGATTGATTTTGTCGGTCTTTACGAGTCGACTTGGAAGGAGCTGCCTTGGAAATTCGAAGCCGGCACACCGATTATTGCGGGTGCAATCGGTTTGGGTGCAGCGATTGACTTCCTTGAAGACATCGGGCTCGATGAAATTTCCGAGCATGAACATCGTCTTGCTGTATACGCACTGGAACGGTTTGAAGAGCTTGAAGGCGCTGCTGTATACGGTCCGAAACAGCGGGCAGGACTTGTGACATTCAACCTTGAAGATGTTCATCCGCACGATGTCGCAACTGTGCTTGATGCAGAAGGAGTGGCCGTCAGAGCCGGACATCACTGTGCACAGCCTTTGATGAAATGGCTGAATGTTTCCGCTACTGCAAGAGCAAGCTTTTATCTGTATAATACAGAAGAAGACATCGATAAGCTGATTGAAGCTCTTCATAAGACAAAGGAGTATTTCACAAATGTCTTTTAATGTAAACTTGGATACACTGTATCGGCAGGTGATTATGGATCACTACAAAAATCCGAGAAATAAAGGGGTTTTAAATGACAGCATTGTCGTTGACATGAACAATCCGACATGCGGTGACCGGATCAGACTGACGATGAAGGTAACAGACAATAAAGTAGAAGATGCAAAATTTGAAGGTGAAGGCTGTTCCATTTCCATGGCATCCGCTTCCATGATGACGCAGGCGATTAAAGGAAAAGACGTGGAGACCGCCCTTCAGATGTCACAGATCTTTTCAGATATGATGCAGGGCAAAGACTACGACGATTCGATCGACTTGGGCGATATCGAAGCCCTTCAAGGTGTTTCAAAGTTTCCAGCCCGGATTAAATGTGCAACCCTTTCATGGAAAGCACTTGAAAAAGGCGTTGCAAAAGAAGAAAGCGATAATGAATAAAGATTGGAGTGAAAATGGATGGCCAAGAAAATGCCGGATATCGGCGAATATAAATACGGTTTTGCCGACAAAGACGTTTCCATTTTCCGTTCAGAGCGGGGATTGACAAAAGAAATCGTTGAAGAAATTTCACGCATGAAAGAAGAGCCAGAGTGGATGCTCGATTTTCGCCTGAAATCTCTTGAACACTTTTACAATATGCCAATGCCGCAATGGGGCGGGGATTTAAACTCATTAAACTTTGACGAAATCACGTACTATGTAAAACCTTCTGAGCGTTCAGAAAGATCATGGGATGAAGTTCCTGAGGAAATCAAACAGACATTTGACAAACTTGGGATTCCCGAAGCTGAACAAAAATATTTGGCCGGTGTATCCGCGCAGTATGAATCAGAAGTTGTTTATCACAACATGAAGGAAGACCTTGAGTCTCAAGGCATCGTCTTCAAAGACACAGACAGCGCCCTCAAAGAAAATGAAGACATTTTCCGCGAGCACTGGGCAAAAGTCATCCCGCCGACTGACAACAAATTCTCGGCCCTTAACTCAGCGGTATGGTCCGGCGGATCATTCATCTACGTGCCAAAAGGCGTAAAAGTCGATACTCCGCTGCAAGCTTACTTCCGCATCAACTCAGAAAACATGGGTCAGTTTGAACGGACGCTGATCATCGTTGACGAAGGCGCGCACGTTCACTATGTAGAGGGATGTACTGCACCTGTTTACACAACGAACTCCCTTCACAGCGCGGTCGTTGAAATCATCGTCAAAGACGGCGGATATTGCCGCTATACAACGATTCAAAACTGGGCAAACAACGTCTTTAACCTTGTGACAAAGCGTGCTGTTTGCGAAGCAAATGCGACAATGGAATGGATCGACGGAAACATCGGCTCCAAGCTGACAATGAAATATCCTGCCGTTATTTTGAAAGGCGAAGGCGCGCGCGGTATGACGCTCAGCATCGCATTGGCAGGCAAAGGACAGCATCAGGATGCAGGCGCGAAAATGATTCACCTTGCACCGAATACGTCATCAACGATTGTTTCAAAATCGATTTCTAAACAAGGCGGAAAAGTCACATACCGCGGAATCGTCCACTTCGGACGCAAAGCCGAAGGCGCCCGCTCAAACATCGAATGTGACACACTGATCATGGATAACAAATCAACTTCTGATACGATTCCTTACAATGAAATCTTGAATGACAACATTTCATTAGAGCACGAAGCAAAGGTTTCCAAAGTATCTGAAGAGCAGCTCTTCTACTTGATGAGCCGCGGCATTTCTGAAGAAGAAGCGACAGAAATGATCGTCATGGGCTTCATCGAGCCGTTCACAAAAGAACTGCCAATGGAATACGCGGTTGAAATGAACCGTCTTATCAAATTCGAGATGGAAGGGTCCATCGGTTAACCTTTAATATCAAAGGGTGTGATCAGATTGATATTTGATTGCACCCACAAAACACCCACAAATTTTATATGCTTGTATACCGCAGATACAAATCCATTGCTTGGTCTTCAATTTTTTTGTGACATGGAGATATGTATCTGCGGTCATTTTTATACTCGAATGCCCTAACCTTTCTGATACATATTTAATATTAACGCCGGCTTCAAGAAGGTGAACCGCATGACTATGTCTAAGAGCATGTGGGGATTGAATCGGTAAACAGGCCCTTTTACATACTTCTTTGAAATATTTCTCTGACAACGTTTGTCCGGAGCCAACGACCATCATGTTGAAAAAATATAATATTGGTTTATGGTCTTTTATAATTTTTGTATTTCAAAACAACTTCATTCCGGTTGATTTTATGCTTTTTCATAAAATGGACTGTGTTCTCATCGAGTTTTAGGTTCGTAAACTTGCTTGTGATTTAGGGGTGGAAAGGTATGGTGTTAAATTAGTTGGATAAACCAGCATCTTGTTGACTGTAAGGGTGTTTTCTTCAAAATTTATGTCATCCCAGGTTAAAGCCAAGGCTTCACCAATGCGGAGCCCAGTCCGCGCCATGAGAGAAAATAGCGCATAATAATGTATTGAATGTTGATACTTTGCATTTTTTTGAGGTTCCTTTAGCTTGTTGAGCAACTTGTCCAATTCCTCTATAGTAAAAAATTTAATCGCCTTGTTGGTATTCGTATCCTGAATCGTTTAGTGCAGTGTCCATAATACTATGAATCCTTCTCACTGTCCCTTCACTATAGTGTCCTTCAATTCATTGATCCATTTTTGATATTCATTTCGATTAATCTCTTTTTAATTTATAGTCGCTCTACCGTGGGAGAATGTTTAATCTTACATCCCATTCTTGAATAGAATAGGTGATCGGTTTAACATTTGGTTTTATATATATTTCCAACCAACTTTCAAAATAGGTGTAAGTACTTTCGCCGCCATTCTCATGAAATGATAATAACCGATCTCCATTTCAACTTGTGTAGCTGACAGCTGTGCTTCTTTTTTTGTTTTAAAACCACGTTTTGATTTTTCTTTGTATTTATTTGATTTCCTATCCTTATACCGTATCCGATTTTCCCACCAATCTGGAGTCAGCCGAAAAGCAAATAGATACCTTAAAACAGCAGAACGCTTCTTTGTCTTTACAAATAGCGCGTTTTCAGGCCGATATTTCAGCACTCAAAGGTGGTGCGTCTTCATGAAGTATCCAGCTTTATCAGATATCAAACAGTTTTATGATTGGCGGCGCTACACAGATGAAGAAATGGTTGAATATGTAAGAATCAATTGGATCACTCCGGCAGAATATGAACAAGTCACAGGCTGGAGCTATTACAATCCAGCCGTCAGTGTCGATTTAGGTTCTAGCTACCCAATAAGGGTGTTTTTTATTTTTAAAAGGAGGAAATAAATTGGATACATTTATAAAGGTTTGATTGCTGCTCCGGCAGGAGTTGTCGGATTTTTTTTTGGAGGGTGGAGCGTTCTTTTGACTATTTTATCGTTACTCTTGATTATTTTAGCGGATGGTTTGAGGCAGCTGTTAATGGTGAAGTCAAAAGCCGTACTGGTATGATTGGCATTTCCCGTAAAGTCTTTATCTTTGTGATGGTTGCTGTCGCCCGCATGGTTGATTTATTGTTTGCTGAAAACAATATTGAAATAGGCTTCCTTGTCATGACTGTAACCATTGTTTTCTACTGTAGTTAATGAATTAATCTCTATTACTGAATATGCGGGGAAAATGGGCGTTCCTGTCCAGGAGCCGATCACTAAAGCCATTGAGATTTTGAAACAACAAAATAAATCAAAATAAGGTTGCTTAACGGCAGCTTTTTTACTTTTAAAGGAGGAATTTTTATGGGAATCAAAGGTATTGACGTATCACACTGGCAAGGGGATACCAATTGGAATAAAGTTGCGGGGGATGGAATTAAATTTGCCTATATGAAAGCAACAGAAGGAACAACCTTAAAGGACAAGAAATTCGAGAAGAACGTTTCAGCCGCTAATGCCGCAGGAATTAAAACATGCGCTTACCATTTTGCACGATTCGGGTCCAAGTCAGAGGCACTGGCAGAAGCTAAGTTCTTTTTATCAGCTGTGAAAAAGGTTAGTCTCTTGTACTTGATCTTGAAGTGAATCAGAGGAAAGTCAGCAAATCGGTTTTGACGGATGCAGCGATTGCTTTCTTACGCGAAATTGAAAAAGCGGGTTACTTCACTATGATTTACAGCGGCAAGTCCTTCCTTGAAAACTGTCTTGATGAATCAAAAGTGAAGCCGTTTGCGTTATGGGTTGCCCGTTACAGCAGCAAACTTAGCCGGGGGCAGTATTCCGATTGGGGAAAGGTAGCCGGCATTTACGGCAATGTCGATATGAATATTTGTTATCGGGAAGATCTGCGTTGTCAGGTAGGTGTAAAAGTTGAAAAAAACCCGAAACCTAGCAGAAAACCAGGGAAATCAGGAACAACTTACACAGTCAAAAAAGGGGACACGCTTTCGGAAATCGCACAGAAATACAACACGACCGTTAAAGCTATCCAGAATTTGAACAGCATCAAAGATGCGAATAAGATTTACGTTAGCCAGAAACTAAAGATTATCGGCAGCAGCGCTTCAACAGCTTCGAATCATAAGCAATATTACACCATTAAATCAGGCGACTTTGTCTGGGATCTCGAAAAGCTTTAATACATCCATTAAGACGCTGCAGGCTTGGAATGACATCAAGAATGCCAACAAGATTTACGCGGGACAGAAAATTCGAGTTAGATAAAATCATCATTGAAGTAATAAAAAGGCCCTCTTACAAAGAGGGCTGCTTGTCGACAAAATTGTAAAAGTCTGATCAAGAGGGCTAAAATTCATTCAATCTTTATAAGAATGGTGGCTTATAATAAACCAACATCAGTGCAACTAAACCTTCAATAAAGGAAATAGAAACAATCACTTTATGATTTACCGGTGTTTTTACAGATATCAACTTTTGACCAATATAGTTTAGGAAATAAAACACAAGAAAGAAGCATACAATTCCAAAGATTATACCAGACAGATAAAATCACCCCTTTTATTTCCATTTATTTTATATAATAGTAGACAAACCATTATATGTAATGGTATCATCATAGTGTACTTTACCATGTTTAGAGGAGATGGGCAATATGAGTTTAGTATCATTACGTAAAAAAGTGTTTTATTTGGCTGTTTTGATTATGGTTACTGTGTTGTCATCAGTTTTTTCGTCACTCCCAGCCAATGCTAAAACTTCAAGCCATACTTCCATCCTAGATGAACAAACACATAATAAGATTTCTATAGACGTTGCCAATAAGGCTTTTAAAAAAGCAACGAAAGAAGTAAATGAAAAGTTAGCAAAAGGAGCAACGAATGCTACATCCACCAAAACGTTAAATATTCAAGGCGACACTATTGAGTTAGGCGTTGGTAAACAAGAAGAAAACAAATTCAATATTCAAGCTGTACGGAAAAAGAATTATTCTGGTTATGTTAAATATAATGGATTGCTAGGAACCGGTTTTCAGCATAAAATCAGTGGTAAATTCACATATGAAAAAGGAAAAATAAAATCAAACAGCTACGATGTCTATCTTTCAGGACCACTGTATGGAAAATCACATAGCACAAAAACTCATAAGCTTGATAAAAGTGTATGGGAGATAAGAAGCACAGGAACATTTAAAGCATTAAAATACACGCCTCTTGAATACACTACAAGACTGGTTATTGGGCTGTATGGAAGCGGTGATTATAGAGTTTTAAAAGCTAAAATAAATTAAATTTACAGACCCCTAATTGGGGTTTTTGTAATGACTCAACGTTAGTTGAAAATATAACTACTTTTTTCAAAATCTATAGAGTTTCTTTTATCCATTGATCGAGTTGTTCTTGAGACATTTCACCTTCGTATTTTCGCTTTATAATTCCATCAGAACTAATAAAAAACGAAACAGGAATTCTGCCAACGTCCCATAAATTATATACTTCTCCAGATTTATCTAGAATAACTGGGAAAGTAATGTTATTATTTTTTAAAAAGCTCTCTACAGTTAAATCTGGTTCTTGAATATTAACCGCAACAACTTCAAAACCTTTGTCTTTATATTGGTTATAAGCTTTTTGTATTGCAGGCATTTCTTTTTTGCAAGGATCACACCATGATGCCCAAAAATTCACCAAGACTCCTTTTCCCTGCAAATCTTTTAATTCTATTTTTTCATCAGACAATGTTGCTAATTTAAAATTTGGAGCTTGTTTATTCAATTGTACGGTTGTTTCTTTATTTGCAAATGAATTTTGATAAAGGGCAAATCCTACAGCTAAAAATAAAATTAAAAGTATAACTATTCTCATCCACAAACGTCTTTGTTTGTTCATAGTTTAGCCCCCTGTCTTAAATCTTCTCATTATTGTAAACATAATTTAGTAAAGGAGTCAATATTTATGGAATCAGTAACTTGGTGGTTAGCTTTCGGTGGAGGTTTTTTATCTTTTCTTTCGCCATGTTGTTTGCCTCTATATCCTTCTTTTATCTCCTATATAACAGGGATTTCTGTTAATGACTTAAAAAATCATAAATCAAACAGCATAACTAAATCAGTTGTAATACATGCATTATCTTTTTTAGTAGGGTTTTCGTTAATTTTTTACATAATTGGATTTTCAGCAAGTTCGATCGGTCGAATTTTTGCCGAAAATCAAAATTTAATACGAATGCTTGGTGGAGTATTTGTTACTACAATGGGTTTATTTTTGTTAGGCATTTTTCAACCAAAATTTATGCTTAAAGAGTGGCGCTTTTCATTCAGGAAAGGAAAAATTGGCATTCTCAATTCAATTTTAATTGGAATTATATTTGCAGCAGGATGGACTCCTTGTATTGGTCCCATTTTTGGAGCGATTTCATATGCAAATATTTCAACTCCTGCAAATACATTCATTAACGTAACAGCATATTCTTTAGGATTTGCAATTCCTTTTTTATTAATGGCGTTTTTTATTGGAAAAGTGAGATTCTTTCTTAAATATTCAAATATTCTTATGAAAATTGGTGGAGGCTTACTGGTTGCAATTGGCATACTTTTGTACACCAATAAAATGGTTTGGATCAATATATGGTATTCTAATCTCACAAGCCTTTTATAATCAAAGAGGGGATGCCAGAATTGGCAACCCTTTTTTTGATTAACGAAAATCTTTCATCTAGTGAACGTTGCGATTGTTCTTAGAAGCATTCTTTTTTAAAATACTTTTACATTACGTATTTGCAGTAGCACACCATTATTTTTTTGTATTAAGCGCTGCCATTCCAGCACAGCCTTTTAACCCACCATTCTTACCACAATACAAACGAATGGAATATTGACCTGGCCCAAGTTGTTTCGATGTATATGTTTTAGAGAAGATGTTATTTGGACTCTGTATTGAGGAAAGATGGGCCTTTCCATTTTTAAAAAGTGTCCATTTAATTGTGTGTTTGCTATACCAATAACTGATTGAGAGGATTTGTAACTTATAGCCCGATTTTAATGTAATTCGTTTGGTTGAGCTTGATGTCTCTGATTTAGTCAGTTCTGTTTTCACAGAAGCAGCTGATGCAGATACTTGATTTGTAAATAGGCCTCCTATCAATACCATGGTTACTACAGTAAAAATAGCCAAAAACTTCTTCATTTAATACTCTACCTCCAACTTTAATTATTTTCCGTTTACAATAATTATAAATATTGTAAACTTAATTTATATATTACATCTTTTCCTTATATTGGGCTACTTTATTTTGCTTAAAATCTAAAATGTCAAAATTTTGTCACATTATGTTTACTACTTATTTTTTGTCCTTTGTGTGTGCTCGTTGAAAAAGTTGTAAATGTGACTTTCAACAATAATGAGGGGGGATTTCTATATAAGCTAGCTTAAACATGATAACTCCTTATGAACTGCTCTGAAAACAGTGTGGGTCACCCACACATCACCCACAAACCATGATAAAGTATGATTTTAAGTGATCAAAGAAAAATATGAAACCCCAAAAATCAGCATTTAGAACAGGTTATGATAATGCAAAATGTTAAAAAATAATCAAGTTCGAGATGGAAGGGTCCATCGGTTAATCACCTTAAACCCTTGTCACTACAACGTTAGTGATGAGGGTTTTCGTTTGATTTTTAATCCTGTGCCCCATTTTGCACCCTCTCAGATTGTATCGTCATCTATTTTTACCTGTTTGTATACTACACTGGATATAATGAAGAAGTTAATAGTTGTACAATTAAAGCATATTATACCAATCGGTTCGACAGTTCCCTTCTTGACAATTTTTTATATACGGGTTAGTATTTCTAACGGATAACTCATCACATATAACAAAACCATTTTGGATTTGTGGACTTTTCAAGGGAGATTTTCTCTCTTTTTTCGCCACACACTTATGATTTCATAAGTGTGTGGTTTTTTTTATTCATACCTAAACTTAAAACCAAATTTCTTACCTTTTGGAGAGGGGAATAAAGATGAAGAACTGGACATTTCCTGTAGCTGTTTTTTTAGGAGGAGCGTGTTTTGGGGTATTATCGACTTTTGTCAAATTAGCATATGAGCAAGGCTTTGAATTATCAGAAGTAACTGGCAGTCAATTTTTAGTAGGGACGATACTAATCTGGCTTCTTGTTTTATTTACCAAAAAAGAAAAAATTTCAATTAAACGGTTTATCCTTATAGCCTTAGGCGGTATACCAATGGGTCTTACAGGTATTTTTTATTACCAATCGCTGCAAACATTAGACGCATCCTTAGCAATTATCTTCTTATTTCAATTCGTTTGGATTGGAACATTATTAGAATATGTTATTGATCAGAAAAAACCTAGCAAGCAAAAGCTAATTGCAATTGGTATCATTTTAATCGGTTCAATTTTCTCTGCAGGCGTCTTATCTTTTCAATTTACGAAAATCTCGTTAATTGGTATGGTATGGGGATTAATAGCAGCATGCTCTTTCTCTGCCTTTGCATACGTAAGCGGAACAGTCGGAAAAGAGTTACCACCGATTCAAAGAAGTGCAACGTTTACAATTGGCGGACTAATCATTACATTCCTAATTTTCCCTCCTGTCTTTTTATTCGATCCAGCTACCGTCTCAGCCATTGCACCATTCGGATTATTTCTTGGTTTGTTTGGTGTCACCTTGCCGCCATTATTTTTTTCGATTGGCATGCCTTATGTTGGTGCTGGACTTGGAACGATCTTGTCATCTTCTGAATTACCGGTGGCCTTATGTATGTCATTAGTTTTTTTAGATGAGCAGTTTCAGCTCACTCAGTGGATAGGAGTCTGCATTGTCATCGCTGGTATTATTTACGGAAACAAGCCCCATTCGATTCGAGATTCCAATAAAAGCCAAGAAGAAATGAAGACTGGTTAAAGCTTTATATACCGTTCAAAAGAACCCTTCTGTCCGAAAGACAGAGGGGTATTTGTCTTTCTCTATTCCTTATTAAAAAGCTGAAGTTGAAAATTTCCCCACTTCTAAATGAGTGTATAGATCAAAATTGAGATTTTACTTGTTGGGTCCCATTTGGAGATATGGAATCAGAAATAAAAAAAGCAGTACCATTCAATGTGCCAGTCGCTGTTATATCACAATCTATGTACGGAGCATTGGACGGGGGTAAAGTATTGGATCTAATGTTGATTTACAGAAAAGAGGGAAGTAATTCAAAATGGATCAAATCATGAAGTTCATGACTGAATCACCTTACACCCACTTTATTATTCAGTTCTCTTCTGATACATTAAACGTTAGGTTCTTCAGAAAGGAGATCACATCCATAAAAATGATCGAGGATACCGTGGATTTTTTGATGATGATGTCATTTTGTTTAGAAGGTTAATCGACCTTGCTAAGAACCCTGACATGACATTGGAGAGCCAAAAAGCTGTTCTACCAACGGTTGACACTGATGACATATCAAACAGTGATACGAAAGACTCCGTATATCACGAATGAAGAATTTCAAAAGTACCACCAACAACAGTATGAATTTCAAAAGGCCTTATTCGAAGAAATCGAAAAAAACGAACGAGCACAGTCGTCTTTTAATATCTGCTGTCAAATAGGATAGGAAATAATTGGTTGGGGGAAAACATAACATAAAAATGAAAACTTCCGCCTGACTTAACAAGGTGAAGCTGCTAAATGATAAAGGCTCGGATTGTTATGGTTGCCAGTGTTATTTTTTTTTGTCCCGGCAACCCTCCTCTTTTAAAAAAAGTTTTCTTCCTATCAAAAAGTTTAAATTGTTGAATAATAATAAATATGATATTTTCATAATGTGAAATAATTACCATAGAAAAACTGAAAGGATTTTTTGATGAAGGTATTCACAAGGGCTTTCATAATTGCCGCAATTTTCATTGTGCCGCTTTTTTCAGCCAGTACAGAAGCCTTTGCCATGCCTTCCAAAGGCGCGGTGAAATTCAGGACAGATGCCAATACATATACGAAATCAGCCACCTCGATCGTTGTCACCGGAAGAAGTCCTGTTACGGGAACGATGATCGCCGTCCGGCTGTTAAATAAAAAAGGGAATGTCATGATCTATCGAGATGTTCACTTAACTCGCGGAAAGCCTCATTTTCGGGTGAGCTTCCCGACGAAAAAGCTTAAACCAGGCAAATATGACGTCTGGGTGGATGCCGTCAGAGGCAAGAGATGGCACGGGGAATTAAAGTATTACATCGTCATCAAACATTGAGCTCTTAACATGGCACTGTGAACCGCAGGCCTTAATGCGTGAGGAGGGTTGTTAAATGACTGCCGCGGGATTTTGCGTCTTGTTATTATCTGCATTTATCCATGCATCATGGAACTACCTTTCGAAAAAAGCCGATGGCGGCGTTCCGTTTATCTGGCTGTTCACAGCGATAGCAGCCGTTGTCTACACACCTTTAGCCATAGCTGTTGTCATATATGAAAAGCCTGAGATCGGCATCTGGCAGCTTGTCATCATCATGGCGAGCATCCTTGCTCACTTGGGCTTTTTTCTAGTTCTACAAAAGGGGTACAAAAAGGGCGACCTTTCCCTCGTCTATCCGATCGCAAGGGGCACAGGCCCGCTGCTCACCTGCGTGCTGGCGGTTATCGTTTTTGGCGAGACATTGACGCTGCCCGCTTTTATAGGAATTCTTTTGATTGTGGTAAGCATTCTTTTTTTTACAGGGGGAGCCAAGCGCTTAAAAGAATCGGGCTCACTCACGCCGATCCTTTACGGACTGGCTGTCGGCGGTATGATTGCAGCATATACCATCCTTGATAAAGCAGCGGTCAGCCGGTTTCTCATTCCGCCTTTGCTGCTGGATTATTGCAATACGCTCGGCCGCCTGATTATACTGACTCCTTTTGCTTTGAAAAGCTGGAGCGAAGTCCGGTTTGAGTGGAAGCATCACCGGATGGAAGCCGCCGGAGTGGGAATTTTTAATTCTTTGGCTTATATTTTGGTGCTGAGTGTCATGGTGTTTGCCCCGGTTAGTTATGTAGCGCCGGTTCGCGAAATCAGCATTTTAATCGGAACGGTTATGGGGGCAGTCCTTTTGTCGGAAGGTTTCGGACGATTGAGGATCATCGCGGCTGTCTTTATGGTGCTTGGCGTGATATCGGTAGCCATCGGATAGGTTGTGTTTCATTGATACGATCCGTTATATTTGTAGAATAAACAGAAATGGAAAAGGTGTTTGTAATGAAATCTTATATTGTAGTCGGAGCTGGAATTCTCGGAGCTTCCGCCGCTTATCATCTGGCGAAATCCGGCGCAGATGTCACATTAATTGATCGTCAAGATCAGGGAAGGGCTACAGATGCCGCGGCGGGAATCGTTTGCCCCTGGCTTTCGCAGCGCAGAAATCAGGCATGGTACAAGCTGGCAAAAGGCGGTGCAAGATACTACACCGATTTGATCAAGCAGCTGGAAGCTGATGGAGAATCAGATACGGGATATAAACGAACAGGCGCCATCAGCCTGCATACAGACGAGCGAAAGCTGGACCAAATGGAAGAACGCGCTCATCTGCGACGCAAGGATGCGCCCGAGATCGGCGAAATTGCCCGTTTATCGCCTGCCGCCACAAAGCGCTTATTTCCGCCTTTGGCAGATGGCTATGGCTCCGTTCATATCAGCGGAGCAGCGCGGGTAAACGGAAAAGCCCTGCGGCGCTCGCTCGTGAATGCCGCCCAAAAACACGGGGCAGCTGTTTTGAAGGGAAATGCTTCTTTACTGTATGAAGATCATCGTGTCACAGGGGTTCGGACGGATGATAGAACGATACATGCTGATCAGGTGCTGATAACGGCCGGTGCATGGGCAAGCGAGCTGCTGAAGCCGTTGGGGCTCAATTTTTTAGTGACCTATCAGAAAGCGCAAATCATCCATCTTCGTCTGTCTGACGCTGATACCGGCAGCTGGCCTGTTGTCATGCCTCCGCATGATCAGTATATTCTTGCGTTTGAAGATGGGAGGATCGTTGCCGGAGCAACCCATGAAAATGAGGCCGAACTCGGTGACTGCCGCGTAACAGCAGGCGGGCTTCATGACATTTTCAAAAAGGCGCTCGCGATTGCTCCCGGACTGGAGAATGGGATGATGCTTGAAGCGCGGGTAGGATTCAGACCGTTCACACCTGGCTTTCTGCCTGTGATCGGCCCGCTCTCAAACGTAAGCGGACTGTTGATCGCCAACGGCCTCGGCGCCTCAGGGCTGACTTCAGGCCCTTATCTTGGGAGGGAGCTTGCAAAGCTTGCGCTTGGAGAGCCGCTTGAGATCGATGTCGGTCTATATGATCCAGCCGGTGCGCTGGATATTTCATAATCAGTGATAAAAACGTTCACTCTTTTTAGAGGAGTGAACGTTTTTTCTTTTCAATATCAGTTGTAAAGGACGGTTTCAGCCAGTATACATAAAAAGGGAAATTATGTTATATTGGTTTTCGGCTGATTGGACAAATAAAGGAGGACTCCGGTATGTTTCCATTTGATTTTGAGTATTACCGGCCGGCATCTGCAAAAGAAGCTGCTCAGCTGTTTCAGAGGCTGGATGGCGAGGGGAAGCAGCCGGCTTATGTTTCAGGCGACACAGAGCATCTGGCGCTTGGCCGTTTCAACAGGATGAACACAAAAGCGGTGATCGATATTAAAGAGGTACCTGAGTGCCGGGTTTTCAAGTCCGGGAAAAAACATCTTACAATAGGCGCGGCCTTAACTTTAACGGAAATATCGGAAAGCGTTGACTTCCCTTTATTGTGCAGTGCTGCGAGAGGTGTGGCCGATCATGCGGCTCGAAAACGAATTACGCTTGGCGGCAATATATGCGGGGAGGTTTTTTATCGGGAAGCTGTTTTGCCATTTTTGTTGACCGACAGCCAAGTCATGACACTTGACGCAAAAGGAGTGAATTTGTATCTAATCCATGATGTATTTAATAAACAGCTTCAGCTGAATGATGGAGAGATGCTCCTCCTGCTTCTGACAGAAAAACGCTATCTCAATCTCCCTTTTGCCAATATTAAAGTGCGCAGGCATTGGGCAAAGGGCTATCCGCTGGTGACCATAGCAGCAATCAAAATCGACGATCATGTTCGCGCCGCATTTAGCGGAGTCTGTCCGTTCCCTTTTCGGTCATCGATGATAGAAGAGATATTAAATGATCAGCAGCTTACCATTGATGAAAAGGTACAGCAAGCGATCAGACATTTGCCTGAGCCTATTTTGGATGATGATCATTGTTCTGCCGACTACTTGAAATTTGTCGTGAAGCATACGCTGATCGACGTTCTCGGTATGCTGGAAAATAGCAAACAGCAAGAAGAGATTGAAGGCAGATGATGTGCGGCTACAACCAATTGGCCTGAGCCGCCGATTTTTTCGAAAGTAGAATGCCATCACGGGAAATTCAGCAGGCGGCAAATCCTCATGACATTTATCATCATCCGGCCAATCCATTTGCAGCCGGCTTTAACGGTTCGCCTTGAGATTCCGAAGGAAAAAAGCAGGGCGCTAAGACTCCTGAAGGAAGTTGGTTCTGGACGTCAGGCCTGAACATGTTAAAGAACTAGGACAGCTGCAGAGAGCAAATTTTCAGGCGAAAATCGAATAGAACAAAAAACACGGGGGCTAAACAAAGTTCTGACTTCGGGAGAGAAAATCGGATTTATGACGCCTTTTTGATCTGCGGACAGAAGCAGTCATTTGAGAACGAAGGCGCTTTATCAAAACAGAAAAGCGCCTTCGTTTATCAAGCTAAAGCTCCGGGTGCCAAATCTCTTCGGCCCATTCAGGATGATCAATGAATGGGTTGCGGTTATGCTGATATTGTTCATAAATGATATCATTTCTTTTTCTTTCCAGATCATCAACAGGGTCTTCTTTATGCCATTTCAGCAAGACCGCCATTTTGCCGTGAAAAGGCAGAGAACCGTTGCCCGTTTTGTCATTCATTTCGAGATCGGGGTGACCGTCCTCGCCTTCATAGCGGACGGCCATGTAGAAAATCATTCTGGCGACATCGCCTTTCACACGGCTGTCCGGCTCCCATGAATCACCGTCATAATAATTATCGGGATCACCCGGATATGGGCTGCCTCCTTCGTCAAAGTCCAGATTTCCCCGGGCGGAATTCGTTTGCACATCACTTGGCCTGATATGATGCAAATCTGTTCCGGGCCCTTTGCTCGTGCCGAAATCTCCGTGTGATTTAGCCCAGACGTGCTCGCGGTTCCAGTCGCCTATTTGTCCTCCGTTTTCATCTTTGGAGCGGGATTCCCCGGAATACAAGAGAAGGACATGATGTTGAGCTGCCGGATCTTCGTCTGTTTCTTTCAACGCATCCCAGACTTCGCTGTAAGAAAGTTCAGTATGATCATCGATCGTCTCATGTAGCGCTTGTTTCAAATCCTCTCCCGTTTTCCCTTGTGTCTGCTGGTAGTAATCTGCTGGAACGGACGATAAGCAAAGCGATGTCTTTAATGGGAAAGGCGAGAAGGCATCTGCTTTTTCAAAGGGAGTGAACACGGCTGACAACATGAAAATAAACGGTATGACAAACATGCGGTTCATCGTCTGAAACCTCCTTTTTCATTTGTTTTCATTATCCAATGATTTCATGAAAAGGGAATGTCATTTTGATTACGATTTTCTTACTGTCTTGTAAATGACGCTCTCCACTTTCTGAGGAGATTCAAGCCTGCCTTCTCTTGAAGCTGATGTTCTGTGATCCGGATGCCTTCTTCAATTGTCGGGCAAACCTTGAATAAATAGCAGCGCAATGCCGTATTCATGATGACCTGTTTTCTTTCATACTCCACATCCGGCGATTCATCTCCTGAGAGGACAGCCACGATTTTTTCTGCCTGCTCTTCTGCCGAGAGAGGCTTTTTCAGCTTGGATTCATCCACATGCATTCCGAATTCTTCCGGTTTTAAAATAAATGAGGTCATCCCGCCGTCCTTTATCGAAAACACAAAGCTTCCGCGGTGTACAGGAACATCCTCAGAACCCTCCGCTCCTTGAACGATAAATACTTCCTGATATGAAAGGTGTTGAAAGACGGGATACATTTTTTGAATGGCCGTCCTGTGAAAAGCTCCCATCATGAGTTTGCCTGAGGCTGAGAAGTTCACCAGTTTTTCGGCTGTATTCAGAATGGTGCGGACGCCGATTTCCTCGCGGATCTGCCGAATCCGCAAAAACGGTTTGCACAGTTTCTCAGCTGCGGCAAACCCGATTGAAAGCCGCTCCAGCGTTTTTGCCGTCTGGCAGGCATCAGCCTCAGGGAAGATTCCCAATTTGTTCAGCACTTCCTTCAAGCTTGTCGCATATTTGGGCGGCAGGGCATCACTGCTGTGTAAAAATGAAGGAACGCCGTTTTCCGCGAGAAGAATCGAAACGGGAATGGTTGCCAGAAAAGAGTGTCTTCCTGTATAGGGCCCGGCAAAGTCGATCAGCTTCTCTTGAACCGCCTGAGGAAGAAGCAATTGTTCGGATTGCTCCCTTAATGCTTCGACAAAAGCGAGCAGCTCTTCAGGGGATTCCGTTTTAATGCGTTCCGCTATCAAAAAGGCTGCAGTCTGAGCAGGGCTTGCTGTGCCTGTCATGATCGCTTCGGCTGCCTGCTTTGCTTCTTCATAAGTTAAATCCCTGGCGCCTCTTTTGCCTCTTGCTGTTTCTTTAATCCACTGCTGCAATGTAACACCTCTCCTTTATCTGCTTATCTTTCTTATGACTTTACATGAAAATGCTGAAATGGAATAGTGGGGATTTTCTCGCGCTCGGCCTCATTCCGGCTTTCATTGCAGGGAGATGGCCAAGTCTTTCAACGAAGGATTTAAATAAGTGCTCGTCGGCGCGATGGGTTGGGGTATCGTAAGGACCGCAGTTGTCGTGATGGCTGAAAGGAAAATGATGGACACGATGCAGCAGGGGGGAAATGGGTGAAAACCAAAGGATATTCACAGACCCGCTAAAAAATTGAAACAGCCTGGTGTCAGGCTGTTTCATTCATTTCAAAGTATTCAATTGCCTTGTCAACACAGAGTCGATCGTGTCAGCTGTGATGCGTTCAGGCTCAAGGAGCGCATGAAGCGCCAATCCGTCAACCAGTGCATACAGCCGTTCTATTTCCTCCCCTGCATCCATTTCCGGCATTGCCCCTGATCGGCTGAGCGTTTCGACAGCCAGCTTGCAGGCAGAATAAATTTCCTCATTCATCTCCTTCCTTAACGGTCTGAGTGCCGGATCACTGAGCGATTTAGCTGTAAAAGAAAACCACGCTTCCATTTCCAGCCTTCTTTCTTCATCTGCGGGCAAAAGCTGGAGAAGAAGCTGTTTGATACACTCAGCCGGTGTTCCTGTAAATCTCATATTTTCGATTCGCACTTTTACCCTGTTTGTGACAAGCTTCATCGAGTAAATCAACAGTTCAGACTGGTTCGGGAAGTAGTGCCGCAAAGAACCTGCGGAGAGTCCGGCCTCCTTTGCGATTTTTCGGACGGTGCACTGTTCCAGCCCTTCTCTGTGAATGACATTCCAAACGGCTTCGGCTATCTTTTCTTTTTGTTTTTCATGATCAACAATTTTTGGCATATATTTATTATAACACGGTTGTATTATTTAATCCATTTGTGTTATTATTTTTTTAAACACAATTGTATTAAAAAGGAGAGGCAGACACTGGATGATCGGTTTATTGATTATAGCTTGTGAAATAGGATTTTGGGTTTTTATTCTGTTAGGACTGTTTTTTCGATATATTGCAGGGAAGAAAAAAATCGGCTTCATGATGTTTGCTTGTACGCCTGTGTTGGATTTGCTTTTGCTCATTTCAACAGCGGTTGATTTGCACAATGGAGCTGAGGCGGATACACTGCACGGTATAGCTGCCGTTTATATCGGAGTCAGCATCGCATTCGGCAGCCGCATGATCAAATGGGCGGATGCCAGGTTCGCTCACCGTTTTGCCGGAGGTCCGAAGCCTGATAAAGGTCCGCGGCATGGCAAAGAACATGCAAAAAAAGAGCGGGCAGGCTGGTTCCGCCATTTCATAGCCTGGGTGATCGGAGCGGCGATTTTAGCCGGAATGCACCTGTTCATCGGAGATGCGGAAAGAACAGAACCGTTAATGCAAATGGCTTCTTTATGGACGATCATACTCGCAATCGATTTTCTTTATAGTTTCAGCTTTACTCTTTATCCCAAGAAAGCACGCTAAAGAAGCCGGAGAACCCGGCTTCTTTGTTGTTGATGAAGTATTCCGCTTTAAAACAGGAAAAGCTACAAACAGGCCTAAATATAAGATTCTGTAAAAAACCTGTGATAAACTAAAAAGAGAGGTGAACTGCATTGATTTATATCGGATTAACAGGATGGGGGGATCATGACAGCCTGTATCCGCCCAAGACGAGCAGCCAAAACAGGCTGATCCACTATTCGGCTCATTTTCCGATCGTTGAGCTTGATGCGAGCTTTTATGCCATTCAGCCGGAGAGGAACAATGAAAAGTGGGTAAAGGAGACGCCTGAATCGTTTCAGTTTATCATTAAGGCTTATCAGGGGATGACAGGACATCAGCGCGGGGAGATCCCTTTTGAATCGAAGGATGAGATGTTTGATGCCTTCAAACTTTCCTTAACACCCTACATAAAAGCGGGAAAATTGGCGATGGTCCTATTTCAGTTCCCGCCCTGGTTTGACTGTAAAAAAGAAAATGTCAACTATTTAAGATGGTGCAAAGAGAAGATGGGAGACATTCCGTGTGCGCTTGAATTCAGGCATCGGTCATGGTTCATGCCCGAGTATTACGATAAGACGCTCGCCTTTATGGAAGAGCAAAACTGGATTCACAGCATATGTGACGAGCCGCAGATCGGGGAAGGCTGCATTCCGGCCGTCCTTCATGCGACAAACAGCGAAAAAACGCTAGTGCGCTTCCATGGCCGCAATAAAGAAGGATGGGTTAGACCGTCTTCAGGCCAAAACTGGCGGGAAGTCAGATATTTGTATTTATATAATGAACAGGAACTGCAAGATTGGAAACAAAACCTGGAGCTGCTAGAGAAGCAGTCGAAAAAGCTATATGTGCTCTTCAATAACAATTCCGGAGGAGATGCGGCTGCGAACGGCAAACAATTGATGAAATTATTGAATCTTGAATATACAGGGCTCACTCCAAGACAGCTCGATTTATTCAGCTGAGAAAAGAGGACTCATTTTATGGAATATCTCATACTGGTTATACTTGGTCTGATCGCGGGAACCATCGGCAGTCTCGTCGGTCTGGGAGGAGGGGTGGTCATTGTTCCTTCCCTGCTTTTTTTAGCCGGCATTCCCGGAATGTTTGATCAAGTGACACCGCAGATGGCGGTGGGCACATCGCTCCTCGTCATCATTTTTACAGGACTTTCTTCAACAATGGCTTATATGAAATATAAAACCGTCGACTACAAGAGCGGACTGATTTTTTTCATCGGATCTGGACCCGGCAGCATCGCCGGAGCCCATGTTTCCAAGTATTTCAGCTCAGACTCGTTTTCTCTCTGGTTCGGGATTTTTATGATATTGATATCCCTTTCATTAATGATCAAGAAAAAATTGAAACCGGCGGATAGAGAACATACGGGAGTCATCAGGACATTTAAAGGCGATGATGATGGACAAGATTATACGTATTCCTACCAGCCCCTCGCCGGAATCGCAATCGCGTTTTTTGTCGGCTTCCTCGGCGGTTTATTTGGGATCGGAGGAGGCTCGTTGATGGTGCCGGCGATGATGCTCTTATTTTTATTCCCGACAAGGGTTGCCGTTGCGACATCCATGTTTATCATTTTTCTTTCATCTGTTGCTGGATCTGTCGGCCATGTCATATCGGGCCATGTCAATTGGCTCTATGCATTTGCGCTGATTCCAGGCGCATGGTTTGGCGGTCAGCTTGGCGCTATAATGAATAAAAAAATGCAAACGAAGACAATCGTTGTCATCATGAGGCTTGTTCTGATCCTGATCGGAATCAGATTAATCTATCAGGGCGTATTTAGCTAAACGTTAGGGAGAGATTTGCATGAGGGAAAAGCTCCATATTTATCATACGAACGATTTGCACAGCCATTTTGAAAACTGGCCGAAAATCGTAGATTATATACAAACACAAAGGCAAAAACATGCGGCTGATCATGAAGAGGTGCTTCTGTTCGATATCGGCGATCATGTGGACAGGTTTCACCCGATATCAGAAGCGTCATTCGGAAAAGCAAACGTGGAGCTGCTGAATCATCTGGACTATGATGCCGCAACGATTGGAAATAATGAAGGAATCACACTGCCGCATCTAGAGCTCGATACGCTCTATGATGACGCTTCTTTTCCGATTGTTGTCTCCAACTTGTTCGACAGCGAGGGAAACAGACCGGCCTGGGCACAGCCTTATTGGATCCAATCGCTGAAAAACGGCCTGACCATCGCCATCCTTGGTGTGACGGTACCTTATTATCCGATTTATGAACAGCTCGACTGGAAAGTCACAGATGCTTTTGAAAGCATTGCCGAGGTATTGCAAGAGGTAAAAGGAAACGCCGATATCACGGTTCTTCTCTCCCATTTAGGCATTTTAGACGATCAGCGGGCCGCAGAAGCATTTCCTGAAATCGATTTGATCCTGGGCTCCCATACCCATCATTTGCTTGAAGACGGCATGCTGAAAAACGGTGTTTTGCTCGCCTGCGCGGAAAAATACGGAAACTATGTCGGTCATGTTGAACTCACGCTTAACAAAGGGATAGAAGACAAAAAGGCCGAAGTTCTAAAAACGGCTGATTGGAACAAGGAATCGGAAGAAACCATTGCGATGCTGAAAGAAAAAGAAAAAGAGGCCAGACAAGTTCTGCAACAAGAAATTGCGATATTGGATCAGCCGCTTGAAACCGACTGGTTTGGGACATCCCCTTTGCCTCAAATGCTGGCTGATGCGCTGAAGGAATGGTGTGATGCAGAAATCGGAATGGTCAACGCCGGGATTGTGCTTGATTCTCTTTCTAAAGGAGCTGTCACGAAAGCGGATATCCACCGGATTTGTCCGCACCCGATTAATCCGGTCGCCATTAAACTGACGGGAGCCGAGCTGAAAGAAATCGTTCTTCAGGCTTCAACAGAGAAAATGGAACAGCTGCGCATTAAAGGGCTCGGCTTTCGCGGGAAAGTGATGGGAAGAATGATGTACTCCGGTCTCGATACCGAAAAGCTGACGGTCAACGGAGTGAAAATGGAAGCGAACACGGTTTATCAGCTGGCCACTATTGATATGTTCACGCTCGGAACCCTTTTTCCCGCCATTCGCGATGCCGATCATATTCAATATTATATGCCCGAATTTTTGCGTGATCTGCTCTCTTGGAAGCTTAAAAAGATGGGGCCGCTTTTGTAAACGGAGATGCAAAACCAGCCTTTCCAGGCAAACCGGAACAAGTCTTCCGCTTTATCATACATTAATGGTAAAGGGAGGGATAGCAATGGTGAACTTGACTCCGATTATGATTGAAGATCAGCCGTTCACGGCTGTCACAGTCAAATTGCCAAAAACAAATTTTATGGCGGTTGCAAATGACCATGGATATATTATGTGCGGAGCGCTTGATGTTGCCCTGCTGAATGATAAATTAAAGGAACGGAAAATTGTCGCCGCGAGAGCCGTCGGCGTCAGGACGATCGACCAGCTTCTCGAAGCCCCGCTTGAATCTGTGACAGATGCGGCCAAAGAGCTTGGTATACATGCGGGAATGAGCGGAAAAGAGGCCCTTTTAAAAATGGCGAAATAAAGTTGTCTGATTGAATCGTATATCCCCTCTTACAAGCATACACATTGTGATGTAAGGGGGGATTTTGCTTGCGAAGATTTCGCGGCCCTCTGTCAAACAGAGGACCTTTGCCTTTTCGATATGTCATGCTTCTTTCTTTTGTATTTTTCACTCTTTCTACCACAATCAGCTTACTGATTATCAACACATCTATCAAACCGACACTTTTGCACATTGCGGAAATGGAAACCAACAGGATTGCAACGCACGTCATCCAGGAAGCCGTTGAGGACTATATGAACGAAGATGAAAATGTGCAAAACATGGTGGAGATGAAGTCGGATGAAAATGGAAAAGTGACAACGATTAACTTCAATTCCCATGTTGTTCGTGATATGCAAACCAAGATTACGAAACGACTGCACGACAACTTAAAAGTAACGGAAACGGAAGAATTTAATTCTTCTGCGAAAACGCCGGACGATCGGAGTGACGGCGTTATTTATCAAATTCCTCTTGGCCAGACAACAGGAAATTCCCTGCTTGGAAACCTCGGGCCGAAAATACCGGTGCGCTTCAACGTTGTTGGAGATGTTTTTACAGATTTTAAAGAAAGCGTCAAACCATACGGAATTAATAATGCATTAATTAATCTCGGCGTGCTTGTAGAGGTCAAAATTCGTGTGGTCATTCCGTTTGCGACAAAGACTGCGGTTGTGAAAAATACGGTTCCGGCGACAATTCAGGCCGTTCACGGAGATGTACCGGATTTCTACAGCGGCAGCGGGAGCCAGACGGCGCCATCCATTCAGATTCCGTCCAAAGACGAAAAAACGGATGAGAAAGCGGATCAAAAGAAGTAAATGTTTCCAGGCATTCTGCAAGAACGCATGCAGAATGCTTTTTTTCATTGAATCAAAAACGGCATGTGTCTATTTTCTTAAAAAAATACTTTGACTTAGGCATAAAGACTGTATATACTATTCAATAATAATAATAATTAGAAAATTCTTTGTTTTCTGATGTTTCAAAAAGGTAAAGGAGGAAGCTTATGGATACTCGTCCGCAATGGGGAACAAGAGCGGGTTTTATCATGGCAGCAGTCGGTTCTGCAATCGGCTTGGGGAATATTTGGAGATTCCCGGCTGTCGCTTATGAAAACGGAGGCGGCGCATTCTTTTTGCCATATTTGTTTGCGCTGTTAACCGCAGGAATTCCCCTTCTCATAATGGAATTTACAATCGGTCATAAGTACAGAGGGTCGGCACCGCTTTCTTACGCCAGAATGGGGAAAGGAAAAGAATGGATCGGCTGGTGGCAGGTTGCGATATCATTTGTCATTTCAACTTATTATGCTGTTATCGTGGCTTGGGCCATATCCTACGCCGTTTTTTCTTTCAACTTGGGATGGGGTAAAGATACAGAAAATTTCTTAATGACTGAATATTTAAACAGAGTGGATATCAGCGGCGGTGCAATCGGCCAATTCGGCGGCTTTGTGCCGGGTGTCTTGATCCCGCTGGCGATCGTTTGGATTGTCTCTCTGGGCATTTTATTTGCCGGAGTCAAAAAAGGGATCGAAATGGCAAACCGGATTTTCATTCCATTGCTTGGGGTCTTATTTTTAATCATCGTCATTTATTCGATAACACTGGATGGAGCATCTCAAGGGCTGAATGCGTTTTTCACTCCTGACTGGAGCCAGATTACAAACGGAAAAGTGTGGGTTGCAGCATACGGCCAAATTTTCTTCAGCCTGTCGATTGCTTTCGCGATCATGATTACCTATTCCAGCTATTTGCCAAAGAAATCAGATATTACTAACAATGCATTTATTACCGGATTCGGCAATTCATCTTTTGAACTTTTGGCTGGGATCGGCGTATTCAGCGCCCTTGGATTTATGGCAGCGCAGCAGGGCATTCCGGTGAAAGAGGTTGTCTCTTCGGGAGTCGGCTTGGCGTTTGTCGTATTTCCGCAGATCATCAATGAGTTTCCGGCGTTTAATGCGCTGTTCGGATTTTTATTCTTTGGTTCGCTCGTTTTAGCCGGCCTGTCATCTCTCATTTCGATTTCGGAAACGTATGTGGCCGCGATTCAGGATAAATTTAATGTGCCGCGGCGGAAGGCCGTCCTTTACGGCGGAGGAGCCGCAGCTCTGTGTTCATTGGTGTTTGCTACAAAAGGCGGATTGTTCTTCCTCGATGCGGCCGACTACTTTATCAATAATTTCGGAGTAGCGCTTGCCGGGTTGATTGAAGTCATTGCCATCGCCTGGTTCGCCAGAGAGCTCAAATCTCTTCAGGCTCACGCCAATTCGGTTTCCGACATTCAGCTGGGCGCATGGTGGAGAATTTGTTTAAGTGTTGTCACTCCGCTTGTGCTGGGCTATATGATGTTTGATAATATCAAAACGAATCTGACAACGGCTTATGGCGATCTGCCGATGGAATTTCTGCTGAAGTGGGGATGGTGTGTGGCGGTTGGCGCCATCGCAGCAGGCTTCCTGCTCTCGCTTTCTAAATGGAAGAATGGGCTTGGGTATACTTCACTTCATCAAGATAAGGAGGTTTCCTCATGAGCGGTGCTTCTATTGCAATGATGGCTGCAGGCATCATCATTATTTGGGGAGGATTGGCCGCAAGCATCACAAATGCGGTTGTGAAACATAAAAAACAACAAAGCAGTTAATGATAAACATCCCTATTCAGTTGAATAGGGATGTTTGCTTTTATTTTTTCTTTCTGATTTCTTTTCGTTCCCATGCTCTCAAGTGAGGATACGGATCAAATGACCATTCGGTTCTCCCATTATCTTTATACATGCCGTAGTGCAGGTGGGGAGGGAACTTTCCGGATGTTCCCGGCGGCCCGTATCCCGTATTGCCGACAGAACCGATGACCTGTCCCGGCTCAACGATCTGCCCGGCTTTTAATCCTTTGCTGAATCCATTCAGATGGGCAAAATAGTGATACGTATTATTGATGTCTCTGATCCCGATTCTCCATCCCCCAAAACGGTTCCAGCCCTTCATTTCAATAATTCCGTAGCATGTGGAGCGAACGGGCAGACCATAGTGGGCGAACAAATCGGTTCCTTCATGGATGCGCCTTCCGCCGAATCCGCGGGCATCTCCCCAGGTGCTTCTATAGCTGTAATCTGATTTTACCGGCAGAGGAAAGGCGTGTTCACCTAAATCAATGTGGCCGTACTTTTGAAAAAGCTTGATAAAGCCTGAAATGATGCCGACCGTCTGATCCCTTTCATAAAATTCCCACAACCCGATGCGGATGTTATCGATATCTCTTCCATATGTCAGTAAGTATTGGCCAAATGTATAAAGGACATCTTCATCCTGATCTGCTTCTGCTTTACCGTCTCCGTTTCCATCCATTCCAATTCCGTCAAAAACCTTGATGCTGAGCGGTGACTTATCTTGAGGATTCGGGTTTTCAGGACCGCTCCAGATGCTTTGGGGAATATAGATCCCTGTATCACCCTTCAGCTTTGGCAAATCTCTGCGGTTTTTGCGGAGATTGATCTCATATTGATCCACAGCTGCGAAAACATACCAGGGAATATGAGTTGCCGCCTCTGTTTTATGATATAGCGCCATTCTCTTCTGCAGATCAGGCTCTTTTTTTTCCTTCGCGAAAGCACAAGGCTGCAAAATGAACAAAAGGAGGATGAGAACGGATAATACAACTTTCACAGTGTCCTTAGCTCCTTTCCGTTTGAATACATATAGTTTGTGACATATGAAGGAAACGATAATATGAAAATGTTAGTAATTCCATATTGTGAAACCAACACTTGTTCACAAATCTGTACTATGTTAAAGTGACTAAAGATGACGATTTGGTTTTTTAAGCGGTTCCAAAAGCAAGGGACACATCCGGCGTAGCGTCAAAACTTTCGTATTTGAACTTGACTACAATCCACGATGGAGATGATGGAATTGGCAAAGAAAGACGAGCACCTGAGAAAGCCCGAATGGCTTAAAATTAAGCTGAACACGAATGAAAACTATACGGGTTTGAAAAAGCTAATGAGAGAGAATAACTTGAATACGGTTTGTGAAGAGGCAAAATGTCCGAATATTCATGAATGCTGGGCCGTCAGACGGACTGCGACCTTTATGATCCTTGGATCTGTCTGCACCAGAGCCTGCCGGTTCTGTGCGGTAAAAACAGGACTGCCGACCGAACTGGATTTAAATGAGCCGGAACGCGTCGCAGATTCTGTGAGCATTATGAATCTGAAGCATGCGGTCATTACAGCTGTTGCCCGTGATGACTTAAAAGATGGAGGCGCAGGCGTTTTTGCTGAAACGGTGCGCGCTGTCCGCAGAAAAAGCCCTTTTACAACGATTGAAGTTCTCCCTTCTGACATGGGCGGAGACTATGATAATTTAAAAACGCTGATGGATACCCGGCCGGACATCTTAAACCACAACATTGAGACGGTTCGCCGCCTGACGCCAAGAGTCCGTGCAAGAGCTACATATGATCGGTCTTTGGAATTTTTGCGCCGGGCCAAAGAAATGCAGCCCGATATTCCAACGAAATCCAGCATTATGATCGGTCTTGGCGAAACAAAAGAGGAAATCATTGAAACAATGGATGACCTTCTTGCAAACAACGTCGATATTATGGCAATCGGTCAATATTTGCAGCCTTCTAAAAAACATATCAAAGTACAAAAGTACTATCACCCTGATGAGTTTGCCGAGTTAAAAGAAATCGCCATGGAAAAAGGCTTCAGCCATTGTGAAGCAGGACCGCTCGTCCGTTCTTCATACCATGCCGACGAACAGGTGAATGAAGCGTCTAAAAAACGTCAGGCGCAGGCATAGACGGGGACTTAGCAAAAAAACGCCAGACATTCTGGCGTTTCAGATTGTTGACAAAATCCTAAAACGGTTTGAAGTTTTAGGTTTTTGTCATCCTTTCAGCGTGATTGAAAACCTTTGCAGTCTAGGAAGGCCGAGCATCGGAGCGGAGCGAATGTTGGAATTCGTGAGCACCGACGCGCAGGCCTGACAACGAATGCGAGGGTTTGTCGACACGTTGAAACGCCAGACATTCTGGCGTTTTTTTATGCGGCCGCATCCGGTTTTAGGATTCCATGTTTTTTCCTTTTCCATCAAGGCCGGTTTCATCGTCTGTATCTGTAGTTGTTTTTCCTTGCGGCGATTTTTGCATTTCTTTGATCGTATCAGCCATCAGCTGATCGACATTTCTTGAGTTGGACCCGAGCCGGCTGAAATTGGCAACGGATTGGATCAAGTTTGCATCATCTGAAATATAGATTTTGTAATATCTCGGTATGACGGATGCGGCTGTCTTTTTCACCTGGTCAGCCGTTTCTTCCCTCTTCTTGGAGTCCGTTTTGTAGACGACAAGTGCTTCCTCATCTGTTACAAGCGTTGAGGCATCTTGAATATTGGGAAGCTGAACCGTTAAACTAGATATAATATGAGCCACTTCTTCCCGGTTGATTTGCGGAGCCTGCATCTCTTCCTTATTTGCAACAGGGGTTGCCTGATGCCGCGCATATCCGAACCTGCCTTTCCGGTCGTCGTTTCGGAATCGCTCGTTATATTGGGGATTCTTATCAGCCACATGTACGGTATTTCCGTCTTCTTCATAAATATTGTGTTCTGTGTCGTTTAAAGCCGTCTGACATCCTACAAGCGGTGCCAGCAGCAGGCCAAATAAAAATAATTTTTTATTCATTCTGCATTTCCTCCTTATCTTTAGCTTTTCCAAAGAAGCGGATTTATTCTTAGCAATTGATGGCGGCTTGGGTTTGAATTATCATATAAAAGAGGTGAAAAGAATGATCGTCGTTCAGAACGCTGCTTTTGAAGTCGTCCAAGATGTAAAAAACGGCTTTAATGAAGAAGCATTTAAAGCAAGATACTCCGACATTTTAAATAAGTACGACTATATTGTCGGAGACTGGGGATACAGCCAGCTGAGGCTGAAAGGCTTTTTTGACGACCAAAACCAAAAGGCCACATTTGATACAAAAATCAGCACCCTTGATGAATATATTTACGAATATTGTAATTTTGGATGTGCCTATTTTGTTTTAAAACGATTACGAAAATAAGCGATAATAATAGGGGATGTGAGCTTGTGTATTTTGTCGATCGAAACAAAATCGAAAACACGCTGAACTATCTTGAAGATGAACTCCGGCTCTTTAAAGCGCAGGAGGAATGGACTTCTGAAATAGAAAAAAAAGCGCTTGAGCGAATCGGCCATACGCTGATGGAATGTATATTGGATATAGGGAACGATATGATTGACGGCTTTATTATGAGGGACCCTGGCAGCTATGACGACATCATGGATATACTGACGGATGAAAAAGTTGTCGGCCAAACAGAAGGAGACAGCCTGAAACATCTGATCGCCTCCCGCAAAATATTGGTTCAAGACTACCTGAACGTGAACCATGAAGAATTGGAAAAGCTGCTGCATCAGCACGCGGAAACGCTTGAGCATTTTCCGGCCCGGATCCGCGATTATTTAAACAATGAGCTCGGTCCGGTATCTGCATTCAAACCGCATTAAAAAACTGGAGTGACAACATGAAAACATACAAAGGATATTTAATTGACCTAGACGGAACAATGTACAAGGGAACGGAAAAAATCGACGAAGCCTGCGAATTTGTAAAGAAGCTGAAAGAGCGGAATATTCCCTACTTATTCGTAACCAACAATTCCTCGCGTACTCCGAAACAAGTGGCGGACAAGCTTATTTCTTTTGACATCCCGGCAACGGAAGAACAGGTATTTACGACAAGCATGGCTACAGCGAACTTTATCGCTGAACAAAGACCGGGCGCATCCGTCTATGTGATTGGTGAAGAAGGAATCCGCCAAGCCATTGAAGAAAAGGGCTTGGCATTCGGCGGTGAAGACGCCGACTTTGTCGTTGTCGGTATTGACCGCGGCATTACATATGAAAAGCTCGCCGTCGGCTGTCTGGCGATACGGAACGGCGCCAAATTCATTTCGACAAATGGCGATATCGCCATTCCGACTGAAAGAGGGCTTTTGCCTGGTAATGGTTCTTTAACATCCGTATTAACCGTCTCAACGCGTACAGAGCCGATTTTTATCGGCAAGCCCGAACCGATCATCATGGAGCAGGCGATGAAAGTGCTCGGGACGGACATCAGTGAAACGCTGATGGTCGGTGACAACTATGACACAGATATTATGGCCGGGATGAATTCAGGCATGGATACACTTCTTGTGCACACTGGCGTCACCAAAAAAGAACACCTTGAGACCTATCCGGAAAAACCGACATATGTGATCGATTCACTGACAGAATGGATGGATCGCATCTAACAAAAAAACACTTGTTCCAAAAAGGACAAGTGTTTTTTTTGGGGCCTTTATTCCGTGTCTTTAGCCCGATGAGCCAGTCTGCTGGAGGCTGCTGCTGCGATAGCGCCGACGATATCGTCCAAAAAGGTATGGCATTCGCCGGTTGATTTATCGTTTAAACGGCCCAGCACCCCAGGTTTGATTTTATCGATGTAGCCATAGTTCGTATAACCGATCGAACCGTAAAGGTTGACGATTGAGAAAGAGAGGATTTCATCGACGCCATAAAGGCTTTCATCCGTTTCAATTAAAGTCTGGAGCGGTTCAAGAAGTTTTTTCTGCTCTCCTAATATATCCAATTGAATACCTGTGATCACGGCGTTTTGAACTTCGCGCTTCTTCATGACCCGGCTGACATTTTCTTCGCATTCTTTTTTTGTTAAGTTTGGATGATATTTCTTTTGCAGAATGTAGACAAGGTCTGCAATGTCCGATATCTTGACTCCCCGTTTCTCAAGCCACTCTTTTGCTGCTGTTTCGATTTGATGCATGCTGTTGTTTTCCGGCATCATTTTCACCCAATCTTTTTTACTTAGTGTATACAAACATCCTGAAAAATGTAACGATTTTAGAACTCTTTTTCTTGATGTTCTACTCATAATTGGATTCCTTCGTTATTACGATGTGTAGAAGGTCATTTTTTAGGAACGAAGGTGATATCCATGAAAGATTTGATTAAAGAAAAATTCGGCATTCATATACGTGATCTTTCACAGCATCTTTCTTATCAGAGCTTTCAAACGCCAAACTCCATATTTTTGATCGTTCCGGTTTCCCATTTCAATCAGACTGAACTGACGGAATTTTACGGTATGAGTCAGTATTTGCAAGAACAGCGTGACCCATACGTGTCTACGTTTTTATTTACAAAAGACGGGGACATGACTTTTGAAGAAAACGGAATATCATATGTGCTTCTTCAGGCCGCTCCCCGCTTTACGAACAGGTCTTATCCATTCGGGGCAGAGCTTGCTGAATTTCATCAAAAGGGAAGGGGCTACCCTTATGAAGTAAAAGAAACCTCAAGGATCGGGCAGTGGAAAGAATTATGGGGGAAGCGCCTTGATCAGCTGGAGCAATTCTGGATGCAAAAGTCTCAGTCACCGCAATTGCAGCCCTTTGAAAAACAGTTTATCGAATCGTTTCCATATTATCTCGGTTTAACCGAAAATGCGATTCAGTATTTGGCTGACACGGAATTGGATGATCAGCCGCAAGCGGCCGATTCCGGGACGATTTGCCAGCAGCGCCTCACCTGTGAGACATGGAAGCACGAGCCTTTGATCAAAATTCCTGTTGAATGGGTTTTTGATCATGCTGCACGGGATCTTGCGGAATATACAAGAAGTTTGTTTCGGGAAAACAAAAATGTCAATGACATTGCATCTTTTCTTCAGCAATATGAACAAGTCACACCGCTTTCCTCTTTTTCTAAGCGGCTGCTGTACAGCAGGCTGTTATTTCCGCTTCACTATTTTGATACCGTTGAAGGCTATTATATATCTTCTGAGTCAGAACACCATTTTTATGAGAGCAGACTTGATTATTTACTGTCTCAATCTGCGGCGTATGAACGGTTTCTAAAGGGATTTCAGGAGCTGGCCGGCATGCGGGCCGGAGGATATGTCAGCATGCCTCCTGTCAATTGGCTGAAAAGGACACCTTAAGCCCTTAGGTGTCTTAACTTTTGCCGTTTTTTTCGATATGCTTATACTTGAAAGCGACTCACAGAAAGGAACGAGGCAGCTATGGATAAACCGATTGTATATGTGACGAGAACATTACCGGAAGAACAGCTTTCCCCATTAAAAGAAGCGGCTGATATTGAAATGTGGGAAAAGGAAGATGAACCATGTCCGCGGGATGTCCTGCTTGAAAAAGCCAAAACAGCGGATGGACTTTTGACCATGCTCTCAGACCGGATTGATGAGGAACTGCTGAAAGAAGCGCTGCATTTAAAAGTGGTGGCCAATTTGGCAGTCGGCTATGACAATATCGATGTAGAAGCTGCCAACAAACATCGTGTTATTTGCTGCAATACGCCTGATGTGTTGACCGAATCCACAGCAGATTTGACTTTTGCTTTATTAATGGCTGCGGCGCGCAGAATCATCGAAGCCAGCGACTGGATCAAACAAGGCCGATGGACAGGCTGGGGGCCTTATTTTTTAGCAGGCGCCGATATCCATCATAAAACGATCGGCATCGTCGGCATGGGAAGCATCGGACGAGCCGTTGCAAGACGGGCAAAAGGCTTTAGCATGAACGTTTTGTATCATAACCGCAGGCAGAATTCCGAGGCGGAAGAAGAGCTTGGCGCTGTGTGGGTATCGTTTGATGAACTGCTTGAACAATCGGACTTTGTTGTATGCCTGACCCCTTTAACAAAGGAAACGAAACACATGTTTAACCGCTCCGCTTTCAAAAAGATGAAGCACACCGCCTTTTTCATCAATGTCTCAAGAGGACAGGTAGTGGACGAAGGCGATTTGTATGATGCGCTTGTCGAAAAAGAGATTGCCGGCGCGGGGCTGGACGTTTTTGCCGAAGAGCCGATTTCAAAAAAGCATCCGCTAGCCAATCTTCCTCAAGTAACCGCGCTCCCGCATATCGGAAGCGCCAGCAAAGAAACGAGGGAAGCGATGATGAGACTCTGTGCTGAAAACATTGCCCTCGTCCTTGGAGGGAAACAGCCGAAGACTGAGATTTAACGGCTATCTTCCGGCTTTGATAGGGTCGGAAGATTTTCTTACAAAAATATTTCTGAATATATAGAATCTTATTATATCAACAACTAAAGCGTTTTCATTTCTTGCTTCTCAACAATTGTCATCTTGTCAAAAAAAGAATCCCCCATTATAATGTTTGTAACTTAAATGTCTGCGTTGTGTTTACAAATGTCCTTTTAGAAAGGACGATCAGAGGGAAAGGTGGAATTTCAGTGAAGGCGATACGAGTAGGACTTCTAGGTTTAGGAACAGTCGGGAGCGGTGTGGTGAAAATTATTCAGGATCACCAGGATAAATTGACACACCAGGTTGGGTGCCCCGTCACCATTCAAAAAGTACTTGTAAAAGATAAGGACAAGAAGAGGGATGTCGAGCTTCCGAAAGAAGTTTTGACAACCGAAGCTTATGATGTGATAGAAGATCCTGAAGTGGATGTCATTATCGAAGTCATTGGAGGAATTGAACAGACAAGACGTTATTTGCTTGACGCGCTTCATGCAAAAAAACATGTCGTGACCGCGAATAAAGATTTGATCGCACTGTACGGATCTGAGCTTTTAGCGGCAGCGAAAGAAAACGGCTGTGACCTTTACTTTGAAGCGAGTGTGGCCGGCGGAATTCCGATTCTGCGCAGCCTGGAAGACGGCCTTGCTTCAGACCGAATCACAAAGATGATGGGGATCGTCAATGGAACAACCAATTTCATTTTGACGAAAATGAACAAAGAAAATGCTCCGTATGATGATGTGCTGAAAGAAGCGCAGCGGCTCGGTTTTGCCGAAGCAGATCCGACTGCAGATGTAGAAGGCCTTGATGCAGCGAGAAAAATGGCGATTTTGGCACGGCTCGGCTTTTCAATGAATGTCGATCTTGACGATGTCAAAGTAAAAGGAATTTCCCAAGTGTCTGATGAAGACATCAACTTCAGCAAACGGCTCGGCTATATAATGAAGCTGATCGGCATCGCCCAGCGGGATGGACAAAAAGTTGAAGTCAGCGTCCAGCCGACATTGCTTCCTGAGCATCACCCGCTGTCATCCGTCCATAATGAATTTAATGCGGTTTATGTATACGGTGAAGCCGTCGGGGAAACGATGTTCTACGGTCCGGGAGCGGGAAGCATGCCGACTGCAACGGCGGTCGTGTCAGATTTGGTCTCCGTCATGAAGAACATGCGCCTCGGCGTGAACGGCAGCAGCTTTGTCGACCCTCAGTTTGAGAAGAAAATGAAGGCCCCGGCTGAAATCTTTGCCCAGCAGTTTTTAAGAATTCATGTAAAAGACCAAGTCGGTTCGTTTTCAAAAATCACCTCGATTTTTTCAGAAAGAGGCGTCAGCTTTGAAAAAATCCTGCAGCTGCCGATTAAAGACCATGATGACTTGGCTGAAATCGTCATCGTCACGCATCATACGTCTGAAGAAGATTTCACTGATATTTTGCAAAAGCTGAATGATCTCGAGGTCGTTCAACAGGTGAAAAGCACTTATCGAGTAGAAGGGAACGGTTGGAGCTAATGTGGAGAGGACTTATTCATCAATATAAAGACTATCTTCCGGTAACGGATAAAACACCAGAACTGACGCTGAACGAAGGAAACACGCCGCTGATCCATTTGCAAAACCTATCTACAAAGCTCGGCATTGATCTTTATGTCAAAACAGAGGGTGTGAATCCGACCGGTTCCTTTAAAGACCGCGGCATGGTCATGGCTGTTGCAAAAGCGAAAGAAGAAGGCAATGACACGATCATGTGCGCCTCGACAGGCAACACATCAGCAGCCGCAGCGGCATATGCGGCGCGCGCTAATATGAAGTGCATCGTGATCATTCCGGACGGCAAAATCGCGTTCGGAAAATTGGCCCAAGCCGTCATGTACGGCGCTGAAATTATCGCGATCGACGGAAACTTTGATGATGCGCTGAAAATGGTTCGCAGCATTTGTGAAAAAGAACCGATCGCATTGGTGAACTCTGTGAATCCTTATCGGATTGAAGGACAGAAAACCGCTTCATTTGAAATTTGCGAACAGCTCGGCGAAGCACCGGATATACTAGCGATTCCTGTCGGGAATGCCGGCAACATTACGGCATACTGGAAAGGGTTTAAAGAATACGGTGAAAAAAATGGCACCGGCCTGCCGGTCATGCGCGGCTTTCAGGCAGAAGGCGCTGCTCCGATTGTGAAAAACAGAGTCATTGAAAATCCGGAAACCGTTGCGACAGCCATTCGAATCGGAAATCCGGCAAGCTGGGATAAAGCGGTCAATGCCGCCAATGAATCGAACGGAAAAATCGATGAAGTGTCAGATGAAGAGATTCTCCACGCTTACCAGCTTCTCGCCCGGGAAGAAGGGGTTTTCGCAGAGCCGGGCTCATGCGCGTCAATCGCAGGAGTGCTGAAACAGCTGAAAACGAAAGAGATTCAGCCTGGAACAAAGGTTGTCGCGGTCTTAACCGGAAACGGCCTGAAAGATCCGAATACAGCCGTTGATGTGTCAAAGATCAAACCTGTGACACTGCCGACGGACGAAGAAAAAATTCTTGAACACTTAAAAGGAGCCGCACGTGTATGACAGAGACAGACATGCTGTTTTCGATTACGGTTCCTGGAAGCACGGCCAATTTGGGACCTGGCTTTGATTCAGTCGGTATGGCGCTTTCACGGTATTTAAGGCTGTCCGTTTTTCCGCATGATGAATGGCGTTTTGAGGCTGAAACAGATGTCGTCGCCGGAATACCCGAAGGAACGGAAAACTTGATCTATCAAGTAGCCAAGCGGACTGCTGCTCATTTCGAAAAAGAGCTGCCCCCGAGCCTTGTGAAAGTGTGGAGCGACATCCCGCTGGCGCGCGGACTCGGCAGCAGCGCCGCCGCGATTGCCGCCGCCATTGAACTGGCAAACGAGCTCGCTGATTTAAAGCTGTCAGACAGTGATAAGCTGCATTTTGCGAGTCTTGAAGAAGGCCATCCTGACAATGCCGGGGCTTCGCTTGCCGGCGGCCTTGTCATCGGGCTTCACGATAAGAATAAAACAGAGATGGTTTCTGTGAAGGATATCGATTTGGATGTCGTCGTCGTGATCCCTTTTTATGAAGTCCTGACAAAAGATGCGCGGGACGTGCTGCCCGACAGCCTTCCCTATCCTAAAGCCGTTGAAGCGAGCGCTGTCAGCAATATGCTCGTGGCCGGGCTCATATCAAAGAACTGGCAGCTTGTCGGACGAATGATGAAAAGAGACCTCTTTCACCAGCCTTATCGGCGGGCGCTCGTCCCTGAACTGGCCAAGGTGGAGCATGAAGCGGGTTTAAATGGCGCTTACGGAACGGCTTTAAGCGGAGCGGGTCCTACCATCCTTTCTTTTATTGAAAAAGGAAAAGGAGAAGCGCTCAAAACCCGGCTTGCCTTAAAGTTTCCGCATTGTGAGGTAGACTGTCTGCATGTACCGAATACAGGCAGTATCATCGAGAGAAAACCAGTGAACAGTGTTTAATAAAAAAGAGCTTGTAACGGCTCTTTTTTTGTTTGCAGTCAAAACAAGGATTTTTATTTAGGAAGTCGAAATAGAATATAGAATTGAACATGAGGAGGAGAATCGACGTTGAAGCAGCTCATAACAGAATCAGACCTCACCAAGCTTGTATCCATTACAGACCCTCAGTATTCGCCGGACGGCGGGAAAGTGGCTTATGTACAAACAAACGTAAACCAAAAGCAAGACTCCTATGATGCACATATTATGGTTTTTGACTTTGAAAAGCGGGAATCGGCACAGTGGACGTTTGGAAAAGGAAGAAATCAGCATCCGCGCTGGTCGCCAGACGGCAGCATGCTTGCATTTACGTCAAACCGGGATGAAACAATACAAGTTTACGTCATGAATACAGCCGGTGGCGAAGCGAGAAAAGTGACCGATATTCCATACGATGTGTCTCAGCCCGAATGGTCGCCGGACGGCAGGTCTTTGCTTTGTTCAGTCAAGCTGACAAAAGACGAAAGTCCAGCAGATAAAGAAAAAACGAAACTGGAAGAACATGAACCTTTAGAAGTTGATTCTTTAGTATATAAAGCAGACGGACAGGGCTTTAAAAGGGGGAAATATACTCAGCTTATTCTCGTTGACTTGGAAACGGAGGAGATAAAGCAGGTCACAGATCAGGAGCGGGACCATCTTAGCCATGCGTTTTCACCCTGCGGGAAAATGATTGCCTTTTCCGCTAATTTGACAAGAAAAGCGGATACCCGTGTGAATGACGTCTACCTCATGACGCTTTCGACGGGCGAGACGAAGCGGCTGACAGGGAAAAACGGAATTTTTTCATCATTATCATTTTCCCCTGACGGAAAATATCTTGCTTTTTTAGGAAATGAAAAAGAATTTCAAAATGCCACTCTTGATAAAGCTTGGTTATACGATATCGAAAAAGGTAAAGTGTCATGTTTGACAGAAATGCTTGACGTCCATCTGAGTGATGCGGTCGCAGGAGACAGCCTTGTCGGAGGCGTCCTCCCGAAACCGGCCTGGACAAAGGATGGCAATGGCTTCTATGTGATCGGAACGGATCAGGGCTCAACGGGCATTTATTACATATCAACAGAAGGCCTCGCTTATCCGGTCCGCCTTGAAAAGGAGCATCTGAATGGGTTCAGCCTGCATCCTGATGAAACGGGGTTCGCCGCTGCCATTGCGCTGCCTGTTTGGCCAAGTGAGCTGTACTATATCCCATTAGGCGAAGAAAAAGCAGACCGGCTCACACATGCCAATCAAGCTTTTACGGAAGAACGGATCATCTCAGAACCGGAAGAGCTTCAGTTTGAAACAAAGGATGGTTTGACTGTGCACGGGTGGCTGATCAAGCCCGCACAATATAAAGAAGGAAAAACGTATCCGCTGATTTTAGAAGTGCACGGCGGTCCTCACGCCATGTATGCGAATGCTTATTTTCACGAATTTCAAGTGCTGGCCGCCCATGGCTATGCGGTCGTTTACGTCAATCCGAGAGGAAGCCATGGCTATGGACAGGACTTCGTCAACAGAGTACGGGGCGATTACGGAGACGGAGACTTTGATGATGTCATGGCAGCCGTTGACCACGTGCTTGGGCGATATGATTTTATCGATCAGGAAAGGCTCGGCATCACGGGGGGAAGCTACGGCGGCTTTATGACGAACTGGGCCGTCGGGCATACGAACCGATTTAAGGCCGCGGTGACACAGCGATCGATTTCCAACTGGATCAGTTTTTACGGTGTGAGCGACATCGGCTACTTTTTCACGGAGTGGCAGCTCGGCTTAGATCTCTTTGAAAATCCGGATAAACTATGGGACCGCTCTCCGCTAAAGTATGCGGACCGGGTTGAGACCCCATTGTTAATCCTCCATGGCGAACGGGACGACAGATGTCCGGTTGAACAGGCTGAACAGCTTTTTACCGCGCTGAAAAAAATGGGGAAAGAAGTGAAGCTTGTCAGGTTTCCGAACGCATCCCACGACTTGTCAAGAAACGGGCACCCGACACAGCGGATCAAGCGGCTTGAATATATTGGAGGATGGTTTGACAAATACTTATAAATAAAAAAGGCTGCCATACCGGCAGCTTTTTTGGTGATTAAAATACTTGTTCTACCTCGATCACGCCCGGCACTTCTTCTAAAAGGGCACGTTCAATTCCCGCTTTCAGGGTAATGGTTGAACTTGGGCAGCTTCCGCATGCTCCGAGAAGACGAAGCTTTACGATGCCGTCTTCCACGTCGACAAGCTCACAGTCTCCGCCGTCACGCAGTAAAAATGGACGAAGTTTGTCCAGTACTTCCTGTACTTGTTCTTTCATTTCGACTTCTGTCGTCATTCATATCGCTCCTTTCAAATCATACAACCATTATATTCAGTCGAACAATAAAAAGCTATTGTTTGGTTTCGCATATTCCCACATATTATATCATATTTGCCGTCAAAGACAAAAAACGATTTTCATTTCAGATATGGAGTGCGGAATGAAAATAGACTAAAATAAAAGTAAACAGAAAGGAGCTTACTTAGATGAAAAAAATCGCTGAGCTTTTTGTTTATGGCGCTGAGGTTCTCTGTCCAAGCTGTGTGAATCTTCCTTCAGCAAAAGAAACGTATGAATGGCTCGAAGCGGCTCTTAAACGAAAATATCCGGGTCAGCCTTTCTCGATTACGTACATTGACGTCCATCACCCTCCTGAACATGATCCTAAGAAACAGGAAATCTCGGAAAAGATCCTGAATGACGAATATTTCTATCCGCTCGTTTTGGTCGGTGATCAGGTGGTAGGCGAAGGAAATCCGAAGCTGAAAGACGTGTATAAAGAGATGGAAAAGCAAGGGTATGAGCCTGCTTTATCATAAACAGCAAGGGATCTTGAACACCTTGCTGTTTTTTCATGATTGTTCTTTTGAAAAAAGGACAGACTAACTACCAGTTGATCAAGCTTTGGAGGGATATGCATGGCAAATATTGAAGGGCAGATCATGTCCGGTGATTTTGACGACGAAATGAATGTTTTTTCATTAAAAAAAATCAAACAGTTTCAAACACAAACAAGCCTGAAGGAAAACCAATTACAGGCTTTGCAGCAGTATTTAAAACAGCATGAGCATGATGAGGACGGACAGATCATCACCCTTTATGATCAGATGCTTGTCCCATTGTCACAAGAAGACATTAAAGCTTTGCTCCATGATTTATCAAAGGTTCAGTCTTTATATTATGAATAAGAGACCGAATCGATCCCCCAGCCTCTTTCTCATTCATTCCTCTTATACTCGTTTTCCGGCCCGAATGTCATCCGTCATTCCAGGGTATGGCGCTTTGGAAATGAGTTCTTCCTGATTTATGCCGGCGTTTTCGATAAACGTGATATCGGCGAATTCAGGAACGACGTATTTTGGATATGTCTCATATGTCTCCCGTGATTCTTCCATTAAATCGATATGGTCATTTTGATAGCAAACCGTAATGTCAGGGCGTTCGTGAACCCATTTTGGGAAGAAGATGATGCCGTGCATCCGATTTTCATTCGGCATAAAGTTCAGGGAAACATCAGTGCCTGTCGGTTCAGTCCATGACACTTTATAGACGCCTTCCGTCAGTTTGACGATATTGGCTTCCTGATCGCGAACCCAGCGGCCCCCCACCATTCCGCTGTGAATACGGTAATCGATGGTATGATCATTTTTGATGTATATCTCATATTCCCAGCCGTTCTCATACGTATAGATCATATGGCTTCCTACAAAATCTTTTACATCTTGATTCATATGAACTGCTCCTTTTTTTATATTATTGTAAATATGAACATGTTTATATTTACATATATAATTATAGTTTTTCTGTAAATCAAATGTCAAATTAAACACACGACGTTTTGTCAAAAATTAAGCATAATAAAAGAATATTAGGAAATTATGCTAATATTTAGAAAAATACATTGTCAAAAAATGAGCGATTCTGTAAAATGAAAAACAACCCATAAAAAGGAAAAAGATTGGGAGGAAAGGAATGATAATCGGTTGAAGACAAAAATTGCGTATGAAGAAGTCGCCAAAATGCTGAATCAATGGTATGTCATGATTAAACGCCACAAAATATCCCAAGCGGTCTCCATAAAATATGATATTGAACATCAGCTGCCGTATATGGAAGAAAATCAAGATTTGCTGCTTTATTTTAATCTTTTAGACTACCGCCATAAATTGCTGACAGAAGAATTTGCGGCATCAAACAGGCTGTTCGAAGACATTCAGCATCAAAAAGCTGATATGCAAAGCACCGATGACATGATTGAATATTATTTTTTCTTTTTTGCCGGCATGTACGAATTTCACAAAAAGGACTACACAAATGCCATCAATTATTACAAATTGGCTGAGGACAAGCTCAGGAAAATCCCCGATCAAATTGAAAACGCCGAATTCCATTACAAACTGGCGATCGCCTACTATCAGATCAAGCAAACCTTCTTCTCCTTAAACCATGCAAAAACAGCTTTAAAAACCTTTAAAACACATGATGATTACATCCAAAAAGCGATCAGCAGCGAAATGCTGTTAGGTGCGAATAAACTCGATTTATTTCGTTTTGACGAGGCTGAACAGCATTATAAGCAAGCCCTTAAGGAAGCGGAAGTAATCAAACATCATGTCCTCATCGGCATGGCCCATCACAACTTAGGATTAAGCTATGTCAATCGCGATCTCCTCACCTTGGCTGAAAAGCATTTCAGAGAAGCGCTTGTTTTAAAAGAACATGAAGAATCAGTATACGGCATTCATTCTATGTTTGAATTGACACATGTGCTGTACAAATCGGGTCTTTTTAAAGAAGCGCGGGAATGGTATGAAAAAGGTTTTTCTCGTGCGAAAAAAGCAGGAGAAAGGGAATATTTGTCGAAATTTAAACTCATACATGCTCTGTATGATGAACAAAATCCATTTACAGTTGAACATGCTTTAGAATACCTGAAAACGATCAATCTCTGGACGGATATAGCGGAATTAACATTGGACATTGCGCTTTTCTATAAACAAAATGGTGATACAGACAATGCTGCCGGATATTTTGAAGAGTCTCATCATGCAAGAGACCAAATCCTTAAAAGAACGGAGGAGTTAAAGTGAAAAAGCTGATTGCCATTGTATCAACGGCCGTTTTCGCCAGCCTTGTCGTTTTAAGTTTTTCGTCTCAGCCAAACAACAGCGCCCAGCTGGCGGGACGTGCCATTTTTCTTGATCAAGCTTCCGCAAAGCTGATGGCGGGAAGAGCGATCTTTCTCGACAGCTATCCTGTCAAATCGCTTGCAGACAAATCTTCCGCATTAAGCTGACAAGCATGATCGGACAAGTCCCCCCAGGCTCGTCCGCACACCGCCATCCATTTTATAATGGTGCCATGATCGGCGCCTTCTTTTTTTTGAGCTTGAAAAGCCAGATCCATAAGGCCGGCAAAACTGATAGGAATGAAGGAGTCAGATGATGATACATATTCAGAAGAATTCAGAGCAGGCCATTATCGTATTGCACGAAATATACGGGATCAACCGGCATATGGAGGATGTTTGCCGCTCGCTTTCCCACCGCGGGTTTGATGTCATTTGCCCGAATTTATTAAATAAAGAAAGACCATTCGATTACCAGGAGGAGAAAGCCGCCTATCTTCATTATATGGAGAACGTCGGTTTTGCCGGCGCTGCCAGCAAAATAAAAACGATGATCTTCCATCTGAAAAATCGATATCAAAAGATCGTGCTGGTCGGGTTCAGCGTGGGAGCGACCATCGCCTGGCTGTGCAGTGAAGAAGAATACATTGATGGGATTGTCGGATATTATGGTTCCCGCATAAGAGACTACCTGGAAATAACACCTGCGTGCCCTGTAATGCTGTTCTTTCCGGAAAAAGAACAATCCTTTGACGTTGCCAAATTCATTTCAGCTTTCGACGGCAAGAAGAATGTCGAAACGGCCAAATTGAAGGGAGCACATGGATTTAGCGACCCATATTCTAAAGAATACAACAGCCATTCCTCGCAAATAGCATACGGGAAAATGATGAGCTTTCTAAAGGGGCAGTGAATGAAATTGCGGCCCAAGCCTGATCATCAATGACATATATGAACAATACCGGCGAGCCCAAGGGTTATTCTATTTTTTATATAAGTCAACAGGGCATGAAATGCCTGAAAAGTTGACAAACGCATTGAGAAACCAATTCATATATTGAACTATAGCGCTCTCTTTCACTGAGAGCGTTTTTTGCTGCAAATGACAAACGTAAAAGGTCTGCCGAGAAATAGAGTTAGAACCAAACCTGTTAGTAAACTGCGAAACTCTAAAAGCTCATCTGACATGATGAGCTTTTAGAGTTAAAAGGTATGAATAAGAGTAAAAACACGATTTGTAAGGAAAAGCATATCCCTATCCATTATGATGCTTATACATCCAAAGCAGTCCCGATTTCAACAGGCGCGGCACCCTGCCGATCAGCGGACGTTCAGCGACTAATCCGAAGCCGGCTTTTTTGCCGAGGGACCCGAGTACGCCTTTCAGCTTGAATTTCGGCATCGATTCCGGAAGAGGCTCTCCTCTCCAGCGACATTCAAGAATCTGGACAATCTGCTCCGCCTGTGCTTCTGCAAGCTGTGCGCTTGGAGCGTGCGGAAGGCTTGCACAGTCTCCGACGACATAGACGTGTTCGTCTCCGGGCAAATTGTGGTGCGGTGTTAAGACGACTCGTCCTTGTGCATCCTTTTCCACATTAAGCTCGCGGACGATTTGACTCGGCTGAATCCCCGCAGTCCAGACAATGGCATCGGCTGGAATCGGGTCATCATGGTTGTAGACGATGCCTTCTTCCACTTTCGTAATATTCGCCCGGTTAATGATGCTGACGCCGTGCTCTTCAAACCAGCTTTGAACATATTTGCTCAGCCGCTCAGGGAAGCTTGATAAAATCAATTCCCCGCGGTCGAAAAGAATAATGTTCAAGTCTTTTCTGCTTTCTCTTAACTCGCTCGCAAGTTCAACGCCGCTCAGTCCTGCCCCGACTATCGCAACGGTTGCTTCCGCATTTAAGTTGTTGAGCGCCTGATAGGTATGGCGGGATTGGTCGATCGTCTGAATGCTGTACGTGTAGTCAGGCGCTCCAGGAACATTATGATATTTGTCCTCACAGCCAAGCCCGATCACAGCATCATCATAGGGAATCGGCTCTCTGTCATGAAACAGCACTTTTTTTTGCTCCAGATCAATACGAGAAATATTGCCGTATTCAGTCTTTAATTTAGGGTGATCCGGGAAGGATACTCTAATATGATGATCGGAAATCGTTCCGGCAGCAAGTGCATAATACTCCGTTTTTAAACAATGGTAAGGGTTTCTATCAATTAAAGTGATCATCACATCATCAGGCAGCTGATTTGGCAGCAAACGATGTATAACGCGCATATTTCCATAACCGCCGCCGAGCAAGACTAAATTTCTCATTGCTAATTCCCCTTTTCCCCTCAGATTAAGAAACTAGAACTCATCTTTTTTTACAATGCAAAAATAAAAAACTATGTAAATACCCTCTAGAATTATATCTAATTTGATGTAAAATCACAATATTTCTCGGAAAAATAACCTACACATACATCACAGCGAGATAATTAGTAAAACCCTTTAAGGTATTAATATGTTACAAAAGCTTTATCAGGCAATTTCATGTTTTGACTAATCAAAGGACATTAGGGTACGATAAGAAGGCGATGTGAGGTGAAAGAAAGTGTTTCCAATTATTGAATTTTGCGTCAGCAATCTTGCCCAAGGTTCTCAGAAGGCAAAAGAAATACTAGAGAAAGACCCGAATTTAGACGTTGTCGAATACGGCTGTCTGAGTTATTGCGGGCAATGTATGCAGACATTATTTGCACTTGTGAACGGTGAAATGGTTTCAGGGAATAATCCGGCTGAGTTAGTCGAAAATATATATGAGTTCATTGAAGAAAATGAAATGATTTAAACGGGGTCATGAAGGGTGGTCTCGTTTTTTTTATGAGCATAAGCCTTTGGTTGTAAGGGTTTCCATAAAAAGATAAAAAATTCGTAAAAATTTTTGTGGACAGGCAAATGATTAATTGTTATCTTAATAAAAGTTTAAAAAATAAGAAGAGGTGTGGTCATGAACATATTATGGGGACTTCTTGGTATTCTTGCGATTTTCGCGATTGCGTTCTTGCTTTCTGAGCATAAAAGCAAAATTAATATAAGAACGATTGTCATCGGTTTGGCGATCCAACTCCTGTTCGGCTTTATCGTTCTCAAATGGGAGATGGGACGGGAGGCGTTTCTTTCGTTTACGCAAGCTGTTCAACATCTCGTCAATTATGCGAATGAAGGGATCAGCTTTCTCTTTGGCCCTCTTTTACAGGTAGGCGACAGCGCTGCCTTTGCTTTAAGTGTTTTACCCGTCATCATCTTCTTTTCATCATTGATTGCCGTTCTTTACCACCTAAGAATCATGCAGGTCATCATCCGTTTTATCGGCGGAGGATTGTCAAAGCTTCTCGGAACAAGCAAAACGGAATCTCTTTCAGCTGCTGCAAATATTTTTGTCGGCCAAACAGAGGCTCCTCTTGTCATTAAGCCGTTTATTGCCAACTTGACTAAATCCGAGCTGTTTACCGTTATGACCGGAGGATTGGCTTCAGTGGCCGGTTCTGTTTTATTCGGCTACGCCCTTCTCGGAGTTCCTCTTGAATATTTGCTTGCGGCAAGCTTTATGGCTGCACCGGCAGGTTTGATCATGGCAAAAATGCTTATTCCGGAAACAGAGAAATCGAAAGCGTCATCAGAAGATATTCAAATGGCTGAAGACGAAGATGCTGCAAATGTAATCGATGCGGCGGCAAAAGGGGCTTCAACAGGTCTGAACCTTGCTTTGAATGTCGGCGCGATGCTGCTTGCATTTGTTGCTTTGATTGCCGTTTTAAACGGTGTTCTCGGCGGAATCGGGGGCTGGTTTGGCTTTAAAGGCCTGTCTCTCGAATTCATACTCGGATATGTATTTGCACCGCTTGCCTTTGTCATCGGTGTGCCTTGGGATGAGGCTGTCCAGGCTGGAAGCTTTATCGGTCAAAAGCTTGTCTTAAACGAATTTGTTGCTTATTCCAACTTTGCTCCGATTTTCGAGCAGCTTTCTGCTAAAACCGCTACAATTATCAGCTTTGCGCTGTGCGGTTTCGCCAACTTGTCTTCCGTGGCCATTTTGCTTGGAGGATTGGGAGGAATGGCGCCGAGCCGCCGTTCTGATATTGCCCGTCTCGGACTGAAAGCCGTTGCTGCCGGATCATTGGCCAACCTTTTAAGTGCGGCGATTGCCGGTATGTTTATCGGGTAAGCATGATAAAAGCTCCCTGCACATATGTGCAGGGAGCTTTTATGTATGAAAAACGGGGGATAATCATATTGTGTCCATCCGTTCCAGCTTTTATACTAAAAGAAATAAAAATGTTGGAGGCCGCTATGAAGTTTTTTCGTTTTACTAAAATGCACGGTTTAGGAAACAGTTATATATATGTCAATCAATTTGAAGAGAACCTTCCGGAAGAATTGTTATCGCAATTGGCTGTCAAAGTGTCTTCAGTTTATACGGGAATCGGTTCTGACGGAATGATTCTCATCTGTCCTTCTGATCAGGCGCCGGTCAAAATGCGGATTTTCAACAGCGATGGATCTGAAGGCAAAAACTGTGGAAACGGCTTGCGCTGTGTTGCGAAATACGCTTATGAACATAAACTGGTAAAGGAAAAATCCTTTTTCATTGAAACATTGTCAGGCTTTGTGAAAGCGGAAGTTGAAGTGGAGGACGGGAAAGTCGTTTCGGCCACAGTCGACATGGGCGAGCCGCGGCTCCTTAAATCGGATATGCCAATGTTCGGGGAGCAGCACTCACAAACGATCAATGAACAAATGAATTTTGGCGGCCATGAACTGAAAGGCACTGCTGTATCCATGGGAAACCCCCATATCATCTTTTATTTAGACGATATTGAAGAAGCCCCGCTGACAACATTGGGGCCGCTCATCGAAAAACACGAGAGGTTTCCGGAGGGCGTCAATGTCGAATTTGTTGAGGTGGAAAATGCGAAGGAACTGCATTTCCGCGTATGGGAAAGAGGTTCAGGGATTACTCAGGCGTGCGGAACAGGTGCCTGTGCTGCTGCGGTTTCCTCTATTCTGAACGGCTTTGCCGAAAGAGAGACCGACATTACCGTTCATCTTGCCGGAGGCGATTTGATCATCAACTGGAAAAACGACGGCCGCGTGATGATGACAGGCCCGGCTGAAATGGTATGTGACGGCGTATTTTTTATTTGAAGACGGTCTGTTTGAGAAATACCGGATTCACATTTATAATAAAGGTAGACATGACAACTAGAGGAGGTGCTTTGTCATGAGCGAAAAAACAGTCACGCTTACAGAAGCGGCTGCCCTTCATATTAAAGAGATGATGAAGGAGCATGAAGAAGAAAATGCTTTCTTAAGAATCGGTGTAAAAGGCGGCGGGTGCAGCGGCCTTTCATATGGCATGGGGTTTGAGCACGAAAAAAATGAAGATGACAGCGAGTTTGTTCAGCATGGAATCACAATGCTTGTCGATAATGAAAGCATTGCTATCATGAACGGAACGGTCATTGATTTCAAACAATCGATGATGGGCGGCGGCTTCACCATCGAAAATCCAAACGCCATCGCGTCATGCGGCTGCGGCTCTTCATTCCGCACGGCAGCAAATGCCGGCAAGCCTGAAGAGTGCTGACATACGAAACCCGGTATGAATGAACCCGTTATGATGGAAAAACGATTAATAAACGCCTTTCTTAGCGATGATTCATCGTTTGAGAAAGGCGTTTTTATTACTCGTTAAATTGGCTGACGGGAAACTGAGACATGCGGGTCATTTCAACGAGCACATTGTGGAAAGCGGTTTTTCGAAATCCATAGGGAAGGCCGGAAATGGTTTCTATCCGCGATGACATTCTATTGGTGAAATGTTTGTCATAAAACCCGAATAGATAAGAAAAAGCAGCCGCCCCGCTCAGGGTTCGAGCAAGGCTTTTGCGATTGGATGTTTTAAAAAGAGGTGTTTCTATTTTTGGTTAAATATGCGGTGAAGATTGCTCGTATTGTTGGTGATTGAGGTTAGATAGCGGCTTCCGCTCTCCATTTCCTGATTGCAGAGAGGGCATAAAGGACGTTCACTGCTTGTAAAGTTTTTTCTCATCCATCCGTTGCAGTCCTCTGCTGTACATTCCCACGTATTGATATCTTCTTTTGGCAGGGGTTCCTGATTTCGATTGTTGTAGTAAGACATAACGTCACTTCCTAACAAGGGTTTTTTTAGCATTCATTTAAGAATATTTTGTGAATCTTAAGACATTCTATTCGTTTATTTGTTATTCTATACTGGACAAGTTCTTTTAGGAACGAAAGCCCAGAAAGGAAAAGGGATCCAAACATGGAAGAAAACATAAACTGCAGAAATTGTAATGAGCTTATTCCATACCGCTCTAAAGTATGCGAGGCATGCGGGTGTGAAAAGCCGCTGCCAAAAGCGCAAAAAATCAAAGACCGCATCGTTTTGACCGCTGCAGGTATGGTTGCCGTTTTGACGATTGTGCTGATTCTGGGAACCATTTTCTCATATATGAATATCATTTAACAAAAAGGAGCCGCTTGCAAGGCTCCTTTGTTTTATTTATTTTCAAACATGCTCGTCGAATGCAGCGGCTGAACGCGGGCTTTAGGATCCATATAAGCTTTGGCGTTGTTTACCGCGGTCGGAGCTTCTCCAAATCCGCTTGCAATCAGCTTTACTTTTCCTTCATATGTGCAGATGTCGCCAGCGGCATAGAATCCTTCAATATTTGTTTCCATCGTCGATTTGACGACGATCGAATTTTTCTCAATGTCAAGCCCCCAGTTTTTGATCGGGCCGAGAGATGAAACAAATCCGAAGTTGACAATGACATCATCGACATCAATGACTTCTTTTCTTTCTCCCTTGACTTCTTCAATGACGATCTGTTCAATTTGATTTTCTCCGATCAACTCAGTCGGTACAAACGGCGTTAACACGTTCACTTTAGAGTTTCGCAGGTTTTCGACGCTGTGTTCATGAGCGCGGAATTTATCGCGGCGGTGAATGATCGATACTTCTTTCGCGATCGGCTCAAGCATAAGCGCCCAGTCTACGGCAGAGTCTCCGCCTCCCAATACGGCGACGCGCTTGCCGGCGAATTTATTCATATCATCGATAAAGTAATGGAGGTTCGCATTTTCATATTGAGCCGCTGATTCCAGCTCAAGCTTTCTCGGCTGGAACGCTCCGTTTCCGGCTGTAATAATGATTGTTTTTGAGTAGTGAATTTCTTTGTTTGTCACAAGCTTAAATATACCGTCCGCTTGCTTTTCAACGCTTTCGACAGCTTGCTCAAGACAAACCGTCTGATCAAATTTCGCCATTTGGTCTTTTAAATTATCGACAAGCTCCTGAGCGCGGATTTTAGGGAAGCCGGCGACATCATATATATATTTTTCCGGATATAAAGCGGACAGCTGGCCGCCGAGCTGCGGCAGGCTTTCGATTATTTTGACGCTCGCTTGCCGCATACCGCCGTAAAACGCGGTAAACAAGCCGACAGGGCCGCCTCCGATAATTGTAATGTCATATACTTTTGAGTCTTCACGCATGAAAATAATGCCCCCTAAATGAAAATTGTTCTTAACTATATCATATCACATAAAATAAATACGAGCGCGTCTGTTTTTTCAAGGGATCTTGGGGAGGAGACTCCGCTGTTCCTAAAAGCATGTCGCCAGCGGCATATTCAATCTTGAAAAACCAAATGTGAATCGCTATGATGTAGTTGTGAACAATTTGTTAATTATTTATGAATATTATGCGTCAATCTGCTGAAAAAACGGTCCGTTTTTCAGGGCTCTAAAGTGAAGGATTTCACAAACTTTTTTTCATAAAAAGCCGGCAACAGGTTGACAATAACCAAAAGGCTATTTTCAAACCGGCTTAGAGTAAAATACAGAAAAGGTGGATGTGATTCCGTTGAATAAGCCAAAAGTAGTAGTGTTAGGTGCAGGTTATGGTGGATTAATGACCGTGACGAGACTTGTCAAAAAAATCGGTATCAATGAAGCAGATATTACGCTTGTCAATAAGCACAACTATCATTATGAGACAACCTGGATGCATGAGGCAAGCGCAGGTACACTTCATCATGACAGATGCCGCTACCCAATTAAAGATGTCATCAACACGTCCCGCGTCCGTTTTGTTCAGGATACGGTGAAGAACATCAATAAAGAAGAAAAAAAGGTCGTCCTGGGAACCGGTGAGATTGCATACGACTACCTCGTCGTCGCATTGGGAGCTGTCCCTGAGACCTTCGGAATTTCCGGACTGAAAGAATACGCATTCTCCATTTCAAACATTGATTCCTCCCGTCAGCTTCGCGAGCATATGGAATATCAATTTGCGACATACAATACAGAAGCCGAAAAACGTCCTGAGCGTCTGACGATTGTTGTCGGAGGAGCGGGTTTTACAGGAATAGAATTTTTGGGTGAACTGGCTAACCGCATACCGGAATTGTGCAGGGAATATGATATTGACCGCCAGCAGGTCCGCTTAATTTGTGTGGAAGCTGCGCCGTCTGTACTGCCTGGCTTCGATCCGGAGCTTGTCGATTATGCTGTCAACTATCTGGAAGGAAAAGGCGTCGAATTCAAAATCGGTACTGCCGTAAAAGAATGCACACCTGACGGCATCTTCGTCGGAAAAGACGACCAGACTGAAGAAATTAAAGCAGGTACGGTTGTGTGGGCAGCCGGTGTCCGCGGAAATCCGGTGATCGAGGAATCAGGCTTTGAAAACATGCGCGGCCGTGTCAAAGTGAAACCTGATCTTCGGGTTGATAGCTTTGATGACATTTTCGTCATCGGCGACTGCTCGCTCGTCATCAATGAGGAAATCGACCGTCCATATCCGCCGACAGCGCAGATTTCAATGCAGCAGGGCGAAACTTGCGCGACAAATATCGCCGCATTGATCCACGGCAAAGAAACAGAAACATTCAAATTTGATAATAAAGGCTCTGTCGCATCGCTTGGCGAACACGATGCGATCGGTGTGGCTTTGGGCAAAAAAATGACCGGAACTTCCGCGTCCATGATGAAAAAAATCATCGACAACCGTTCGCTCTACCTGATTGGCGGACCGGGTCTTGTGCTTAAAAAAGGGAAATTTAAATTTTTCTAAGATCACCAGCTAAAAAAGAGCTTGCAGCGGGTGCTGCAGGCTTTTTTATTTCATCCCTAAATCTTTAAAAACAAAAGAAAAAGGAAGAAATCCTCTTCTTTAAGCGCTTACATCAAATAATCCGTCATATTTTCTGACTTTATCATTGACAATCTTCATGGTAATATTATCAGAAAATTAAGAAAAAGGTGTGTATCTGATGAAGACTTCTTCGACCCATCGCTCTGAATCATCCTGTACATTTTGTTCAGGAAAAGGCTATTTTCAGCTGCTGCTCGGCGGTTCGGAAACGTGCAGCAACTGTCAGGGAACCGGAAAAGACCGCTAAAGCCGGCTTTCCAATGATTGACTCAAGTTCCTTCTCCAATGTACACTAAAAGGGGTTACTTGGGGGTGGAAGGCTTTGATAAGTTTACCAGTTGTGATCATATCGGTTGTCTTGTTTTTCGTGCTGTTTTTCGGGATCGGCTTTTTGCTGAACATGCTGCTCAGGATGTCCTGGATTATGGCTGTCATTTATCCGATTGTATGCCTTTTCATTGTGAATAAAGAAAAATGGATTCGCTATGTAGAGGCTCCGGGAGAGGCCTTTTCAGGGCTTTTTGACAGAGTGGCTTCTTTAGCTGCAGCGGATATCTTGATTTTAGCAAGCGGAATGGCCGGGGCCCTTCTGTCCGGAATCACGATCAAAGCATTGCGAAAAAGAGGATACCAAATGTTTTAAACCTTCTTTTTGCTGAAGAAGGTTTTTTTGCGCTTTGAATTTTTTCACTTTTCTTGAAATTTTTCCGCTATTTGAATATTTCTTTTCCCTCTTGGAAACAATTAGATGGTGAGAGGAGTGGGAAGAATTGAGAAAAGTGATGACAATGTTCAGGCGTTTTTTGATGACCGTTTTGTTTGTCCTGGCTTTTATGACAACGTTCTTTGCCGTTTCAGGCGTAGAAGCGCGGGACATATCAAACTGGGCAAAAGAGCAGGACTTGTCCTTCAAACAGTTAAGACTGACTTTTAAATCACTTCCGAAAGAAAAAGCGGAAAAGACATCGCTGTCTGCCGCAAAGCAAATCAAAAACAAACCGAAAAAGCTTGAGGACGCATTTGATTGGAGTAAATATCCGAAACAAAAAGTCACCGCAACAGGGTATACTGCTGGGGCTGAATCGACTGGAAAACAGCCTCATCATCCGGAGTACGGGCTTACATATTCAGGAGTCAAAGTGAAAAGAGATTTATATTCGACCGTTGCAGCGGATCCGTCCGTCTTTCCGATCGGAACGATTTTGTTCATTCCCGACTACGGCTACGGCGTAGTCGCTGATACAGGATCTGCCATTAAAGGAAATCGGCTTGACTTATACTATGAAACGGTTGAAGACGTCTATAATGAATGGGGAAAGAAAACTCTTGACGTTTATGTCATTAAAAAAGGGGACGGCTCTGTTACGGAAGAAGACCTCTCAAAGCTGAATGAAAACAAATCGATGCAGGTATTCAGACAAAAGTATAAAATGGCGAAAGAATAAGCAAAAAAACGTTTAAGACCTGAAACGGCTTAAACGTTTTTTATGTTTACATGAATAGATAGTGAAGGAACAAAGTCAAGATGATTCCCGTCAGCCCTCCGAAAAAGACTTCGATCGGCTGATGGCCTAACAGCTCTTTTAACTTTTTTTGCTTTTCTTCCTGATGCACTTTTGGAAAATCCTTTGCCTCATTGACGAAGCGGTTAAAGTCCCGGACAAGCCGATTGAGCACCGTTGCCTGTTCTCCGGCGTGTCTTCTGACGCCGGTTGCATCAAACATCGTGATGACCGCAAATATTGAGGAGACCGCAAACAAAGACGAATCCATCCCATGATCAAGGGCCACACCCGTAGAAAGCGCCGTGACGGCCGCTGAATGAGAGCTCGGCATTCCTCCCGTGCTTGTCACCAGCCGCCAATCCCATTTTTTTGAGACGATAAAGTAAATGGGCACTTTGACGAACTGAGCGAAAAAAATAGCGGCAAAGCTTGCCAGTAAGGGAAAGTTTGTGAGGATTTCCATTTTCAGAACATCCTTTCTATAGAGAAAATAGAGATGAATTCAGAAAATCACACAGTTATTTGTTAGAATATATCATATGAAACCTTATACGGAAAAAATGTTTTTCCTATTATAACATTGTTGCCTCAATTTTACTCACTTTGCTGATAAGGAGCTGTGAACTTGATGTTTTATGCCTTTAAAGACTTTGATCAAAAAGAAACGCTGCTGATCGGATTATTTAAAAAAAGCCAATTGTATGGAAAAGCGGAAGAAATCGACCGCCTCTTGAACGGTCAGCTCTTACAGCTTTTAAAAGACGGGGATGTGTCTTCCAAAAAAGCGAAAGTGTCTAAAATATTTACCCCGTCACTCCCGGGTGTCAAACGGCTGTATGTCGTCGGATTGGGACGGGAGGCGGAATTCACGTTTGAGGACGCGAAGCAGTGCTTTTCTGAAGCTGTCCAAACGATTTATAAAGACAGAAAACAGGAGATGGCGGTTTTGCTTGACAGCTTCGTGTCTGATCAAGTCTCTGCAAACGATGCTGCACATGCATTGGCGGAATCCTGCATGCTGTCATGCTATGAAGTGCAGGATTACAAGCACAGACCTAATGAACCCGATCATTCCCTGAAAAATGTCTATGCTTTGACAGACCATGACCTTAAGGAAGTTCAGGCCAGCCTGCATGTCGGACAGGTGTATGGCCATGCGACGAATTCGGCGAGAACCCTCGTCAACATGCCGGGCAACATGCTCACGGCGGCCGATCTTGCCTCATATGCGGCTGAACTTGCGGCTAAATACGAATTCGAATGCGAAATCCTTGAAAAAGATGAAATGGAAGAGCTCGGCATGGGCGGACTGCTGGCGGTCAACCAAGGGTCTGAAGAACCGCCGAAAATGATCGTTTTAAAGTATCAAGGGAGAGAAACATGGGATGATGTCATCGGTTTGGTCGGCAAAGGAATCACTTTTGATACCGGGGGCTACTCTCTCAAACCGAAAGACGGGATTGTCGGCATGAAGTCGGATATGGGGGGAGCCGCAAGTGTTTTAGGGGCAATGGAAGCGATTGGGGAATTGCGTCCCGAGCAAAATGTGCTTGCTGTCATCCCGTCTACAGACAATATGATTTCAGGCAGCGCCATGAAGCCTGATGATGTGATTGTTTCGCTCAGCGGCAAAACGATTGAAATTTTGAATACGGATGCTGAAGGAAGGCTCGCATTAGCCGATGGCCTGACTTATGCGAAACACCACGGAGCTTCTGTATTGATTGATGTTGCCACATTGACCGGGGGCGTGATCGTCGCTCTTGGTACGGAAACAACGGGGGCCATGACCAATCATGATCCGCTTTATCAGCATGTCCGGCAGGCGGCCGAAGAAGCGGGCGAAGCGATTTGGCAGCTGCCGATTACAGAAAAGGATAAGAAGAGAGTAAAAAACAGCCAAATGGCTGACTTAAACAATTCCCCCGGAAGAGAAGGCCACGCTATCATGGCCGGAACCTTTCTCGGGGAATTCGCAGAGCAGACACCATGGGTGCATCTTGATATAGCCGGCACGGCCACGATAAATAAACATACGTGCTTCGGGCCAAAAGGCGGGACAGGCGTGATGGTGAGAACGCTTGTCACATTTGTTGAGCGGTTTACGGGCAATCTGTAATCTTGAATCCCCTTCATGTTTATGAAGGGGATTTTTTATAGAAAAGTTTTCAAAATTTAAAAGCTTCATTGACGCAATCACAAATCATGTGGTACTATACGTTCATTACTTTAATTATCTACTACATTAGCAAACTAAAGTGTTTTCTCGGAGGTTTAAAATATGAATGCAGTTGTGATTGCTGTTATTGTGATGCTTATATTAAGCCTGCTGCGGGTCAATGTTGTCATTGCCCTGATTGCAGGTGCTCTAGCCGGCGGTCTGACCGGCGGGCTCGGCCTTGGTCAGACGGTCAGTGTTTTTACAGAAGGGCTTGGAGGAAATGCGACGGTAGCCGTCAGCTACGCGCTTCTTGGCGCATTTGCAGTCTCCTTGACGAAAACGGGCCTTCCGGATGCCATGGTCGAAGCTGCTGTAAAGCTGATCGGCAAAGAAGGGGATACGCGGCGTAAAACACTTTCGAAAGTGTTGATCGTCCTTGTCATTTTAATCATTTCGTGTATGTCGCAAAATGTCGTACCTGTTCATATCGCATTTATACCAGTTTTAATCCCGCCATTATTGAAAATTTTAAATGAGCTGCAAGTGGATCGCCGGGTGATTGCGTGTGCGATGACATTCGGATTAACGGCTCCTTATATTTTGCTTCCGGTCGGGTTCGGCCAGATTTTTCAGGGGATTTTAAAAGATAATATGAAAGACGCGGGGCTTTCCGTTACCTTGGCAGATATTCCGCTTGCAATGATCATTCCGATCGCGGGAATGGTTGTCGGTCTTGCGGCAGCGGCTTTTGTATATCGAAAACCGCGCACATACGAAATGAAAGAAATCGCCGGACAAAAGCCGGCGGCTTATACGAAAAAAAGCCTTGCTATCGCCGTGGCGGCCATCGCTGTCTCATTAAGTGTGCAGCTTTATTTATCACAGAGCTTAGACGTTGACGGCATGATATTCGGCGCGCTCAGCGGATTGGCGGTATTATTCTTAAGCGGTGCTATGAAAAGAGGCGAAGCTGACGAACTAATCACGAGCGGGATGAACATGATGGCGTTTATCGGCTTTGTCATGCTTGCCGCTGCAGGCTTTGCCAATGTCCTTGAAAAAACGGGTGATGTGCAGTCCCTTGTTGAAGCTTCAACAGGCTTGATCAGCAACAATCAGGTTGTCGGCGCCTTGCTGATGCTGATCGTCGGGCTGCTTATTACAATGGGAATCGGTTCATCATTTGCGACAATTCCGATTATCGCAACCATATTTGTACCGCTGTGCTTGCAGCTCGGTTTCAGCCCGATGGCGACAATCGCCATTATCGGAACGGCAGCTGCTTTGGGAGATGCCGGTTCACCGGCGAGCGACAGCACACTTGGACCAACGTCAGGCTTAAATGCAGATGGACAGCATCACCATATTTGGGATACTTGTGTCCCGACCTTCATTTTTTACAATATTCCGCTGATTTTGTTCGGTTGGATCGCTGCGATTATTCTTTAAAAAAAATTCCCCGTTTGCAGGGGAATTTTTTTTTATATTTGCTAAAATAAAAACAGAACCTGTTGGGGTTAAAAAGTGGTATGTCTTCTGAATCCGCCCGCTTTCTGAACCGCTCTATAAACCTTTGAAGCCAGTGCGGCCAGCAGGACGGAGAAGGCCAGGTCTTTGATGAAAAACCAGGTCATCATCCCCCATGCGTGAGGATAAGCTATAGGCGTGTCAAGCCAAGTTCGAAAAGCGAGATACATATAGTTGACGCCGATTACATAGATGATCAACGTACCGATCAATGAAGCTGTGAAAAAATGGCCTGTACCCGGTTCGGATTTTCTGTCAGTGATCGAGCCCGCAGCATATGCTGCTGGGATATAGGACAAAATAAAACCGCCGCTTCCCTTTAAAAAAGCGGCAGCACCGCCGGAAAAAGAAGAGAAAACAGGAGCGCCTATCAAGCCGACTAAAGCATAAACGATCATGGACAGCGCACCTAATCTGCGTCCGAGCAGAAGGCCGGCGAGCAAGCAGAAAAACGGCTGCATCGTCAGCGGAATCCCGCCGATTTGCAGAAAAGGGGCAAACGAAGTGATATTCGCGCCGATCCCCATCAGGGCGGCAAACATTCCGACAAGCGCCATGTCGCTGGCGCGAAGCTTTTGTTTTTTCATTTTGTTTGTTCCTCCTCATGATTCACAACTTTATCGTAAAAGATGATGAAATAGTTTGTCAACTTGTATTTTATATCAGTTAACAAAAAGGGGTGCTTTCATGTTTTTTGGAAAAGCTAGACAGCATCAGCAGTCTGACAGAGTGCCTCCAAACCAGAATGTCACAACATCGTTTCCAGTCCTCCATACAGGCCATGTTCCCGATTATGAAGATTTATCAAAATGGAATCTGCAAATCTACGGTTTGGTCGAACAGCCGCTCCTATTGACGTTCGATGAATTGTGCGAGATGCCGCAAAGCGAAGTGTCCAATGACATCCATTGTGTGACAGGATGGTCAAAACTCGATAATGTATGGAAAGGCATCAAGACGCAGGAAATAGCCAAAATGACAAAGCCGCTTGAGGAGGCCCGGTTTGTCATTTTGCATGCAGAGAAAGGCTGGACGGCGAATGTGCCGCTGGAGGACTTTTTAATGGATTCCTCTTTGCTGGCCCACTCCCACAACGGTGTTCCGCTCACCCCTGAACACGGCTTTCCGCTCAGGGCCGTCATGCCGCACCTTTACTTTTGGAAAAGCGCCAAATGGCTGAGAGGCATCCAGTTTACAAAGGAAAACCACCCGGGCTTTTGGGAGAAAAACGGCTACCATATGCGGGGGAACCCATGGAAGGAAGAAAGGTACAGTTTTGATTAATCCGTCATGATCGGAGGGAACGTGATGTTTTTTATACAGCTCATCATATTTTTCATGCTGGCTGCATGCTTTTTGTTTCTGTTTGCAGCATTTAAAAAAAGCGCTTTTGCCGTTTTTTTAACGGTTATGCTGGCTGCGCTTACAGCTGCACTGGTTTTGTCCGGAGACTTTTCAGACCGGGTCTTGTGGATGCTGCTTTTGTTTGGGGTGATCCCTGTTTTGGGAACGGCCCGGAGGATTTGGAATGGGCGGGGAGCTGAATAGGATTGTTTGAATTTCGCAATAAAAAACTGGAATCGTCAGTCTATGAAGAGAAAAGTTCAAAAAAAAGCTGTTTGAATTATGTTTTGGTGAAGGATTTGCAGTTGTGTATTTTCCTATTCTGTGGATTTGGAGCATTGATCTGCTTGAGTGGACAAAGCCTTATTTAATGTCAATTCCTTCTTTATTTGCATTTGCTTTGTTGGAATTTTTATTGCTGCAGGGCAGTCTGTATTGGTACCTCAAATATAAACGGGTAAAGCAAAACAGCTGCTCTGATCTAAGTCCGCAGATCATCCGCCTTTTTCTTTTATTAAAAAGGCTCAACTTGATGTTGGTGGGGGCAGGATTCCTTATTTTCACTATCAAATACAAAATAAATCACTAGATTTAATGCTTTATATTTTTCTCTATGTTTTTGCTGTAATTGAATATATCAACTGCTATCATATTAGGCTTTCTTATCTAAGCATTGAGGAGATAAAACTGCTAATGCGTCAAAGAGGGCCAAGATCTTCACTGCTGGCAAAAGAGTTAAGAAGAAGTCGTGGAATCATCCAGGATTCTTCGTGTTGATAGTAATTAGAAAATAAATGTTTAATATCCATATAAATGAATTAAAAAGCCGGAGACCGATAATGCAAGTCTCTGGCTTTTTTATGTTAAGCTTCTGTCGCAGACGACGAGTTTTCAATTGCCAGTTCCGCCGGAACGTAATCATAATTTAAATCTCTGGCCACCGCTTCATAGGTAATATGTCCGTTTGCCGCATTAACCCCGGCTTTGAGGGCCGCGTTTTCAAGAATCGCTTTAGCTGCACCCTTGTTTGCAATCTCAAGCGCATAAGGAACCGTTACATTCGTCAGTGCGATGGTAGAAGTCCGCGGAACCGCGCCAGGCATGTTGGCGACGGCGTAATGGACAATTCCGTGTTTTTCGTAGGTCGGGTTGTCATGGGTTGTGATGTGGTCGACCGTTTCAACAATTCCGCCTTGGTCAATCGCTACATCAACGATCACGGAGCCTGGTTTCATTTGCTTTACCATTTCCTCCGTCACTAAAGTCGGAGCTTTTGCCCCTGGAATCAGCACCGCGCAGATGAGAAGGTCGGCTTCAGCTACAGCGTCGGCAATGTTGACCGGGTTTGACATCAGTGTTTTGATTTGATGGCCGAATTGATCATCAAGCTGGCGCAGCCGGTCTGCGTTGAGATCAATCATTGTCACGTCCCCTCCAAGGCCGGCTGCAATTTTAGCCGCGTTTGTACCGACAACACCTCCGCCGATGATGGTAACCTTTCCGCGTGCAACGCCGGGAACGCCGGCTAATAAAATGCCTTTTCCTCCTTTTGGCTTTTCAAGAAATTGGGCGCCGATTTGAGCGGCCATTCTTCCGGCCACTTCTGACATCGGCGTCAGCAAAGGAAGAGAGCGGCCGGCGCTCACCGTTTCATATGCGATGGCCATGACGCCTTTTTGTTTTAATGCTTCTGCTAAAGAAGGCTCGGCAGCCAAATGCAGATAGGTGAACAAGATCAGCCCTTCTCTAAAATAAGAATATTCTTCAGGAAGAGGCTCTTTTACTTTCATGACCATATCGGCAGCATCCCAGACGGCCTTCGCCTGTTCGGCAATTTCCGCTCCCACCGATACGTAATCCTCATTTTCAAAACCGCTTCCTGCACCTGCATTTGCTTCCATGATCACGCGGTGTCCGGCGTTAATCAGCTGTGCCGCAGCACCAGGAGTTAAAGCTACCCTGTTTTCATTGTTCTTTATTTCTTTCGGAACCCCGATAATCATCGCATTGATCCTCCTTTTTCTGTAAAACGGCTGTTCTTTTAGTTTATACTGATTTTTTAGAATTTTCTTTGTTTGAATGAGAAAATAAAAAAACATGCATTTGTGGAATTTCACAAATGCATGTTGCGCAGCTTGATTTCAAGGTAAATCGTAAACTTTTCATTAATGTTTTTCAAATCGATTTCAGCGATTTTGCTAATGCGCTTCAGCCTGTAGTTTAACGTATTGACGTGAATGTTCAGCTTTTTGGCGGCAGTGTTGACATTGCTGTCGCATTCGATAAATTGTTCAAGCGTCTCGACAAGATTTGAGTGATGTTCTTGATCATAAGCTTCAAGCTGCATCAGAGAATAGTTGGGGTAGTTTGCTTGCTTTCTTTTTTCGGCAAGCACATCGAGATATTGATAAATGCCAAGTTCTGAAAAGCTGACGAGATGTTTGGTCTCATCCGCAAACCGCTCTTTCACTTTCAAGGCGGAGAGCGCTTCCTGATAGGACTGGTGCACACGGGTGATCAAGGCGTACATTCCGCCGATCGAAATGGTGCTGTCGTTCAGCTTATAGCGTTCTTCCAGCTGCTTTTGTATACTTCCGGCAAACTGTTTCAAATCGTTGAACGGCTGCCCGTTTTGCCCTGTTTTTGGAGAAGCGAGGATGATCAGCTCATTATAATCGATCGTGGTCAGAAGAATTTGCATCTGCTGAGTCGTTTCCAGCAAATAATTGAGCTGTTTTTCGGTTTTTTCCTCGATTTCATTTTTCAGGCGGATGATTAAGACAGAATAAGATGACGGCACACCGATTCCAAGCTGATGAAAGCCGTCAGCGATTTCCTGTTCTTCTGAAATATGGCCGGTGAGCAGCTTCCAGAAAAACTCCTGGCTGCGCTGTTCGTTTTTTCGTTTGCGGACTTGATAGGGCAAAAGCTTATTCTTAACAGAATCTGCGGCAAGCCTTAAGAGGTGCAGCTCTTCTTCCGACAGCTTTTTTTGGCTTTCAAGAGCCCAAATAAATCCGATCACTTCGCTGTTTTTCCAGATGGAGATCGCCACCCGGCTGCTCAGTCCGACTTCATCGATTTGTTCCACCCTGATCGGTTCGTCTGTTTTCATCAAGGCGGGGATTGTCCCGTCTTTCCAGAGCTTGTTGATCACCTTTTCCGGGACGCGCCGGCCGATGATCGTCGATGTCCTCGCCGGATCTGTATAATCGCTGTGCGTACTGTAAGCGAGGAGGCGATGGTTGACATCTTCTATCGTAATCGGACAGTCCAGCACCTCGCTGATATGATCTGCCACATCTTCTAATCGGTCATATTGATATTTAAAAGGATTCATTCGATTATTCATAAAAAACCCCTACTTTTATGTTTGCATGAAAAAATTTTGACATATACCCATCTTACTTTTATTATGAATATAGTTGTTTGTTAAAATCAACAAAAAAGTTGATTATGATTTATTATTTTTCATAAATGTTCTACGGTGTTACAACAAATTTAATTATTTTGAAATAAGAGGAGTAGGGAACATTGTTTATATTAGAGAAAATAAACGGCATTTTATGGGGAGTCCCGGGCATCGTTCTGCTTGTAGGGACCGGTATATTTTTGACGGTGATCTTGCGGGGGCTTCAATTTAAACGATTGATATATGCATTCAAGCTTGCTTTCGGGAAAGAAAAAGAATCAGCCGGGGCGGACGGCGATGTCAGCAACTTTAAAGCGCTGATGACGACGCTGGCCGGAACGATTGGAAACGGAAATATCGCCGGCGTGGCCACGGCGATTACGGTCGGTGGCCCGGGAGCTTTGTTTTGGATGTGGCTTGTCGGTCTTTTAGGGATGGCTACCAAATACAGTGAAGCTTTGCTGGCTATCAAATACCGGGTCAAAAATGAACGCGGCGAGTATTCGGGAGGACCGATGTACTACGTTGAGAAAGGCCTGGGGAAGAAGTGGAAGCCGCTCGCAGTCTTATTTGCGGTTTCAGGTGTGCTCGCTTCTTTTGGCATCGGTGACTCTGTTCAGTCCAATACGATTGCTGAAGTGGTTACACACACCTTCGGGATTCACGACTGGGTGATCGGCCTTGTGCTGGCGGTATTAACGGCGGCGATCATTTTCGGCGGCTTTCAGCGCGTCAGTACGGTTGCGAGCATCTTTGTGCCGATCATGGCGATTCTTTATATCAGCGGTTCTTTGATCATCATTTTTCTTCATTATGATCAAATTATTCCAGCGTTTCAGCTGATTTTTCATCATGCCTTCAACCCGGTATCAGCAGCAGGAGGTTTTACAGGAGTGATCGTTTCTGAGGCGATCAGAAACGGTATGTCAAAAGGGATCTTTTCAAACGAAGCCGGTTTGGGAACGGCGGCTTTAATCGCCGGAAATGCCAAAACGGATCATCCCGTCAAGGCGGCATTGGTCGCTATGACAGGGACGTTCATCGTGACTTTGATCGTTTGTACGATGACAGGGCTTGTCCTGATCATTACGGGCTTCTGGGATCCTTCAGGCGGCTTGCTTTCAGGTGTTGCCCATGACACATCCCTTGATGCAGGGGCGCTGACAAATGCCGCATTTGCTTCTTCACTAGGAATAACGGGTAAGTATATTGTGACGTTTTCAGTGATCTTTTTCGGCTTTTCAACAATTGTCGGCTGGTATGTTTATGGAGAAAAATGTCTTGAATACTTGGTTGGCTTAAAATGGGTGCCGGTTTACCGGATTGTTTATGTATTCGCCGCTTATTACGGTGCAGTCGCAAGCCTGAGTACGGTATGGGCTTTTGCCGACATGGCGAACGCTTTAATGATGATTCCGAACTTAGTGGCCCTTGTTTTATTATGGAAGGTGATCCGTGCGGAAACCGACGATTACTTTTTACATCACTACAATCGGCAAAAACCTGCTACATTAAAAGCCGGCTGATGAAAAAAAGCCTGTCTCCTTTGCTTGGAGGCAGGCTTTTTTTGGCTGCAGCTTCCTGAGTTCCTTCATTATAGTGCGATCCATCCTTTTCCCTATGGATTGTCAGGCAGGCCGTTTATTTGCTGGGTATTCCACCTGTAGTCATATAGAACCATTCCTTTTGATTCAGTCCGAAAAAGCAATATAAATTGAGAATTTATTACTAGATTTCTAGAATTTTAGCTGGATGGAAATAGAGGAATGATAAACCTTTAGACTCATTTTGTAAAATAACAACAGATTTGTTTGACTGTGCCTCAATCTTGTTTTTATAATTAAAACGTTCAAAAAAAATAAGTTATTTAGCCCATATCTAGGGCGAATAGCGCAGGAGGTATAAGGAATATGTCAGGAATCATTCGTGTTACGCCGGCAGAACTGCGGCAAATGGCTGACAGATATCAAAAAGAAAGCGGAGATGTAACTGAACAGGTTAACCAGCGTCTTGATCAAATGATCAATCAGCTTCAAGATATGTGGGAAGGTGAATCAAGCCGTGCATTCGCAGAGCAATATCAAGAGCTAAGACCTTCTTTTATTAAAATGGCTGAACTTCTAAGCGACGTTTCTAAACAGCTTCATCAGACTGCTAACACACTTGAAAGCACTGACCAAGACATCGCTAGCCAAATCCGCGGCTAATTTACAGATTAGAAGAAAGAGAGAAGCGCCTAATCCAAAAGAAGATGACGGCGCTTTTTCTATTGAGAGGTGATGAACTGGTGTATGTTGACATTACCATCGATTTAAAACATTATGACGGCAGCGCTTTTGATCTGAGACTGTCAGATTACCATTCCGTTAAAAAGGTAATCGACATCGCCTGGCAGGCCAAAAGCATCCATGTGCCGCCCAGAGAGGGATACTGGATTAGGGTCGCAAACAAAGATGCCGTTTTTTCAGGCGAATACACGTTAGCACAATGCGGTATTACGACGGGAGACCGACTGGAAATATTATGAAAGGATCTGGATGAATGGCAGAGAAAAAGAAAACGTATCTGGAAAATCAATTAGAGGCCGTCATGACGAAAGAAGAAGATACCTATATATTTCGTTTTCAGAGAGAAAAAATCAATCTTGTGAACGGCTTGGAAGCAAACGTCATTAAAGAAGTCGATCCTTCCTTTACAAAAGAAACCGTCATGACCGATGATGAAGTCCAAATTTCAATTCAGCCTCCTGCTGAATATAAAGCATTTCGTTATTTGAAGTCTAAAAATAAAAAAAGCAAATGGCTTTTCGCCTACCAGCTCGTCAAGGCTGTTGAAGAGCATGCTGTCAACAGGCTGCACCTGATCGTAGCGCCTGAAAACATTGTCTTTGACAAAGGGTTAACCCCTGAATTTTTACATTATGGAGTGAAAGAAAGCATTCCGCCATATGAAAACGATGAAGAAAGACTCTTTAAAGAAGTAAAAGCAGCAGCGGCGCTCGCTGTTGACGGAGAATTTACCTTTGAAGAGTATTTAAAATACAGTGAAACAATAAAGTTCTCAGATGAAGCGAAAGACATCGTCTCAAGCAAGTCGTACGGCGATTTAAAAGCCGTCATTCAAAAAAGACTTGATGAACTGGATGCTGAAGAAAAAACGCTTGTCCATCTTCCAAAGAAGAAGTGGAAGATTCAAAGATACATAGGATTAGGTCTTATTTTATGCTTAATACCGGCTGTTCTATTTTCTTTTTATTCACTATTTTTTGCACAGCCCAAACAGGAAGCCTTTGTCGAAAGCAACCGCTACTTTTTAAATAAACAGTACAGCAAAGTCATCAGTACGCTCGATAAATATGATGCCGGCGACATGCCCGAGTCTGTTCAATATCAGCTCGCATATTCATATGTTGCCGTTGACAACGTGCTGAAGGAAGCGGACGGACAGGAAACAGCGTTGAACACGCTCACTCTCCAAGCCGATCCGAAGTACTTTAAATATTTTATTCATATCGGACGGGGCGAAAACAAGGAAGCCTTAGACACGGCCCGACTGCTGGAGGACAATACGTGGATTGGTTACGCCATCGTTAAATATATGGAAGAAATCAAAGGCAATGACCAATTATCAAGTGAAGATCGAGAGAAACAGCTTGAACCGCTGAATAAAGAATATGAAGAAATCAAAAGAATGACAGAACAACAGGAAAGTGATCAGAAGGAAAATGCTGAAGAAACCCAGCAGGCAAGCACAGACGAGCAGGATGCCGAAAAGGCTAAACAGGAAGAAAAAGCAAAACAAGAACAGGCGGCAAAGGAAAATAAAGAAAAGGAAGACAAAAAGAAAAAAGATGATAAATAAAAGCGAAAAAACCTGTTGTTGGCAGGAGGCGGGAAAATGAGTCTGTTATGGATTTTTTATCAAGAAAACTATCAAAAAGTAAAACTGGATGATCACATCAGCCGCACCCTGACAATCGGACCTGATCTGAAGGATTCCGTCACCATCAGCCATTTTCCGTTTGAAAAGGGTCCGGTGGCTTTAGAAAAACAAAAGGAGTCCGTTCTTTACAGCGTATATCGGGAAGGGGAGCCTGCTTCTTCTCTGGCGCTCGGCGAAAACACGGCCGTAAAAGACGGCGCAGAAGAACTGACGCTCTTTTTAACGGAGGAATCCGAAAGCGCTCCTATCTACTATTTAGGGGATAGAAAAGAGATCGCTGTTTCTTCCCTTGATCAGGAAGCAGATATTTATTTCCCTGAAATGGATTCATTTTTTGGAGACGGCGGCACCTTCTCCTTCATCCGTCTTGAAGGCAAATGGAATGTGATTCCGAGCGACGCGCTCGTTTATATGAACGGAGAAAAAATATCCGCTCCCGCCGCTGTACAAAACGGGGATGAAATTTTATTCGGTTTGAATACTTTCCGAATCATTGAAGGCGACCTTTTAGAAGTAAATGGACAGGGAACGTTTGACACCAATTTGGAAAAAATGCTCAAACCTTCCTCTGAAACGAAAAATAAATATCCGCAATATCGCAGGCCGCCTAGGATGATCTATGACTTGCCGGATGAGAAAGTATCCTTCAGCTTTCCTGCGCAGGAAAGCGACGGCGACAACAGAGGCTTATGGCTGATGATTCTGCCTCCGCTTGTCATGCTGCTTGTCATGGGAATCGTGGCGATCATTCAGCCGCGGGGGATCTTTATTATCGTTTCTTTGGCGATGTTTGTGATGACGCTGATTACATCGACTGTGCAGTACTTCCGTGACAAAAATCAGCGCAAAAAACGGGAGGAAAAAAGGGAGCGTGTCTATACGCTGTACCTCGAAAATAAAAAGAAGGAACTTCATGAACTTGCAGAAAGACAGAAGTTCGTCCTGGAGTTCCACTTTCCGACATTTGAAAGAATGAAGTATTTGACGAAAGAAATCAGCGGCCGAATTTGGGAAAAATCAATTGAAAGCGCCGATTTCTTGCAGATTCGTCTCGGTACGGGAACGGTCGCTTCCTCTTATCAAATCAACCTGAACGGCGGAGATCTGGCAAACCGTGATACAGACCATCTGCTTGAACAGACGCAAAAGATGGAAGAAGTCTACAGGGAGCTGAGAAGCGCGCCCGTTACCGTCAATCTTGCCGAAGGGCCGATGGGGGTCGTCGGGAAAGAATCCGTCGTCAAAAATGAGATACATCAGCTTGTCGGACAGCTTGCTTTTTTCCACAGTTATCATGATTTGCGCTTTGTCTTTATTTTTGACGAGGCCGAGTACAAAGACTGGGAATGGATGAAGTGGCTTCCGCACTTTCAGCTGCCGCATACATATGCGAAAGGGTTTATTTACAATGAACAGACGAGAGACCAGCTTCTTTCAAGCATATATGAGATTTTAAGAGAACGGGATTTAGATGAAAACAGAGACAAAACCCGGTTCAGACCGCATTTTGTCTTTATTATCACCAATCAGCAGCTGATCGCTGAACACGTTATTCTTGAATATTTGGAAGGCAAGCAGAAAAACCTCGGAGTGTCGACGATCGTTGCGGCAGAGACGAAAGAAAGCCTGTCCGAAAACATTCATACCCTTGTTCGTTATATTACTGAGCAGGAAGGCGACATTCTGATCAAGCAAAAGAAAGCCGTCCAGATCCCGTTTCAATTGGACCACCATAACAGGGAAGATAATGAATTCTTTTCCCGTACATTAAGAACGCTTGACCACCAGATGGGCATGACGAACTCAATCCCTGACACGGTCTCGTTCCTTGAACTGTTCCATGCGAAAGAAGTCGAGGACATTGGAATCGCACAAAAGTGGCTGACAAGTGAATCGGCTAAATCGCTGGCAGTGCCGATCGGATACAAAGGAAAAGATGACATCGTTTATTTGAATTTGCATGAAAAAGCGCACGGTCCCCACGGATTGCTTGCTGGGACGACCGGATCGGGGAAAAGTGAATTTTTACAGACTTATATTTTGTCTTTGGCCGTTCACTTCCATCCGCACGAAGTCGCTTTTCTGCTGATTGACTATAAGGGAGGCGGAATGGCTCAGCCGTTCCGGAATATTCCTCATTTGCTCGGAACGATTACAAACATTGAAGGCAGCAAAAACTTCAGTACGCGCGCATTGGCGTCCATCAAAAGCGAGCTGAAGAAAAGGCAGCGCCTTTTTGATCAGTACAATGTCAATCACATCAACGACTATACAAAGCTTTACAAACAGAAAAAAGCGAAAACGGCGATGCCGCACCTGTTCTTAATTTCTGATGAGTTTGCCGAACTGAAAAGCGAAGAACCGGAATTTATCCGCGAGCTTGTCAGTGCGGCAAGGATCGGCCGGAGCCTCGGGGTGCATTTGATCTTGGCGACGCAAAAGCCCGGCGGCATCATCGATGACCAGATTTGGAGCAACTCCAGATTTAAAGTGGCCTTGAAGGTGCAGGACGCCAATGACAGTAAAGAAATCCTCAAAAACGGGGATGCGGCCACCATCACAGTAACAGGCCGCGGCTATTTACAGGTCGGCAACAACGAGGTGTACGAACTGTTCCAGTCTGCTTGGAGCGGGGCTCCTTATGCCGAGGACGCCTACGGAACAGAGGATGAAGTAGCGATTGTAACAGATACCGGATTAATTCCTTTATCAGATGTTGATGCAGACCATGCGGCGAAAAAAGAGGTTCAGACGGAAATTGCGGCTGTCGTGGAGCAAATTGAGCAGATTCAAACGAATTTGGAAATCGAAAAGCTCCCAAGCCCTTGGCTGCCTCCGCTTGATGAGCGCATCCCCAAAGCGCTTTATCCGTCAGAGGAAGCCGATACATTTCATTTCGCCTTTATTGATGAGCCTGAAAAGCAAAGTCAGGAACCAATCAGCTACCGGATGATGGATGACGGAAATATCGGCATTGTCGGATCATCCGGCTATGGAAAGTCGCTGACCGCCACTACCTTCCTGATGAGCTTTGCGGCCAAATACACGCCTGAGGAACTGCATTGCTACATCTTTGATTTTGGCAACGGAACACTGCTTCCGCTTTCGAGACTCCCGCATACAGCAGATTACTTCTTGATGGATCAGACGAGAAAAATCGAGAAGTTTATGGTGCGCATCAAAGAAGAAATCGAGCACCGGAAAAATTTGTTCCGTGCGAAGGAAATCAGTCATATTAAGATGTACAACGCGCTAAACGAAGAAAAGCTTCCGTTCATTTTTATCACGGTTGACAACTTTGACATTATCAAAGATGAAATGCATGAGCTTGAGGCTGAATTTATTCAGTTTGCACGCGACGGCCAGTCTCTGGGGATTTATTTGATCCTGACGGCGACAAGGGTCAACGCGATCAGGCAGTCGCTCTTGAACAATCTGAAAACAAGGGTCGTTCATTATTTAATGGATCAGTCTGAAGCCTATTCGATTATCGGAAGGCCGGAATTCAGCCTTGAGCCGATTCCGGGGCGCGTCATTATCAATAAAGAAAATCAGTACTTTGCACAAATGTTTATGCCTGTTGAAGCAAGCAGCGATATCGAGATGTTTGAAAAGATCAAAGCCGAAATCCAGGACATCGCAAACCGCTTCCAAGGTATGAGAAAACCGGCGCCGGTGCCGATGCTGCCGCTCGAGCTTTCAGTGATGCAATTGAAGAGGGACTATCCGCTGCAGCCTGAAAGAGGCCTTATTCCAATGGGGCTTGATGAAGAGTCTGTCGAACCTGTTTACTTCAACCTTGAGAAAAACAAGCACTGTCTCATCATGGGTCAGACTCAGCGCGGCAAAACAAATGTCATCAAGATCATGCTCGAACATCTGCTTGATCATGATACGAAAAAAATCGCTTTGTTTGATTCGATCGATCGCGGCCTGTCTCAATACGCGACAGAGGATCAGATCAGCTACCTTGAAACAAAGGATGACATTCTCCTTTGGCTGTCTGAAACCGAAGAAATATGCCGGACGAGGGAAGCTATGTATTTAGAGGCCGTCAAACAAGGTGAAATCGGCAACCTTGACTTTTCGCCAATGGTCTTTATCGTCGACGGAATTTCACGATTCCAGCAGGCGATTGACCCATCGATCCAAGATAAAATGGCGATGTTTATGAAGTCTTATGCTCATTTAGGTTTCCACTTTATACCTGCCGGAAATCACAGTGAGTTTACAAAGGGATATGATTCATTAACAAGCGAGGTCAAACAAGTCAGACATGCCATGCTGCTGATGAAAAAGTCCGAGCAGAACCTGATCCAGCTCCCATATGAACGGCAGGAGCCGGAAATTCAGCCGGGCTTTGGCTATATCGTTGAAAACGGTAAGGAAAGGAAAATTCAAATTCCTTTATGTTCTGTAGAAAGGAAGAAAACGAAATGACGGCACAACAAAAAAGCTCGCTGAAAATAATCAGCGCCATGGTCATCATCATTTTGCTGCCGGTCTTGTTTTTTCATTTCATCGGCGAGAACCCGACGAAAAAGGTATCGAATGCCACCAGGGAAATCGCCGTTGTAAATGAGGATATGGGGTTTGAGAAAAATGGCGAAGATGAGACCGGCGATGAAAAAGTCTTTTTCGGCCGCGATGTCGCGGCAATCTTGGCTGACCGTCCTGACTATGAATGGACGGTCGTAGGCCGCAGTGCAGCTGAAAGCGGACTTGCCGAAAGGAAGTACGATGCGATTGTGTACATTCCTTCGGATTTCTCAAAAAATATTTTAAGCTACAATGAAGACCGCCCGCAAAAAGCGGTCTTGGAATTCAGCATTCAGGACCGGCTTGACGCCGTCAACAAAGAAAAAGTCCAGCGCGAACTGCAACAAGCGCAAAAAACGATGAGCAAACAAATGTCTTCCCTGTATTGGGATTTCGTCAAACAGGAAGTCAAAAATGTCAGAACAGAATTTGACAACATCGTAGACAAAGAATCAGAGTTCCAAAACGCCATGTACAATTTCTATAAACCGAGCTCCAACAACCTAGCGGGTGAGGTCAATAGACAAAAAGAGATGATCGATACGCTCAAAGAGTCGATCAATGAAACGCAGAGCACGTCAAAAGACCGAAACGCGAGCGTTGAAGAAACAAAAAAACAGTTGGACGGCTTTGTCGAAAACGTCGATCAATATAAAAAATACCAGCAGGAACAGTCCGAACTGCTTCAGGCGGCACAAGCCGACAATGAAAAGCAAATCCAGGCAGGCCTGCAATCGATCGATGAAAAGCAGGACAGCGCCGCCAGCCGCTTCAGCGAAAGAATGAGCGGCATGACCACAGCGTTTGGCACCCTGCAGACCCAGTTCGGCTCGGCTGCGAGTTCGAATAAGGATTTGAGAACCTTCCGTGAAAATCAGGTCCCTGATCAAAAGTTTGCGATTGGTAATATTCAAAATCAGCTGATTGATGAGTATCAAGCGAAAACAAGAGTTTATAACTTAGATCAGATTCAGCCTGTAATGATTGATGCGCGTTCTAGGTTAACCCAACCGGAAGATTCTCCAGGCAGCACCGATCCTGATGAAGATGAGGATAAAAGTGATGATGAAGACAAAAATGGTGATGAGGAACAGCCGAAGGATCTAGGGATCGATCTTAAAGAACAGCAGGATGAATTAAAAAGCGTCGCGGCTGAACTGAAAGAATTATCGGATGGTCTTAAAGAATCTCCGGATAACGGAAACGCCAACCCGGGAGATGATGATCCTGCATCTGGCGAACCAGATCAAAATCAGGATCAAGACTCAAATCAAGACCAAGAGCCAAACCAAGAACCGAATCAAGAACCGAATCAAGACCAAAACCAAGGTTCAGAGCAAACTGAAGATCAGAATCAGCCAACTGCCGAAACAACGGAAAATGGGCAGGAGGAGGACAGCCAAACTTCGGATGATCAAACAAATGATCCGGGAACAGGTGACGATGGACAAACACAAGAACCTGGTGGCGAAACACCGACCGAGCAGCCGGATGATGTGGCTAAATTAAAAGAACAGTTAAACAATGCTGCCGCCCGGGTTGAAAAGGTCGAAGAAAATCTTCGCACAAAACAGGAAACGCACAACGAAGAGCTTAAAAAACAGCTTGAGAACCTTGATGATGAAATAAAAAACTTGAATAACAACATAGACGATTTAAATAAAAAAATAGATGGTCTGAACGATGATATTACAGATCTTAAAAATCAACAAACGGAAGATTTCGATACAATCCATACTCGCATTAAAAATATGGAGAAAAACATATTGAACTTTCTTCCGCAAGGTGAACGAAAAGATAAATTGAGCAAGGCTTTTGAATCTACTGTTAACACGAGAAATGTAAATGATCTGCTTAATTACCATAACTACCTATCAGTTTATGAAGCAACGCTTTTCGGCTCATTAAATCCAGGATATTCAGTCAAAGAGAGCGCCATCGCCAGTCAAAAAGACCAGGTTGATACAGTCCTCAGAATCAGCGAAGACGAAAACACGAAATGGGAAAACTTAAAAAACAACATGCTGGCGACAAGTGAAGATATCGAAGCATACACGTCTGGCATGGCTGATTTTGTTGACAGCTATGGCGCATTCATAGATGAAAAGCAAACTGAAATTCTTGATGAGCTGGGCACAATTACCGAAAGGGCGAATGCGGTCACTGATCAGCTCAGCAATCCTGTAGGCGCCGGAACGCCGGTGTTAGAGGGAGATGCCACAGATGGAAGCATGGTCATCAGCATGCAGGATACGCTTGGAAGTGACATTCTGAACCTTTCCGATATGCTCGGTTCATTGTCAGACCATCAGTCAGGCGTCATCGAGTATACGAACAACATTCAGGAAAGTGTAAACGACGTTCAGAAAAAAGCTGATACATTGAATTCAAACTGGGGCAAAAACGTCAATTCTACAAAGCTCGTCCGCGGAGATGTGTACGGCATTCTCGGAAATGCTTTTGGAGGAAATGACAGATATGTGTACGATTATCTGGCCAATCCGGTGAAAATCAGCGGGGATGTACCTGAGTCCAAAGCACAAAACGTACCACCGGTCGTCATTCTCGTGATTGTCATGATTTCAAGCTTATTAATCGGATATTTCAGCCATTATTATCAAAATGCTCCACTGCTTGTCAGAGGCGCACTGTTTGGAATACTGAATATCATTGTCGGTCTCATGATCAGTCTGTTCGGCTTGAACATCTACTCTCTTGCAGATGACCAGGCAGTGATGTGGTCGGCCTTTACGATTATGCTGCTTGTCGCAAGTTCAGCGATCATCAGAACGGCATTTATGCTTGGATCGATCGCCGGAGGCGCTGTAACAGCTGCCATGATTTTGTTCTATGTGGCGCCGCTGCTCGACTTGGCCATGCCGAATTTCAGTTTTGAAAATCCGGTATCTGCCGTGTATGTGTCGATTCAGTATGGAACTGGAAGCCAGTTTGCACTCGGAATCGGAGCATTAATATTAATCACGATCATCGCAGCTGCTGTTCCTTTTATTGTGGATTTTGCAAAATCAAGAACAGAAGAAAGCGAGAATGACCATGATGCGTAATGCGAAATGGGGAAAGAAGGGGATCATGGCAGTCATGCTCTCCTTCTTTCTTTTCACTCCGCTCGTGAAAGCGGAGGAGACGGATGAGGTGGATGTGAAGCCAAACGAATATCAAAAACAGGATGTAAAAGTCAACGCGGACTACTTTCAGGATGGCGCCGAAAACAAAGAAGACATTTCAATCCCTGAGGAATTAAAAAACTTTTCATTTAAAGAAAAGAAAAAAACGGATCCGAAAGAGGAACTGAAAGAAATATTGGCGCTTAAGTCGGATGAAAGAAATACGGTGGCGACAAAGCTGAAAGAGCTCAACCTGTCATTTGCAGTTGAACCTTCACAACATGGACAGGAAGAAGACGACAATCCCGGCAAGCAGTCGATCTTCCTGCCGATCTTGTATGGCGTGCTGATTCTTCTCGGCATCGCGGGCCTGTTCTTTTTGATTCCGAGAGTCAGCGGCCAGCAGAAAAAATAGGCGTTCTTAAAATTGAAAAATCCAAGATTCTACAAATTGCTGTCGGCGTGGATGGCTCTTGCATTGTCGGTCATGTGGCTGCTCTTTCTGGTGATGTCAAATGGGGTGTTTCTGTTGGAAGCCATCCTCTATTTCCTTGTGATTCTCGGTACATTGGGTTTTATTTTACTGTTTTTCCCGTCGATGGCTGAGGATTTCGATCAGGCAATGGAAGCTTTTTTTCATACCGGTTTCGGTATAATGGCGTCGTTTCTGGCACTTGTCATCATTGTCATTGCTGTGATTTGCATTTCAAAAAAACATGGCGGCTGGCGGTTAAAAGGTCTGCTTATTGTTGGGGCTGTGCTTCAGCTCATCGTGTGGGACTTGTTCAGTTTCCTGACAGCTGCTTTATATCTGCTCGCAGCCTTTCTTCCCGGGGAAAACACGGAAGCCCTTGAGAAGCGGGCCGATGAATCAGTACAATAATGGATAAGGAGGGAATCAATATGCATCTATCCATTGTCACGGGGGCGTCAAAAGGCCTTGGTGCAGCGATCGTCAAAGGGCTTTTAGAGAAAGGCCATATTGTGCACGCTTTATCGAGAAGCAAGTCTGATATATCTCATGACCGGCTGACTCAGCATGTGGCTGATCTCTCACAGCCGGCCGAAACAGAAAAGTGGTTTCAGCAATTTGCCGATTCCATCAAAATCGCCGACTTTGCCTCCATCACCTTGATCAACAACGCGGGAATGGTAACACCGATCAAACGCGCGGGTGAAGCTGAGCGGGAAGAGCTGAGAAAACACTATGACTTGAATTTGCTGGCGCCGGTTATCCTCAGCCAGCTGTTTACAAAATGGCTGGCGCCATACAAGGGTAAAAAAACGATCGTCAACATTTCGTCGGGTGCGGCCAAAAATCCTTATAAAGGATGGAGCGCCTACTGCAGCTCAAAAGCGGGGCTTGATATGTTCACGAAAACATTCGGCTATGAGCAGGAAGATGAGGAATATCCTGTGCGGATGATTTCGTTTTCCCCTGGGGTCATGGATACCGGCATGCAGGCTGTTATTCGCTCATCCTCGAAGAAAGATTTTCACGAAATTGAACGATTCAAAAACTATCAAACAGAAGGAAAGCTGAGAAGTGCGCCTTTCGTTGCCGGTGTGCTGCTTGATCTGCTTGAGACCCAGTTTGAAAACGGCAGAGTGTACGATATCAAAGAATTTTTGTGAGACATAAAAAAACAAGCACAAGGTTTAATCGTGCTTGTTTTTTCTTTTTAAAAGCTCGTTCACCGCCCAGCTTTGATGTATGTGAAATAAGGCTGTTATCGTCTGCTGCTGGCCCGTCTTTCATCACATACATAAAAATAGCCTTAACTCAGATTATACTGATGTTCATTATTTTTGAGCACATCCAACAACACACCCATCTCCATTTCAATCCTCATTTCTTCAAGAGCTTCCCGTTTGAGACACTTTTCATGTATTTTCAATTCCCCCGCCTGGAGAAAATACTTCCCTTTGATTGATCATCAGACTGTAGACGGTATGTCTCACAATGTAGTGTCCCTCTTCTTTGATTTCAAATGTGATCATCGCCCATCACCTCAGATCCACATCGTATCAAATATCTGGATTTCGTGACAGGCTGTTTTACCGCCGGTCTGGGTGAAAAGCGAAATGATGAAAAATGATGTGTCAGATCAATTGAGATTTACGCGAAAATGTGTTAGGATGCTAAAAATATATAAAGGAGGGGTTTACATGAGAAACGTAACATTAATGGATGTATTCACCCATCCAATCGCACAAAAGTATTTAACACGTTCAGGCGTAGCCCATGCCGTAGCGTGTGCTTACCACGGATACAGCTTGGCGGTAAAAGCGGGAATCAATCCCGATATTGCAACGAAAGCGGCGTTGCTTCATGATATCGGCCACTATGAATGGTACACGGATGGGGAATGGGATTATGAAAAATACAAGCAAAATGATATTCATGCCATAAAAGGGGCGGAGCGCGCCCACAAGCTTCTGATTCGTCTCGGCGAGGACCCTAAAGCCGCAAAAGAAATCGCTTTGGCCATTCTGCTTCATACCGATTCATATCTGCCGGAAGGCGATTTGGATAAAAACAAGCTGCAGCGGATTGTCAAGAAAGCCGATGAACTTGATGAAGAGCCGGGCGGAAATCACCATTACCGCAAAATTGACCACAAACTCGCACTTGAAAAAATCAAACAGCTTGATCATATGGTTGATCATGCTTCGTTACCCATGAAACGAACGGTTTAATCTGACAAAGGGTTATACTCAAACTTTTTCCCTTTGTCATTTACATAAATGGAACGAATGATCGTTCTGTTAAATGGCACGTTATCTGCTGTTTTTCCGGTGAGGTCGATCGTCACCGAATACATGCCTGCTTTTTGGAATGAAAGGCTGTTTTGCAGCGAATGGATGGATGCCCGTTTTATTTCTTTTTTCTCAACCTGCTTCCCGTCTTGATAACGGATTGACCGAACGGCCGCTTTTACCTTTGAAAGGCCTGACGTCTGGGCGTTAACTGCTTTTTCGATTTGCTGCTCGTGAGGGGAGTCAAACGTGACCACGAATAAAAATGCTTCTTTTTGTTTGACGGAAGATGAGATCTTCCACTTGCCGGAAGCCGGATTCTTTACGACAGCGGAATGAACGTAGCCCCCTTCAAAAACGTCTCCTGTCGTTGACAGTGAAAAATCCTTGACCACTTTGCCGTGGGGATCTGTCAGCTTGATATTTCCCGAGGAATGATTGCTCAGCCAGTGAATGGTGATTTCTTTTACCCCTTTTTCGACTGCAAACTCTTCTTCTTTCTGCCCCTCATTGACCCCGCCTCTTATAAAAGGATAAGACCTATTTTCTTTTTTCAGTAATGTCGCTTCTGCATTTTGATCAATTTCCAATATAGACTGAAATACGGGAAAAGTTACGTTTCCTTTGATGATGGTGAAATGATCCCATCTGCCGGGATCGAGATTTGTAGCGTATGGAAGTCTGGCACTTTTTTCAGTGACGGCTCCGTCATTTTTGCCAAACATGTTTAAATAGACGCCTCCGAAAAACAAAACGCTCCCAAATCCTCCGATTTTATTGCCGGCAAGGGTAAAATAGCGGGTTTTCTGCCTGTTCGGATGGCTGTCGGTCAGTTCGCGGAATGATTTCATGTATCCCGTCTGCAAAGAATAAACAGCATCATTTTTCTGTCCTAAAATACCCGCAAGCCATCCGGCCCAGCTGCTGTATGCGAGGTCGGCCAGCTGTGAACCGTGGTGGGGGGTTCCTAGTGTAATGACGTGTTCGACATAACGGTATGCCTGATGATGGATAAGTGCAGATTGACTGTCAATCCCGCCTTTGCTGTAGGATATGAGAATGACCTTGCGGCCGAAATGTTCATAAATCTCGCGCAGTTTGGCTGCCAGCAGTGCTCCGTTGTCATGCATGTTTTTATCGGGATGGAGGTCGATAAAAGCTGTTTCATAACCGCTTTTCCAGGCCTGTTCTGACATATCATTTTTATCAAACCATGCATTTGAAGAGCCGTTTAAGCCATGGACGAAAACAAGCGGCGGTTTTGCCTGATCAGGATGTTCGACAGGATCACCCGTAAACCAATACCCCGGATTGCCGCCCCCGCCTTTAAAACCCCCCGCGTTTGATCCCATAGGAAACAATAACAACAGAACAAGCACAGTCAGCGCCATTTTTTTCATAAGTATTCACCCCATGTTTTTTGTTGCAAGCGTTTTCATAATATTTCCTTGGGGTGAACTTTATACCAGACGTCTGAAAAAAATTTAGAAAATTTTCATAAACAGGAGGAATATTTTGATGGAAGACCGGTAATCCGGCCTTCCAAAGGTCGAGCATTTTATGCGTGCGGTTCTTTCACGTGTGTCTGAAAGAACGTTTACGCAACCTCAAGCGTATGAGCTTGTGTAAAACCGATATGGCCGGTGTTGGCTCATGGAAAGCAGACCTGCGGTCCAAACTAATCGGCAACGGTCTGAACGCTGCTTGATATTTCTGTAAGTGCTGTCTCCGCCAAACGCTTCGATTGACAATTTCGGGCCTGGTCAATCATTTTTTCAGCATGTGTTAAGTGAAACTCTTTTCCGATTTGTCCGTAGATGTAATGAAAACAGTTGACAGACGAGAGTGCGAATAGTACTTTTTAGAGTAATGAACATACTGGGAGGAAACAAAGCTTGTTTAAATCAAAAACCCATTTTTGGACGCTGCAGATTTTATTGGTCCTTCTCATTATTTTTGTTTCGACAAAAGTGTCTTTTCTTTTTGAGCCGATTATCATATTCGCCTCGACTTTATTTACCCCGATTTTGATCGCGGGAATTTTGTTTTTTATTTTTAATCCAATCGTCCGGTTTCTCGAAAAAAAGCTGCCGCGAACACTGTCCATTCTGCTGATTTACTTAGCGTTTTTGGCGTTGATCGGGTTTGTTTTATCTTCTGTCGGACCGGTATTTACAAAACAGGTCAGCGACTTATTCAGCAGTATCCCTGATTATGTGAAGCAGATTCAGATTTTTATTAAGCAATTGTCCAATTCGCAGTGGTTCACTTGGATGATGAATCAGGATTTTGTGTCGGTATCAAAAATCGAAAACTCGATCGGCGAGTTCCTGACAAGCCTGCCTGAGAATATTACGGGAAGCTTGTCATCAGTGTTTGGCGTCGTCACCAATATCGCGCTGACTGCCGTTACGGTTCCATTCATCCTCTTCTACATGCTGAAAGACGGACACCGTTTTCCGAATTTGGCTGTGAAAATTCTCCCTGCCAGTTACAAAAACGAAGGGCTGAAGATTTTTAAAGACCTGTATGAAACGCTTGCAGCTTATATTCAAGGACAGCTGATCGTCTGTCTGTTTGTCGGGACGGCGTGTTTTATCGGCTTTTGGATCGCCGGTGTGAAATATGCGCTGATTCTCGGGCTGATTATCGCCGTGACGAACATTATTCCTTATGTCGGTCCGTTCCTCGGCGCGACTCCGGCCGTCATCATCGCTTTTCTCGACTCGCCGACAAAAGCCTTTATTGCGCTGATCATCGTTGTCGCCGTTCAGCAGACCGATGGAAATCTGCTGTCACCGCTTATTATCGGCAAGCGTCTGAACACGCATCCGCTGACGATTATTCTTTTATTGATCGGCGCCGGCAGCTTCGGAGGCATTCTCGGCATGATTCTCGCCGTTCCGGCCTATGCTTTGTTGAAAGCTTTTACGCTGAATATTATCCGGCTCGTCCGTTTACGGCAGCGGTATAAAAAAGAAGCGGCCAAGGAAGTGTGAATTTGTTTTTCTGAACGTTTTCTCCGCTCCCACATATCATGCAAATAAAATGGTAGGCGGAGGTGTGGAGATGCCAGCAATCGTTGGTCCGGTTTTTATTAGGGAAGTCGTTGATGACAGTGCTGCCTTTTTTGGAGATGTATTTGCCATTTCCCCAAAGTGCACGGATGCTACAGGGGGAGGGGCAGGCGCTTTTCTAACAGGCGACTTCGGACTTGTTCAAAACGGCAAAAACAAAACAAACTTCACAGATGCGGATGTGTTTGACGGGAATCAACTCTTTAACCTCTGACAGCCTCTTTCTAAAGAGGCTGTTTGTTTTTTATAGTATAATGGGAAAAAAGATGGATAAGGCAGGTGATCACATATGAAAATAAGGAAAGCCAACATTATGAATGGAGATCAAATGATCACAGATGTTTACCTTCATGAAAATAAAAGGCAGTTTCATACCCTTGTGGCTGTGCCGCAATTGGAATGGAGCATGCTGATCTCCTATGAAGAAGAAAAATCAGCGCTCATCAAAAAGCTGGATGCATCATTGGCAAATATGGCGGAAAAACAGGCCGCAGCTGAGCTTTCCCAAAAGATCGTGCAATGGGTGACCGAAATGTAGCCTGGCTTATGCTTGTTCACTTCATGGGCATACTGTATAAAAAAACGCAGCTGCAGGGCTGCAGCAACAAAGATAAAACTGGAGGGTCTGAATGTGAGCGACCAATCAATGGATCAATATTTACAGCAGGGGATGTACGGACCACGCGAAACAAAACCGGATGAGCGCCGTCTGTTTTTAGGCTCGTTAAGAGAAAGGGTGATTATCGCCCTGACAAAGGGACAAGTGCTGCGCCCTCTAGTCTACAGTGAAGTCATCAAGGCGGTCGAATCGCATCCAAATGCCAAGCTGCTGTTAAACGGCGAGATCGAATACTCCCGTTATTCGGCCTACATCAAGGAGGCAAACAAGCGTGGAGTGCCTTTTTCCATCGTATCAGATCAGCAGACTGATACACCGCTTGGACTGGTTCTTGTAGCGAATGATGCGCTTGAGAAGGAATCGATTTATATTCAGGATGATATTTTTAAACGATCAGCATTGAAAAAAGGATGACACTGAAGCCCTGCATCCGGCTGTCTTCATGAAGAAGGCCGGATGCAGCTTTTGTTTTTTTCTGAAAAAGAACAAAGCCGCTCGCGGCGCGGCTTGCCAAGCATTTTCGGTTGATTCGGCCATTCACTTGTCTGTTTAGATGAGTTATAATGTTATCTATCATACAAAAGGCAGGGAGGGCGGCAATGCAAAAAGCTCTTATTTGTATAGACTACTCGAACGATTTTGTTGCATCCGACGGCAGGCTGACGTGCGGCGAACCCGGCAGGAAAATTGAAGATGCCGTCGTGCAGCTTGCGGAAACGTTTATTAAAAATAAAGACTATGTTGTATTTGCAGTCGATGCGCATGATATCGACGATTCGTATCATCCGGAGACGCGATTGTTTCCCCCCCATAATGTGAAAGGTACATCAGGAAAAGCTTTATACGGAAAGCTCGAAACGCTTTATCAAGAACACGAACATAACAGCCATGTCTATTACATGGAAAAAACGAGGTACTCCGCTTTTGCCGGGACAAACCTTGAGTTGAAGCTTCGTGAAAGGGATATTAAAGAGCTGCACTTGATTGGCGTTTGTACGGATATATGTGTGCTTCATACGGCAGTCGATGCTTATAATAAAGGGTTTGATCTTGTCATTCATCAAAATGCAGTGGCTAGTTTTAACCCGGACGGACACGACTGGGCTCTGTCTCATTTTGCAAACACCCTGGGAGCCTCAGTGTCAGATTGAGGAAGGAGAAATGAAGGTTGGAACACCGGTTTACAGACGACAGTTTATCACTACACACAGACCTATATCAGATTAACATGGCGGAAACCTATTGGCGCGATGGCATTGACCAAAATAAAGCCGTATTTGAGCTGTTTTTCAGAAAGCTCCCTTTTGACAGCGGATTTGCCGTTTTTGCCGGTTTGGAAAAAGCGATTGAATATTTGCGTGATTTCAGGTTTACTGAAAGCGATTTAACTTATTTAAAAGAAGAGCTTGGATTTAAAGATGATTTCCTCGCCTTTTTAAAAGATATGACATTTACAGGTTCGCTATATTCCATGCAGGAAGGCGAAATCGTGTTCGGAAATGAACCGATCATGCGAATCGAAGCTCCATTGGCTGAAGCGCAGCTGATAGAGACGGCTCTGCTCAACATTGTGAATTACCAAACATTAATCGCTACGAAAGCCGCAAGAATCAAAAGTGTGGTTGGAGATGAAACAGCGCTTGAATTCGGAACAAGGCGGGCGCATGAAATGGATGCCGCCATGTGGGGAGCCAGAGCGGCGATCATCGGCGGTTTTGACGCGACGAGCAATGTCCGTGCAGGCAAGCGCTTTGACATCCCAGTGTCAGGCACGCACGCCCATGCGCTGGTACAGGCATACCGTGATGAATACACGGCATTTAAAAAATATGCGGAAACCCATAAAAAATGTGTCTTTTTAGTCGATACATATGATACGGTCCGTTCAGGCATTCCCAATGCGATTAAAGTAGCCAAGGAATTCGCAGATCAAATTGAATTTTCGGGAATCCGCCTTGACAGCGGCGACCTTGCTTATTTGTCCAAGAAAGCCAGAGCCATGCTGGATGACGCGGGTTTTAAGGATACAAAAGTGGTCGCATCGAGTGATCTTGATGAATATACGATTATGAACCTGAAAGCCCAAGGTGCGAAAATTGATGTCTGGGGCGTCGGGACTAAGCTGATTACCGCTTATGACCAGCCGGCGCTCGGAGCGGTTTACAAACTCGTTTCCATTGAAGAAAACGGAAAGATGACCGATACGATTAAAATTTCTTCAAATCCGGAAAAAGTGACGACCCCTGGCCTGAAAAAGGTGTACAGAATCATCAATCAGCTGAATCACCATTCAGAAGGAGATTATATCGCCTTAGACTACGAAAAGGTGAACGAGCAGGAGCGGCTGAAAATGTTTCATCCCGTTCATACGTTTATCAGCAAATTTGTGACGAATTTCGATGCCAAAGATCTTCACAAATCGATCTTTGAAAAAGGCGAGCTCGTTTATGAAAACCCGTGCATTCAGGACATTAAGCTGTATGTCCAAGAAAACCTTAGTCTGCTTTGGGAAGAGTATAAACGGATTAGCAAGCCTGAAGAATATCCGGTCGATTTAAGCGAAGCATGCTGGAATAACAAAATGCAGCAGATTCATGAAGCAAAAATGAAGGCGAAAAAAGGTCTGGATCAAGGCTGACTCTGTAAACGATAGTTTTTAACATAACTGAGGATTGAAACAGATAATTTCTTCGGGGATTATCTGTTTTTCAATATAAAGTTTAATAAATGAGTGAAATTTCACATGACCGGCGGGATTCGCTCATTTATTTGCTATACTTAAGAACAAAGGCACCTCAGTCGCTAGGGGGAAGAGGAATGAGGGTATTTGTTGCCAGACAGCCAATATTTAATAAAAATGAACAAGTTGTCGCATATGAGCTTTTATACAGAGAAAGTGAAAAGAACTTCTTCTCTGGAATCGACGGAGACCAGGCGACAACAGAATTAATGATTAACAGCTTTTTAAATATAGGAATCGATAAATTAACAGAGGGCAAAAAATATTACGTCAATTTTACAGAGGGCCTTTTGGCATCAGGTTTGCCTACTTATTTTGATTCTGACCGGCTCGTTGTCGAAATTCTTGAAGATGTGCCGATCACCGCTGAATTGATACAAAGGTGCAGGGAATTGAAAAGGCTCGGCTATACGATTGCTCTTGATGATTTTTGTTTAAAACACCGGGCCAATCAAGACTTGCTTCATCAGCTTTTGGAATCCATCGATATTTTGAAGATCGATTTTTTCCAAACGACGCAGAAGGAAAGGCAGAGTATTTTGCGTTCATGCCGGGCTCACCGCTTGAAGTTTCTGGCTGAAAAAGTGGAGACGAGGAAAGAGTATGAACAGGCTGCCGCAGACGGATTTCATCTGTTTCAAGGCTATTTCTTCAGCGAACCGATCGTGATCCACGGCCGCGATATTACATATCATTTTCATGCCTATTATGAGCTGCTTCACGAGCTGAGCGAGGATCAGCCCGATATTCAAAATGTCACGAATATAATTGAACGGGATTTGTCGCTTTCTTACCAGCTGCTGAGGCTGCTGAACTCTCCCGCCAACCGGCCGCTACAAAAAATCAAAAGCATCCGCCAGGCGATCGTGCTGCTCGGGTTTAAAGAAATCAGAAGGTGGGTCTTCATTCTTTCTTTTAAAGATTTAACAAAGAAGCAAAACTCAAGCAAAAACGAAGTGGTGAAAATATCGCTGATCCGCGCGAAGCTTTGTGAGTTGCTGGCGAAAAAAACAAACCGCTCCCAGCCGTCTTCCTATATGCTGACAGGAATGTTTTCATTTATTGATACGCTGCTGCACAAAGAACTGAAAGAGGTCATCAGTGAACTGCCGCTGACAGAAGAAGTGGGCCAGGCCTTGCTCGGCAAAGAGAACGACTATCTATACATTTTAAGGCTTGCGAAATCGATCGAACGAAATGAATGGGAAGACACAGCTGAATCGGAAGGCTTGACAAAAGAGGAAGCATATCAATGCTACCTTGAAGCCATAGAATGGTGTCATAAGCTTTTATAAACAAAAATTCCGGCTTTTCTCCGAGGAGATGCCGGAATTTTCTATGTCTCAAGACCAGCGCAGCATCAGAAATATCCTGCTGTGTGGATTGATGAGGATAATGCGGATGCCGTCAGGATTAAAGGATGCATCGAGCTGGCTGCGGACACCGGTTTGTCTTAATAATGTCATCACGGTATCCTTTTGGGAGCTTTGAGCGGCCGTCATGATTTTGCGCGCCAAATCCCGGGAGGAAGAGAGCCGGTTTAAGATCAGCTGGCCGTCGGCCAAGAGGCTGTTGGCTTCTTTAGCCGAACGGAGAAACGCGTTCGTTTCGATCTCAGGATAAACTTGCCGGTATTGCAAACAATGGTACGGATGAATCCAAAAGCAGCATGGAGAAAACAAATTGAACACCTCTTTTTTGATTTTACGGGTCAAATTGCGGTTTTTGCGGTGTGAGGCGAAGGAATGGTTTTTTTTAGCTGCAATCGGTTTGTCGGTGTCTTGCGTTATTTTTCGGTGCTGAACCCGTGATTGCGTTCCGGAAAATCTTAAGTTTTTCTATTCGCTGTAAGCTGTTACTTTAGTTCTACGATCATAAAACGAACTGATTCCACCTCCAATCATTTTACACAAAGGGTTTTGAAGGAACTTAAAATTTGAAAATCTATAAAACAATCAAAAATTTTATGTTTCATTAGGATTTGAGTACTACTTCACAATCATGTAAAATAGGTTTTATGGTCTATTGAATATTTGCGGTGTAACGCATGAATATAGGTGCAACTTTTCGGTGAAAAAGAGACCAATTCGCTTTAAACTTGTATTAACAGATCAAATACCTATGACTCGTTCACTATACACAAATTGATTGATCTTCCAAAAGGAGTGTGGAATCGGTGAAAAAGCAACAAATTGAAGAATTAAAACAATTGCTTTGGCGGCTTGAAAATGAAATTAGAGAAACAAAGGACTCCTTACGCAAGATTAACAAAAGTATCGATCAATACGATAAATACACATATTTAAAAACCTCTTAAAAAGACTTGTTTGAGACAAGTCTTTTTTTTTGTTGTCTCAAATCCAAAAAAAGGATAAATTATTATATGATTGTTAAATAAAAAATTTGCTCTGTCATTCATGAATTTGATTTAGTAAAATATTAAGAAAGGAGGGAGCACCATCTCTAAGCTTTTTTGTCTAGATCGTCATAAAATCAAGCAAAAAATGAATCATTTTATAGACGTTGAAGTTCAAAGCGGTGACTTAAATCAAACCATGCGCTCTTTTCTAGATGCAAAGGACCATTTGCATTTCAGCGAGCTTGCTTTTTACCATTACTATAGTTTCGGCGGCACAGACACAAAGGCGGCGGAAATCCTTGGAGCCGGGATTGAGCTGCTGATCCTTTCTTTTGACATCTTCGATGATTTAGAGGACGAAGACAGCCTTGACGAGCCTTGGATGAAAATGAACCGCTCAGTCGCTCTGAATGCGGCGACGGCTCTATATACCCTGAGTATCAAAGTGATCAGTTCTGTTTCAAATGAGCCTTTGTTTTTACATAAGCTGATGGAATATACGCTTCAATCGATGCAGGGACAGCATGATGATCTGAGCAATCGGCCTGCAACTGAAGAAGAGTGTCTTGACATGATCAAACGCAAATCAGGCTCGCTGACGGCGCTCCCGTGCGTTTTAGGAACGATGCTCGCCACGGGTGAATTCAATCCGGCGGTCGAAAGCTATGCCTGCCAGCTGGGAATTGCGTCACAAATCGAAAATGATTATAAAGCCCTTTTTTATGATTCAAAAAGCGATATTGCCAAAAAGAAGCGAACGCTCGCATACTTGTATTTGACAAGAAAATTTAATCAAGCATCAATTGATTTGTTAAATATATTTGAAAATGAGGATAAAATTGCCGATATAGAAATAAAATGTTATAAAGAGAAATTAAAAGAAGCAGGCGTCACCCAGTATATGTATGTCATGAACCAGCTTGCTATTCAGAAATTTAAAAAGGGAGTTGCGGAGCTGGAGTTGGGGGAGATGGAGAAAAAACATTTGACGTCCTTGCTTTTAAACGAATTTAATCGGGGAGAGTCTAATGCAGGAGATTGTTAGTTTTTTGATTCAGCATCCTGAAGTACTGGAACAAGTTATTACTGGAAAAGCCAGTCTTTTATGGGTCGACCAAGATCAAGTTTTAAGTATCATTGAAGGCTTTAAGAGAATTGAAGCCGGATGGGGTCCTTACCCCAAACTATGGAGAGGATATTAAGAAATAGGGGTTTCTAAATGAAATCATTTTATAACAAGTTGTCAGCAGTTCTGATTTTTTTGAGTTTCATTTACGTTATCTATGTTTGTTATATTAGCTTTAATAATACTTTAATTGGTTTAAAAGTAACAAATATCAATGATCACAGTCTAAGAGTTGTAGAAGTAAAAAAGCACTCTTTAGCAGCGGAATACGCAGAAATAAAAAAGGGAGATATCATTCATAAGATTAATGGAAAACCGGTTCCGGTTAAAGAAGAGGAAGAGTACACTCTGTCTAATGTTTTAACGTTAACAATTGAAAGATCGGGCAAAGTGTTTGAGAACGATTCTTTGGAATATTTAGACTTAGTCAGTTCTGATAGCTTTTTCATATTTGTCATTCCATTAATATTTTACTTCCTAAGTTTGATTTGTGTATTTTTTATTTTTAAAGCAAATAAGTCGAAAGATCTCTTTTCAGCATTTTTATTAGTCCTGTTTCTTCTTGTTATTTCTATAGCCTATATTAGTGCAGGGGCGGTTGCAAGGGGAGATATTTTCAGCAGATTTGTTAACATACTTACATTTTTGTCTGTTCCAATAAGCTATATGCATTTTATATATCACTATTTTAAAGAATTAGGAAAGAAATTATTTAGCAAAAAAATATTTTGGCTTTATCTAGTGCCATTATTCAATGTCTTATTAGAAATAGGGCTGTATTATTTTGATTATGGAAAAGGTTATATTGGCAGTATTAATTTATTGTCGTTTTTCTCTTCAGCGACTATTGTTTTCGCTTTAATTATTCATTCTTTAATCAAACACAAATACTCTCAACAATCTTACTTATTGAAAATATTAATGTTGACGAATTTTATTGCGCTAGTGCCGTTTTTATTATTTTATGTTCTTCCAACACTTGTTTTAGGTGATTATATTTTTTCAGCAATTGTAGTGTCTCCATTTCTATTGCTGATTCCGCTTTCTCTGGTTTATCAATTTATGTCCAATAAAATCTATGATATTGAGTTTCTTATTGGCCGGCTAAAATATTATAGTTTTTTAGCCATTATCCCGACTTCTCTAATTATCACCATTTTAGCTATAGTGAAACATCAAGAAGGAGAATTCTTTACACTTAAGGTTACTGTTTTTACCTATCTTATTATGGTAGGAGTGTTTTATTTAAAAGAGATCATCGACTTCCGCTTTCGTCTGAAGCGATTTTCAGAGAAATTTAACTATCAAGACAGCATCTTTAAATTTACTCAAACAATCCGAACATTTACGTCTTTGAATCAGGTTCTGATGGAATTAAAACAAATCGTTTTAGACGTACTACTTGTCAATAACATTTATATGTTGAAAGTGAAAAACGACGGAACGGTATCCTTGCTTGAAGGAGAAACAGAAGAATATCCTTGGATACCATATGAAAAAGAAGTCGCCAAAGTCATTACCGACATCGGCAAAATCGTCGAAGTCGACCGCGGGTTTTTGATTAAAATCGGTGAACGAGGCGGGACGTCGTATGTCATGCTGTGTCTGTCGATTTTAAACACGCCTAAGCTGACGCGCGATGAGATTTCCTGGCTTGAGACGCTGGCCTTTTATACGAGCGTTTCCTTGGAAAACGTTTTGAAAATCGGCGAGCTGATGGAGCATCTTGAAAATGTCAAAAAAGAGGGGCCGAATCCGGTTTGGCTGAATAAGCTGATGTTTGCGATTGAAGAGAAGCAGAGGTCTGACTTGGCAAGGGATTTGCATGATTCAGTGCTGCAGGACATGATTTCATTGAAGCATCAAAGCGAGATGTTTCTTGCCGATTTTGAAAAAGATAAAGTCTGCACGAATCAAATTCGGCTTAGGCTCATCAATATGAATGAGCACATGTCAAACGTCATTCAAATGACAAGAGAAACATGCCAGGAGCTGAGACCGCAGCTATTGTATGATCTCGGCCTCGTAAAGGCGCTTTCCAAACTGGCGGCGCAGCATCGAGAATCCTCCTCGATTGAAAAGATCCGCCTCAATACCGAAAAGTTTTCAAAGATATTGGATCTTGATACACAGCTGAATCTGTACAGGATCGTGCAGGAGCTTCTGAGCAATGCGGCAAAGCATTCAAAAGCCACTGAGATTTTGATTATGCTTGTCTGCATTAAAGAAAAAGTCGTGCTTCATTATGAGGATAACGGTATCGGAGTTGACCAGGACAAGCTTTATCAAAACAGCGCAAACATGGGGCTGTCAGGGATTCGCGAGCGCGTCCGCGCTTTGAATGGCAGTCTGGAGATTCAGACAGCAGAAGGGAAAGGCTTCAGAGTCGTCATTGAAATGGAATTGTAATGTTTAGTTAACAATTTTGCTTGGCATCTGCCAAGTTTTTTCTATAAAATGGTGATAGGGCAAGGTAACGCAAAAGGGAGGAAATTATGAGAAGATTACTTGTGATCGATGATCATCCGGCTGTCATGGAGGGAACGAAGGCAATTCTTGAAACGAATCAGGATTTTATTGTCGATTGCCTCAGCCCGGAAGCAAGCGAACAATTTCTGACGAAGCATGATTTTTCTGCGTATGATCTGATCTTAATGGATTTGAACCTTGGTGAAATCAACGGAATGGACCTATCTAAGAAAATCCTTGAGACATGTTCATCATGCAAAATTATCGTATACACAGGATATGAAGTAGAAGACTATTTTGAAGAAGCGATACGTTCAGGCATGCACGGCGCGATCAGCAAAACAGAATCCAAGGAAAAGATTATCGAGTACATATATCAAGTTTTGGATAATAAAATTGTCGTAGATTATGATTATTTTAAACAGCTGATCACACAGCAGAAAACAAAATCAAGCAGCCAGCAGACCGAACATGAGCTCTTGACCGAAAGGGAATGTCTGATCTTAAAAGAAGTCGAAAAAGGCTATACGAATCAGGAGATTGCCGATGCTCTGCATTTAAGCAAGCGCTCGATTGAATACAGTTTGACGTCCGTCTTCAGCAAACTGAATGTCGGCTCAAGGACAGAAGCTGTTTTAATCGCAAAATCTGAAGGTGTACTTTAATCAAGGGGGATGGCAGGGTGGAGACAAAACATACACTTCTCGAAGCATTGGGGATTGAACTGACAGAATGCAGCAAGGAACGGTGCGTTGCCGTCATGCCGGTTGATGAAAGGACGCGTCAGCCTTTTGGCTATCTTCACGGAGGAGCATCTGTCGCACTTGCTGAAACGGTCGCCAGCATCGGAGCGTATCAGCATATCGATCCAAAACAGCAGGCTTGCTTCGGACTCGAAATTAACGCCAATCATATCAGACCCGTCAAGGAAGGAACCGTTCGAGCGGTCGCGACTCCTTTCCATGTCGGAAAAACCACAATGGTCTTCAATATTGAAATCCGTGATGAACAGGACCGCCTCATTTGCATTTCAAGGTGTACAATGGCGGTCACTCAGCATCCTTCCTCATAAAAAAACTCGCCGAAGTGGCGAGTTTTTTATAGATAAGAATCTTTTTTCTTTTTGATGACAAAATTTCTGTAGCCTTCATAATCATCCTGGACGCTTTTCTTTTCCATTTTAACGCCTGTATTATAGGCGGCCCGGGCGATCAGGTGGGCGCCTACAGGAGACGTCAGGAATACAAAGACGATGCCGAGGAGCACCTTTGCCGTAATCAAGCCGTGAAGCAGCCAGAAGTAAAAGAAAACACCGAGCAGAACACTGATGATTCCCAAAGTCGCCCCTTTTGAAGCGGCATGAATTCTCGAATAGACATCAGGGAGCCTTAATGTTCCAAAAGAAGCGGCCAAGGATATCAGCGCGCCCAATAGAATGAAAACGGCGATGAACAATTTAGCGGCTTCGATCATTTTCGATAATCTCCCCTTTCTCAAGGAATTTGGAAAATGCCACGGTTCCGATAAAGGCAAGAATACCGATTAATAGGATAACCTCTAAATAAGCTGTCGTATTTAACAGGATTGAGACGAGAGCCGTAATTCCGATCAGGTTGATGCCGATCGCATCAAGCGCCACCACTCTGTCAGGGATGCTTGGTCCTTTAATGACCCTGAGGACGTACAAAAAAGTGGAGACCGCCAAAATGCCGAGCGATAATTGCAAAATAAATTCAAACATCAGCGGCTTACCTCCTTAATAGCTTCTTCGAATGAATGGCGAATGTCGCTGATGGCTTTATCGGCATCATCAATATCCACGGCATGAATATAGAGAATAGATCGGTCGTCTGAAACATCGACGACCAATGTGCCGGGTGTTAAAGAAATCAGGTTCGCCAAGGTCGTAATTTCCCAGTCTGCTTTAAGATCTGTCTTGAATGCAAAGATTCCCGGTTTATTTTTCAGCTTTGGGGACAAAATCGTTTTCAGGACGCTTACATTGGCTAAGATCAGCTCTTTTGCAAAAATAAAGAGCAGCATGATAATCGCCCAAATGTTGATCAAATAAAAACGGCGGCGGAAAAAACGCCTCATCAAAAAGAGCGAGAACAATCCGATCGCGTAACCTATCATCAAGCTGACAGCAGTGTAGTCATTGTTCAGAAACATCCAGCATAACGCAAGGATAAAATTCAATAATATTTGTAATGCCATGCGATCTACTCCTTCAAAACGGCTTCAATATATTTTTCAGGGTTTACCAGCGTGTCCGCCGCCTGGTGAAAGTAAGGCGCGACAAACTCTGTGCCGATTCCGATGGCGAGTGACAGAAAGAGCAGTATCGCTGCCGGATACATGTAGCCTTTGACCGGCCTTTTTGCCGGAGCATCTTCCCGGTCATCTCCCCAAAAGCCGTTGATAAAAATTTTCATGACGGAATATAATACGAGCAGGCTTGATAACAGCATGAGCATCGTAATGACGAACTCACCGCTTAAAAAGCCCCCTTCTGCAATTTTCAGCTTTCCTATAAATCCGCTGAAAGGAGGAACTCCCGCTAATGAAACGGCTGAGATCATAAACATCCAGCCAAGGACGGGATGGCTTTTAATGAGTCCGCTCATTTTCTTCAGATTGTTCGTTCCTGTCAATGCAAAGAGTGTTCCGCCCAGCATAAACAGAGCCCCTTTGATGATCATATCATGAATTAAGTAATAGACAGACCCTTCAATGGAAGCGGGTGTGTTGGCGGCGATACCAAACAAAATCACGCCGACCGCTGTCACGATATTGTAGATGATGATCTTTTGGACATCCCAATAGGCAATAGAGCCGATAACCCCGAATATAATCGTGAGAGCCGCGAGCCAGACCATCAGCTGATGGGTATAAGCGGTGTCTTGTGTGAAAATCAGCGTAAACACCCGGGTGATCGCATATAACCCGACTTTTGTGAGGAGCGCCCCAAACAAAGCAGAGATGGGTGCAGGCGGTGCGTAATAAGAACCAGGCATCCAGAAATAAAGCGGGAAGATCCCGCCTTTCAGACCGAAAACGATCAGAAATAATACGGCGATGACGGTGATCAGTCCTGTTTGGCCGGATTCGCTGATCCGAACGCTCAGATCCGCCATATTTAATGTGCCCGTTACAGCATATAAATAAGCGACTCCGATGACGAATAATGCGGAAGAAATAATATTAAAGACTATATATTTCAAAGATTCCCGCAGCTGAATCTTCGTACCGCCGATTACGATCAGGACATATGAAGCCATCAGCAGAACCTCAAAGAATACGAACAAATTAAACAGATCGCCTGTCAAAAAAGCACCGCTTACTCCCGCCAGAAGGAATTGGACAGCTGGATAATAAAAGAAACGTTCCCGCTTTTCTCCGATCGATCGAAACGAATAAAGGACGGTCAGAAATCCGATAATTGCCGTTGTTAATGCAAGAAGGCTGGCAAACTGATCGGCGACAAGGCTGATCCCAAACGGCGGTTTCCAGCCGCCGACATACAATGTTTGTATTCCATCGGTGAACACGGTCTGTACGAGCACAACCGCGGCCGCCACGGCTGCAAGGGAAGATATGGCACTGAATGCGCGCATCAGCTTTATCGATTTGTTCATAAATATTAGCAAAACGGCTGCCAATAAAGGAATGAGTATCGGCAGGATTACAAGATTATTCATGTTGATCATTTCCCCTCATTTGATCCATATCATCCATTTTCAGCTCCTGGTAGGCGCGGAAGGCCATGACCAAAAGAAAAGATGTCACACCGAAAGCGATGACGATTGCCGTTAAAATAAGCGCCTGCGGCAGCGGATCGACATATGCTGCCGTTCCCTCTTGTAAAATGGGAGGCGCTCCTTTTTTTAATCCTCCCATCGTCAGCAAAAGGAGGTGAACGCCGTGGCTGAGCACGGCCGTTCCAATAATCACCCTCAAAAGGCTCTTTGACAGTAATAAATAAGTCGCTGCCGTGAACAAAATTCCTACGATAAATGACATTAAAATCTCCATTATTCTCTCTCTCCAATCGTTTGAATAATGGTCATGGTCACGCCGACCACTACTAGATATACACCGATATCAAACAATACCGCGGTGGCGAGCTCCGTTTTCCCCAGCAGAGGAAGCTGAAAATAATCAAAAGCATGCGAGAGAAATTGAGCGCTGAACACAAAAGAACCGATTCCCGTGCAGAGGGAGATGAATAAACCGGATGCGGCCACATAAATAAAGTTGATGGGCAGGATATTCCGCACCGTTTTTAAATCATAGGCGAGCAGAAGCAGCACGAAAGAAGATGCGGTCATCAAGCCGCCGATAAAACCTCCGCCGGGATTGTTATGTCCGGCAAAAAAGATATGGAAAGAAAAGAGCAAAATGATAAAAGAAGCGATCTTCGTAACGGTTTGAAGGATCACATCATTTGTCTGGTGTTTTTTCAATGCTCTTCTCCCCCTTTCTCCATTCTGAGTGTGATCATTCCGTAAATTCCTAAAGCGGCGATGACAAGAACGGTAATCTCAAACAATGTATCAAATCCCCTGAAATCGACCAAAATCACGTTGACGATATTATGGCCGCCTGCAAGCTTATAGCTGTTTTCAATAAAGTAAGATGAAATGCTTTCAAGAGTCCGCTGGCTGTTTGCTGACAAAGCGAGCAGAGTCACGATTGCTCCGACTCCGATCGACACAACGGCATTGGTTACCCTGAACTTGGCCGATTTCGGTTTGAATCTGAATTTCGGCAGATGATAGAAACATAAAAGGAACAGCGCTACTGAAATTGTTTCAATAATGAGCTGTGTCAGCGCCAGGTCGGGCGCCCTGAAAATAACAAAAAATAAAGCGAGTGTATAGCCGATGACACCAAGTCCGATAATCGCCGTCAGCCTTGACCTTGCAAAAACGGTTGTAAATGTCGCGGCAATCATAACCGCCGACAGAACGAGCTCATATACGCCGATTGAAGCATTTCCTTTGACGTCATATGAAAAGCCGCCTGTAATCGCGAGAGAGCCGCCGATGACAATGATAAAAAAGACAAAAACATACACAAGGTAGTCGCGGAGAAATCCGGTCATGTAGGTCCTTGTGATCTTGTTGGAGCCCTTCTCAAGACCTGACAGCGAGCTGTCATACAGTTTGTTCAGCGTCAGTTTTTCCGGGAGAAGGCCATAGACCTTTCGCCATTTGGCAAGGGTCATATAAGCGAGAATTCCGAGGGCAGCGACGCCGATTGTCATAAAGAGCTCAGGTGAAAAGCCGTGCCACATATAAATATGAACCTTGAATTTTTCGTCTTCGCCCAAAAGGGTCGGCATAATTGATGCAGCTGCAGGCTCAATGATGCTGTAAGACAAAATGTTCGGGAAAAAGAAAAAAATCACCACGAGAGAGACGAGGATAATCGGCGAAATCAGCATGCCGAGCGGAGCCTCATGCGCTTTTTTCTCAAGTTTTTCAGGCTGATATTTTCCCGTAAATGTTTTAAATAATAAAACCATGCAGTAAATAAAGGTAAACAAGCTGCCGATCCATGCCAAAACAGGGAACAGAAAACCCCATGTACCGGCGTTGAACAGGCTGAAATCAGTGGTCCTGAGCATGCTTGTGAAGAACATTTCTTTACTCAGAAATCCGTTGAAAGGAGGCAGTCCGGCCATCGAGAAAGCGCCGATCAATGTAATCGTAAAGGTAATCGGCATGATCGTCATTAAACCGCCAAGCTTACGGATATCCCTTGTGCCCGTTTCATGGTCGATAATCCCGACTGCCATGAACAGGCTGCCTTTGAATGTCGCATGGTTGATCAGGTGAAAGATGGCGGCTATAACTGAGACCATGTAATATTCAAAATGATGAAAGTGCAAAGCTGCCGATCCGACGCCGAGCATCGACATGATCATCCCGAGCTGGCTGACCGTAGAAAATGCGAGAATTGATTTCAAATCGGTCTGCTTGACCGCATTGAAGGAGCCCCAGAAAAGCGTCACAATCCCTGTGAGGGAAACGATCCAAAACCATTCTCCCGAAAAAGCGAAGATCGGGGTGAACCTTGCCACGATATAAATTCCCGCTTTAACCATTGTTGCAGAATGCAAATAGGCGCTGACGGGTGTCGGCGCTTCCATTGCATCCGGAAGCCAGATATAAAACGGAAATTGTGCCGATTTTGTAAAAGCTCCGATTAAAATCAGCACGAGTGCCGGAATATAAAAGCTGTGAGCCGAAATCAAGTCAACCTGGCTGATCATTTCCCTGATGCTGAATGAGCCCGTAATCGTATAAAGAAGGATGAACCCGCCAAGCATGGAAAGACCGCCGAAAATTGTGATAAGCATGGACTTTGTCGCGCCATAACGCGATTTTTCCCGCTTGTACCAATAGCCGATCAACAGAAATGAAGAGATGCTGGTCAATTCCCAAAATAAATAAAGTACAATGACGTTATCAACGAGAACAACGCCGAGCATTGCTCCCATAAACATGAGCAGATAAACGTAGAACGGTCCGAGCTGTTCTCTTTCTTTAGACAGATAGTAAATGCTGTAGAGCACAACCAAAGACCCGATTCCCGTAATCAGCAGGGCAAACAGCAATCCGAGGCCGTCCACATAGGCGGTAAAGTTGATGCCGAAGGAAGGAATCCATTCCAGTCCGGCTCTTAATGTGCCCCCATTTGCCGTCATGCCGATCATACGAAAAAAATAAATAAATAATAGAACAGGAAGAAGCAGGACAAACCATCCTGTATGAATCTTTCGGGCATATTTCGCCAATAGCGGAATAAAGAAGGCGAGTGCAATAGGCGATAAAATCGCAATATGTAAAGATGTCATCGTTAACCTCCCTTAGGTAGCTTGTATAAATACATTCTGTTCCATACTAAAATTTTCAAACGTTATGTACTTTTTTAGAACTGGTGACCTAGACAAATTATAACTCAAATTTTAATCGGCTGCATGATCACAAAAAATCACTTGTTTATGCGGTCTTATGAACCTGAAAACAATTTTATCAAAAAATAAAGCATTTGTATAATGGAAAGTTTTTTTGAACAAGCTGAAAACTGAGGTGATAAAAGGTGAGAAAAAAAGCTTTTGTCAGCTGCAGTTTATTTTGTTCGCTTTTTGCAGGAGCGTTTATGATCAACAGGGAAATGACTCGTGAAACGCCGCCTGACATCGGAGCAGACGAAGACACGCAGTACCGCGGCGATTACGCTCCGATTCAGACAGGGGCAGAGGATGAGCCTTTGGTCAAGAAAGGAACCTCTCCTTTTAAACCGAGAGAATATATCAGAGTTGAGAAACGCTGAAAACAAAAAAGGAATCCGATCGCATAGATCAGACTCCTTTTTGTTTTTTTATACGTTCTTACGAGGTGAAAAACTTCAGTAAAACGGTTGCCACAATCACGGTTGATGCCCCTCCGAGACGCGTTGAAATTTGCGCGAAAGGCATGAGGCCCATTCGGCCGGAAGCGGAAAGAATGGCCACGTCTCCCGTACCGCCAAGTCCGCTGTGGCAGCCGGTGACAATCGCTGATTCCACAGGATACATGTTCATTAGTTTTCCGACGAAGTATCCTGACGTCACCATGGCAACAACGACAGAAGCACAGACAGCGATGAAGCGCAAAGAGATGACTGATGCTACATCATCAAGCGGAATATAAAGAATGCCCAATCCGACCATCAACGGCCATGTAAAGCTTGAGGACATAAATTTGTAAAGCTGGTGAGCGCCCTTTTCCATGCTGGCCGGCAGGAGTTTTGCATACTTTACAAGAGCCGCGGCGATGATCATTAAAATCGCTCCGGGAATTGCGATGAACTTGGAAACCAGGCCGCCGAAAATGAAGAACGAACAAGCGATCAGAACGCCGGCGCCCATTAATTTCAAATCAATTTTGGCTTCCTCTTCTTTTTGATTGAAAATTTCATCATCTTTTTTCGATTTGACAAGGCGTCCATTCCCGTTTAATTCAGGACGTTTTTCGCCAAGCTTTTTCATCAGGCCGGCCGAGATAATCGCCACGACGTTTCCAATGATAGCGGCTGGTATCAGCTGGGAAACGAATACATCCGTAGATTGGCCCAAAATTTGCGAATACGCTAGAGACAGCGGCAAAATGCCTTCTCCGATACCGCCGGCAATAATCGGGACAATGATAAAGAAGAAAGCTTCATAAGGACTATAGCCAAATAAAAGACCGACGAGAATTCCGGCAGTTACAGCGGCGACTGTCCCGGCCAAAAGCGGAACGAACATTCTCATAAAACCTTGGATCAGAACGGTGCGGTGCATGCCCAAAATGCTTCCGGCTACTAAACAAGCAATATAGAAATACAAGAAATTTGACGTCTTCATCAGTGTTGTAACCGCTTCCAACGAAGCTGGATTCAGCACTTTAAAAAAGACTAAAAACGAAGGAACGAACAATGAAAGAATAGCCGGTCCGCCAATGTCTTTTAAAATTGGAATACGCTGGCCGATATCTCCGAGAATAATTCCGAGAATCATGATGATAGCAAAGCCGCCAAGCATATCGTTCGGCAGTTCATTAAAATACGCTGCTAAGAAGATAATGACAGCCAGAGAAATATAAAGCGGAAAAGGGATAACTCCGATCTTCCAGCTGATTATTTTCTGGAACAGGTTTTTATTATCTTGTTGGTGATTATGATTTGTAATCGGTTTCAAATCTTTTGCTGCTTCCATGAAAAACACCCCCATGTTTGTATGGTTTCAATTGTAGAAGAAAAGTGTCGATTCTGTGCGTTTTTTAAATTAAAATAATTGATTGATAATTAAATTAAAATGAAAAGGCCGAAAAAGTGATGTTTATTCGCTTGACTAAAAAAATTTTAGGCCTTTTGATTTATGGTGGCGGTTTTTCATGAAGAGGAAAAGGCTGCTTTCGTTTATTTTGCGGGTGTTTTTTACACAAGCGGTTAAAAAATCCCCCGATGGCGTTTTCGGGGGATTACGATTTTCGGTTTGTAAGAGAGCCCAACACTTCTCCCATTTTCACTTGAAGTGAGGGATGCAGGCGCTCGGCAGGGAGAAAGGTGTCTTTTTCAAACAGGAGAATAACGGTTGATCCGAATGAAAAATAGGCGATTTCTTCTCCTTGGCGCCATTCTTTTGAATCCGACAGTATGACGATCGAATTAATATACATCGCTCCGACTTTCACTAACAGGGCTGATCCAAATTGATGCTTGAATTCTGAAATCATCCTGTGGTTTTTCGTCAGCGGCGATTTTCCGTACGTCAATCCTATATGATTCACCGGGTAAGAAGCGTTTCCCAGCGAATATTGTTTTTCAAGCGTGCCGTGCGCCGGACTGTGGATTCTGTGGTAGTCTTTCGGGCTTAAATAGATGATGATATATGTTCCGCCCAAATAGCGGCCTGTGACTTCATCTCTGCCGATCATTTCTTCGAGCGAGTAAGGTTTATTTTTCACGATAAACTGTTTATCTGATGAGATCGTGCCCATTTCCTCTATAACCCCGTCTACGGGGCTGACCAGGCTGTTTGGATCTGCGGGGAGCGGGCGCGCCCCGTTCTTCAATTTTCTGATGAACAGTTCGTGCAAGCTGTTAAAAGAGCCGGCATCTTCCAGCATTTCTTCTGTGTTAATATGAAAGGTTTTGATATAAGAAGAGATAAGTGGTTTGCTGAGCTTTGACTGAGCAAACTTTTTCAATGCCCGGGACATGCCCTTTTTATTTGTCAACTCAATCAAAAATCGGTAAAGCCGCTTTTTCAAGCTGTTCACTCCTTTTGTTGTCATCCGGAAAGCAAGTGGCTTTTTATATGACTCCGATCGTGTAGCCGACCGTAATAAAAACGAGACACCAAATAAACGCTCCTGAACCGGCGTACACCAGAAACCTTTTCATTTTCATTTCGTTCATTCCGGACAGATAGCATGTTACATGGCGAATTCCGGGAATAAAATAGCCGAATACGATCGTCCACGGGCCGTATTTGTCAAACCAGTGATGAACAGTATCCATTCTTTTCGGCGTCAGACCGATCCATTTGCCGAACCTGTCCAGCAGCGGCTTACCGATTTTCTTCCCTAAAAAATAACTGATGAGCATGCCTGATATGGCCCCTGAAAAACTGATCAAGAGTGACAGCCCATAGTTTAATATATGAATAGAAGACAGATACCCGACAAAGGTCATCATCACCTCATCGGGTATTGGAAGGCCTACGATTCCGAGGACAAGCATGCCGAATATCGCAAAATACCCGTAGTGGGAAATCAATTCTCTTGCCAACTCCATTAAACCCTAGCTCACTTTCTTCAATAGTTTTTTTCCTTTTAGACTGATGACTTTGATTTTGCTGACCATGAGATAGGACAAAAATAAAGTGACCATAATGAACGTCTTTTTGCCGAGGATATCGCATAAAAGGTTGAGACACACCAACATGGTGCCTGCAGCCGTAATAGGCAGTCCCGTAAAATAATCCTGGTTCTCTGACTGAATATTAAAACGGGCCAGCCGAAGTGCTCCGCAGACAGGGAACAGCAATGTAGAAGGGAGGCCGAGCAGCGGAGCATCATGAAAAACGATCGAATAAGTAATAATAGCTGGAGCTACTCCGAAAGTGATAATATCAGCCAATGAGTCCAACTCTTTTCCGAACAGGCTGACTGCATTTAATTTCCGCGCGGCCATACCGTCAAGGCTGTCCAAAATGGCGCCGATCACAACAAATATGATCGCCAAGAATAAATACCCTCTGAATGCCAGCAATATCGAAGACAAGCCCGAAACAAAGTTTCCAATCGTAATCAAAGAAGGTATGATTGTTTTTTTCAATTGTTTTCGCATCCTTTAAGTCAAACCATTTTATATAGAAATTAAACAATATTTAATTGTATACGATTTGCATTCTATCTGCAATAAAATTCCTGTAATGCATTTTAACCAGACTTTCTCATCATACCATAAAAGTGGTAAAAGCGTTGGCGTCATCAAAAAAATTTAAGATTTATTAAGGTGCAGTGAAAAAAGAATAAGAGAGCATGGCTGCTCTCTTATTCCATTAATCTATTACCGCTCTCGGCGCATCTGCTCCGCCGATAAAACCGGCAGGCGCGAAAATCGTTAAGACGTAAGGGCAAAGGGGCGCATGGACCCGATAATGCTCAAACACTGCACCGATCAAATGCCATTTTCCGAATACGAGGGCGGCAAGTGCGATAAATCCTTGGCTTGTGAAAAAACCCCCCCTTCCAAAGCAGCAGAAGGGGAGGGGGTTTTTATAAATATTGGTTGATCACGTTCATGTCGTTTGTATTTAATTTATATTGGAAAACGGGCCTTCCGATGGTCCCGTAGGCCATTTCCACGTTAAGCACTTCGATTTCCTCGAGAAACTTCAAATATTTGCGGATTGATACTTGAGAAATTTCCGTGTGATTGGCTAAATCCTCGGTCGTGAATGTCAGGCTGTCAAACGATCTGATGCTTGACCAAATAAGCTTCAGCGTGCTTTTTGTGAGCCCCTTTGGCAAGTGCACTTTTTCGGGCGCCCGTTTTTTTTGGAAAAGCTCGAAGTCCAGCTCTTTTTGACTGATATTCCGATTGCTTGAATAGATTTGCTGTTTCCGCTTGTAATCGGTGAGGGCGGTTTGAAAACGTTCAAATTCAAACGGCTTGATTAAGTAATCAACTGCTCCGAAGCGCAGCGTTTTTTGCACAACATCCATTTCGCTTGCGGCCGATATGACAATGACATCGACTGACTGGTTTTGGCGCCGGATTTCTGTTAACAGCTCGACTCCGTTCCTGCCAGGCATATAAATGTCAAGCAGGATCAGGTCGATGCGCTGCTCTCTTAGAAAAGAGACCGCCTCCTGAAAAGAAGCGGCAATCCCCTTCAGCTGAAATCCGTCTATTTGACTGAGGTAGCGCTTATTCAGCTCTCTCACCATTGGGTCGTCTTCAACGATTAATACATCAATCATAGTCATCCTCCTTTGGTTCGTACGGAATGCGGAGACTGAATGTCGTTCCTTCATTTTTTTCGCTCGTCACGACAATATGTCCATTTAAATTTTCAAGGCTTTGTTCGACAAAATAAAGCCCGAATCCCCGGTTGGAACCTTTTGTTGAAAAGCCTTGATCAAACATTTTCTGCTGATCTTCTGTTGAAATGCCGATTCCCGTATCTGTCACTTCAATATCAAGCTGACCGTCATGGTACCGAAATGATATTGAAATGTTCTTTTTATCAGAAGAAGAGACGGCGTCCAAAGCATTGTTGAGCAAATTTCCGATGACGGTGATGAGGTCGTGGATCACCGCTTGGTTTGCTGTGTTTGGAATCCTTGTGCTGCAATGGACTTCCAAGACGGCTCCCTGTTCTCTAATATAGCTTTGCTTGCCGAGCAAAAAGCCGGCAAGTACAGAATTCTTAATGTGGTTGATGATTTCGCTCGTTTCAGCCTGCTGATCAATCGCGATGTCTTTTATATAGTTCCCAAGCTCATCATAATTTTTTAATTGGACGAGTCCAAGAATGACATGCAGTTTGTTCATGAATTCGTGGGATTGCGCCCTTAGCGCGTTTGCGTACATCTTAACACCAGACAGCTGTTCAGCTAAGTGTTTGACCTCCGTTTTATCACGAAATGTAGCAATCGCTCCGACAATGTTTCCTTTTTTTAAGTGAATCGGAACCTCGTTGAAGACAAGCTCAAGCCCATTGATTCTGACATCCCTGTCATTGACCGGCTTCTGTGTTTCGATGACTTGTTTCAGCCTGCTGTTTGGCAGAAGTTCGCCCACATCACGATTAATCGGATTTTCATCGATCCCCATTTTTTTGAAGAGGCGTTTTGCTTCCGCATTGGCAAGCTTGATTCTGCCGGTTCGGTCGACGGCTAGAATTCCTTCTTTCGTCGATTCAAGCATCGCGCTCCGTTCGTTCAGCAATGTTGCAATTTCATACGGCTCCATGCCAAACATGATCGTTTTCACTTTTCTTGCCACGATGACAGCACCGATGACGCCGGCACAGATGCTGAGGACAATGACCGTATATAAAGGGCGGAGGTTTTGCTCGATGATCTGTTCGATTTCATGAAGGGTGATGCCGACCGCGACAGCGCCGACTTGAGTTCCCTTTTCATTATAGACGGGGACGAAAGCCCTCAGAGATTCTCCGAGCGTGCCTTTTGCCGTACTGATATGCTGATGTCCTTTCAGTACCTCTTTTTCATCTCCGCCCGCAAATTTCTTTCCGATTTTATCCGGATCGGGATGGGTTTTTCGAATGCTGTTCATATCCATGACAACGACAAATTCGGTCTTTGTCACCTTTTGAACGCGGCCTGTGTAATGTTGCAGTTCTTTGTATTCGCCGCTTTCAAGCGACTGTGCTGTTATCGGAGCTTCAGCGACCATCTCCGCTGTCTGGAGCGCAATCGTCTGTTCCTGCTCCCGTATATCTCTTGCAGTTTCAGCTCCAATCATAAAAAAAGTGATCAATAAAGAGATGAAGACGACGACACAGACAAATATCGTCAGCCGGGTCTGCAGTTTTAATGTTTTTTTCAATGGCGATTCCTCGCGATCTATTGATTAGTCAACAAGTAATACTTTACAGGGAAATGGCGAATTTGTGAAGAATCCAGCATCTTCTCTGATAGATCATCGAAATAAAAATATGGAAAATATTCTTGTCAACAGGTCCTAAGTCGTACATAATGAATGATGGAACATATCAGAAAGGGTCTTTTTTTATGAAAAATACGTATATAACAGGGTTTTTTCCGTTTTTTGCAATTCTGCTCTTTAGTTCATCATTGGCCATCTCTTCCGTAATGTACGCCATGGAGATGCTGTCTTCTCTCGGCATTTATGAAGGAATGCTCGAATTTTTTTCTGAGGGCGGCATCAGAATGGCTTTGTTTATAGTGTTTGCGCTGATTTTTTTTATGGTGTTTTCAGCGCTTAAGCTCATCGCCAATACTGTGACAGAGCTCTCACTTTTGTTTTTTGCCAAAGATCCTGAAGGAGCAAACTTGAAAAAAATGAGGATCGGCTCCTTGGTTTATCTTGGCGCGAGCCTTTTATCCTTTATTTTTGTCCAATATCCCTTGGGTATTGCAGCGGTTTTTCTGCTGGCGACGCTTGCCTACCTTGTTTTTATCGTGTATACGATCCACGGTACGCTTTCATATTTTTCATTAATCGGTTTCATTATGTTTCAGCTGCTGTTTTGGTTTACATTTATGATCGGTACGATCTATATCATCATCAAGCTTTACAACAGCATCATGGCCAGCTTGCCTGTATAAGAGGCCGGGGGCAAAAAAACCGGAGCATGGACGCTTGTCCAGAGGCTCCGGTTTTTTTATGAAAGAAATCTTTTTCTGATATCAGGACCGGGGATCATGCATTCGTTTTTTTGGCCAAACCATTTATAGCGGTTTTTCGCGATCAGGCTGTAAACTGCGTCCCGAAGCGGCCGGGGAATGATCAAAAAGACGGCAGCTGCCCGCCACAGTCCGGGGAGGCTTTTCAACACGTGCAATGCCGCCGATGATTTTTGGTATACCCGGCCTTCCTTGATCAATATAAAGCTGTCAAAATGATCGGTTGGGAGCTGATAGTGCTTGAGCAGCTCCCCGCCGATGTCAGATTGCAGAGAAGCGAATGAAAACAAGCCTTTCGGATCATGTTTAATGATGAATTGAACAGCTCCGTCACAAAAATTGCAGACGCCATCAAAAAGAACGATGCGATCAGGCATTTCCGTCATAGGCTCTTGATCTCTCCCTTCTCATACTTTAATTTGCGTATTGAAGCGTCCCTTTCCATATCAAAAGATGAGGCGCTGCATGATGAAGAAATTCGACATTGCCTTTTTTCTCTTTTCCAACCCATACACTCATTGTATACGTATCCGTCAATCCGACAAACCACAGGTCTCTATAGTCGTTGGACGTCCCCGTCTTGCCACCGACATATCCGCCGCTGAAATTGGCTTTTCGTCCGGTTCCTTCTTTGACAACCGCTGACATCAGCACACGCAATTGGCTGTTTGTCCGCGGGCTGAAGACCTGTTTCGGTTTGTCTTTCCACTTGTAAAGCGTTTTTCCCTTTAAATCCGTAACCTTTGTGATCGCATGGTTTGGCGTGTAGCTGCCGTCATTGCCAAACGTCGTATAAGCGTTCGCCATCTCAAGCGGTGAAAAGCCATCCGTAAACCCGCCCAGTGCGGCTGGGAGACGATAGTCCTTCGGATCGATTTTTTCAAAGCCGAACGGCTCTAAATAGCTGAACCCTTTTTGCACGCCGACTTGGTTTAACGCCCGGACTGCCGGTGTATTATAGGAATTTTTAAATGCCGTTTTGATCGACACGGTTCCATATGTTTTTTCATTATAGTTGTTCGGGCAGTAATCCTTGCTGCAAAATCTGCTGGCATCGATCATGCTGCCGGCCGTAGCGCCCGTTTCTTCAATATAAGGTCCGTAGTCAAGCAGCGGTTTGATCGATGATCCGGGCTGCCTGTGGGCTTGATAAGCCAGGTTAAAATCGTATTTCTTATAATTTTTTCCGCCTGACATGGCGACAATTTGATGGGTTTGATGGTCGATGACCACAGCCCCGCCCTGTACACCTGCATAAGGAAGCCTGCTTTCCACTTGCTGGACGACCCGGTTTTGCATGGCGGGATCAAGCGCTGTATAGATTTTAACTCCGCTTGTCAGAAGGGAGCTGATTCGGTTTGAAAGCTCTTTTTCGATTTTGTTCTTCTCTTCTTTTGTTTTTGCCTTTTTCAGCCGTTTGTCAAACCCTTCAGAAGCGGAAACCAATTCGGTGAATTCATCATCGACGTATGTCGCATAATCGGGATAAGCATCCTTCTTTTCTTTTACATCAAGCTTAATTTTTTGTTTAACCGCTTTTTTATAGTCTTTTTCAGAAATGACCCCCGCTTTTTTCAGCCCTTCAAGGAGCCGCTTTTGACGGGTTTTTGTGTAGTCAAAATGTTTCAAAGGATCATATAATGTAGGGTTATTAGGAATCGCGCAAATAAACGCCGTTTCAGCAAGGGTGAGAGATTTCAGAGGCTTGCTGAAATAAAAAGAAGATGCAGATCCAATTCCGTATACGCCATTATTAAAATAAATCGTATTTAAATATTTCTCGAAAATTTCTTCTTTTGATAGCTTTTTTTCAAGCTGATAGGAGTACAGAAGCTCTGTCAGCTTCCGGTCGAAGGACCGTTCATGGCTCAAATACAAGTTTCGCGAGAGCTGCTGTGTAATCGTGCTTGCTCCCTGATCAATTCCGCCTTTTTTGAAATTGGCTACTGCGGCTCTGGCCATCCCGATGAAATCAAACCCTTTATGGTGAAAGAAATGGCGGTCTTCCGAAGTCAGAAACAGCTGCTTAACATGCTCGGGGATGTTTTCATAAGAGACAAACACCCGGTTTTGGTGATCTGAAACAATTTCAGAAATCAGGGCTCCGTCCCTGTCATACATGTAGCTGTTTTGTACAAGGCCGATATCCTTTAAATTGATTTTTTCATCGAGCACTTTGTCGAGAGGCTTCATTTCTTGGGCTTCCCGACCTGAGGCCATTAAAGTATATACAAATATAGGAATTAACATAATCAGCAAAAACCATCCAATAATCGAACGCAACTTGGTCACTCTTTGTCACTCTCTTTTCGCTAAAATTCTAGCCATATCGTACCATTTTTTTTGAATATGGAGAAGGATAATTTAATAGATTTGCTGTTTTTTATACTGTCAGCTTGCTTTTGCCTCGGATTTCTTTTGTTGGGACCTTTGGAACAGCAAAAGGCAGGCTCCGCTGAAAAAGAGAAAAGCGGTTACGTAAAAGGCGGCAGAAATGCCAAAATAGCTTGATAGAATTCCGCCGAGGACCGGGCCGATGACATTGCCCAAAAATCTGAAACTGACGTTATACCCAAGCACTTCCCCCTGTATCGAGCCTGGAGCTTGGAGGCGAATGGATGCCGTGATGCAAGGAATCATTCCGCCTAAGGCGATGCCGAACAGGAATCTGAAGACCACGAGCGTTTCATACGATGATGTCAGCCCTTGGGGGATAAAACAAACCGCTGCTGAAAGCGAGAGAATGACTAATATTTTTCCATGGCCGAATCTGTCGCCCAGAGCTCCCCACTTTCTTGCGGCCAAAAGGCTGCCGAGACCGGTTGCTGAAAAAGCCAATCCGGAAAAGAATGCGAGGTTTTGAGTGCCATGCAGCTCACTGACATACAGGGCGAGAAGCGGCTGGATGCTGAAGTTTCCCACTTGAATGACAGCCGTTAAAATCATGACTGTTATGAGCGACCGCTGATTTAAAATCGTTCGCAGAACTTGCTTTCTTGTGTATGTGATGGAGCGGTCGCGATTGGATTTCAGCGGCCGTTCCCGAACCCCGGCAAATACGAGGAGAACAGCGCCATAAATGACAAATGCCGTGATAAAAAAGGTATATGTAAAACCGACATGATCGGCAAGAAGCCCGCCGAGCAAAGGGCCGAATAATCCTCCTGAAACCGTGCCCATCTGCAATGTGCCAAGCATTTTGCCAGCTGCTCTTTTCGGCGTCTGGGCTGAAATCATCGCCAGTGAAGTAGGGATGAAGCCTGTGACAAGACCCATTGCCATTCTTAGAAAAAACAGCTCATATACAGATGAGACAAGGGACATCAGGAGAATGCTCGTTCCGATGCCTGAACCTGTAATCAGCAGTATTTTTTTATAGCCGTGTTTATCACCAAATCTCCCCCAAAAAAGGAGAGACCAAAAAAGCCATCAAAAATGTGACGCCAAAAACATATCCGCTCCATTTTTGCGTGAACCCGTCGGGATAGCTGCCGAGCGTCTCAATATAGAGTGAAAGAAACGGAAGAACCATGGTGGAGCTTGCCGCCATAAAAAAATTTGCAAACCACATGATGACAAGGTTTTTCTTATGAACAGAGATGTGAATCACCTTCTTCAAAAATTGAGTTCCATTTTCATTATAAAGGAAATTTGGAAGAAGGATGGAATGCCTGCATTCCAGAGAATGAAAAACAGGCATTTGAAGGAATTTTCGTCATTTTCAGAAAATATGAGCTTAAATATAGAAATATAATGATATAATAAAAGAAAGATGAACGGATTTTGCATACAGAACAAAGGTCTTGGGTCTGAACCAAACCAAATCGGCTGTCCTCAGTCCAAAAGTTTTTTATATTGCGATAAGAAAGGCAGGTGTGAAAATTGAATCCAAGCACCTTACTTGTTATTGATTTTGAATTTACAATGCCGGAGGGGAAATATCATCCGCAAAATTTTTTCCCGGAGATCATTGAAGCAGGGATTGTAAAGGCGGTTGATGATGAGGTGGTTGAGACGTTTTCAAGCTATATAAAGCCAAAGAAGTTTCCTAAATTAACAAGGCGCTGCAAAACATTTTTGAATATTACCCAAAATCAGGTTGATCAAGGCATCCCGTTTCAGTCCTTTATAGAAAAACTGAGAGAGCTTGATTCAGAGCAAAACAGCGTCATTATTACATGGGGAAACATGGATATGAAAGTATTAAAGCAAAATTGCATGTTTAACCACGTTCCGTTTCCGTTCAAAGGGGAGATGAGGGACTTGTCTATGGAGTACAAGGAATTCTTTGGCGACAAAACGCTGACGAATTTGTGGAAAGCGGCTGAGGAATATGGAGATTCAGGCACGGGAAAACAGCATAAAGCGCTTGATGACGCCATGACAACGTATAAATTATTTCAGCTTGTTGAACGGGATAAACAGTATTTGGAGAATCCAAAACCGACGACGATCGGCGACCGGGTCGACCTTTCCAAGGTATTTCCGCATGCCACATAAAAAACCCAATCTTAAACAGAAGATTGGGTTATTTGTTTGGAAAATATTCTTTTTCAAGTGCGGCAGCACATTCTAACGATTTTGCCGCATAATCGGACGGATCGTTTAATAATTTTTCTTTAAAGCGGTTCAGCGCCTCGCGAAGCGAATCCTCGTAATTCGGAACCGCACCGTCGAACGGCTTCACCATATGATGCGGAATATTTGTCAGTTCGCGATAAGCGAGAGCCTTTCTTTCATGAAAAAAAGGAACTTCCGCATGTTTGGGGTGGTGGAGATCCCCCTGCTTCGGATGGGTTAAAACGGCGAGAATTTTGACTAAATAGTGCATCGGCTTGATATCTGTAATTTCACCAATGTACACGCCTGTTTTATAAAAACCTTTTACCTTATCTCCGACTTGAAACTGATTCACTGTGTCTGCCTCCTCATGGTATGATAATAAATGGAAAGAACAAATAAACGGGGAGGAAGAAAAATGGCGCCGCTTCTGATTCAGTTTATGCTTTATTTTCCTGAAGATAAAAGAGAATATATCCCTTCTTTTATCACGCTGGCTATTTTCTTTATCATCGCTCTTTTTGTATTCCGGCTGATCATCAAACATTCAAGAAAAGAAGCTGAAAAAGCGGAAAAGCTTGAAAGGGAATTAAAGCGAGAACCACAAAAACGATAAGAAGAGCATCCGGCGATAGCCGGAATGCTCACGAAAAAGCCGTTTTCAACCGGATCAGCCCGTCTTTTACAACAGACAGTGAACATCCGACATTCATTCTCACAAATCCTTCTCCGCCTGGGCCGTACTTCGGTCCCGACTCAAGGATCAGCTTTCCTTTATGAATGAGCTTGCGTTTTATTTCCTGATCTGACAGTCCGAGCGCCCGGCAGTCAAGCCAGGCTAAATATGAAGCATCAGGCTTCATCATCTGAACATCAGGGAGCTCTTTCTCCAAAAAGCGGCGGACCTCTTCCATGTTATGTTCAATATAGGAAATTAAATGATCCAGCCAAGGTTCGCCTTTTGAATAAGCCGCCTCAATGGCCGCGACCGCGAATGTGTTTAAGGAGTGCAGCCCTTGGCGCTGCATCACTTGTGTGAAAGCCGCCCTCTTTGCCTGATCGGGAATCAGGATGGCTGATGCCTGAAGCCCTGCCAAATTAAATGTCTTGCTCGGAGCGATGCATGTGATGGAAAGCTCCGCGAATTCGGGTGATATAGAGGCGAACGGTGTATGCTGCCTTCCATTCAGCATCAAATCCGAATGGATTTCGTCGGAAACGACTGTGACGCCGTGGTCAAGGCAAAGTTCACCAAGCTTTGTCAACTCTTCTTTCGTCCAGGAACGGCCCGAAGGATTATGCGGATTGCAAAGAATAAACAGCTTCACATCCGGTTCGCTCAGCTTTTTCTCAAGATCGCGAAAATCCATCTCATAGCGCCCGTCTTTTTCAATTAAAGGATTATGTAAAACAGTTCGTCCGTTCTTCGTTACCATGTCAAAGAACGGGGGATAAACAGGCGGCTGCACGATGACCTTGTCTCCCGGCTCAGTGAATGCTTGGACTGCCGTGCCCAGCGCCGTTACAATGCCGGGGCTGAAGATGATAGACGATGGTTCGCTCTCCCAGCCGTGGCGGCGGCTGAGCCAGCTGACGACAGCTTCTTTCGTTTTGGCATTTGCCGACGTATATCCGAAAACACCGTGTTCCAAGCGCTGCTGAAGCGCGTCAATAACTGCTTGAGGTGCGCGGAAATCCATATCGGCCACCCACATCGGCAGCGCGTCATTAACGCCGAACAATTCCTGCGTCAAATCCCACTTTACAGATTGTGTCCCGAGTCTGTTATGTTTTGTATTAAAATCCATGATCTCACCTCATGTGTTTTCATATGTTATACATTAACGATGATAGCAGGAGATTGCAATGTTTAAGCAAAGAAAGTCCCCGTAAAAAAAGGAGTGACTGCAGGATGGAGTGGAACAGTATACTTGAATGGGCCTTTCAGCGCCATCTTAATCCGCTGAGCTGGTATATCCGTCCGGTGTTTCTCGTTGTTCTCGCTTATTTTTGCTATAAGCGAAGCTGGAAGGGGGTCATCATGACATTTGTGCTGATGATGAGCAGCATGTTTTGGTTTCCTGTCCCGGAAACGGTCAACCCTGAGATGCAAACTGTTTTGGACTACGAGCTCAAGCTCCTGTCCGACCCTGTTACAGCCATTTTAACGATCATTTTTATGATGGGATTTCTCGTGCTGATTGGCACGGCATTTTGGAAGCGCTCCTTAACGTGGGGGTTGGCCGTATTGAATGTGACGCTGATCGGCAAGGTTGTACTGTCGCTGTTTTTGACGGGAGAAAGCGGTTGGGCGCCTCTTGGCAATACACTTTTTGGCCTCGTTCTGGTCAATGGCATCGGTCTTTTTTTGATCGTCCGGCGGCGGAAAACCAATAAGGCGGACCTCTAAAACGGTGTTTTATATCGAAGAATTCGCAGGTTATGATACAATAGCTTTGTAAAATTACAGGTTAAGCGGTGATAAATATGAAAGAAAGTCAGGCGGCAGCTCAAATCATACACATCATAAAAGAATGGGACCCATTCCAGGCCGGGCCTGATTTTTATGAAACGGAAGCCGCGGAAATCGTTCAGGCCGTCTATACGGAAGACGACGCAGGACAGCTTGGAAAGACGATTCAAACCGTTTTTGAAGTGTCATTTGATCATGTGCTGCCTCTGGAAACATGCATAAAGCTTGCAGAGCGGCTGCTTGTGATCAAGGACAGCAGTTCCTGCTGAACATCAAAATGCATTCACTCCGTAAAACTGTTTAAAAACCGCCGGACGGCGGTTTTTTTATGTCATGATGAAATCGACGATTTTGTCTGAAACATAATCAGGATTTTCCTCAGGAACGAGATGCCCGGTATGTTTTAAAGAATAAAACATAGAATTGGGCAGATCCTGATGAAGCCTTTTTCCGATCTGAACCGGAACGACGCGGTCTTCTTCCCCCCAGATCAAAAGGGAGGGGGTTTCTATTCTTTTTAAATCGTCTGGTGTTAAATCGCCTTCCCTGTGTCTGATCAGGCGTGCGAGCGCTCTGAATATCTGATCGTCGAGAAAAGGCTTTAAATAGCCGTTGATCATTTCCTGATCGATTAGAGAACGGTCATAGACTACATTCATAAGGTTTTTCAGTACACCCTGTTTAGCCAGCCAGCGTTTGATATACAAATAGAAATAAGGGATGTGGCTTCCGAAAATCAGCGGCCGCGGTGAGCGCTTTAAATATCCTGAACTGCAGAGCAGGACGGCTTTTTTAAATAGTTCCGGCCTTTCTTTTATGGCATAAAGCGAGATTTGGCCGCCCATTGAATGGCCCACCAAGACGGCTTCTTTAATATGCAGCCGTTCGATCAGCTCGATGACCACCCTGGCCATGTTTTGATAGGTATAGACGAACGTCCGTGATTTTTCCGACTGTCCAAACGGAGGCAAGTCAATGGCAATTAAGTTAAATTCATCCTTCAAAAGAGGAATAATCTTTCTGTAGCAGAACGAAGAGGAAAGAAAGCCGTGTATTAAAATAAGCGTTGTTCTGCCTGGATTTTCGTAATGTTCATAATATATGTTGACACCTTGAACGGTTTGCATTGAAGGTTTTGTTAACAGCATGATCAAAATCACTCCGAATGGTTTTCTTTCATGTAAAACAATCTGACTGTATGTTGTCAGGCCAGTCAGAGTATGTTATTTATCGTACCCGAAAAAATTTTTTTCACGCTGTATTTCGCTTTTTTTTTACCGACTTACAATCGCTGAAAAACGTGCTATAATATTCAGAAGATTTCTTGACATATAAAGGTGTGATAACAGATGAAACTAACCGAAAAAGAAACAGAAATATTGGAAATTCTAGAGGAGAACAGCCGGCTGGAACCTGAAACCATCGCCAAAATGGCGAATATTTCTCAGGAAGAAACAAAAGCGATCATTGAAAAGCTTGAGAAAGAAAAGGTCATCATTGATTATTCAACGATGATCGACTGGCGTAAAGTGGACGGCCATGAAGGCGTAACGGCGATGATTGATGTCAAGGTGACGCCAAAGCGAGGCGTCGGTTTTGACGAAGTGGCCGAACGCATTTACAGGTTTCAGGAAGTTGAATCCGTTTACTTAATGTCTGGCGTCTACGATCTCTCAGTTGTCATCCGCGGCAGAACGATGTCGGATATTTCGCATTTCGTGTCCGAAAAATTATCGACTCTTGATTCCGTCGTATCGACAACCACCCACTTTATTTTAAAGAAATACAAGCACGATGGTAAAGTTTTTGACTCCGGTGATGATGACAAAAGAATCGTGGTGTCTCCGTAAAATGAGATCAACTTATATATCCAAAGCAGCACAGCAAATCAAACCGTCCGGCATCCGCAAGTTTTTTGATCTCGCATCTACCATGGAAGGCGTCATTTCCTTGGGTGTCGGGGAGCCTGACTTTGTTACGGCATGGAATGTCAGAGAGGCGAGCATCCTTTCTCTTGAACAGGGCTACACTTCATATACGGCAAATGCCGGTCTGCCCTCTTTACGAAAGGAGATCAGCGCTTATTTAAATAAACGCTTTCATCTTGACTATTCGCCCGAGGATGAGCTGATTGTGACAGTAGGAGCGAGTCAGGCCCTCGATATCGCAGTCAGGGCGATCCTAGACCCAGGGGAAGAAGTGCTGATTCCTGAGCCGTGTTTCGTCGCTTATGAGGCGCTTGTCTCTTTGGCGGGGGGGAAAGCGGTTCATATTCATACGAATGCAGCGCGGGGATTTAAGGCAAGGGCGGAAGACTTTGAAGAAGCTTTGACGGAGCGGACAAAAGCAATCATTCTTTGCACTCCGTCAAATCCGACCGGTTCGGTTTATTCAAGAAAAGAGCTGGAAGACATCGCAGTTTTTGCGGAAAAACAAGATCTGATTGTCATTGCCGATGAAATTTATGCCGAGCTTACATATGATGAACCATATACAAGCTTTGCGGAAATCAGCGGAATGAAAGAGCGGACGATTTTAATATCCGGATTTTCCAAAGGTTTTGCCATGACGGGTTGGCGTCTCGGATATGCCGCGGCTCCGGCTTTTTTACGGGAGCCGATGCTTAAAATCCATCAATATTCGATGATGTGTGCACCGAGCATGGCTCAATTTGCAGCAGAGGAAGCGCTTAAAAACGGAATGGAAGATGTTGAAAAGATGAAAAAAAGCTACCGGCGCAGACGGAATGTGTTTGTCGACAGCCTAAATGAGATTGGGCTTGACTGTCACCAGCCGGGAGGCGCTTTTTACGCGTTCCCTTCAATTGAAAAAACAGGCATGAATTCCGAGACGTTTGCAGAACAACTTCTCATGAAAGAAAAAGTTGCCGTCGTTCCGGGCAATGTATTTGGCCCGAGTGGTGAAGGCTATATCAGGTGCTCCTACGCTTCCTCACTCGAACAGCTTCAGGAAGCGCTCGCCAGAATGAAGCGCTTTGTCGAAAAGATATAGCCGCTCATTTCTCGAGAACAAAAAAATGCGCACCTTTTATTAGGTCCGCATCCAAAATAAGGGGGGAATACTAGAAAGCCTTTATTATTCTTTAGTATTCCCCTTTAGCGTGTGTTTTAAACATCGATTTTCAACAAAAAGTTTTTTGCTTAAAAGAGACTTGTATGATATAATTATTTATTGCGTATAAAAAGAGATTAAATTCATAAGATTTAGGAGTTGTTAGTTATGACAGCAAAATTTGAAGTGGGCAGTGTTTACACTGGAAAAGTGACTGGATTACAGGCGTATGGAGCGTTTGTTGCTTTAGATGAAGAAACACAGGGACTTGTGCATATTTCTGAGGTAACACATGGTTTCGTTAAAGATATTAATGAGCACTTGGCTATCGGTGATGAAGTGCAGGTGAAAGTTCTTTCTGTAGATGAGGAAAAAGGAAAAATCAGCCTTTCAATCCGCGCTACACAGGCAGCTCCTGAACGAAAAGAAAGCAAGCCTAGAAAACCAAAATCAGTCCAAGCTGAAGATGCGGCTGCTCCGCAAGGCTTCAACACTTTAAAAGATAAGCTTGAAGAGTGGATCGAGCAGTCAAACAGAAAAGATTTAATTAAAAAGTAAGCTTAACAAAAATAACTCCGGCCTGCGCCGGAGTTATAGATTGTTGACAAAATCCTAAAACGGTTTAAAGTTTTAGGATTTTGTCATCCTTTCAGCGTGATTGAAAACCTTTGCAGTCTAGGAAGGCCGAGCATCGGAGCGGAGCGAATGTTGGAATTCGTGAGCACCGACGCGCAGGCCTGACAACGAAAGCGAGGGTTTGTCGACACGCTGATAACTCCGGCCTGCGCCGGAGTTATTTTTTTATGCCGGCTACCGCATTTCCGGCTGTTTGGCTTCTTCTCCGGCGGTTTCTTCAGCCGGTTTAAATAAAAGGCCGAGATTAATCAGACCAGCAATTCCGACAAGCGCATAAATCGTGCGGGAAAAAGCCGATCCAGGGCCTCCGAAAATGGCCGCTACCAAGTCAAATTGAAAAAATCCTATCAGTCCCCAATTGATAGCTCCGATGATCGTCAATACCAGTGCAATGCGCTGAATAACACTCATTTATTTATTCCTCCTTTTTTAGTCGTGAATCATTTATAGATTGTGACCGTTTTGGACAGTTTATGCGTATAAAGAGCAGATCGCTTTACATGGCGGACAACGTTTTAACATAATAGTGGTTAAAGGAGGAGATTGCATGGATAACTTTACATATTGGAATCCCACGAAACTGATTTTCGGCCGCGGAGAAGTTGAAAAGCTTTCAGAAGAGGTTAAACACTATGGCCGGAATATTTTGCTCGTTTACGGGGGAGGCAGTATTAAACGAAGCGGTTTATACGATCAGGTCATTTCTATCCTCGAAAAAGCGGGGGTAGCCGTTCATGAACTGCCCGGAGTTGAACCGAATCCGCGCGTCGCTACAGTCAATAAAGGGGTAGCAATCTGCAAAGAGAACGATATTGATTTTCTGCTGGCAGTTGGAGGCGGAAGCGTCATCGACTGTACGAAAGCGATCGCCGCGGGTGCGAAATATGACGGCGATGCCTGGGACATTGTCACCAAGAAACATATTCCGACTGATGCGCTGCCGTTCGGAACGGTTTTGACATTAGCGGCGACTGGATCGGAAATGAATTCAGGCTCTGTTATTACCAATTGGGAAACCAATGAAAAGTACGGATGGGGAAGCCCGCTTGTATTCCCTAAATTCTCGATACTTGATCCGGTCAACACCTTCACGGTGCCTAAAGACCATACGATTTACGGCATGGTCGACATGATGTCCCACGTGTTTGAACAATATTTTCACCATACCGAAAATACCCCTTATCAGGACCGGATGTGCGAGTCCCTTTTAAGAACGGTGATTGAAGCCGCTCCGAAGCTTATAGAAGACCTTGAAAACTATGAGCTCCGCGAAACGATTCTTTATACTGGGACAATTGCGCTTAACGGTATGCTTTCAATGGGCGCGCGCGGTGACTGGGCGACTCACAATATCGAACACGCTGTCTCTGCGGTTTACGATATTCCGCATGCCGGAGGGCTTGCGATTCTTTTCCCGAACTGGATGAAGCACACGCTGTCTGAAAATGTCGGCCGCTTTAAACAGCTTGCCGTCCGCGTATTCAATATTGATGAAACAGGCAAAACTGATCGTGAAGTTGCTTTGGCGGGTATTGAAAAGCTTTCCGAGTTTTGGACAAGCCTCGGAGCGCCAAATCGCCTCGCCGATTATGACATCACGGATGAAAAGCTTGATCTTATTGCTGACAAAGCGATGGCCAACGGAGAATTCGGCCGCTTCAAAACGTTGAATAAAGCGGATGTTCTGGCTATCTTGAAGGCTTCTTTGTAGAGTTTCTGAAAAGACGGCTCAGGTAGGGTCCTCCTTCCTGAGCCGCTTTTTTATTTGTTGTCATTTTGACAAAAATGAAAAGTGCATGAAGAAATCGGGTATTTTTGGCCGTTCAGCCGCCGCATGCCAGGTGCCGTACCTTTTTCATCACTTGATTTAACGAAAGAGTTCATATAAAGTGAAAAGGGAAGAGGCTGTCGCCGTAAATCGACATGTTTAACAACCCTTTAAGCCGGAGCTTTGGTGAGAATGAAAGCGCTGGCGGGGATTTAAGAAAACAGTGAGTACTGGAGGTTTATTAATATGACGCATGTTCGTTTTGACTACTCAAGAGCATTGCCATTCTTTAAAGAACAAGAACTTACATATCTGCGGGATTTCGTAAAAGTCGCCCATCACACCATTCATGAAAAAACAGGTGCGGGCAGCGACTTTTTAGGCTGGGTGGATCTTCCGACTGACTACGATCAAGAAGAGTTTGCCCGCATTAAAAAGTGCGCTGAAAAAATTAAAAACGATTCAGATGTCTTATTGGTTGTGGGTATCGGCGGCTCATACCTCGGCGCAAGAGCGGCGATCGAAATGCTGAACCATTCATTCTACAATACGCTGCCGAAAGAAAAACGGAAAACGCCTCAAGTTATTTTTATCGGCAACAACATCAGCTCTTCATATATGAAAGATGTCATGGATCTTCTCGAAGACGCTGATTTTTCAATTAACGTTATTTCTAAATCAGGCACGACAACAGAGCCTGCGATCGCTTTCCGGATTTTCCGCAAGCTTCTTGAAGACAAGTACGGAAAAGAAGAAGCGAAACGCCGCATTTATGCGACGACGGATAAAGAGCGAGGCGCATTAAAAACGCTTGCAAATGAGGAAGGGTTTGAGTCATTCGTCATTCCTGACGATGTCGGCGGGCGGTTCTCCGTCCTTACAGCGGTTGGTCTGCTTCCGATTGCCGTCAGCGGAGCCGATATTGATGATATGATGAAGGGCGCACGAGATGCAAGCAAAGACTTTTCTTCATCAGAGCTTGAAGAAAATCCGGCCTACCAGTATGCCGTTGTCAGAAACGTCCTTTATAATAAAGGCAAAACAATCGAAATGCTGATCAACTATGAGCCTGGCCTTCAGTACTTTGCAGAATGGTGGAAACAGCTCTTTGGAGAAAGTGAAGGGAAAGACGAAAAAGGCATCTATCCTTCTTCCGCCAATTTCTCAACTGATCTCCATTCTCTTGGACAATATGTTCAAGAAGGAAGAAGAGATATGTTTGAAACCGTCTTGAATGTTGAAAAGCCAAGACATGAACTGACGATCGAAGAAGCCGATAATGATCTTGACGGCTTAAACTATCTTGCCGGCAAAACAGTCGATTTCGTCAATAAAAAAGCGTTCCAAGGCACTATGCTTGCCCATACGGACGGAAATGTACCGAACCTGATTGTCAACGTGCCGGAAATGAACGCCTATACGTTTGGCTATCTTGTGTACTTCTTTGAAAAAGCCTGCGCGATGAGCGGATACCTGCTCGGCGTCAATCCGTTTGACCAGCCGGGAGTAGAGGCGTACAAAGTCAACATGTTCGCGCTTCTCGGCAAACCGGGTTTTGAAGAGAAAAAAGCGGAGCTTGAAAAACGCTTGGATCAATAATAATGAAACAGCCTCCCGTGCTTATGAACCGGGAGGCTGTTGTTTTAATACATATGAGGGGTGCTGAAGCCCTGTCGGCTGATAAAATTCGTCGTGTGTGTAGTGAAAGCCCAGCTTTTCCAAAAACTTTCGCGAAGCTGAATTTTCGGGGTGATGCCCTGCAAACAGCTTGTTTGCTTTTATTTCTTTAAAGGCATAATCAATCATAGCTCTGGCTGCTTCACCTGCATAGCCTTTACCCCACATTGTATGTATGAGATGGCATCCAATTTCATAAATTCCACTTTTAAAGTCATAGGGGCGCAGCCCGCAGCATCCAATGAATACATTCTCTTCTGCTTCAAAAATTGGGAAGTATTGGACTCCATGCTCTTGATATTGATTGATTTCCATGAGCAAACGGTCTTTTACCTCTTCTGCTGTCAACTCCCCTTCTGCAGAAATATATCTGGTCACATCAGGATCTCCCCACAATGCTTCGGCCAAATTCAGATTCTCTTTTGACCATATAGAAAATCCAATACGTTTTGTTTGGAGAAAATAGTCCTTCATCGATCCATCATCCTTTATGATTAGTCATCATCATTTTATCACGGCTTCAGCCGGTAAAGGATGCTGGAATGCTTAAGGATTCATCAGATAGATTGTATAAGCCAAATAAGTAGCGAAAAAACTCCACAGTACATAAGGAATGAGAAGAATGGAAACCGTTTTGCCTGCTTTTCGTGAAATGACGGCAAGTGCAAGAGCCGTAAGAGCGACGAGGAAGGAGTCAACCGCTGAAGCGAACAAATCTTTTTCCGTAAATTGAAAGTAACTGAATGCCTGATTAAAAACATAGTTGATGATCAGCATGATCCAGAAGATCATTGCTGTATGTTTAAATCCGTATTTTGTATGGACAATAGCCGCAGACAATGAAATCAATCCGAACAGTACACTCCATACGCCTCCGATGAAACTGCTTTTTGGCGTCCATTCCGGTTTGTTTAAGGATTCGTACCATTCGCGGTCAACGGGAAATAAAACGCCAGCCAATGAAAACAGCGCATATGTAATGATGAACACGAGGACTGCTGAACCAATACCTTTACGCTCCAAAATGAATCCCTCCAATCAAAAATTTTGCAAGCCTACCTCTGTCTTTCCCTTTTTTTATTGAAACATACTCATACAGAATACACTTGTGAACCATAATAAAAAATAAAATGGTTTGGAGTGAGATCATGTTTTTTGTACTTGAAACACTGTTTCTCATTTTATCGGGGATTTTTCTGCTGAGAATTTCGGGAAGAAAATCAATATCGCAGATGACTATAGCCACAACCGTCGTCATGATTTCAATCGGAACGGTCATTGTTCAGCCGATCATCGAAGACAGCATCTTCAAAACGTTGGCGGCCGCCACGATCTTTATCATCGTCCTGCTAGTGATCGAATATTTAAAAATGAAGTTTGACTTTTTTGAAAGCATGATGGCGGGAAAAGCCGTAATGCTGATTGAAAACGGACAGCTGCAAATCCACAATCTCAAAAAACACCGGCTGACCGTCGACCAAGTGGAAATGAGGCTAAGAACTCAGGGGATTTCAAAAATAGCGGATGTGAAAAACGCAACGCTTGAATCAAATGGCCAGATTGGCTATGAACTAAAAGATGACGCAAAGCCTTTTACTATGGGAGAGTATAAAAAATTTCTCCAAATGCAAAACAATATACAGCAGCCGGAGGACACCATGTTTAAAGAAATCACCGATGGTCATATGAACGAACATGACAAGCGCTTACGATAATTAAAGGCTTTTTAAAAACGAAAAAAGGAGATTTTTTAAAATGATTAGCTTACCTTCTGAACTTGAAAATCGTTCTTTCTCTCTTTATCATCTCGAACAAACGCTAAAGCCCCTCGGTTATGTGATCAGCGGGGGATGGGAGTATGACCGCGGGTTTTTTGACTATAAGATCGATGACGAAGACGGATATCTGTTTTTGCGGCTGCCATTTGAGGCGGAAGACGGACAGCTCGATTCTCAAAATGCAACTGTCAAATTGGGCAAGCCGTTTTTGCTTCGCCACGTATATCAAGAAGGGTTGGATGATCACGTCATTCAGGGGAATTTTCGGGCATCCTTCGACCAATTTGCAGAGCCTAAGGAAAAAGACGCCGATATTCCCGGCGTTTATGAAGATCTTGGCCGCTCCTATATCAAAGAGCTTGAAAAAGCGCTGTTATCTTAGAGCGACAGCAGCTGGTCAGTCGGCTGAATTTTATATGAAAAGGAAGGCGACAAAGCAGGGCCGTCTTTTTGCTGAATACCGATAATTAAAATGTTGTCATTCATAAAATGCTGGATGACATCTTGAAAAGAACAGCCCTCCATATGTTCCGGAACAGGGAAGGCGTGCACTTTTAAATGAATGTCGGCTTCCTGGAAAAACGGATCCGCAAGCTGGCTTTTAATGAGAAAATGCTGCAGCATAGCCGTTTTCAAAAGATCAGCTGTGCTGATGATTTGATTGGCTCCGGCCCGTTCGGCATTCTTTCTTTGTTTTTCCGTCAGGATTTCAACGACGCAATACACAGAAGGATTCAGGCCTTTGACAGCGAGCAATGTTAAGATGGACTGCATATCTGCGGCTGCTTCGTTTTTATGCTGATTGGCGGTGATAAATACAATGTCGGCTTCTTCGATATTCGCATTTTTTAAAGTGGAATCGTCTGCAGGATGTCCTCTGATGAAATGGATGTTTTCCATCAGAGGACCTTCCTGTAGGGTTTCATCGATCAGCACGATTGTTCTCCCTGGATTGGCGGACTGTAAGGTTCGCATCAGTTTATTGGATTTTTCGTTCCAGCCGACAAGGATCATATGCCCCCTGCCCCTGTAATTCACCTTTCCTTCTGCATAGCGCTGCTGTTTGCTGAAAGCGGCTGTCGCCATCGTTGCAAAATAAGCCGTCACAAAAGCCGCTCCCAATAAAATGAGCAGCATGCTGACCACTTTTCCAGCAGGCGTCTTCGGTACCGAATCGCCGTATCCGACTGTTGAGACGGTAATGAGCGCCCACCAAATACCATCAAAAACATTTGAAAACTGTTCAGGCTCAACCAAGGAGATCAGCTGTCCAAAAATGATGATCAATAAAAGGATGATGATTGCAATACGGGTATAGATCGGCCATCTGAGCCATGCGATGAAAACCCGGTTGGATTTCACGTTTTCTCACCATCCTTCAAAAGGGAAAATGATAAGATTTCTTTTATGATCGCATTTAATTTCTGATTGATGCTTTCTTCCCCATACTGTTCAATTGCTTGTTTGATAATGTCTGCTGTCTCATCTTCATACTTAATCAAAGGCTCGTCCTTTTCCGCTTCATTGTAAAGCAGAATGAATGCATCAAGACCTTCATTCATTTTATCGATTGCCGTGCTTAACTGCTCTTTTTCTTGATCTGTTACTTTCACCGTGCCACCACCCGAGATCTCTTTTTATTCAGTATATCCCTCTTTTGCAAAAATTTTTCAGGTAAAAACGCATCCTTGTTAACCGACAATAAATGATGGAGATGAGATATTTTTAGACGCCTGCATAACCATCCCCGTCCTTCCATACAATTTTACAAAACGGGTGAGGGATGCGAGTTGAATGTCCTGTTTAATGAGGCTCTTCATGATTTTGATCGGCGGCCAGCTGATGGCCGGAGCGTCCATTCAATTTATTTTTGATTTAAATGCCGTTCAACATTCTTCAGATGAGGTGTTCTGGAGGGAATTTTTCAAGGAACTGACCGTAAGGCCGCCGTTATACGTCATGATTTTAGGAATGGTGTTTTTGTTTATCGGGGTTTGTTTTCCGCGAAAAACCAGGTAGTGCACTTTTCTGTACAAAAGAGAGTCCCTCAAATAAAATATATTTTACAATCATGAATTTTAAACTATTTCATATAAGAGGGAAGATGATTGCATGAGCATGATTTTTTTAGTGTTGACATTTGCTGCATTAGGTTTATCGATTTGGGCACAATTTAAAGTAAAGAACAATTTTGAAAAATATTCAAAAGTAGAGGCCTCAAGCGGGAGAACAGGGGCTGAAGTGGCGAGACAGATTCTCGACCGAAACGGCCTTTACGATGTTCCGGTTGAACCGGTAAGAGGAACCTTGACAGACCATTATGACCCGACAGCGCGCGTTGTACGATTATCAGAGCCTGTATATTACGGCCGTTCGATCGCTTCCGTTTCAGTTGCTTCCCATGAATGCGGACATGCCTTACAGCATCAGGAATCATACGGCGCTCTTGTTTTAAGACATAAGATGTTTCCGGTTGTGAATTTTTCTTCAGGAGTAGCGCCGTTTTTATTTATCGGAGGCATGCTGCTCGGAAGCCTGAATCTGATTGGACTCGGAATCATTTTGTTTTCCGCAGCCGTATTCTTTCAGCTTGTGACGCTGCCTGTTGAATTCAATGCAAGCTCTCGGGCAAAAAGGATCATCGTTTCAGAAGGAATGATCCGCAACACTGAAGAAAGAGGCGTCAGCAAAGTACTTGATGCCGCGGCTTTGACATATGTAGCTGCAGCACTTGTTTCATTGTTTGAGCTGCTGCGCTTCGTAGCGATTTTCCTGTCCGGTCGTAATGACTAACCATTAGTCAGAGGAGGTGGCCCCTTACCATGTTGTTTGGTAAGGGTTTTTTTTGAATATCCTGAATCTCATACTCGTCATGCTTTTAATTGCAGCTACGGCTTTTTTCGTTGTCGCCGAGTTTGCGATTGTCAAAATTCGCGGTACAAAAATCGATCAATTGGTAGAGAATGGGGATGCGCGGGCAATTGCAGCCAAAAGGGTGATTTCAAATCTTGATGAATATTTGTCAGCCTGCCAGCTGGGAATCACGATCACCGCTTTAGGGCTCGGCTGGCTCGGGGAATCAACGTTTGAACAGATCATTCACCCGCTGTTCGAATATTTCGGTCTGCCCGAGTCCGTATTGAGGGTCGCATCTGTTGTGACCGCTTTTGTAATCATTACGTTTTTGCATGTTGTGGTTGGAGAGCTGGCCCCGAAAACGATCGCCATTCAAAAAGCGGAAGCCGTCAGCCTGTGGACGGCGAAACCGCTCATTATTTTTTATAAAATCATGTTTCCTTTCATTAAATTATTAAACGGCTCGGCCCGCCTGCTGACCAGACTTTTTGGTTTCCATTCGGTCAAAGAGCATGAAGTGGCGATCAGTGAGGAAGAGCTGCGGCTCATGCTTTCTGAAAGCTATAAAAAAGGTGAAATCAATCAGTCCGAGTATAAGTATGTCAACAAAATTTTTGAATTCGACAACAGGCTGGCAAGGGAAATCATGGTGCCGAGAACGGAGATTGCGACGCTTTCGGCAGACCAGTCTATTAAAGAAGCGATTGAAACCGTCATTAATGAACGCTATACGAGATATCCGATCATTAAGGATGATAAAGACCATATTATCGGTATCGTCAACAGCAAGGACCTGTTTAAATCCTACTTTCTTGATCAGCCGATTCCTTTGACCGAATTAGCGAGGCCGGTGATCAGGGTGATTGAGAGCATACCGATCCAGGAACTGCTGATTCGGATGCAGAAAGAGCAAATTCATATGGCGATTCTTGTTGATGAATACGGCGGTACGGCAGGTCTGGTAACGGTTGAAGACATATTGGAAGAAATCGTCGGAGAAATCAGGGACGAATATGATCAAGATGAAATGCCCCACATTATTAAAAAGGGCGAACATCATTATATAATGGACGGAAAAGCATTAATCGATGAAGTAAATGATCTGCTGCATATTGCGATCGACCATGAAGAGGTTGACACGATTGCCGGATGGCTCTTGACGCAAAAAATGGAGCTGAAAAACGGCGATGTTTTTAAGACGGAAGGCTGTGAATTTAAAATTCTTGATGCCGAAGATCATCATATCCGCTTTATCGAAATTAAAAAAACAGATTTTTAAATCTAAAAGAGAAGCAGCTGCGTTTGGCCGCGGCTGTTTTTTAGTTCTAAAGGATGTCCATATTTCAAAATTATGGAGGTTTCTTTAAAGATAAGCGTATTGATCTATGGAAGATCATGACTTTTTGCGAATGTGAAGCTGACCGTTTTTTTTTATAATATCGTGTATACACACGAGGAGGTTTGTAAAACGTGAACAACAATCGTTTCTTAAAATCCGTTCTGCTGTGGAGTGCGGCATTTATCATTTTATTGGCGGGTCCGCTCACGGCACTTGCCGCATCTTCTTCAACACCATCGGATAAAATGTATTTTAAAAACAAAAAATACTACATATTCAACAATGTATGGGGGGCCGATCAAGTCAGCGGCTGGTGGCAGACCATCTATCACAACAGTGATTCCGATCTGGGCTGGGTATGGAATTGGCCGAGCAGCACAAGCACAGTCAAAGCCTATCCGTCGATCGTCAGCGGCTGGCATTGGACAGAAGGCTATACCGCGGGTAGCGGCTTCCCAACCCGATTGTCAGATCAAAAAAACATCAACACAAAAGTCAGCTATTCGATCAGTGCGGACGGAACTTACAATGCGGCATATGACATTTGGCTGCACAATACAAATCAAGCGAGCTGGGATTCAACGCCAACCGATGAGATTATGATTTGGCTGAACAATAAAAATGCCGGACCGGCCGGTTCATATGTCGAAACCGTTTCAGTCGGCGGTCATAATTGGAAGGTTTACAAAGGCTATATTGATGCCGGAAACGGAAAAGGATGGAATGTCTATTCGTTTGTCAGAACGTCAAATATTCAGAGCGCCAGCTTGAACATCCGCGATTTCACAAATTATCTTGCAGATTCAAAAAAATGGCTAAGCAAAACGAAGTATGTCAGCAGTGTTGAATTTGGCACAGAAGTGTTCGGAGGAACAGGACAAATCAATATTTCCAATTGGGACGTCAAGGTCCGCTGATGTTTTAGAGAGCACCGCTCCTTTAGAAAAGGGCGGTGTTTTGTTTGTTCCAAACTTTCTTTTTTTATAGGAGATACGTCTTCAGATATTGGTTCAGAAATATTACGATACCATCCTGACGTATTGCCGCTTACTCTCATCCTGAATGACCACTCCAAGCTTTGCCAGGTCTTTGCGCAAGATTTTTGCCTCTTCATGTTTATTTTCCAGCATTGCCCGTTCTCTAGCTAAAAGAAGAGTATTGATATGTGAGGGGAAATCAGGATGATCCGCAACCCAGCGTTGATACTGATTCTTGAAGGGATCCTCTTCTGCCCATTTATAACCGTGATTTTTAAAAGCACTTTCAACAAGAGCTTTCTTTGATTCAATCTGTTCACGGTACAATTCATTGCCGCTATCACCAAGAATAACAAGATCCTTATTCTCAAGATAAACTGTAGAAATGTCTTTTTTCTCAATGATTTCTTCTTTCTCTTTAAATAACAACCTTACGTTTTGATCAGAAATGAACACTTTAAGAATTTCATTGAAAATATATTGAGAAAAAAACAGGCCGGCAATAATACCGATAACTGCAGCGATAACAGATACCCAGAAACTGTTTAATGATGTGATAAATTCTAAAGGCCCTTTAAAAGGAACAATAGGAATAGTCAATACCCATTCTGCAATAACAGGCAAAAACCATCCAAGAACAGCCCCTAAAACTGGCGGAATCATCCAATATAGAGCTTTTTCTATTTTTGATAATCCAATCATCGTTTCCTGATTCAAAATCATTCACTGCCTTTCATTACATTACTGACTGCTGTTTCCCATATTTTTTTATAATCCATTTCAATTCCGAAGATCATGAAATTACCCAAATTATCAATAACAAGCGCAAGGGTATGTGCATTCACCTTGGTGTTTTGAGAAGAGATGACACCGAGTTCAACACCGTAAGAAAGTAATGCATCAAAACCTTCTAAGAAGTGTTCCATAATAGATTTAAGCTTGTTCTCATATTTTGGTCTTTGTGCTGCACTTAAAACAAACTCGTGTACCACTTTCAAAGCAGGAGTGTTATGTTTATACTCTTCAAAATAGCGCATGCCGTCTGCTATTAACCGTTTTTTAAAATTCTCCTTCGTGTACTCATTGATTGAAAAATAAGCAGAGAAATGGTGGTCATCAAATACTAAATGAAAAAGGTGATCGACCAGCTCTTCTTTAGATGAGAAATAATAGTAAATAGCAGGTTTTGAAATGCCTACTTCTGACGCAATCATTGATAAGCTCGTACTTTTTAGACCGTGTCGAGCGATAAGAGTAAATGCTGCTTCAACAATCGCTTCTTTTGTACTGCTTTTCTTTTTCATTAAAATCAATCCTTAGCATCATCTGTATATTAATTTTACTTACCGATAGGTAAAAAAACAAGTGCGATATAAACTTTGCGTCATTCTGCATTAACTCAGATCTGTTTCGAAAGGATTTAGGCTGCTCTCAACTGTATTTACTTCAATGCTTTATCATCTTCAGTTTGAACTGTGTTCTCTTCTTTTTTTCAAGAATAAACGTGGTCACAATGCAGCACAGCATAAAAAACGATCACAAAAAATAGCGTGTGTCACCTTGTAACTTCCTTTCCAAAGATTTATAAGCCGCAAAGCATATTCAGCATAAAAAAACGTATAATCGTTGGTATATCAAAGTTTATGGGATGTTTAGCTCGAAAAGCCTTCTATATATAATGACATCACAACAAGGGGTGTTTGGATGACAAGGGCATGGTGGAAAGAGGCTGTCGTTTATCAAGTTTACCCGCGCAGTTTTATGGATTCAAACGGGGACGGAATAGGGGATTTAAACGGGATCAGGGCGAAGCTGCCGTATATGAAAGAACTTGGAGCGGATGCCATCTGGATCTGTCCTGTCTTTGATTCCCCCAATGCCGATAACGGCTACGACATCAGGGATTATCAAAACATCATGGAAGAGTTCGGGACGATGGACGACTTTGATGCGTTACTGGCTGAAGCGCATCAGCTCGGCTTGAAGCTGCTCATCGACCTCGTTATCAACCATACGAGCGATGAGCATCCATGGTTTATAGAATCAAGGTCGGATAAAAAATCGCCAAAACGGGACTGGTATATTTGGAAAGATGGGAAAGACGGGCATGAGCCGAACAACTGGGAAAGCATATTCAGCGGTTCAGCCTGGACTTATGACCGAAAAACGGATCAATATTATCTTCACGTCTTTCACGAAAAGCAGCCGGATCTGAATTGGGAAAACATCCGTATGCGCCGCGCCGTATATGAAATGATCAACTGGTGGCTTCAGAAAGGAATCGACGGCTTCAGAGTGGACGCGATTTCACATATTAAGAAAAAAGATGGCCTGCCAGATCTTCCTCATCCGAAAGGACTCTCCTTTGTGCCATCCTTTGACGGCCATATGAATGTTGAAGGAATTATGGAATTTCTCCGGGAGCTGAAGGAAGAAACGTTCGCCAAGCATCCGCATATCATGACGGTCGGAGAGGCGAACGGGGTGAGTGTCGCTGAGGCGGAGGCGTGGGTCGGCGAGGAAAACGGCATATTTAACATGATGTTCCAGTTTGAACATCTGGGGCTTTGGGACATCGGTGATGAAGAACAAATTGACATCGTTCGGCTGAAGCGGATTTTGTCCAGATGGCAGACCGGTCTTGAAGGGAAAGGGTGGAATGCCCTTTTTATAGAAAATCATGATCAGCCCCGCTCGGTTTCGGTTTGGGGAGATGACGGGAAATACAGAAATGAAAGCGCCAAAGCCTTGGCTGCCATGTATTTCTTTATGAAGGGAACGCCTTTCATTTATCAGGGACAGGAAATCGGCATGACAAATGTGGCGTTTTCCGATATTGAGGATTACGATGATGTTTCCATCAAAAATTACTATCAGATTCAAAAGGAGAAAGGCAGCTCACATGAAGACATCATGAAGGCGGTTTGGAAGAAGAGCAGGGATAATGCGAGAACACCGATGCAATGGACGGATGAAAAAAATGCCGGATTTTCAAACGGAAAGGCTTGGCTGCGTCTAAATGAAAATGATCCGCTGATCAATGTGGAAAACCAGAAGAAGGATCGGCATTCAGTCTACCATTTTTATAAGCAGATGATCTTTCTCAGGAAGTGTCATGACATCTTCATCGATGGAACGTTCGAGCTTGTCCTTCATGAAGATCAGCAGATTTTTGCTTATTTGCGCAAGTTACCGGACCAGACCGCGATCATCATGACGAATCTCAGCCGGCATTCCGCGTTTTACCAGTATTCCGCATACCCATTATCAAGCAGCAGACTGCTTTTGGCCAATATGGATGTGCCAGTTCACAAACATCTCACATCCTTTATCATGAAACCGTATGAAGCACGCATTTACCTATTGTAAAACAGGAGATGACAAACTTTTAGCGAATTGAAGAAATGGTGATAAAGAAAGGAGCAGATTCAGATGTTGAAAAAAATACAGATTCAGACAAACCATCGTGATGAAATGCTTGACATCTCGGATCAAGTGCAAAAGTTTGTCATGGAAGAAGACATTTCAAACGGTGCTGTTATCGTCTATTGCCCGCATACAACAGCCGGCATTACGATAAACGAAAATGCCGATCCTGATGTCAAACGGGATATGCTGAGAAGGTTTGATGAAGTGTATCCGTGGAAGCATCAGCTTGACCGGCATATGGAAGGCAATACTGCAGCCCACATGAAATCAAGTACGATAGGAGCCTCCCAGCACATCATCATTGAAGACGGAAAGCTGATCCTTGGAACATGGCAGGGCATTTATTTCTGCGAATTCGACGGTCCGAGAACACGGACCTGCTATTTCAAAATCATAGCCGGGTGAAAGGGGAATAGAAAAATGAACGAATTCATGAAGCTTCTCTCACTGTCAAAGCCTGTGATACAAGCGCCGATGGCAGGCGGACCAGCAACGCCGCAGCTCGCCGCCGCCGTTTCCAATTACGGCGGTTTAGGGAGTCTTGCTTCAGGTTATCTGACGCCCGAGACTTTAAAAAGGCAGATCGAGGAAACGAAACAGCTCACGTCAGCTCAGTTTCAAGTCAATCTCTTCGTTCCGGAAAAAAGGGAAAAAGTCAGCCGGAAAAAAATCGAAGATTGGCAAAATAAGATTCCTTTATCACAGTCAGCTGAGCTTGAAACTGATGAGGAACAGGATTGGAATGATTTTCACGAAAAAATAGACATCGTTCTCAACTCAGGTGTCAAAGTCTGTTCATTTACTTTTGGAGTGCCTCCTGTCGATGCTGTCAAAGAGCTTAAAAAACGAGACTGCTGTTTGATCGGAACTGCAGTGTCAGTTGATGAAGCCGTACTGCTTGAAGAAAAGGGGATGGATATTATCGTCGTCCAGGGAAGTGAAGCAGGCGGTCACAGGGGAGCCTTTCTGCATACGAAGGGTGAGGATGCTGTCGGCTTGATCGCCCTGATTCCGCAAGCCGCCGATCATGTGTCGGTTCCGGTGATTGCTGCAGGCGGCATCTATGACAAAAGAGGCGTGGCGGCAGCGTTTGCTCTAGGCGCTCAAGGCGTTCAATTGGGTACCGCCTTTTTGGCGTGCATGGAAAGCGGCACATCTGCCGTATACAAACAAAAATTGATCGAGGCGGCTGAAACCGACACAAGGCTGACAAGGTTGTTTTCGGGAAAACCGGCAAGAGGCATTGTCAACCAGTGGATGGAAGACAGGCGAATAGACGAAGACAATGCATTGCCGTATCCGCTGCAAAATACATTGACGAAGCCGATGCGAAAACAGGCGCAGCTTGAAGGAAACCCGGAAAGCATGTCATTATGGTGCGGGCAGGGCGTGCGTGCAGCTACTAAGCAAACGACGGTAAAAGAGCTGATGGATCAGCTTGTGCCCGCCGGCGTTATCTTATAATTTCAAATAAAGCCGGAATATCGACCCGTGTGACCTGTGAAAGCAGATAGGCGGACGTCTGGGCGCCCGGCTTTCTCAGCCCGTTCAGCTTTTTAATAATGGTCTCGGCGCTCAAGATTCCTAATCCGTGTGCCGCATATTGATCATTTCCTAAATAAATGGCGTTTTCTCCGCGCCATTGCGGTCTTTCCGGATCAAATTCAGGGTTTTTGAAATACAGGCAGTCTCCCGGCAGGAAGTCATTTCCTTTATCAGTGTAGATCGGGAGCTTCTCATAATGCCAATCATATAAAATGATCCTTTGATAATTCTGGTCAAATTTTTGGTCCCCAATCGTTTTGACCAGCGCCATATAAAAGATGATGACAATCGCAGTCGCACATTCAAATGCGTAAAGGGGGCCGCTTCCAAAAATATTTCTAATCGCTTTGGAAGCGGATGCCCTGTATCGCAATTCCAAGGCCCCCTCAGGCGTCACCCTCCAAAACTCTTCATTGCCGTATGTTTTTGAAAAAGTGGCAAACTTCGCTCCGCTGTTGATCAGTTCCCTGGCCGATTCGATGGTATGTTCTCTGAATCTCAATTCAAATAACAGTTCCGACACCGATGCGTAGCTGTACCTGGAAGGCAAGGCGAGCATCTGGCCTGCAATGCCCTTCTGTGTCTGGCTGACATTCAGCTTTTCCACATCCTCAGGACGAAGCCCATAGCCTGCAATACTTATCATAGGAAAACACCCTTTTCCTTTTTTTATTAAGATATGCCAGAGGCTTGGGCAGGAAAACGGTTTAATTTTTCGCTTTTTTTAATTTAAAAAAGATGATCAGTCTCCGATAAAAGTAGAGAAAGGGGAGACATCATCTATGAAAAAACTATTAGATTGGACGAGGCGTCCATCTATTTCAAAAAGATTAATTTTCTCATTTATATTGATTTTAACAATCCCGATTTTAGTGCTTTCGGTGACCTCATATTCCACGGCGAGCAGCACCCTTGAAGAAGAGATCATGAGAAACGCCAAAGACAATGTCGATGAATTGAATGAAATGATTAATCAAAATATCGGCGGCAAAGAGACGTCTATTGCTTATTTCAGCGAATGGGTGAATCAAAAAGCATACAAAGAGAAAGGCCAAGCTTCTATTAAACAACGGTTTGAGCAATTTGCGAAGCAAAATCCGGATGTGGAGCTCGTTTTCACCGGTTCGGAAGAAAGTGTTTACGCCCAATATCCAAATGCATCATTGCCGAGCGGATATGATCCGGTCGAACGGGACTGGTATAAACAGGCCGTTGAGAAAAAAGGCGAAACGGTCGTTACTGAGCCTTACAAGTCGGCATCAACAGGCCATATGGTCATCACCATTGCCAAACAAACGAAAGACGGATCGGGCGTTGTCGCCCTTGACATGAATATAGATAAGCTGATCGAAGCGGCCAACAGCATCAGCATCGGCAAAACCGGATTTGCTTTCATCTTGAGCAAGGATAAAAACTATATCGCCGATCCAAAGATCAAAGCCGGAACTGAGGTGGAGTCCGGTCTGGCCGAAAAAATGTACAGCAAAGACGCAGGCGAATTCGATTTTACTGACAAAGGCAAGGAAAAGAAAACAGTCTATACGACAAACAAATTAACCGGCTGGAAAATCGGCGGAGCGATGTTTAAAGATGAAATAAAAGATGCTGCACAGCCGGTTTTAAATATGGCGCTCATGACGCTGGCCGGGGCGATTGCGGTAGGCGGCATTCTTGTCTACTTCATTGTCCGCGCCATCAGCAAACCTTTAAGTCAGCTCGTTTCATCAGCGAAAAGCATCAGTGAAGGGGATCTGACCCAAAAAATCGATGTCCGCTCAAAGGATGAATTCGGCCAGCTTGGCACAAGCTTCAACGAGATGGCCGACTCACTGCGCTCGTTGATCAGCACCATCCAAGAATCGGTTGATAATGTTGCGTCTTCCTCAGAACAGCTGACGGCAAGCGCTGATCAGACAAGCAAGGCGACCGAGCATATTACATTAGCCATTGAGCGGTTCTCAAGCGGTGCAGAACATCAGAGCGAGAAAGTCGAAACAAGCTCACAGCGTCTCAGCCAAATGAATGACCAGCTGAACGAAATGGCCGGCATATCAGAAACGATAACAGCGTCATCCACTCAATCGACGCAAATTGCCGAGACGGGCGGAGAGCTCGTGCAGCAAACCGTCGGTCAGATGAATTCGATTGATCAATCAGTCAAACAGGCTGAACAGGTTGTCAAAAGGCTTGAATCAAAATCAAAAGATATTACAGCGATCCTGCGCGTGATTAACGGAATCGCCGATCAAACGAATTTGCTTGCACTGAACGCCGCTATCGAAGCAGCGCGGGCGGGCGAGTCTGGCAGAGGATTCTCAGTCGTCGCTGAAGAAGTAAGAAAGCTAGCCGCACAATCAGCGGGATCAGCCAAAGAAATCGAGACGCTGATTCAGGATATCGTCAAAGAAATCGAACATTCTCTCAACATGTTCAAATCCGTTAACCACGAAGTTCAGTCAGGACTTGTGATTACAGAAGAAACGGAATCAAGCTTTAAACAAATTTATGATATGACAAACGAAATCGCAGGAAAGCTCCAGCAGATGAATGGTACAGTTGAACATGTAACAAATGGTTCACAAGAAATATCGGGAGCGGTCGAAGAGATTGCGGACGTTTCAAGAGAAAGCTCCGCAGGAATTCAGGATATTGCCGCTTCAGCGGAAGAGCAGCTGGCTTCCATGGAAGAGATCAGTTCATCAGCTGCAACGCTTGAGCAAATGGCTGAAGAACTTCGCGATTTAACGAAAAAATTTAAGATTGAATAAAGAAGGGGCTGTCGAGAAAATCTCGACAGCTTTTTGTATTTGTATATAGAATAAATTAGAAATAAAATGCCCGTATCTTGTGTTTTGGAGCTTGCGAAATAGAAAAGGTGAGGGCTTTTCTGCCACTGGATGTCAGCCCCCCGCTTTCTCTTTAAACTGAGAGGCTGTTTTACCAGCCTCCTTTTGCTTATTTTAAGAATGTTTCGAAATGCTTATTAAAGTTTTTTAATATACACAAATGAACGAAGCCTCCGATATTAGGTTCATAATCCAGAAATTAAAGGAGTTTTATAAAATGAACACATTATTGGACTGGCTTAAACGTCCGTCTATTTCAAAAAAGCTGTTTTTAAGTTTTTTATTGGTTTTAACAATACCGATTTTGGTTTTATCCTACAGCGCCTATAATACGGCAGGAAGCTCCCTTGAAAATGAAATCATGAGAAGCGCGCGCGATAATGTCGACCAGTTAAATGAAATTATCGATCAAAACATCGGCAAAAAAGAACATGCGGTATCATATTTCAGCGATTGGGTGGATGAGAAGCTTTATAAAGAAAAAGGAAATGTGTCGCTGAAAGAAAAATTTGAGCAGTACGCCAAGCTGAATGAAGATGTGGAAGCCATCTACACTGGCTCAAAAGACGGTTTGTTCGTCCGCTATCCTGATGAAAAAATGTCAAGCGATTATAATCCGGTTGAAAGGAACTGGTATAAGAAAGCTGTTGAAAATAAAGGGAAAGTGATCGTGACAGATCCTTACCAGACAGCTTCGACAGGCACGATGGTCGTTACAATCGCCAAGCAAACGGCAGACGGCTCCGGCGTTGTCGCCGTCAACATGAAAATCGATGAACTGATTAAAGCGACCGAGCGCGTGAACATCGGAAAACAAGGGTTTGCGTTTATTTCAAGCAATGACAAAAAATATGTAGCCCACCCGTCAATTAAAGCTGGAACGGAAGGCGAAGGCGACTGGATCACACAAATGTACAGCAAAGAAAAAGGCGCTTTTAAATACACGTTTGAAGGCAAAGAAAAGCAAATGGCTTTCACAACCAATAAACAAACCGGCTGGAAAATCGGCGGAACGATGTTTACAGATGAAATATCAGAAAGTGCCCAGCCAGTTTTCAACATGGCGGTGATCATTTTAGCGGCAGCGATTGCGCTTGGGGGCATTCTCGTCTACTTTATTGTCCGCGGAATCAGCAAGCCTTTGAACCAGCTCGTTTCATCGGCGAAAAGCATCAGCAGCGGAGATCTGACACAGAAAATTGAAATACGTTCCAAAGACGAATTCGGGCAGCTCGGAAGTAGCTTTAATGAAATGGCTGAGTCTCTCAGATCGCTGATCAGCGTTATTCAAACATCCGTCGACAATGTGGCCTCTTCATCTGAAGAGCTCCACGCAAGCGCGGCGCAGACAAGCCAAGCGACCGAGCATATTACAATGGCGATCGAACAATTTTCTGACGGAAATGAAAGCCAGAAAGAAAAAGTGGAAGCAAGCTCACATCAGCTGAATGACATGAACAACGGACTAGCCGATATGTCCAAAACGTCAGCAGCCATTACCGATGCCTCATTAAAATCAACGGAAATTGCCGGAAAAGGAGAAGAACTTGTTCAAAAGACCGTCGGACAGATGAATTCAATCGATCGTTCTGTTAAGCAAGCGGAAGCGGTCGTCAAAGAGCTTGAAGGCAAATCAAAAGACATCACAAGTATTTTGCGCGTCATTAACGGGATCGCCGACCAAACGAACTTGCTTGCGCTGAATGCCGCGATCGAAGCGGCCCGCGCCGGAGAATCGGGCAGGGGTTTCTCAGTCGTCGCTGAAGAAGTACGGAAGCTGGCCGCCCAGTCAGCCGATTCGGCGAAAGAGATCGAAAACTTAATTCAAGAAATCGTCAGAGAAATTGCCAACTCTCTGAACATGTTTAAATCGGTCAACCATGAAGTGCAGTCAGGACTTCAAATTACCGATGAAACAGAGTCAAGCTTCAGGACAATATACGAAATGACAAATGATATCGCCGGTAAGCTGCAAACGATGAATGGCGCAGTCGAGCAGCTTTCGCGAGGATCACAAGAAGTATCAGGCGCTGTTGAAGAGATTGCAGACGTTTCCAGAGAAAGCTCCGCAAGCATTCAGGATATCGCCGCTTCAGCAGAGGAACAGCTTGCCTCAATGGAAGAGATCAGTGCCTCCTCGACAACATTGGCTGAACTGGCTGAAGAACTCCGTGATCTGACAAAGAAATTCAAGATTGAATAAAACCAAAACACCCAGATTTGATCTGGGTGTTTTTTAGCTGTTTTGTACTATAAAAAGTTAAAAAATGCATATAAAAACTTTTTAAATGAGCCGATATTAAAGATATAAAAGAAAAGGGGTCAACAAGACAATGCCAAAAATGATCAATTGGATGAAACATCCTTCGATTGCCAAAAAATTAATTCTATCATTCTTATTCATTTTAACTGTTCCTATCATTGTTCTTTCTTACAGCGCATATCAAACGGCCAGCAGCACCCTTGATACGGAAATCATAAGCAGTGCGCGTGAGAATGTTGAGCAGCTGAATGAAATCATCGACCAGAATATCAGCCAGAAAGCGAACGCAGCCTCCCATTTCAGCAGCTTAATGAAGGAGAGTACATACAAAGAGAAAGGAAACGCTTCTATCAAAGAAAAATTTGAGCAGTATGCCAAGCTTCATCCAGATGTCGAGGGTATTTTTACGGGGTCAAAAGACGGGGGGTTCGTCCGCTATCCATTTCAAGAAATGCCGAGCGACTATAATCCGGTTGAAAGAGATTGGTATAAGAAGGCTGTTGAACATCAAGGTGAAGTGGTCATCACAAATCCTTACAAGACGGCTTCAACCGGTACGATGGTCATTACGATCGCCAAGCAAAATGAGGACGGATCCGGCGTTGTGGCCATCAACATGAAAATCGATGAGCTGATTAAAGCGACCGAACGCGTCAAAATCGGCAAAAGTGGCTATGCTTTTATCACAAGTGCTGATAAAAAGTTCGTAGCCCATCCGAAAAATGAAGCGGGCTCAGATGTTGAAGGCAATTGGTCTGAAGAAGTATATGCCAAGGAAAAAGGCACATTTAAATATCAATTAGACGGCGAAAAGCAAATGGCTTTTGCCACAAACAAACAAACCGGCTGGAAAATCGGCGGAACGATGTATATTGATGAAGTCACAGAAGCTTCACAGCCCGTCCTTCATGCCGCTCTCATCACGCTGGTCATAAGCATCGTTCTGGGTCTCATCCTGATGGTCTTTATGATCAGATCAATCACAAGACCGTTAAGCGAGCTTGTTTCTTCAGCGAAAAATATCAGCGGCGGAGATCTGACGCAAAAGATCAATGTCCGCTCCAAAGATGAGCTGGGACAGCTTGGTACAAGCTTTAACGAAATGGCCGAGTCTCTGCGCTCTTTGATCAGCGTCATTCAGACATCTGTTGAAAATGTAGCCTCTTCATCAGAACAGCTGACGGCAAGCGCAGATCAGACAAGCAAGGCGACCGAGCATATTACATCGGCGATTGAGCAATTTTCAAACGGAAACGAAAGCCAAAATGAGAAAGTCGAAACAAGCGCCCAGCAGCTGACTGACATGAACAGCCGTTTGCTGGAAATGTCCAAAGTCTCTGCGGCAATTACAGAATCATCCGCTCAGTCAACGGACATTGCCGAAACAGGCGGAGAGCTGGTGCAAAAAACAGTCGGCCAAATGAACTCAATCGATCAATCAGTCAAACAGGCGGAATCCGTCGTTAAAGGACTTGAAGGCAAATCAAAAGATATCACGGCCATCCTGCGTGTCATCAACGGAATCGCAGATCAGACGAATTTGCTGGCGCTGAATGCCGCGATTGAAGCCGCAAGGGCCGGTGAAGCGGGGCGGGGATTTTCAGTTGTTGCTGAAGAAGTGCGCAAACTGGCAGAACAATCCGCATCATCTGCAAAAGAAATAGAAGGCCTCATTCAGGAAATCGTCAATGAAATCGGAAAATCGCTTGATATGTTCCAGAACGTCAACCGTGAAGTACAGTCTGGACTCAGCATCACTGATGAAACAGATACAAGCTTTAAACAAATTTATGATATGACAAACGAAATCGCAGGAAAGCTGCAGACGATGAATTCGGCTGTTGAACAGCTGTCGCAAGGGTCACAGGAAGTAGCCGGCGCAGTAGAAGAGATTGCCGATGTATCCAGAGAAAGCTCAGGCAGCATTCAGGATATCGCCGCCTCGGCGGAAGAACAGATGGCTTCCATGGAAGAGATCAGCTCATCCTCAGCAACACTCGAACAAATGGCAGAGGAGCTCCGCGATTTAACGAAAAAATTTAAAATCGACTAAACGAAAGGCTGCCGGCATTGCCCCCGGCGGCCCTTTATGTATGGGACGAAGGTCGGCATGTTTTATGGCTGAAAGGAAAGGGTATAGGTATAAACCGCCTTTTTGCTTTTTAAGCGGCTTCAGTTTATCGTACACTGATGGTATAGGAGGGATCACATGATGAGATTAGAAGGGAAGAAAGTTATTGCTCTCGTCAGCGAAGAATTTGAAGATTTAGAGCTCTGGTATCCGATTTTAAGGCTGAGGGAAGAAGGAGCGATCGTCCATTTAATCGGTGAACAAGCAGACCATGAATACAGGGGGAAATACGGCGTGCCTGCTGTCTCGGATTATGATATGAAAAACATAAACATCGATGAATACGATGCGGTTTTGGTTCCGGGCGGCTGGGCGCCTGACAAACTAAGAAGATATCCTGAAGTGCTTCAGATCATCCGCACGTTCAACGAAAAGCGCAAGCCGATCGGACAAATCTGCCATGCCGGATGGGTGCTGATTTCTGCCGGTATATTGGAAGGCAGAAAGGTGACGAGCACGCCGGGAATCAAGGATGACATGGAAAATGCCGGTGCCAAATGGGTGAATGAACCTGCAGTGGTTGACGGTCATATCGTCTCAAGCCGCCGCCCGCCCGACCTGCCAATCTATGTTAAAGCATTTGCCGATCTGTTGGCACAATATTAAGACGAAAGAGCCGCCCATTGATCGAAAGGGCGGCTCTTTCGTTTACTGCCGGTCGGCGGGAAAAACGAGGCCGATCTGTTGGCGCGCTTCATCCATGACCGCTAATGTGGTGAGAGAGCGTTCAAACGTATTATCAGACGATTCAATCCGGCCTTGTTTGATTAAATTGATAAATTCCTCTATTTCATAAAACATCGCCGGCTTTTCATCAGGAATTGTAATATCTTCGATGCTGCCATCGCGGAAGCGGATCTCGACTTTTTCAGGCCGGTGGATTTTATCGATGACAATTGAGCCGTCTTCTCCTTGAATTTCCGCCGGCATGTATGAGTTGGAAATTTTGGAGTGCATCAAGACGGCTTCATGCTCTTCATATGTTAAGAGCACCGTTCCTTCACCATCTGTTCCTGACTCAAGAATCAGCCCGTTCGCCTTGACTTCAAGCGGTTTCCCGAACAGAACGACCGCCGGATGAACGCAATAGACGCCGATGTCCATCAGAGAGCCGTTTGAAAAAGCGGGATTAAACGCATTTAAAACAGTGCCGTTTTTATAGGCGTCATAGCGTGAGGAATATTGGCAATAGCTGGCCGTCAAGCGGCGGATTTTTCCGATTCTCGGCAAATGGCGGATGATGTTTTTAAAATTCGGGAGAAACGTGGTTTTCATGGCTTCCATAAAAGCAACCCGGTGAGCCTGAGCGGTTTTCACCATTTCCTCAGCCTCTCTTGTATGAGATGCCAGCGGTTTTTCGCATAAAACGTGCTTTCCGTTTTTCATCAATGCAACCGCTTGTTCTTTATGTAAAGAGTTGGGGCTTGCGATGTAAACAGCATCAATACAATCGCTTTTTGCCATGTCTTCAATATGAGTAAAAACAGCTGTGACTCCGTATTTTTGTGCGAATTCCCGGCCGCGCTCCTCCGTCCTTGAATACACGGCGGCTAATTGAAAATCGTCCGTCATTCCGGCTGCTTCAAGAAAGCGGTCTGTAATCCAATTCGTTCCCACTACACCGAACCGTACCATGTTTCATTTCCCCCTTCGCAATGATATATGAATATTATACCGTGTTTTGTTCTGAGGCAGGAAGACAAAAGTCAGAGACCTCGATCGTATCGTATATCATCACCGAATGAAAAAGCGGAAAAAAAGACCAAAAAGCGCGGTTTTTATTTTTCAGTACAGGAGTAATAGTGTACAATTTATAAAAAGACACGTTTTGGAGGAACGCCATGGACTCTTTGCATATGTGGGGCGGCAGATTTAAAAGGTTTTTTTTAGACAATAAATTTGTGTTGTTTTTGCTTGTCCTGCTGCTCATCGGATTAAACATACTCGTATTTACACAAGCATCATTTATCTTCACTCCTGTTATTGTTCTCATTGAGACAGTCGCTTTGCCGATTGTACTGACTGGCGTTGTCTATTATCTGCTAAATCCGATTGTTGATTTTTTAGAACGGAAAAAAGTGAAAAGAATTTATTCAATTCTTCTTCTCTACATTGTGATAATCGGTCTGATTACCATCTCGATCGTCTCGGTTATCCCATTGCTGAGGGAACAGATTATGAGCCTCGTCGACAATTTTCCAAGGTATGTCCATATTGTCGAGGATCAAATCAAACAGATGATCGGAAGCCGGTTTTTCAATCAGGTTCAGCAGACGCTGAACATTAACCTGACAGATTTGGCCGGCAGAATATCTGATCAGGCGACAACCATTTTAAACAGTACGTTTACAGGTGTGGGAACTTTTATAGGGGCCGTTACAGAAGTCGTGATTTCAATTGTGACCGTGCCTTTCGTCCTTTTTTACTTGCTGAAGGACGGCAAAAAGCTGCCATTGTTTATTTTAAAATTTGTCCCTGTCCGTTTAAGAGAACAGACGTATGTCGTCATGTCTGAGATGAATAACCGTTTAAGTTCATATATCAGGGGACAGATCATCGTCAGCTTTTGCATCGGCTGTCTTTTATTTATCGGATATATGATCATCGGTCTTGAATATGCCTCTCTTTTAGCGCTTGTTGCCGCTTGTACGAGCATCGTGCCGTATCTCGGACCGACGATTGCAATCACGCCGGCGATTATTATCGCTTTGGTTACATCTCCATTTATGCTTGTGAAGCTGATCATTGTCTGGACCGTTGTTCAGCTGTTTGAAGGCAAATTTATTTCACCGCAGATCATGGGGAAAAATCTGCATATCCATCCGGTGACGATCATCTTTGTTTTATTAACGGCCGCCAAGCTGTTCGGCGTCATCGGAGTCATTCTCGCCATTCCCGGGTACGCTGTCATCAAAGTCGTTGTCATTCACTTGTTTGAATGGTTTAAACAGCGTTCACACCTTTATGACAGAACAGGAGAAGACAGGTCATAATTCACCTGCATAAACCGATTCTAACTAAATATAAATAGGTGATAAGAGGACAAGTTTTAATTTCGCACCAAGAAGCGTGCCAAGTGAAGGGAATGACATATGAATATTTGGGATATCATGGTGGCCGTCATTTTAGGAATAGTTGAAGGGCTGACTGAATATGCGCCCGTCTCATCAACAGGGCATATGATCATTGTGGATGACCTGCTGCTGAAATCAAAAGAGCTGCTTACACCGGAAGCGGCAAATACTTTTAAAGTTGTCATCCAGCTCGGTTCGATTCTTGCCGTGGCCATCGTTTTCAAAGATCGGATACTCAATTTGCTTGGAATGAAGAAAAACATCACGGAAGCGCAGAAACAAGGAAGCCGTCTATCGCTCGCCCAAATCGCGGTCGGGCTCGTTCCCGCCGCAGTGCTTGGATTTTTATTTGAAGATTACATTGACCAATACCTGTTCTCCGTCCGTACTGTAGCGATCGGGCTCATCGCCGGAGCGGTCTTGATGCTGGTCGCTGACTGGGTTAACAAGCGAAATGATACGACAGACTCAGTTGACCAGATGACATACAAACAGGCGCTCGGCATGGGGCTGTTTCAATGTTTGGCGCTGTGGCCAGGATTTTCCCGGTCAGGCTCGACGATTTCGGGCGGCGTCATTCTCGGGTTAAATCACAGGGCAGCCGCGGACTTCACATTCATCATGGCCATTCCGATCATGATGGGAGCAAGCCTGCTTTCTTTGATTAAAAACTGGGCATTCCTTAGTGCAGATCTTTTTCCGTTTTTTATTGCGGGATTTATCAGCGCTTTTATCGTAGCTCTTTTTGTCGTTCGTTTCTTTCTCAGATTGATCAATAAAATTAAACTTGTTCCGTTTGCAATCTATCGGATCATTTTAGGAATTCTCCTGTTCATTTTGTTTCTTTAAAACCGATTTTCTTTGGAAATCGGTTTTTGTATGGGTAAATAGATTGATATTCTATTATTTCCCACTGTAAAACACCCTCCAAGCTTACTATACTAGTAAGAGGGAGGAGATATGAAATGTTTGTTATTGTACTTGTATTGTTTATATTAGGCTTGGTACCTATTTTATATAAAGCGAATCACAACACGAGAGATGTAAAAGTCAACACGATTTCGATCGATCGGACAAAAGCACAACCTTTCAGGAAGAAGCTGAATATACTTCACCTTTCAGATCTTCATTTAGAAAACATTTCGATTTCACCGAAACAGATTCTTGACCTTGCAGATCAGAAACAAGTGGATCTCATTGCTTTAACAGGAGATTTTCTTGACCGAAAACGAAACATTCCAAAGCTAGTTCACTACTTGAAAGCCTTGCGGCAGCTTAACCCGACATACGGAATGTATGCCGTGTTCGGAAACCATGACTACGTACTGAAAGGCGAACACTTTCAAAAACTTAAAAGTGTTTTAGAGGAAAACAGATGTGTCACTCTGCAGAACAAGCATGTTTCCATTGAAGTGGAAGGCGGGACATTAAACATTATCGGCATTGATGACCACAGTACGAAAAGAAGCAATGTCACAGATTCTTATGAAGGATTGAAAGACGGCTACAATCTCGTCTTGACGCATGATCCGAATGTTGTGCTCGATATGAAGGAATTTCACTTTGACTATCTCCTGTCAGGACATTTTCACGGAGGACAGATTCATTGGCCGAAGCCTTATCATCTTGTGAAGATGGGAAAGCTTGTGCGAATGAATATGATCAAAGGACTTCATTATCATCATGACAAACCGTTTTATATCAGTGAGGGATTGGGTCAGACCGGAGCCAACATTCGCATCGGAAGCCGGCCTGAAGTGACATTCCATCATATTTCATAAAAAAGAGGCTGCTGCTGTATGACGCGCATCAGTCTCTTTTTTTTTATTTCGGAAGATAGGAATTGAACAATTTTTCTTTCGAGATAAACAAATATTGAGAAGGCGGGATTTTACGAAGAGAAAATTGCTTTGTTGTTAAATATAAAATCGGTATTTGAGTCAGCTTCTTGAATATTCTGTAAAACTGGCTTGCAGGCTCAACCGCTTCAAAGCCGAGTCTTTCAACACCTTTATGCAGTGTTGTAATCCCGATAATCCCTTTGATTTGATCTGTCTGCTGATGATTTCTTACATATTCCGCTAAGATCGGCATCGAAACAAAAGCCTTTTGATAAGTGAGAATACCCCTTCTGACAGCGCTCTCAATATTTTGAAGCTCTTTGATCAGTTTAATATTATGCAGATGAATTTTGATGAGAACATCGTTCTTTTTAATAACCGTTCCATCGCTTAATACCACATCGATCCCTTTATACTTCGTCAAACGGACGCGAAAAATGCTTGAGTGCGTTTTATCGATGAGTGTCAGTCTTGAAAAAAAATAATAAAACGGGTCAATCACGCTCCAAATTGACAAAAAACAGCTTCTCAAGTCGTCACCTTCCTTTTATTTCAAAAATTCACTTATATTTTGGCTGGATTATTTAAAAATATAAATGGAAAACATTTTTCTTCTCGAATGGAGGATAGAGATGACAACGATTCTGATATTTCCTTTTCTTAGCATTTCAACCGGTCATCATCATGTTGCCGATTCGCTTCAGGCAGAACTGATCCTGAAATCTCACCGCTGTGAAAAAATTGATATTTTTTCTCATGCCTATCGGCGGCTCGAAAAAGTTTCCTCCGCGGCATATTTAAAGTGGATTCAATATTTTCCGAAAATATACAGCTCCGTCTATCACCTTCTTGCTTGCGGCAGCCATGAAACAAAAAAGCGCTACATCATGTATGAACTGATCTTTTTAAAAAACATGCAGCAGATCATTGAAGAAAAAAAACCGGATATCGTGTTTTGCACGCATGCATTGCCTTCCTATTTATTGAACAAGCTAAAAGCCCAATATCCAGGTATGAAAGTCGTCAATGTCTACACCGATTTCTTCGTAAACCAAATCTGGGGAAGAGAGCATATTGATTATCACTTTGCACCGATCAAAGATATTAAAGAACAGCTGATCGCTGAAGGAGTTGCTGAAGAGAAGATTTTTCTAACCGGGATACCGGTTCACCGCTCTTATAAAACGGCAGAAAAATCCGTCCGGGATGAGCAAAACAAACCATTGTACAACATGGTGATCACCGGCGGCAGCATGGGGGTGGGCGGCATCTTTAAGCTCGTTCGGGCGCTCTCGCCTGAAGGAGATGTCGTATACCAAATATTATGCGGGAAAAACCGAAAGCTCTACCGTTATGTCAAAAGTTTGAACAATCCTTTGATTAAAGCCCTTCCTTACATTGAAAACAAAGCTGAGATGAACCGCCTATACGCACAGGCCTCAGGAATTATCACAAAGCCCGGCGGTGTCACGATCAGCGAATGCATTGAAAAACAGCTGCCTGCCTTCATTTATCATGCACTGCCAGGGCAAGAGGAAATGAATTTAAACATGCTGAAGAAAAGAAATCTAATCATCGAATTAAAGCATCAAAAAGAACAGCCGATTGAAGAACAGCTGCTAGCCTTTTTGCGCTCCAAAGAAGGTCTTAGCCGCTATCAGACCAATGTCAATCAATATTTGCAAGAAAAGTCAGACTTGGATATCAGTGAAATACTCGACAGGATGATTCATAACCGGTTAGATTTGGGGAATGCTCACGTATAAGAAAGGAGAAAGACCCATGACATCTGAGAGTCAGAAGAAATCTGTCATCATGCTGCTGATCGATTCTTTGATGGACGAGCCTTTGAAAGAAGCCGTTAAAAGCGGACAAGCTCCGGCCCTGCAATTTTTGCTTGAAAACGGACGTTATGTACCGGAGGTTGTCAGCCCGTTTCCGACCATGTCGGTCAATGTTGACAGCACATTGCTGACAGGGGTCAACAGTGACAAGCATAAAGTGCCGGGGCTTGTATGGTACAACAAAGAGGAGAACCGGATCATCAATTATGGAAGCCATATTAGAGAACTGCTGAAATTAGGGATCAAACAATCTTCAAAAGACGTCTTTTACAATTTGAATCAGGTCCATTTAAGCAAACAGGTGAAAACACTTCATGAAGAGCTGGCTGAGAAAGGGCATGAAACGTGCTCAATCAATGCGCTCATGCACAGGGGAAGCCAGGACGGCTATTTGCATGTTCCAATGCTTTTCTCATGGATTATGGGGCTGAATCAGAAACTGAAAATCGATGCTCCTCAGCTGTTTTCATACGGCGGTTTTTCTAAATTAAGTTCTGCTAACCTCTCTCTTTTAAAAAAATTCGGTTTTAATGATCGATTTTCGGTCCATGAATTGAACCATCTGATCAAGTCGAATCTTGTTCCTCCGCTTGCCCTCGTCTATTTTCCCGATCTCGATCAGCATGTTCATAAACACGGAAGGTTCGATGTGAAGGGGGTGGCTAAAGCCGACAGGCATGTGCAAAGGATTTTAAACAGCTTTCAGTCATGGGAAGAGGCATTAAAACATCATATTTGGATCACTTTAGGGGATAATGGACAGGCATGGATCAGCCAACATAAAAAAGAAGCATTGATTGATTTAAGAGGCCTTTTGGATTCATATCAAATCGTCAAATTAAAACGAGGGGTTAAGCCCGATGATCAAATCGTTCTCGCCGTCAATGAAAGAATGGCTTTTGTCTACCCTCTCGATAAAGCAAAGATTCCGCTGAATCAGATAGCGGATGTTCTGAATAAAGACGAGAGAATCGATATTATCAGCTGGAAAAATGAAATGAATGCAATTGAGGTCACGTCGGGCGGACGGGAAGGGAAGCTTACATTTAAACCCGGCGGCGCTGCCACAGATGAATATGGGCAATCATGGACACTGGAAGGGGATATCCGGCTTTTGGACTTAACAGTCAATAAGAACAAAATTGCCTGCGGTCAGTTCCCGGATGCCCTGGAAAGGCTCTACACATCATTCTTTTCCCATAAAGGCGATTATTTGATCGTCAATGCGAAGCCAGGATACGAATTTATCGGCGAGGGCTCGCCGACACACGTTGGCGGCGCAAGCCACGGAGCTTTGCACAAACAGGATTCTCTCATACCGATGATCATAACCGGAACCGACTCGGCACCGAAATATAAACGGCTCATCGATGTGAAGGAATGGATCGTCGATCTGGTTGAATCACAAAGCGGGGAATAAGGTTTTCCCCGCTTTTTCATCCCTTTTTATTCCGGCTGCCTGATGCTTTTAATAAATGCTGCAAGAGCTGCCGCAGCCATTATAAATAAAGAAACCATTTTAATGATCGTCTGAAGCAGCGGGCTCTCAACGATGATATTGGAGTGAACACATAATGCCAAAATAAATAGGGCGATGCATAATCCGTATTTCTCCATCATGGCTGGATTCTCCTTTCTGACTGTTATCCTCCAAAGAACAAGTCAAGAATGTTTCCGGCAGTCGAAGCTTTTTTATTGTACAGCTCCGAATACCCGCAGTTTTTGCAATATACGACGAGAAAACGGTTATTCTGCACGTCAAACACTTTGGAGAGACCGGTTCCGGTCGTTGCAATTTCTTTCTGTCCTGCATCCGTGCTACCGCACTTGATGCACCCTTTATGATCACGCATGGGGCTTTTCTCCTTTCACTGTGTCAATCGAATATTTCCATTATACTGTAATTTTCTTCGAAAGAAAATATTTCTCAGGAAATGATTTGAAGCGGTGTGTCGGCTGAACTTGAAATCGATTTTCTGCTTTGTGAAAGTGAAAAACATGTCTTTTGCTATCTTGACACGACTAAGAATAAGACCCCATTGGGAGTGATGAGGGAGTATAGGGCTAATTCTTTTTCCTTAGAAAATAGACTGATCAGCTCGTATATTTCATGTTTTCACACAAAAAACGATTCATTTAACCTATTCATTCAAATAGGACCTTCCTGTAATATTATTATATTACAATATAATCCACTAGAGGAAAATAGTTTTTATTGACTAGTAGAATGGAAAGGGGACACTGCCGTGAGTGAAAGTTTTTGGGACTCAGCAGGTAACTTTTTGCACATTTCTTACACTGAAAATGAACGTAAACGGGATGATTATAAAAATTTATACGACTTTTTATCTGATAAAGAAAGTGAAGTTAAAACAAAATTATCAGATGCAAAAGCGACAAAAAAAGCTTATAAAACAAACAATCTCCCGGATATGAAAATCCCTTCTCATGAATTTGAAAATGCGCGCCATGAAAAGGATGCCGACCTAAAGGATTTGATCAAGCATTTTGACGATATGCTCGATGATATTCAAAGCGCAAAAACGAAGGCCAAAAGCAAATGGGAGCATTATAAAGCAAAAGCAGAAGCTGAAGAGAAAAAGGCGTAGAGGAGGGGCAGCTAACACGATGGACGGATACGGATATTACAACTATCATACGGCCGAGTCGAAAGTAAGCGGAGAAGCTGTGAAATTGTCCCATAATGGAACGATTAAGGCGCTTTCCCATGCAAAAGCAATCGAAAAACACGTCAGTGACTCGCTAAACAAGGCAAAAGAATTAAAGTTATATGTCGAAAGCGGAAAATGGAGCGGGAAAACGCGCGATGCTTTCCTCAGTTATCTTGAATTGATCATTGATTTAAATGCAGATATGAAAGATGCATTGGAAGATCATACATCTGCGCTGAACGCGTTAGAGAAAAGCATCGACGATTTCTCTAAGCTCAGCGAAGTGAAAGAAATTCAAAACCTATAACATGGAAGGGGAACGACATGCTGGTGAAAATAGATACGCTCACAGCGGCGGAACTTTATGTTTTAGCCGGAGCGGCCGGGGTATCCTACATATTCGGCCTACCCGAACGCGAACAGCTCGCTTTGACCGAGCCTGACTGTGCGGTGAAAGCTTTGGATGGCCTGATCGAAAAAGGAATCCTTACAAAAGAAGGCAAGCTGACCCGTGCTGCTTTTTTCATGACGGAAATGCTGAAACAATATCAAGAAAGCAAAGAATATGTACGCTTCAATAATGTCATGTGCGCCTTTCTTCCAGACGACGAAGAGCGCGTCATCGTTCTTACGGAAATAGGCCCGGGCAAAGTCTACACATTTGACTATCTGGAAAAACGGGAAGTTTATTTGTCGCTCATTTCAAAAGTTTCCTTTTTAATGAGAGAGCCGCGGGAAAAAGACCGGACCTTTTTGACAAAACCGATGAATCCCGGCGAAAAAGCGGAAGTAAGGGCGATGGACCTTGACGAAAAAGAGATCCTGGCTGTTGAAACATTCAGGTTTTCTGCAGTTCAAAGTCTGACAGACCCCGGTTTTCAGACAACCAACTTGTATTTCACAAAGGGTGAAGACTTTATCTGCGTTGATCCGTTAAATGACCGATACGAATGGATCAGTCTCTACATCATGAACAACCGGATTTATGATGCGCTACATATTAATTTCAGAGCAGGGAGGGCGATGGTATGAATGCCGAAGGCGGAGCAGGAGGCGGCGGCACAAACATACACGTTGAGTTTGAAGAAATGATCACCATTTCAAATAAACTGAAAAACATTTGTGAGATTTACATAGAGGGAGTCCAGCCGGAAATTAAAAAACTCGCAGAGTCTGATTTTTATAAAGCTGGCAAAGCCCTGAAAACGGTTGAAAGCTACCCGGAAATCCTCGGAAAAACGATGGAGCTGTTTGATAATTACTCGATGGCCGCCCAGATTGTCAACTATGCGATGGAAAAAATGTATGAAACAGATAAGGAGCTCCAAAAACTCTACCAGATCCAGAAATAGAAACGAGGCGATCATCTGATGGATGTGAAATTCAGCCCGGAAGAATGGCAAGGCATGAAAGACGGCCTGGATGCGTTAACGGGCGGAAAGTACGGAGGGGGAGCGAAATCAAGCCTTTTAAAGCTCAATGACCTCTTGGAAGATATCGAATCTAAAATAAAAGACAAAGACAGTGACAGAGCGATCGGCTTTAGCCATTCCAGCAAAAAAAGCAAGATCGATGAGCTGTTCAAGGATTATCAGAAACTGTCTGACTTTTGTCTGAAAGCCGGCAGTTTAGTAGCAGACCACATTGACGATCCTTTCCACAAAAAAATGGACGCTTTTGCGGATAAGATGGAAGCCATGTCCATCCGCAACTACAAGACAAAAAACCGCATCGGCTCCAAAGAGACAACCTATGTCGGCTACGGCATGAACAAGCAGGCCGTCCAAGAGGACAAAAGGGAAATTACCGTGGACGATATTTTCAAAGATTCAAAAGCGTTTGACCATGTGCTGAATGAAGAATATAAAGCATTTAAGGCAGAACACCCGGAAATCGAATTGACCTATGAAGACTACTCCAAAGCAATCGTTTCCGCCCGCGGCTTTGAGTACGAATCGATCACAGACGTCCAAAAGGGTCAGGAATTGTGGCGTGATCTGATCCTTGGCGGCGGCGTTGTCGTGCTTACGATCTTTTGCGCGCCGGCCGGCTTCTATGCCGGAGCAGCAGTCGGCGGGCTTTCCGTCTCCAACTCAGTGACGGGACAAGACTGGGGGACGCGACGAAAACTGTCAACAGATGAACAGGTAATCAGCGGCATAACCGGCACTCTAGAGGTCATTCCAGGGCTGAGCGGAGCCAAAGCCCTCCAAGGCTCGGCAACAATCGGCAAAGTATCAGGCAAAACGGAACATGTGATACAATCATTTAAAGAAAGCAGCTCGATCTGGACAAACCGCATGCGGGCGGGCGGACTGAAAGCGCAAGACAAACTCAATGACGCAGGCTTCGCTATCAAAAAACAGTTCGCCAAAAGCACAGACGCCCTCACCGACATCGCCCGCGGCGCAGAAGCCCAGGGCAGCGTCCTCGCCCGCAAAGGCACCGACTTCCATGGAAGCGTCAACGACGCCCACAAAGCATCGAAATCGAAGATACAGGATTCGATTTCGAGGATTGAGCGGGAGATTGAGGCTGGGAGAGGTGTTGGGAAAGGAACTAGTGAGTCGAGTGTTTCGGGTAATTCCAAAGTATATAACAAAGTTCCTAATGATTTATATGCGTATTTACAATATAAAAAAGAATTATTAAAGGACGATATCATTAGCAATTCAAATAAAATTATTAATGGAGCCGATTTGTGGGATCAAAAAGCAGTTGATATATTGACTAAGGATGGTTCCAATATCAGCGACTGGTGGAAAATGGAATCAAGATACTCATACCAAACAGAATTTGGAGAAGGGAAGATTCATTTCTATCAAAATTTTAAGACTGGTGAAATAAGTTCATTTGATAGTAAACTTAAAGTACCAAAACCAAGAGATCTTAGGAAAGACCAGAAAGATTTATTTTGGATCGTAGATTTAGATGAAAATTTTGTACCTGCTAAAATGAGGTGAAAAAATGAGAGTTAAGTGTATAGAAAAAGACAATAGAGTACCTGATATAACAAAAAACAAAATTTATTCAGTGTATGAAGGTGAATTTAAAAATAAATTTAAAGAAAAAAAGTATATCTCATTTAGAATACAGGATGATTACGGAAGCGTAATTCCATATGAAGCAAAATATTTTGAAATTATTTCGAATAAAAATACTAATTATGTTGAAAAGAAAATAGCAGAAGATACGCATAAGTTTATTCATAAATTCATTTCTTATGATGGATTTTGGTCAATGTTATATGATGAAGAGGGTACTTCCTTAGATGATTTTTGGAGGGCGAAAAAGGATATATATAAATTAGAAATGAGTAAAGATGAAATGCATGAAATATTGCAAGGAGAGAATGAAGATGAGAGAGATTTCATATTAGATTTGTTGATAGAAGTAAAGGATGATCATTTTATAGAGGATGCGATTAAGCTAGGTCGCAAACATTTGCATGAGTGGATAATTAATAATCAAAGTTTAGAAACATTATTTTTCTATATTAGTTGTTTTAAAGATGATAGAATAGATGATTTTTTTATTGAATATCTTTCTGAGAATGAAAAAGGAAATGATAAATTAGATAAAATAGTAAATGACTATTTTAACAATTAATGAAAAACTGACCTGAAAATCAAGCCCTGTTTGACCTTTTAGAGAAATCGTTCAAACAAATGAACCGTGAACGCATGGAAAACTCTATGCGTTTATTCTTTTATATTCGCCATAAAATTTTAAAGAAGTTCTTAGAATTGTACATATAATGCAAGCACCATGGGATGAAATCACAAGCCAAATTATGATATCAATAAAAACCCCATCGTCCTCGCCCACAAAACATCGAAATCGAAGATACAGGATTTCGATTCAGCGGATTGAGCGGGAGATTGAGGCTGAGAAACAGAAGGGAAAAAGGAAATGACTCAATTTTATTATCTCTCTGCAAAGATTCCTTTAGAAGGTGGGTTTTTTGGAGAAACTTCAATCAGATCACGTAAAGGGCACCCAGTTAGATCAGGAGCAAATGCAGCGGGCATTTATATTGAAAATATAGAAGCAGCTTCCATCCATATGAAGCTGCCATATCAAGTACAAGTTCACACACACATAGGTACATTTGCAATGAATAGACCTGTACATTCTGAAGAAGATTTAATGTGTCTAAAAATACTATTTTCATATATTAAAGATGTAATGAAAAATAGTTTTTCTATTGAATGGTATACGGCTTGGGCAGGAGAGGAAGATATGGAGATTTCTAAAAAAAGAGAACTTGTTTTATCTGAATTCACCTCCCCATCGCAGCTAATCTTGGAGGATAGAGAATACCTTAGAATTGTACAAAAAAAGTGGCAGTAGTCTGCAGATTTAAAGATCCTGGTCTTAAGCAGTAAGGAACGTAGACACTAAACGAATCAATATTTGTTCGTTTAGTGTCGCTTATTCAATTTTTACAATCTCGTTTATATCTGTAAATATAAATATAAAAATGAAGCAAAAAACTCCTTGCTTTTATCCCGAATTCCGTCTATAATAAATCATGTCTCAAATAAACGGGGCATTAGCTCAGCTGGGAGAGCGCTACACTGGCAGTGTAGAGGTCAGCGGTTCGAGCCCGCTATGCTCCATATCTGAATCCCTTGATATATCAAGGGGTTTTTTTATTGTGAAAGAAACTCGCCTTGTGCTAAAAAACCCCTTTGAAGCCTGGCCGGCAGAAGCAGAAATTATTTTAGAAGTCCTATAATAGGGTGTGTTTAGTTACAAATGCTTTCAGCCGCAGAGAAAACCACTTATTCATACTCTTTATGAGGCTCTGTAAAACCACAAAACTTGATTGGATCGCCTTTTTTATCGGTGCACCATGATTGTGTTAAGAAAGCTAAGAAAATCGCAACCCAATCATCATGAAATTGGATGAATATACCCCCGTCGTGATAGATCCCGTTGTCCTTTTTCCACCTGCCTGAATTCCCCTGATTCATGTGGATGTTATGCATACCATTGGTTGGTTCGAATCCAAATATTTTATCTTTTTGATTTTCAGGGCCGAATTTTGAGCCGTAAATATAGACAGGTGCCCTTTCTTTTTTAGCTTTGGTCATATATTTTTCAATAAAATCGTTCAAATCATTATTTTCGCCGGTCACTTCATGTGGCAGAGGTATCATTTTAGCAGGGTCAAAAAGATGGCCTCTTACATAATCAAGGGCAATCCGATGATTTTCCGCATCTTCATGAAGGGAAGTATAGCCATTTTGCAGATTTTGCAAATGGGTGATTTCACTGGCATTAAAATGATCATCCGCATAATACAGCACTTCTGACTGGGCTGAGCTCGACATCACATTAATGGCACATCTGTAATGTGTGTCATTCTCGCCAATGACATCGACTTGATAATGGGGAGTATCAAAATCTACCTCTCTTTTCGTATCGTGTACAATCCCTTTTAAAACACCGTAATTTTCAACAGTCATTGTTCATCCTCCTCCAATCAGAAAGTTTTAACACTAATAAGTGTATAATAATTCTTCGTTTGATGTAAGAAAATTTTGACTATTTTAAATGTAAATTTACAAACAAATAACAAAGAGGGAATGAAGCGTCTTATCAATTTCAAATTTACATGGTAAGGAAGAGGTCAGGGCTTTAAGTCTGTTTGGAAGCTAAAGGGAATACGTTGATTTTAAAAAATGATCCAAACTGGGGAGAAAAATCACGAAATGTGAGAAATGACCCTTTGATGAAATGTTACCAACCCAGTATATCAAGGTTCTGAAAGGATACGATAAACAGCGAAATTGATAGGCGGAATGGGCGGTATGATGTCAGCCTACCCGTGGAAGAGCCACTTGACTTCTCAAGGGGATTTTCTTTGCGAATATAGCCAGGGTTTTAACGAAACAAATAATATAGAAAAGAGCCGGCAGAAAGCGGCTCTTATGGGTCGTATGCTCATTTTAAACCTGATAACGAAAGGGTGTCTGTAGGAGTTCAAGAGATGTGCATTACAGTCCCAGCCGCAGAAGCTTGTTTCACTGCGCTTTCGCCGATGCGGTTGGTTCGACGATTTCGGGCAGCTATACCGTGTTTAGCATGGCACCGATTCCTTTTAGTCAATGTGTTTTTCTTCTTCTGTTTTATCGTCTGCGTAAGTGATACCGTTTACATTTTCTATTGTCTTAACAAACGGTATATGATCGTTCAAATCAGGGTTTACATTTAGAAAAGACGATTGATGAACTTGTTTGGTAGCATTAAAAATGGAACATCGCAGAACGGATATAGGCTGCCTGGAAACGCTCCTTTTAGGCTTATTTGATTATGGTAAGTATACTGGTGTAATAGCTATGGGAGAGGGATAGAAAACGATATGTTCTATAGACGATAGTCGAAAAAGGATAAAGATATGTGCTATTCATTCATCTTTGGATATAGCTCTTTAACTGTTTCTACGAACACTTTTGTTGCGTGAGATACTTGAGGCATTGTACAGATTCCTATTGTACGATATGTATTTTTCTCCAGTTCAATCGCCTTTATTTTGTTGCGGGCGCCCTTAAGTACCAATTCAGGCCGAATATTAATTCCTAGATTAGCTTCGACCAGTGCCAGAATGGAATGGTCATCCGAAACTTCATATCGAACCTTTTGTTGAATGTTATGTTCTTTAAAAAATGCAGCAACCTCGTTATCCCATCCTTTTTTAGGTTTAATTAAAGGGAATTCTTCTAATTGGCTAGGTTTTATTTTGTTATGTTTGCTTAGCTGGTTCTTAAGAGAAACAATACAATATAATTTGTCTTTTACTAATGGGGTAAAGGAAATGCCTTTTGTACTAACATATGTATTGAAACAACAGTCTAATTCACCTGATAGGACCGCTTTTTCTAAGTTGAAATAATCATCCTCGTAAATTTTAACGGTTATGCCTGGATATTTCTCATTAAAACGTTTAATAATGAAAGGCATCCAGTTTGCTGTTACACTTGCAAAAGATCCTACATTGATAACCCCTGTGCCTAATCCTCTCAAAGCTGAAGCTTCCTGAAATAATGCATCATTTAGCTTTGATATCTTTAAAGAGTAATCGTATATTTTTTCTCCTTCCCTTGTCAAAGATATCCCTGTTCGGTTTCGAACCAAGAGTTTTAAACCTAAATCTTCCTCAAGCGTTTTAATTGCATTGCTTATTCCCGGTTGTGTGAGATGAAGCTCTGATGCCGCTTTGCTGATATTCTGAAGCTGTACAACTTTATTGAAAATTTCATAACGTTGAAGTGACATGGCACATTTCCTTTCATAAAAAAATTGTATGTCAAGCATATTTTATTTTTATTTTACTATTAATAATTTACTGAATAAACTGAACACTAGTCAAACAAATTTTTTTGGGGAGGGATTATATGAATGTGCTAACAAAAAACAATGCTTCAGCCCCTTGAAGAAGGAGGCGATGAATGATGTCTAAGGAAATAGTTGCGTCACAGGTGCTGGTAGCGGGTTGGGAAAATCATTGGCCATAAAATACTCGCAAAAGGGCTACGATGTATGTTTACGCGTGCGAACAAAAGCAACACTTATGGAGACAGCTTCTCAGTGAAGTGATCGATCTTCGATTTATGAACTTGACATCACGAATCAAATCTTGAAGATGTGATGGAAAAACGCTTAAACGAGCATGGTTCGATTGATTACTAGATTAATAACGATTTAGCAGAGAATGATATTCATCAGATGATTGACACAAACTTAAAAGGAACTAAAGGTAATGGTTAAACAGAAAAAAGGGTGTATTATCAATATTATATCGAATTCAGGAAAAGAAGTAAAAAGAATTTGAAAGCGTTTACATTGACAGTAAATTTGAAGTTCTTGGATTTTCTGAAGCATTAGCAATAGAATACAAAAGTTCAGGAAGAACAAATTTATAGAAATTGAACCTATCAAAAGAGCAAATGGAGAGTGATATGAATCCAGATAGAGTTGCGGATTTCATTTTCGACAGCGCTAAACATCAAACAAATATAACGGAAGAAGATATAACCATTATGAATCATAATGGGGAAGAGAGTCAAAATTCACGATAAGCCACCTTATTTGTTTAAGAACATGAAGTTAGAGGGGACAGGACCTAAAATAAAAAATGAACTCAATGCATCGAACTGCCTCATTGAGTTGACGACTGGAGGCTATTATGGAAAGTTTTTTAAATTGGGTTAGTGGTTTGGTATGGAACCAATACTTTATTTATTGTTTTCTAGCAACGGGGCTGGGATTCACCATAGCTACTCGATGTGTTCAAGTGACGCACTTAAAAGACATGTTTCATTATATGTTTAATCGAGAAACTTCAAAAAGCGGTGTATCCTCTTTTCAAGCTATATCATTATCATTAGGAAGCAGAATTGGGACAGGAAACATAGCGGGTGTTGCTACTGCAATTGCTCTTGGAGGACCTGGTGCGGTTTTTTGGATGTGGGTGATGGCTTTTTTCGGTGCAGCCACTTCCTTTATTGAAACGACTTTGGCCCAAATTTACAAAAGTAAAATTGATGGCGAATACCGTGGCGGCCCTCCTTTTTATATTGAAAAAGGTTTAGGATTTAAAAAATATGCTTTAGTATACGCTGCTCTTACAATAGTAGCTAATGGTTTTTTTCTAATGAATATTCAGTCGAATACAATAGCTGTTTCAGTGAAAGCGGCATTTGGTATTCATCCAATGTTTATTGGTGCTTTCTTAGTCATTCTCTTTTCATTGGTGATTTTCGGAGGAGTTAAGAGAATTGCTAAGACAGCAGAACTATTGGTACCAATCATGGCTATTGGTTATATGATTGTGTGTTTCATCGTTTTATTTGCAAATGCCTCAGCTATACCCGATGTCTTTTCGTTAATTATTTCCAGCGCATTTGGTGCGGATGCAACCTTTGGCGGCATTATTGGATCTGCTATTGCTTGGGGGGTACAGCGTGGGTTCTTCTCAAATGCTGCAGGTTCCGGAGGAGAAACGTATGAGGGTGCTGCTGCGGAAGTATCACACCCGGCCAAACAGGGACTTGTCCAATCTCTAGCTGTTTATTTTGATACTTGGGTTATATGTTCAGCATCCGCATTTATGATCTTAATGACAGGCATGTTTAATGTAAACAATGAGAACAGCGGTCAGCTAGTCACTAATATTCCAGGAGTAGAAGCCGGTGCCGTATATGTTCAACTATCCATTGATCAAGTCCTGCCTGGTTTTGGTTATACCTTTCTAGTGATTTCTTTATTTTTCTTTTGCTTTACCACAATGATTTCCTATTATTACAAAAGCGAAACAAGTTTGGCCTTTATTACACGTAAGTGGAAACAAGGAACAAGCACCGCGGTAAAAATTCTGAAATTTCTGATTTTGGTTTTTGTCTTCACGGGGACAGCTGTTGCATCGAGCATTGCTTGGACTCTAGGAGATATAGGTCTGGGTGGTATGGCTTATTTAAATATACTGGTATTAATACTTTTATTCAAACCGGCTTTAAAAGTATTAAAAGATTTCAATGAACAGAAAAAGGCAGGAAAAGATCCTGTTTTTGACCCATTAAAATTGGGGATAAAACATGCGGATTTTTGGGAGAAAGAATACATTCAAGAAGAAGAAAAAAGGAAGGCACAATAAAACGCTTTGGGTAAAGGTTGTCTTATTCCAAAATTAAACGAGACAAACGCTAAATGAGTTATGCTGTTCTCCACTTTCTGCTCCTTTAGCAGCAAGGCGAATGGCAGGTTCGTTACTAAAGCTTGAGACATAAGCGCATTTTTTCCCCTTGTTCTTTGTCAGCTCCGGCAAGTTCTTAACGACCATATTCGATGTTTACGTTCCAAGGAAGGCCATGCCTACCATTAAGATCATAAACATTGAACACCTTCTGCTCTGTGAAAGATGATCGCAGGGCCTTTTTCTTGTTGATCTTGGTGAAGAATTGGGATGGATCAAATATTTGTTATCCAATTCTGCTTTGCTGAAGTTATCCAACTTTATTATAAGTTTCATAGCGCCTGAAGTGATATAGCACTTTTGCCCCCATAAAAAAATGATATGTCGAGCATATTTTATTTTTATTTTACTATTAATAATTTACTGAATAAACTGAACCTGAGTCGAACAAAATTTTTCGGAGGGATTATATGAATACACTAACAGATATTAAACATGTAAAAAATTTCATTTCTGGCAAGTGGATAGATCCTGAAAAGCAACAATATGAGGATGTTTATAATCCAGCCAATGGAGAAGTGATTGCCAAAGTTCCAATTTCCGGACAAAGTGATGTTGATTATGCTGTCCAAGAAGCGAATAAGGCATTTGCAGAGTGGAAAAGGGTTGCCGTTCCCAAAAGGGCTAGAATTCTATTTACATATCAACAATTATTAGTGAAACACTGGGATGAGTTAGCAGAATTGATTTCCTTGGAAAATGGAAAAACGTTCTCTGATGCTTATGGCGAAGTGCAGAGAGGAATTGAATGTGTTGAGTTTGCTGCTGGCGCCCCATCCTTAATGATGGGAGAGCAATTGCCTGACATAGCAACCGGGGTTGAATCAGGGATGTACCGGTACCCCTTGGGCGCAGTTGGAGGAATTGCCCCATTTAACTTCCCTATGATGGTGCCTTGCTGGATGTTTCCATTAGCTATTGCATGCGGGAATACATTTGTTTTAAAGCCTTCAGAACGTACGCCAATGCTAGCTAATCGCTTAGCGGAATTATTCAAAGAAGCCGGATTGCCGGATGGCGTATTAAATATTGTCCACGGAGCTCATGATGTTGTGAACGGTCTATTGGAGCACGAATTAATTAAAGCGGTTTCATTTGTCGGTTCACAGCCTGTAGCGGAGTACATTTATAAGACGGCAGCAAAGAACGGAAAACGCGTTCAAGCGTTAGCGGGAGCGAAAAATCACAGTATCGTTTTAGAAGACGCCGACCTTGATGTGGCAGTGAAAAATATTTTAGGTGCAGCATTCGGTTCGGCAGGCCAGCGCTGCATGGCAGCATCCGTTGTTGTTGCTGTAGGAGATGTCGCGGATTCTCTCGTAAACCGTTTGAAAAAAGGTGCAGACGATATTGTGATGGGTGATGGTTTAAATAAAGATGTGTTTTTGGGACCGGTCATTCGCAAAGAGCAAAAAGAGCGCGCACAGTCTTATATATCCGCAGGAGAAGCAGAGGGTGCCAAACTTGTAAGAGACGGAAGACAAGATGTAAAAGATGACAAAGGCTATTTTGTTGGGGCGACAATATTTGATCACGTTGAGACAAACATGAAGATTTGGAAAGAAGAAATCTTTGCTCCTGTTTTATCAATTGTTCGAGTGAATACTCTTGCAGAAGCGATTGAAGTAGCCAATCGTTCTGAATTTGCAAACGGAGCATGTTTATATACAAACAGTGCCAAAGCAATTCGTGAATTTAGAGAAGAAATCGATTCAGGAATGCTTGGCATTAATTTGGGCGTCCCGGCACCAATGGCATTTTTCCCGTTTTCTGGCTATAAACATTCATTTTATGGCGATCTCCATGCCAATGGGAAAGATGGAGTGAACTTTTTTACAAGGAAGAAAATGGTGACTGCGCGTTACTAAAGTTATGGCCTTCTAATCGTTCTTACTGGGAAGAAAATTGATATAAGAAATGAGGTCTTTCAATTGCAGAAAGAAGCAATTCCCAACACAGAGGAGTTAAGGTTAAAAGATTCTAAATATGTGTGGCATGCGATGAAAGGCGCTGTTCCAGACCCTGGTTTATTAATAGCGGAATCCGCCGAGGGCGCCTGGATTACAGATGCGGAAGGAAATCAATATTTAGACGGTATGTCAGGATTATGGTGCGTGAATGTCGGATATGGGCGAAAGGAACTCGCACAGGCAGCTTATGACCAGCTTGAGAAACTGCCTTATTTTCCACTATCCCACAGTCATGGTCCGGCTATCAAATTAGCAGAGAAGCTAAATCAGTATTTGGATGATGATTATGTATTCTTTTTCTCGAACAGCGGCTCAGAAGCAAATGAAACGGCCTTTAAAATCGCAAGGCAGTACCATCAGCAAAAAGGAGAAGCAAACCGTTTCAAGTTTGTTTCCCGCTACAGAGCTTACCACGGCAATACGATGGGGGCATTGGCAGCTACAGGCCAAGCGCAAAGAAAATATAAATATGAACCGCTGGGCCAAGGTTTTTTACATGTATCCCCGCCAGACTTATATCGAAAGCCTGAAGATTCCAATACGTTGGAAAGTGCAGAAGCGATCGATCAGCTCATGACTTGGGAGTTGAGTGAAACGATCGCAGGCGCCATCATGGAGCCAATTATTACGGGAGGCGGAGTATTAATGCCGCCGGAGAATTATTTGAAGAGAGTGAAGGGAATTTGCGAGCATCATGGTGCGCTGCTGATTGTGGATGAAGTGATTTGCGGCTTTGGAAGAACAGGAAAGCCTTTTGGTTTTATGAACTATGGTGTAAAACCGGACATCATTACAATGGCAAAAGGAATCACAAGCGGGTATATGCCATTATCAGCGACAGCTGTGCGCAGAGAAGTCTTTGAAGTCTTTAGCGGCGAGAAAACAAACAATCGTTTTAGACATGTGAATACTTACGGCGGAAGTCCTGCTTCTTGTGCGGTTGCGCTAAAGAATATTGAAATTATGGAGCAAGAAGGATTGTTTGAGCGGTCCAAAGTTTTAGGAGAAAGGATGCTTCAAGACTTCCAGGTTCTCTTACAACATGACCATGTTGGTGATGTGCGGGGAAAAGGCCTGTTATTGGGAATTGAATTGGTCAAAAATAAGGAAACGAAGGAACCGATTGAATTGGAGAAAATCAATGCGGTTATGAAGGCTTGCAAGGAGAAAGGTTTGCTCATTGGGAAGAATGGCGATACCGTCGCAGGTTATAACAATATCTTGCAGCTTGCTCCGCCTCTCAATCTCACAGAAGATGATTATCAATTTATTGTGAAAACAGTGAAGGAAAGTCTTCAAGTCATTTAAATCCCGGAGGTGGAACAATGATTCGTACTTCAGAAACATTTGAAGCGGTCCTTAAAAACAAAAAGGAAACGCAAAAGATGTACATTAACGGCGAGTGGATCGAAAGTTCAACAGGACGAACGAGAGAAATTTTGAATCCTGCCAATAACAGGGTGATTGCAACGGTTACAGAGGGCGGCGCAGATGAAGCCAATCAAGCTGTTCAAGCTGCAAAAGACGCCTTTTACAAAAACGGTTGGAAACAGACTTATGCTCGTACAAGAGCAGACCTGCTGCTGAAGGTTTCTAGAAAACTAGAAGAACAGAAAGAAGAGATTGCTAAGCTTGAAACATTGAACAATGGAAAGCTCTACAGTGATTCATTAGTAGATGTTGAGGATGCGATTCACCAATTTCAATATTATGCCGGGCTTGCGATGCAGCCCCATGGTCAGACATATGAAGTGCCTGACGACATTCAAGCTATGGTTATTCGTGAACCGATAGGTGTTGTTGCGCAAATTGTACCATGGAATTTTCCGCTTGTTATGGCGGCGCAAAAAATGTCTGCTGCCCTGGCTGCCGGCTGTACAGTGGTTGTGAAACCAGCCACTCAAACACCGCTCACTTTAATCCGGTTATTTGAAATCATTGATGAAGTAGGTTTTCCAAAGGGTGTAGCCAATTTAGTACTCGGTTCTGGATCTATTATAGGCAACACATTAGTTACACACCCGGATGTTGATAAAATTTCTTTTACCGGTGGTACATCTACAGGAAAGCAAATTATGAAAGATGCTGCAGATACAATAAAAAAAGTCGGCTTAGAGCTGGGAGGAAAATCACCAAACATTGTGTTTGCCGATGCAGATTTTGAAACAGCGGTTGACTATGCACTGTTAGCTATATTTGCTGGGCAAGGGCAAGTATGTTCAGCTGGCTCGCGTCTTATCATTGAGAAGTCGATTTACGATACATTTGTCCCGGAACTTGTTGCACGCGCGAAAAACATTCAGGTTGGCCCTGGTTGGGAAGAGACGTCTGAAATGGGACCGTTAATATCCAAAGATCATATGGATACTGTGCTCAATTACATCCAAATTGGAAAAGAAGAAGGCGCAACGCTTTTGTGCGGCGGCAACCGGCTTACCAGCGGCGAACTGGCCAGCGGAAATTATGTAGCGCCAACCATTTTCACAGATACGACGCCGAATATGAGAATTGTACAGGAGGAGATATTTGGTCCTGTTCTCGTCATACAAGTATTTGAAACAGAAGAGGAAGCCATTGAATTAGCCAATGGAACTGATTTCGGTTTGGCAGCAGCGGTCTTTACAAACGATGGGGCAAAAGCACAACGCGTGATTCGCGAACTTCAAGCGGGAATTACATGGGTTAATACGTATCATCCTACGTTTAATGAAGCCCCATGGAGCGGCTATAAGCAAAGTGGTATTGGCGGCGATCTTGGTACGTACGGATTTGAAGAATATCTATATAAGAAACAAGTAAATATTGCTTTGAATGTTCAACCATCTGGAGCATACAAAGAATAGCTTAAAGATACAAAGCGGCTATTCTGGGGAGGTACCATCTTGAACAGTTTTGATATTGTCGTCATTGGCGCTGGCATCATTGGCTCAAGTGTTGCTTATTATCTCTCGAAAGAAGGATACAGTGTAGCGCTGGTTGAGAAAGGTGATATCGCGAATGGAACTTCAAGCCGTTGTGATGCGGTTGCTCTCATTTGCGATAAAAAGCCTGGAATTGATACGGCTATTGGTTTTAAAAGTATTCAGCTTTATAAAGAGCTGGCTAAAGAATTTTCTTTTGATTTTGAATTCTTCTCAAGAGGCAGCCTTTATGTATGTGAAACAGATCAAGAGCTTGAAATTGCACGGGGTTATGTAGCCCAGCAGGTCGCGGCCGGCTACGACATGCGTATGGTTGACCAGCAAGAGCTCCCGGATATTGAACCTCATTTAGCTCGTGACTTAAAGGGCGGTATATGGACTGAAGTGGATTCAACCATGAATCCTTATCTTGTCTGTTATGCGTTTATTGAAGAGGCTAAAAAACACGGATTAACGCTTTTTACAAACCATGAAGTAAGGGAGATTATTCAAGCGCCAGACGGTCGAGTGGAGTCGGTCAAAACAGATAGAACGACGATCCATACGAAAAGAATTGTGAATTGTGCAGGCGTATGGGCCAGCAAGATCGGGGACATGGTCGGAATTGATATCCCCATTCGTCCTCGCAAAGGGCTGATTTTAATAACGGAAAAGACAAAAAAAGTAGTCAGTCAGAAAGTTCATGAGTTCGGCTACATGTTGTCAAAGTTCGAAGACATTCATTATAAACGTAACGTCAGTCAATTGGTAGAAGACCACAATATTGCATTTACCATTGAACCAACGGAAGCAAATAATTTTTTGGTTGGCGGGCATCGAGCCTTTAAAGGGTATGATATCCGTTCAGAACATGATGTGATGAGGGGCATTGCTGAACGTGCTACACGCTTTTTGCCAATATTAAAAGATATTAATTGTATCAGAGCCTACGCTGGAATACGTCCTTGGGTGGTGGATCATCTTCCGATCGTTTCTGAAGTGGAAGAAGTCCCGGGCTTCTATATTGCAAGCGGTCATGAGGGAGACGGCATCAGTATGGCTCCTATCACAGGAAAAATGGTTACGCAGTTAATCTCAAACCAAGAAACAGATTTTAATATCGATCGATTGAATTTTTCTAGGTACAAAAACGCCTCATTAGAACAAACTGTTTAAACAAAAACAAAATTGGAGGAATGAAAATGTATAATCCAGTCGGTATGATTCCAGCAATGCCTACCCCTTTTAACAAGGAAGGAAATGTTGATTTTGAAGCATATAAAAATCTAATTGATCATTTAATTGCTGGCGGAATGCACTGTTTGCTGGCGGGAGGAAGCACGGGAGAATACTCTCTTATGTCTATGGAAGAAAGAAAAAGCGTACTAAAAGCGGCCGTGGAATATGCCAATGGACGTGCTCCAATTATGGCCGGAACAAGTGCGCATCGAACAGAGGATACACTTGAACTGACAAAATATGCAGCGGAAATTGGAGCTGATTGTGCGCTGGTCGTTACACCGTATTATATGAAGACGAGTGAAGAAGGTATCAAAAACTATTATAAAACACTGGCTGCCGAGTCTGGAATCGGCATTGTCATCTATCACTACCCAGCGGCTACAAATGTGGAGCTTTCACCTGAATTGATTGCTGAATTGAGCCAAGTGGAAGGTATTGTCGGCGTGAAAAACACAACAGATCAAGAACATACATGTAAAGTCATCGGACTGACGAAAGACCAGAAAAATTTCTCTGTCCTTACAGGTTTTGAACATTTAATCCTGCCGACGTTGGCTGTAGGCGGACACGGTGCGACAGGTATTATTCATAACTTGGTGCCAAAGGAAATTGTAAAAATGTATAACCTCTTTAAAGAAGAAGGAGATATAAATAGCGCAATTGCCTTGAACCAAAGACTTCTTCCTCTCTATGACTATGTGGAAGCTGAGCCTGTGCCGGGTCCTGTCAAAGCAGGTTTGGATTTAATAGGGCTCAATGGGGGAGAAGTTCGAGCACCATTAGTGCCAGCCTCTGAGGAGCTGACCTCTAAAATGAAAGAAACACTTTTACAATTGGGCTATGAAGTAAATCCCGTTTAAACATATTTAGGGAAGAATATCCATAAGGGTATTCTTCCTTGTTCCAACAACAAATCCCAGGCGGAGGAATGTTAATGACGCTGAACACGTACAACAATTCACATTATGGATTTATTCAATCAAACTCGGATGCCACCATTGAAATGAAAAAAGGGCAGTATGTATCAGGGTATTCCGTTGGAATCTTATTTTTAGATGAATGCTGGTATCCTACCTTGCCTGGAAATGTGGCAAATCTATCAACATACGACTTTCCGGTGGTTTTAAAAGTTGTCCCACATTGTACACAGGAGCGTATCCACGTGGGAGATCCTACTCTTGCAGATGATGTGGTAGCTGCTGCTAAACAATTAGAGGCAGAGGGAGCAAAAGCGATTTGCGGTGCATGCGGATTTTTTGGGAACTTTCAAAAAGAAGTGGCGGATGCCGTGAACATTCCTGTTTTCATGTCTAGCGTCATTCAATTGCCATGGATTAAAACTGGTCTAAAAGATGGGCAGCAAGTCGGTATGCTGACAGCTGACAGCAATGGCATTACTTCCTCATTGTATAGAAGCTGCGGTATTGATAATGAAGATGATGTAGTCGTTAAAAATTTGGGGGATTTGCCAGAGTTCTCAGCAATTACGGAAAGCAGAGGAAGATTTAATAATGGGCTTGTTCGTCAGGAAGTTGTCCAAGCGGCAAAAGAGTTAGTCAATGAAAATCCTAACATTGGAGCCATTTTGCTAGAGTGCAGCGATCTTCCTCCTTATGCATCAGAGATTCAACAGGCAGTTGGATTGCCAGTGTTTGATTTTATTACAATGATTCGATGGGTCCACATGGCAACTGCTCAAAAACCATATATGGGATTCATTTAAACAGGAGGATTCGTGACATGGATGAAATGAATACCATTGTATGCAGGTGTGAAGAAGTTTCCTTAAAGTTGATTAAAGATACAATAGAGCGATACAAATGTTCATCTCGAGAAGTGAAATTACGCACTAGAGCAGGCATGGGGTTTTGTGGAGGAAGAACCTGCCGGTGCACAATTGACCAAATAGCAAAAGAATTGAATCAGGAGATGATAAAGAATGACATTCAGCTTAGTTATCGGCCTCCAGTTCGTCCAGTCACATTTGGAGTACTAGGGGGGAACGTTCATGACAATGAGAGTTGAACATCATCCTGTTCTTGGGTCTTTGGAAAAACAACAGCCCTTTACGTTTTATTTTAATGGAGAAGCATACGAAGCCTATGAAGGAGATACGATTGCTTCAGCGATGTTAGCGGCTGGAGTACGGACACTCCGTCAACATGAGGTAAGTGGAACAGGCAGGGGCATTTATTGCAATATTGGTCATTGCTTTGAGTGCAGAGTGCAGCTGGAAAACAGCAAGGTTGTTCGAGCTTGTTTGACTCCAGTAAAACAAGGAATGGTCATTCATTCTGTAGCTGGCTGCAAAAAAGGGGGTGAGTAGCATGAGGGATCTGTTGATCGTGGGGGCGGGTCCGGCTGGCTTGAGCGCCGCCATTGAAGCTGCTGAGCAGGGCTTAAATGTTCGTGTCATTGATGAATTTCCCCGCGTTGGCGGGAGGCTGCTCGGACAGCTGCATCAAGAGCCTAATGGAGAATGGTGGAACGGAATTTCAGAATCAGAAAAGCTGCATATTCGCGCTTTAACAGCGGGTGTTGATATACAGTGTGAAACATCTGTTTACGATATTGAAAAACGCGAAGCTGGCTGGCGTGTTCATACATCAAATGGAGTCCTGAAGTCGAAGGCGCTGCTGCTTGCCACTGGTGCCAGTGAGACGCCCATTCCGATTGCTGGATGGACGCTGCCTGGAGTTATTTCGATTGGCGCGGCACAAGTCATGGGGAATGTTTACCGAGTGAAACCTGGTCAATCGTGTGTGATTATTGGCGCAAATGTCTTGTCGATGGCTATTGCAAACGAGCTGAGGCTTTGCGGAGTAGATGTGAAAGAAATCATGATCCCTAAGTCAAGCCTCGTTTCAAATGAAGCGGGAGAGCCAACAAGTGTGTTGAAATCGCTTGCAAAATTAACTCACCTTGCCCCAAACGCGTTATTAAGACAGTTAGGAAAGGCGGGAAAACTTCTTCCGCCATCCCTTGTTGCGAAATGTTACCCGGCTTCAGGTATCAAAATGTTTGGTATTCCTATTAAAGTGAAAACGGCCGCTTTAGAAATACTAGGAGATAAGCAAGTAACCGGAGTGCGAACAACCAAAGTAACTGCGTCTGGTGCGCCGATTCCCGGGACTGAAAAAATAGTTGAAGCAGACGTTGTTTGTATTTCAGGCGGGCTGACGCCAATGGCTGAATTAGCATCTATTATAGGCTGCTCCTTTCAATATGTACCTGAATTGGGCGGACACATACCGGTGCACAGTGAGAACATGCAAACGAACATTCCTCATCTTTATGTCGCAGGAAACATTACCGGTGTTGAGAGCGCTAAAGTAGCAATGGCTCAAGGGAAAGTCGCAGGCTTAACCATTGCGGCTGAAATAAGCAATCGTACTGGTGAGCTGGATGAACTCATTCATCAGGCCATACACTTCGTAAGGAAGACAAGAGCTGAGGCGCTTATCCAATTTCAGCCGAATATCCCTAAGGCCCGTGAACAATTATACAAATCATATGAAGGAAGTTAAACTTAAAGAAAAATTGATGAACAGAGAGGATTTAGGAGGGAAAACAATTGAAGTTGTTACTTGTAGGAGCAAATGGAACGATTGGTTCAGCAGTATATAAAGAACTGAGCCATGATGTCGAGATCATTACAGCAAGCCGATCGAATTCAGATGTAGAGGTAGACATCACCTCTCCAGCAAGTATTTCTAGAATGTTTGAGCAAGTAGGACAAGTGGATGCCGTCGCGAGCGCAGCAGGCGCTGCACACTTCGGTTTTGTCGATGAGATGACACCAGAACAAAATCTCATTGCGGTAAACAGCAAGCTGCTTGGGCAGATTCATTTGATTCTGCTTGGATTGAAGTACATACGTGATAAGGGCAGTATCACTTTGACAACAGGTATTTTAATGGATGATCCCATTGAAAAAGCAGCTTCTGCAGCTATGGCAAACGGCGGGATTCGTGCTTTTGTTCAATCTGCGGCAATTGAATTGCCGAGAGGTATTCGCATTAACCATGTGAGTCCAAGTATGCTGGAAGACTCTATTGAGAAATATGGTCCATTGTTTCAAGGATTTGAACCTGTTTCTTCGAAGCGTGTGGGTTTAGCGTTTAGAAAAAGTATTTTAGGAGCTCAAACGGGACAAAGCTATTACGTTTACTAAACGAAGCCATTCTGGATATTCACTAGTAAAAATAAAGTTTTATTTAGAGAAGTTCCATCAAAAATCAGCATCAGCTATTCGTCCGTATTAATGGACGACGACGTTGAATGGTGCTCAGGGATAAAGCGAATATTTTGTCCCTGAGATGATCATTCGATCGATGAATCTTCGAATGGCCGGGAAGACAAACTTGAAATTTTTGCGAATTTTCCAAATATGAATTGTTGGATAGGTCGAATGAAATAATGGGGTACCCATTCTCATAGTAGGAAGGCATAATAGGTTGAACTATTGTGATGAGTGGATATTCAATCTAAACACCAAACAAGCAAAGGGAAAAATGGGAGACGGAAAATAAGCATCTGTTAAGATGGACAAAGGGGCTAACACAGATGATACAAAATGTTGTGGATTCTTTAAATAGCTATATATGGAGTCCGGCTTTAGTATTTTTTTTTCTGATCATCGGGATATTTTACACAGTAGCGACACGCTTTCTGCAAATCAGGCACCTAAAAGATATGGTGGTTCTAACGTTTAAAGGAAAAGATTCAGAAGCGGGATTATCTCCATTTAAAGCGTTATCAATGTCTTTGGGAAGTCGTGTTGGAACCGGAACCATTGCTGGTGTAGCAACAGCTATTGCCTTCGGAGGACCCGGCGCTGTTTTTTGGATATGGATGATGGGACTGCTTGGCGCTGTTTCCTCGTTTATTGAAATTACACTGACACAGGTGTATAAAAGTAAAATTAGAGGAGAGTATCGCGGAGGAGTCCCCTTTTATATTGAAAAAGGGCTGAAGATGAGAAAAACCGCAAATTTATTCGCTTTTGTAACAATCATTGTTATGGCAGTCTTATGGCCAACCCTGCAGGCCAACACAATTGCAGTTTCAGTTCATCAAGCATTTGGCATCTCTACAGCCTTCACAGGAGGGATATTGGCTATCATTCTTGCCATTATTATTTTTGGCGGAGTCAAAAGATTGGGAAGGGTTGCCGAAACAGTGGTTCCTACGATGGCTATAATTTATGTCCTAATATGTCTTGTCATAGTAGGTTTTAATCTAGTACATTTACCCGGTGTCATCATGCTCATCTTAAAAAGTGCGTTTGGCGCTGATTCGGTGTTTGGAGGCGTTGTGGGGTCAGCGATTACCTGGGGAGTACAGCGTGGTGCTTTTTCACATGCGGCCGGAATTGGCAGCGAGACCTTTGAAGCTGGAGCGGCTGAAGTGTCACATCCGGCAAAACAAGGATTAGTACAAGCCTTTTCCGTCTATCTCACGACTTTAGTTATTTGTTCAGCGACGGCTTTTACCATACTTATAACAGGGATGTATAATGTTTCGCCAGATGGCGGCGCCTTCATTACTTCAAATGCTGCCGCTGGAGAGGATCCTTCTGTGTATACCCAACTCGCTGTAGAATCAGTCATTCCTGGTTTTGGCACTGCTTTTTTAGCTATTGCGTTATTCTTCTTTGGTTTTACAACTCTAATGTCATATTACTATAAAGCTGAAACTTGTTTAGCTTTTATTAATCGCAATCGAGAGAAATCCTTTGAATGGATTTTGCATATGTTGAAACTGATATTGCTCGTGACGGTTTTTTATGGCAGTGTGCAATCAGGGAAAATCGTTTGGGCTCTCGGAGATCTCGGGATGGGAAGCATGGCATGGTTAAATTTAATAGCCATTTTATTCATGACGAAAACAGCTCTAAAAGTGCTAAGAGATTATGAGGATCAAAAAAAAGAAGGGAAAGACCCTGTCTTTGACCCAAAAAAACTGGGGATAAAAGATGCTGATTTTTGGGAGAAAGATTATCAATCAATGGTGAAAGAGGATGAAACAAATACTGTGAAGCAAGTACATGTCCGTATGTAACCGCGGCTGAGCACCCTCCCAAGAGGTAGGAAGTTGCCCATTTAAGCATATCTGAAAGCGCTTTCCTGACGAAGGCAGCGGTTGAGCTTGTTCTGATGATCACAAGTAAATCACGAAAAGCATAAAAAAAGTGAAATCACGCGAAATAATCCCTTGATGGGGTTTTGCGCAAATCCGCTTATACCAAGTTTTTCTTAAGAATGCGATAAACAGCGGAATGGGCGGCGCGATGTCAGCCCATCTTTGGATGAACCCCTTGATTTCTCAAGGGGGGTTTTCTCTTTGTGTTCGATGAAATAAATAGAAAATTGTTGGCGCCAACAATCATCATTATCGTTCAGAAGGCATCATCTACAACCGGCAGTGTAGAGGAAGCGGTTCAAGGCCACTATGCTCAACCCTTGATAAGTCAAGGGTTTCTCTTTAAGTAAATTGGCCATATGCGGCCAAACCATATTTCAAAATTTGAGCCTGAATCCTCACCCATATAGAATCTATCCCATTTTCGTTAGATACGGAACATAATTCACGCCAGTAAGCATTTCCCGCCACAATCGGTCATTAGATTCCCATATTTCTTTTTCCGGAAGCTCGACCGCGCATACTCTTTTTAATGGCCAATTTTGTTCAACGATTCCGTTTACATCGGAATGATTGATAAGCAAAACACTGAAATCGTTTTGGACCAAACCTGACAATACAGATTCAAGCTCCTGAGCTTCTTTAAACGTTCCGCTGGTTCTGACAAAAAGGATTCGGTTGGCTGTCGCCATTTTATCTAAAAATCTATTAATTCTTCTATTGAATTTCTCTTTTACTTCTGGATAAGTGACAATTTCATCCATTGTGTTTTTGTCTGCTTTAAAATCATGGGCAGAGTCGATGGAATAATAATCATCTGTTAATGAGATGTAGCGTTCTTTATTATAGACTCCAGTCGAGTAGCCTGTTACTCTGAGGTTTATGGGTTCCATAAAATGAGAAAAACGATTTTTTAACAGGCGGTTAAGGTCTGTCAGATAACGGGTTCCGACCCAATCTAAAGGTCCGGCATAAGGCCTTAAATTATTTTTTGTAAGTTGAAGGGCTGTTAAACAAAGATGCCCTAATCCGAATATAGCATCATAGTCTCCTTTGATTTGGTGTAAATTCATATATCAACACTCCTCTTTGGTGTGAAATATTCCTTTCAGTCTGCTCATTTATCATATGTTGCTAGGTGAGCTTGAGAAACGACTGCTGTCTGTCCCGGTTAATGAAATAGGAAAAATAATGAAAAAACTCGTAATGAAGTCTGCTTATTAAGGGCTAATAGACATTCTCATTTTTGGAATTCGGGGTGCTCAGAGCGGCTTTCTCGATCAGATCTTTTATGTTACAGTTTCATGCTTTAAACTTGACAAAAAAAATTATTTATGCTAAAATTTACTAATTAGATATTTTGTTATAGAATAAGATTCTCCTGGCCGGGGGAATCTTATTTTTTTGCTCTATGAGGAGTGTTTTACATTGAAAAAAGATGAGTCCAGTTTAACTTCATTAATATCGGCTTTTGGCAGAGCTTATCATAGCCAATTCGATGAACCTAAAATCTTTGATGACCATATAGCCAAAGATTTCATTTCACAGCATGAGTTTCATGACATCAAAGAGAATATGATTCAAGGCATACAGTTCTTCAACAAAGATATCGCGGAAAAATTCAAGTGGGATAAAGAAGAAATATTAAAATGGATTACACAGATTCAACTTTCTCCAACCCCTCTGGCGCGTGCTGCTTACCTGGAAAAAGTATTGCATCATGAAATTCAATTAGGAGCAGAACAATATGTTATTCTTGGAGCCGGTCTGGATACATTTTGTTTTCGGCATCCGGAATTGAAGAACATCTTGGATATATTTGAAATTGACCATCCTGCGACACAGGAATTTAAAAAGAAAAGGCTGGATGAAGCTCATTTTGAAATCCCGAGTCATCTTCATTTGATTTCCAAGGATTTCACCAACAATTTTTCTTATCAAGATTTAATAGATAAAGGGTTTCATTGCAGCAAAAAAACATTCTTTAGTCTTTTAGGCGTTTCTTATTATTTAACGAAAGAAGAAAATGCAAGATTGATGCAGCATGTAATGGATGACGTTCCTTCAGGAAGCTCGATCGTTTTTGATTATGCAGACGAAAACCTGTTTAAAGAAAAAGGGATCTCCAATAGGGTAGAAAACATGGTGAAAATGGCAGCAGCAAGCGGAGAACCAATGAAATCGTGCTATTCTTATCATGAAATGGAGAAAATGCTGGAAAAATCCGGTTTGCTGATTGTCGAACATTTATCACCGGCTGAAATTCATGAACTTTATTTTAAAGATCGAAATGATTATCTAGCAGCCTTTGAAACCATTCACTACATTCATGCCATTAAAAAATAATGCCTTAAAGAGGAAGGGCGGCCTTTCTCTTTGCGTATCATTTTAAAAAGGAAAAACGCCCGGTTCCGGGCGTTTTTCCTTTTTACTTAAGCTGCTTGATCTTCTTTCTTTTTCTCTTGGGGGAGTACTAGCTGTTTAGGAGGGCATTTGCGCTGTGTCAGTTCAGACACAACGAAGATCGTCATAAATGCTGTGACTGCAGCCAGTGTCCGGAATGGAAAGAGGACGACACCGTCTTCCATCATCGGATACGGCAGAAATGGAGGAATGCCGAAAGCAGGTTCCCCGCCGCCGAGCCTCAGAATGACTGCAACTGCAAATCCAGCAATTGACCCGTATAAGTTTGCTCTTTTATAAAAGAGGGCCATTGTTAACTGGGGAAATAAAATACAATAGACTAAATCTGAAGCCAAATACCACAATGTATAAACGCTTTTTACATTTAGCGCAATGATGGCTGCTCCTGCCCCGAACAAAATGATTGATCGTTTGACGACTTTTTGCAGCTGTTTTTGGGTGGCTTTTGGCTTGATCAGCGGACGGTAAATATTCCATGCGGCCATTGAAGATGCCGACAAAATGGACGAGTCCATGCTTGACATGACGGCTGCCGCGATTGCACCCAAACCGATCCCTGCAATGATTCCCGGTGTTAAATAAGCAAGCGCCTGCGGCAAAATCATCGCCGGGTTTTCTGGAGCGGTCGTCCCGAATAGGCTCCAATCTGCACTGTTTGCGGCAGCTCCGATGATCACGCACGGAATGGCTGCGATGATGCAGATGACGCCGGCAATAACCGACTGCCACATGGCAGCGTTTTCTGATTTTGCTGAAAGGACACGCTGAAAGTAAACCTGCCATGCAATACCTCCGAAAATTAAGAGGAGCGCATTATCCCACCAGTTCCAAAAGAGGTTTCCCCAATCCGGGTTTTTCCAGCCGTCCAAAGGCGGAAACAGATTGGCGCTGCTGCCGAAATCGTGCCTGTAATTGGCCCATACGACATCCAATGAACCGACATTTGATAAGACGAATGGAACCACTAAAATGAGTCCGAGTAAAATGATGATCATTTGAAATACATCTGTGAAGGCGACTGCCCACATTCCTCCGGCAACCGTATAGGCGATGGCGATCATTGCCGAGAGAATAATCGAAGTCTGGAAATCGATATTCAGAATCATTCCGAATGTCGTGCCTAACGCTGTTAAAATCGCGGCACTCCAAAACAATTCTCCTAACAGCGCCGGTATATATAAAACCCCTGCCATCCGCTTACCGAAGCGCTGTTCGAGAGGATCGATAATGGTCATAAATTCATAGCGGCGCATCTTTCTCGCGAAGAAAATACCGCCGATGATCAGGCTTAAAGCGTAGCCCCATGGTGCTTGAGCCCAGACAATGCCATTGCTGTAGGCTGATTCAGCAGTTCCGTTTATATAGCCGCCGCCGACCCATGTTGCCGCCATTGTCACCATTCCGATGAAAAATGGCATGCTTCTTTTGGCAACGACCATATCGGAAAACGAATTTGATTTCTTTGCTGCGTAAAAAGCGCCCAAATAATAAGTGAAAGCAAAGAAAATCATCATTGAAATAAAGCCGCCCCAATGAATATCGGCATTGGAAAAGCCGATATATGCCAGGATGCCTCCCACAAATAGTGCGAATATCCCTAATTTAACCAAGTTTTTTTTCTTATCAGTATAATTCATGTATGCACATCGCCTCCGAAATTTTTTGAATTTTCTTTAAATTAAAATTTGAAAAAGGTTTTGCGCCACTCTGGGAAGTATAGAAAAATGAGCACACTTCAGAGCGGATAAAACCTTTTTATTTCTTATTTTCAATTGGAATAAACTCAAAAATCTCTCCGGATTGGACAGACTTGGCGAGTCTCAGCAACCAGTCATAGTATGGCTTTGAATGTTCGAGCTGGTCATAAAGAGTTCTCGCTTCTTCTTTTAAGCTTTGATCTACAGCATCGTTTTCGATGATGTCCTCCATCGCTATTTGAGCGTCTTGAATGGCTATGAGATTGACTTTTACTTCTCTTTCCCATTTTTGCGGGAAAAAGCTTGTGAAAAACTTGAAGAAATCTTTCTCAGCAACAAAGCTGTGTTTTCTTCTTCCTCTATGAAATGTCTTTTTGACGACATTTAAGTCCTGAAGCTTTTTCACGCTCGTGCTCATGCTGGGCTTGCTCATCTGCAGCTCTTCCCGCATTTCGTCCAGCGTCATTTCATCTGAAAGGTACATTGTTCCGTAAAGAATACCCGCACTTCGGGTGATCCCATACAGATCCATTGTTTCTGCAATCGAATCAATGACTAAATCTTTTGCTTGAGCGATCGCTTCTTTTGCAGAAAGATTACGGGTCTCGTCCATAACTTGCCTCCTTTCAAAGGAGCGGAACATCAGCAATATCGATCAATTCCCCAGTTTCCAGGATTTGATCTGAAATCCGCGTTAAGTTTGTTAAGTTATTTCTGTATGTTCTTTATGTTAACGAAAGAAATTTAAATGTCAAAATCAAATTTTTTTTAAAAACAGGCTCAGCCCATGTGAGCAGTGCGTTCACATAAAATTCAAAAAAAATAATCAGCCGGATTTCCTTTGACATGGAAAAATGCGCATGATAAATTCAAAGTGTTCAAAACGTTAAATTTTTATTTAACAAACTTTGCGTAATGAGGAGGCTGCTTTTTATGAGTCAAACATTTTTCATTGACGGAAAATGGGTGAGCGCCGAAAAAGGCGAGACTCGCAAGATTATCAATCCTTATAATCAAGAACACATTGAAACCGTCAGTGAAGGAGACAGAGAAGACGCTGTTAAGGCGATTGCTGCTGCACGCCGCGCATTTGACGACGGCGAGTGGGCGAATACACCAGGACTTGAACGCGGCAACATTGTATTAAAGATCGCAGAGCTGATCAGACGCGATCATGAAGAACTGGCAGAACTGGAATCGCTTGATACTGGCAAAACGGTTGAAGAAAGCAGAGCCGATATGGATGATATCGCAAACGTGTTTCAGTATTATGCAGGGCTTGCTGATAAAGATGGCGGTGAAGTGATTTCTTCACCGATTCCGGATTCAAAAAGCGAAATCGTCAGAGAGCCTGTCGGAGTCTGCGGGCAAATCACACCTTGGAACTATCCGCTCCTGCAAGCAAGCTGGAAAATAGCTCCCGCTTTAGCAGCAGGTAATACAATCGTTGTAAAGCCAAGTGAAATTACACCGCTTACAACGATTAAAATCTTCAAACTGATGGAAGAAGCGGGCGTGCCAAAAGGTGTTGCCAACCTTGTGCTCGGATCTGGAGCTACAGTAGGTGATGAGCTTGCCAGAAATACAGATGTCGATTTGATTTCTTTCACCGGCGGAATTGAAACCGGAAAGAAAATCATGCAGGCGGCAAGTACGAATGTCAAAAAAATCGCCCTTGAGCTTGGCGGCAAAAATCCGAATATTGTGTTTAAAGACGCCGATTTTGATGTAGCGGTTGATCAGGCGCTGAACGCGGTGTTCTTCCACGCCGGTCAAGTTTGTTCTGCGGGGGCCCGCCTGCTTGTTGAAGAATCCATCCATGATGAATTCTTGGCAGAGCTTGTGAAACGGGCGAAAAATATCAAGCTTGGCAATGGGTTCCACGAAGATACGCAGAGCGGTCCGCTCATTTCCGCTGAACACCGAAGCAAAGTCGAAAAATATGTGGAAATCGGTCTGGAAGAGGGCGCAAAACTTGAAACAGGCGGAAAGCGTCCGGAAGATCCGGAGCTCGCAAACGGTTTCTTCTACCTGCCGACAATCTTCTCAGGATGTACATCTGATATGAGAATCGTGCAAGAAGAAGTATTTGGGCCTGTCCTAACTGTAGAAACATTCAGCACAGAAGAAGAGGCTGCCGCGCTTGCGAACGACACGATCTATGGCCTTGCCGGCGCTGTTTGGTCAAAAGACATCGAAAAAGCGGAACGCGTCGCTGCCAAACTGCGGATGGGAACAGTTTGGATCAATGACTTCCACCCTTATTTCGCTCAGGCGCCATGGGGCGGATATAAGCAATCCGGCATCGGCCGCGAGCTTGGCCGCATGGGTCTTGAAGAATACACGGAAGTAAAGCATGTCTACCGCAATACAAAACCAGCAGCCGTCAATTGGTTTAAAGCATAAGAAGGAGGAGAAATTGATGACTTTAAATATGAAAGTAGAAGCAATGAACAAATTCCACACGTTTGAAATCCCAACTGTCATTAAGCACGGCATCGGAGCCGTTAAACATGTGGGAGATGAAGTGAAAAATCTTGGCGTCACAAAAGCGCTGCTTGTCACAGACCCTGGCATCTACAAAGCGGGTGTGACAAATCCTGTCGTTGAATCTTTACAGGAAGCTGGCGTTGAAGTTGTCGTCTTTAATAAAGTAGAACCGAACCCGCCTGTACGTCTTGTAGCTGAAGGCTCAAAGCTTTTTGCAGAAGAAAACTGCAACGGACTTGTAGCAGTCGGCGGCGGAAGCTCAATGGATACGGCGAAAGCGATCGGAGTTGAAGCGACTCACGAAGGCTCAGTCCTTGATTATGAAGCGGCAGAAGGAAAAAAACCGCTTGAAAACCGGATTCCTCCGCTTACAACCATTCCGACGACTGCCGGAACTGGTTCAGAAGTGACCCAATGGGCGGTTATCACAGATGAAGAGCGCGAATTTAAATTCAATACGGGCGGCCCGCTGATCGCTGCTCACCTGACAGTCATCGATCCTGAATTGCATGTATCAATGCCTCCGCATGTAACAGCGATGACAGGTGTGGACGCATTGGCTCACGCAATCGAATGCTACACAATGAAATTTGCTCAGCCGATCACTGACGCTGTAGCGTTGCTTGCGATTGAATACGGTGCACATTATATCCGCAGAGCGTTTGCTGACGGAGAAGATCTTGAAGCAAGATATGGAATGGCTCAAGCTGCCATGCTTGCAGGTCTTTCTTACGGAAGTGAATCAGCAGGTGCGGCTCATGCGATGAGTCAGACACTCGGCGGAATCATCCCTGTTGCACACGGCCAATGTGTTGCGGCAATGATGGGCCCTGTTATGGAATACAACTGGAAAGGCTATCCTGAAAAATTCGCGCGGATTGCAAAAGCATTCGGCATCGACACAAGCGGCATGTCAACAGTAGAAGCGGCTAAAGCTTCAGTAAACTGGATGTATCAGCTTGTGGAAGATTTAGAGATTCCTAGCCTTGAAGAACAAGGTGTATCGCCTGACATGGTTGAGCGCCTCTCAAAAGAAGCGATGAAAGATCCGCAAACAGTCGGAAATCCAAGAGACCTGAACGAAAAAGCGTACAATTGGATTTACAACCGCTGCTTTGACTTGACGCCGAAAACTGTATAAGAAAAAATGATTTGGCCCGCTGTGTTTCTCGCACAGCGGGTTTTCTTAATTTGAGAAAAAAAGGGAAGCGTTGTAAAATAAATCACATATTTCATAAAGGGGATGGACTGAATGTGGAAAAGATGGACTGCTGCAGCGGAGAATGTATACATAGCGGAAACACAATCATTTGTGACCGATAAAAAGGAGAAAATTTCAATCGATTACGGAGGAATTCCGGGCGATCTGCATTTTGGCCTGACAAAGAAAGCGGGAGCCCGGGAACCGATGTATAAAAGGGGAACGGAAATTTTCAACAGGAGGCAGATTTCGATTGTCTCAGTCGAAGAATGCCTGGCGGTTGCCGAAAAGCTCAATGTTCCCGCCGTTCTTCCCGAATGGCTCGGAGCCAATATCGCATTGAGCGGCCTGCCTCATCTGTCATCGCTGAGGGAAGGAAGCCGATTGATTTTTCCGAGCGGTGCCGCTCTTTTATGCGAAGGCGAGAATGAACCGTGCATCCAGCCCGGTGAGGTCATTCAGGAACAATTTCCGGACAAGCCGAAGCTTGCGTCCCGCTTTGTCCGTCATGCCATGGGGAGAAGAGGCATCGTCTGTGTCGTCGAACGGCCGGGTCTCATTAATCAAGGCGATCAAGCCGAAGTTTGGTCATACTCACCTAACGCCGTGAGAGATGCCAGATCGTTTGCATAATCGGATGGGAGACCCGGGAAACGGGTCTCCGGCATTCCATTATGATATTTTCTGTTTAATGTCTTGAATCTGTTGGATATGTCTTTTTTCATGATGGCCGATAAAATCGATCCACTGTCTGACCGTCAACTCTTTAAAGATTGGATGAGGCAGGACTCTCTGAAAATCCTCCTCTTGAAATGCGGCGATGACCGAGGTCAGCTGTTGTCTGACATTGTCCAGTTCAGCCTTAATGGTTAATACATCCGTACTTTTCCTTTCCGGCTCTATAAAAGGGGGCGCTTTTCGTTTTGTACTCCTGTCTTCCGAGGCTTTGACCGGTTTTTCTTCTATTGTTTTAATCGGTGCGTGCTGGATTTGTTCTTTAAACATCTGAGCCGCCATCAAATCGATTTTTTTCAAATGGTCAAGCACTTCTTGAATGCTCCATTCGTTTTCTGCCGGCCTTTTATTGATATCGTTATCCGGCAGGCCTTGAATCTCGTTCCAAAGTTCTTTTCTCGCCTCATTAAAAATGCTCATGAATATCCCCTCCTGTTTTAACTTTACCATAATGAAGCCTGGAAAAATAACCAAAAAGCGTTCGGTTTTTATATCATATTCAGATATGCTTAAGAAAAAATTGGCATACCTTTCTTTTGTAGTATTCATGAGTTATCTTGCAGAAATGGCTCCGCCCTAAGAATTCCTCAGTGTTAGCTTGATAAGCATGGGGCAGCGTTAGGAAAATGCGGATTTACAACATTAAGGAAATTCCAATATTAAAAAGCCCAATTTCTTGAGAAATTAGGCTTTTTCTGTTGCTCAATTAAAGCGCCCGATTGTGGAAGATCAAAGGCTGTTGAAGCTAGCTCGCTCTTATTGAATTCTAGCACCCAGTTTAAGTACATTTCTTCACATAACCTTTTAGTACAATCCATAAGGTTATTTTGTAACCTTATGGATGAATCCTAAGATTGCATCATGCATCTGGTCCAACGCGGGTTGTTCAACTGGATAGTGTCCTCCATTTTCTAAATGTACAACTTCTACATCTACTTTTTTAATTCTATCTAAAAAAAGTGTACTCAAGTGTAATGGTGTCCATCTATCTTTCTCTGGTTGTGTTAAAAGAATAGGGCATACATCAAAATCTTCTGGTTCCATTGCTGGCTGGTAAATAGAGTAACTATTTATGAATTCCATACTTGCTTTATTTGCAGCAGAAGTTTTATCACGATTAAATACTTTCATCACATTCTTATCATTACATAGTGCGCTCATTTTAGAAGCTGTACTCATCTTCATCTTGAAGCTTCCAAGTCCTATTTTACAAGTAATTCCTGCCATTGGAATTCCAACGCGACTCATAAAGAGGTTTCTAGCTGTTTCATCACGTACTTGTTTAATTCTTTGATCCAAGAATGTCATACCAATGATCCCTTTAACTTTCTTATTTTTAGCAGCAACATGGTAGGTTTCCATACCACCTGCGCTTAAGCCATAGAGTACGATTGGTCTGTCATCCCGTTGTAATTCATAGTCGATATAATCACATGCTAAATCAACCCAGTCCTCGTATTTTACAACTGCACCTTTTCTTACTTCTGTTACTCCATAAGTAGGCATGTCAATAGCAATAGTTTCAAAGCCGTCTTTTGAAAGAGGGCCACCTAAAATCATGGACATCTGCCTACCATTTGTACCCACTCCATGGAATAAAATTACTTTAACAGGAGCTTTTTGATTACGGAAGCAATCTAAGTGAACCTTGTGTCCTTTCCAGTTCCACCATTCTTCTGATGGTTGATATTTTTTTGTAAAGTGGTACTTTTTTGGTAAATACTGTTGAATCTCAAACCATTCTCTTTGTTTACTGTATATCATTTTGTTTCCTCCTAAAAATTAGTTTATAATTCATCCGAATATTTAAATGTTCGAACATTCGAACATAATGCTTATATGATATTAATATATACTTTGATTTTTGTCAATTAACCTATTTTGTATACACTTTTCAAAAAAAAGTAGCATTGAGAAATACTACTTTTATCATTTTTACTATATATTTGTTGATTATTTTTTCAACTGGTTATCGGTTTCCAACGATTCAATTAGTTTTTTTAATAACATAATAGAATGTTCAAGAGAAAGGGCATAATATCTTTCAGTAGCACGTTTTTGAACAGTAACTATTTTTGCGTCTAAGAGGTGCTTTAAATGGTGTGAAATTGCTGGTCTAGAAAGAGAGAGACGATCTGATATCTGACTGACTGACATTTCTCCTTCATCATAAAGTAACACCAATATTTCTTGACGATTACTATCCCGCAAAATAGAGAAAATAGGCGTACATTCTCGTAATATGTTTATTGTGTGCTGACTCATAATATCTCTCCTAAGTTTGATTCGTTCGAATGTTTAAACGTTTGCTCATTATAAAACTTTATTATTGTTACTGTCAACTGAAGTATTGGAAAGCAGCCGTTATGGCTGCTTTTTATTTTTCCCTTTGCGGGCATTATTTGTTTCATGATTCGCAAAGCATGCCCCGAAAAATCGCGGTGCCGCATAACGGCGGGACGAAAAGAACGATCTGAAGGCCGTTTTATCCGGTCAGAATATCTTCGCTTGAATACCGGATGTTCTTCTGCTCGGGCCTGGCCAGTGAAAACGCCAATGTCAAAGGCCCGAGCTTCCCTAAAAACATAATAAAGATCATGATCACCTTTCCAAGAGGCGACAAGTCAGCCGTTATGCCCATCGACAGCCCCACCGTGCCAAAGGCGGAAACGACCTCAAACAATATATCCAAAAAGGGTTTGGGTTCTGTCATATTTAAAATGAAAACGGCTGTTAAAATCAATAACACGCTGATGGTCGAAATCGCGAGGGAACGAATGATCAATTTGTCTTTCAGCGTTTTTCTCGCGATTGAAATATGTTTTTTTCCTTTTAAGAAAGTGATCACTGAGAGGAGAATGACCAGAAATGTCGTCAGCTTGATCCCTCCTCCAGTTGAAGCGCTTCCCGCTCCGACAAACATAAGCAGCAGCATCAGCGTGATCGTGCTTTCACGCAAACTCCCAATGTCTAACGTGTTAAATCCGGCAGTTCTTGGCGTAACGGCTTGAAAATAGGCTCCCAAAAGTTTTTCATTTAACGGCAGCGGCCCCAGCGTATTTTGGTATTCAAGCAGAAAGATCATGATCATGGCTGATATATTGATAATAAAAGTTCCGTATATCATTAATTTTGAATGAAGGCTTAAATTTTTCAAATTTCGTTTATGCCATAAATCAGATAATACGGTAAAGCCTATTCCTCCGATGATAAATAAAGATGTGATGACAATATTGACAAGCGGATCGCCTTCATACCGCATCAAACTGTCCGGCCAAACGGAAAATCCGGCGTTGTTAAAAGCGGATACCGAGTGAAAAAGGCTGTAGTATACGCCATGTTTCCATCCGTATTCAGGAACCCATCTAAACGCTAACACCACCATCGCCATCATTTCGATAATAAATGAGTAAATAAATAAATTTCGGATTAATTGAATGATTCCGCCGAGTGAAGTCTGATTGAGGGACTGCTGAATCAGCAGCCGTTCCTTAAGACCGATTTTTTTCCCCAGCATGATAAAAATGAGCACTGCAAACGACATAATCCCCAGGCCGCCGATCTGGATCAGAATGAGAATGATGGCCTGGCCGAACACCGTAAAATCCGCGGCGGTATCAACGACGACTAAACCGGTTACGGTCATGGCTGATGTCGCGGTAAAAAGCGTGTCAATCCAATTCACGCTCTCAGGTGTTGCGAAAGGCAGCTTCAATAAAAGGGTTCCTAACAATATAAAAAATAAGAAAACCAATACAAGCAATTGAGAAGGGCTCAGTTGAATCTGTTTGAATTTCATGTTTAATCACCCTTTTTTTCAAAGGCTTCAATATCTTTATTTTGCCCAATCACAATTAAAACGTCTTTTTCATAAATGATGTCATCTGCACTGGGGGCAATGATAAAATGGCCCTGCCGTTTGATTGCCACGATATTGCACCCGAAATTTGCACGGACATCAACATCTCCTAAACTTCTGCCATCCAGTTTTTTCGTGGCAATAATTTCGACGATGCTGTAGTTTGGCGAAAGCTCAACGAAATCGATCATCTTTTCAGAAGTAATATGGCTTGCAATTCGCCTTGCCATATCTTTTTCAGGATGAATGATCCGATTGACGCCAATTTTATGAAGGACTTTTTGGTGGTAATCATTCTGTGCTTTTGACCATACTTGTGGAACGCCCATTTCAATCAGCAAAAGCGAAGTTAAAATACTGGCCTCGATATCGTCTCCAAATGAAACGAACGCGTGGTCAATGTTTCGAATGCCGATTTGCTTTAATGTGTTTTCATCAACTGCATTGGCGCAAACGGTATAGGTGGCATAGGCCGAATATTCATTTACTTTCTCTTCAGATTTATCGATGCCGATGACTTCTGTTCCTTTTTCATGGAATGCTTTGACAAGGCTGCCGCCGAACTGGCCGAGTCCGAAAACGGCATAAGATTTCTGCATGCTGCTCACCCTTTAGGCTGTTTTTCTTTTAGTGTTTACGTTTTTTTGCGAAAAACACGCCGCAGGGTGCTTCGTTTTTAGGGCAGGGTAAAAAGAAGATCTTGATCGACGAGGGGAGGATCTTTCTAAAGCAGTAACGGAGGCTGGGGCCGCTGCTGTTTTTGGGTGTCAGCTAAGCGAGCCTCCGGTTTCGCGGATGTCTGTTTCATGATTGGCAGCCGTTAATGCGGCAATGCGCAATCCTTTTACGATTGTTTCCAAACTGAGGCTTGGCTCTTTTTTATCGACCGTTTGCTCAGGCAGAAAAGGAATGTGGATGAATCCTCCGCGCATGCTTGATGAAGAACGGTCTATGTAGTGCATTAACCGATAAAATAAATGATTGCACACGAAGGTTCCGGCTGAGTTGGAGACAGATGCCGGAATGCCGCTCTCCTTCATGTTTTTAACGATGCGCTTTATCGGAAGAGCTGACCAGTAAGCGGCTGGCCCGGCTGCCGCAATTTGTTCATCAATCGGCTCTTGGCCGTCATTATCGGGAATGCGGGCATCATCGATATTAATTGCTATGCGTTCCGGTGTCATATGGGGCCGCCCGCCTGCTTGTCCCACGCAAATGACAATATCAGGACAATGTTTCGCGATCGCTTTTTCCAAAATGTCTGCTGATTGATGAAAAACGGTCGGAATCTGCTCGGCGGCGATTAAAATGTCTTCAACTCTCTCTCCGTTAAGCCGTTTAACAGCTTCCCAAGATGGATTGACGGATTCTCCGCCAAAAGGATCAAAGCCTGTGAGGAGCACTTTCTTTTTCATATCACTCACTCCTGAAAATACGTTTTTTATGACATGGATGAAAATACCCATCCAGCCATCTGCTGAATGGGTATTTTGATTGGTGACATGTATCAGGCGCCAGATCCGCGGGATGCCAGCTGCACCTGCTCACTGTTAGAAGCCGCTTCTGCTCCATGATCTGCTAAAGAATAGGTGAATACTGCTCCTAAAACAAATGCTGCCAATAAAAGCTTTTTCATTCTATTCTCCTCCTCTTCCGGCGAGTTTGCTCGCCTTATCTGTTTTAATGTAAAAATAGATGGCTTCATCATATAACTTCTTCTCCCGGTAATAATTCGCCACGTCCATCAGCAATTCCTCCAGATCTACCCAAGCTTTTTTATTTTCTAACTGGTGAACAAAGTCCTTGATTATTTCCATTTTATTCTGAAGGTTTGAATGTAATGTATATAAAATATTGAATTTCAAAACGAAAATTTCACTGTTCATTTCTTGAGCTTTTTTAAAGCCCACATCGATCCATTTAAAAGCTTGATCGTATGCATTGGTTTTCAGGAGAGATCTGACGTTTTCATAAACGCAAAGAAGGTAAGCATACTTGGTTTTCGTTTCAAAATCTTTGATGGCAAAAGCTTTTCTGTAATACTTTAGCGCTTCTTCGTGCTTGTCTTCCTTGCTTTTCAAAAAGCCCATATTGTAATAAGTGCAAGGCAAAAGAAACTGGTCGCCGATTTTTTCGGTTTTTTCGATCGCTTCCTTTAATAAAGCTTCACTTTCTGAAAACTTAAATTGGTCAATATAATTAAGCCCTATCAACATTTTGCAGTTGATGACTCTTTTGGCATATCCGCCATACCCTTGGAAGATGCCGGACGCAATATGAATGTGATGAATCGACAGCCATGTCGCTTTTAAATTATAGTACAGCACCCCGATTTTATAATGAAATTCAGCTTTCTCAATCTCATTTTGAATCGCTCCAAGCCTTTTTTCTGCTATTCTGAAAAAATTAAGCGCTTCTGTGTGGTTTTGCTTATAGTCTTCATAGATTCCTTTGAACAGATAAAAATAATAATTCAGCTTGTCATCTGTGCTTTTCGGGTCTTTGTCATGAAAACTGATCGCTTCCAATTTTTCGGTGGAAGTTTGGGAGATATCCTCAAGAAGGAGCCTTAAGCGAAAATCCAGCATTTGATAGTAGAGAAGGACGTCCTGATCTTCTTCCATTTCCTCAATGGCTTTATCTATGTCATCTTTCATTTCAATCGAACCTGAAATGTCTCGTTTTTTCATCCGTATGTACCAGTCGTTCAGCATGTTGGCGACTTCCTGCGAAGCCACTGCTTTGGCCATTCTCTTCCCTCCAATCTTTTGTGAATTTTTTGTAAATTGAAGTTCTATTAATCATAGCATAAACTGACGCCGTCTGTGAATAACGCTGAAATCCAAGTTTGTTCATTTTCGTGTGTCAAAAATTTATTTTTGAATAGGCCCGATTTTAAATTGTCATTTTCCAAAAAAAGTGCGCGAAAAAAGCAAAAACCACGCCGAGCGGAATACAGGAGATCATTGCGGTTCCGTTGACTAGTCCGTCAGCTCCGCTTATTTTCAGGGCTTCCCGATAGCCTATTAAAAAATGGATGATGGATAGGATATAACATAAGAGCATCATATAATAAGGATTCACTTTCATACCTCCCAACTCGCTTTACTATATTACATTCAATAGAAGCAAACATTATGCCTCTTTTTAAAGTGCCAAAAGGACAGAATATTATAGATGAAAAAAACTTCTATTACAATACATGTTTTTTTAAAAAATTCCATTATAATCAAAAGGAAAGATAAATTTAGGGGTGATATCCAATGAAAAAGAGGCTGGTGTCGCTGCTGGTCTGCGTCCTGTTTTTAGCACCTGCAGCAGAAGCTTTTGCCGCACCGAAACAGGCTGAGCTTAATGAGTATCTTGAAGAAATAGGAATAACAGAAAAAGAAATGGAAGCCTATTTACAAGATACATATGATGAAAGTTTGAGAGATTTTGATTCAGTAGAAGAGTTAAGAGACTTTTTGGGAGAAAGGCTGACCGAAAAGCTTTTGGCATCATATTTAAAAGAATACGGATTAAGTGAAAAAGAAGCGGTTGATCTTTTCGTTGAAAATGGCTATATGGAAAGCGGTCAAAACATTCTCGACGTATTTGTGTTTGAGTATGAATTGGACGATGCTCTATTTATGGTGACATATGAAGAAGACGATCTGGAGATCGGAAATTTATTTCAAGAACTGGGTGTGGATGACCTAGAGTGGGAGAAGCTCGTCGATCACCTCCGCAATGTGCGGGACAAAAATCCAAACTTTGAAAATGATCTGATGGCGCTTGGAGAGCGGCTTGAAGCGGTCGCTGCTTTCGAGTCGGTGTCAGAGCTGTCGGCTCAAGACATCGCTGAAATGCTTTCAGTTTTGAATGACGTTCAGAAGACGCTTGAAGTGAAGACAAAATATTACCTCGTCAAAGACGGAAAGAAAAAAGCGGTGACTTTGACGACGCTGGTCAGTGCGGACGATCTGAAGGGAGCAAGCCTCCTTGTGGAAGTTTATGACTTGCAAGGCCATTTCATTTTGGATGTTTTGCTGACACCTGAAATGATTGGATCGGATTTAATACATGATACAGGGGCAAAAGTGAAGCAAACTAAAACTGCTGTCAAACATGAAACAAAAACATCTCACGTGAAAAAGACGGTTAAAGGTGCAAAGCTGCCAAAAACGGCCGGACACTATGCGGAATGGTCACTTCTTGGTGTTGTTCTGATGCTAGGCGGATTTTTCTTGATCAGAAGGCTTCGCAAAGCGGCTTAAATGTAACTTCCCATTCTCATCTTGTTTAGAATGGGCGTTTTTTGTAAGGAGTGAAACGAGATTAAGACATTGCGAAAAAAGGTCATTTGGCTTTTCGCCATTGTTATGGTAGCTGCTGGATTATATTTTATAACAACGAATGTGTTTAAGCTTTTACATGGCTACGCCCTTTTTTCATTTCAGCAGGTGAAAGAAGAGAAAACAACTGAAAAACCGCCCGTTCAAACGGCGAAAAAAGAAAAGATCGCAATAGATCAAACTTTTGAAACCGGTGAAAAAATCGGCGATCTCGTGATTCCGAAAATCAATGCAAGGCTTCCGATTTATCATGGGACAGATGAAGATGAATTGCAAAAAGGTGTGGGCCATTTCGCCGGCTCTGTTTTACCTGGGGAAGAGGACAATTCGGTTTTATCAGGCCACCGCGATACGGTTTTTAGAAAGCTCGGAGAAGTGGGCAAAGGGGATCGGTTAATTGTTGAAGCTGTCTATGGAACTTTTACATACAAAGTGAAAAAGGTTCGAATCGTAGATGCGGATGACCGGACGGTTATTGTCCCGAAGCCGAGAGCGACGTTGACCGTATCGACCTGCTATCCCTTTGATTTCATTGGGGCTGCACCGGAGCGGTATGTATTGGTGGCAGATTTAATAAAAGGATAAAAAACAGCGGAAGCCCATGTCAATCCGCTGTTTTTTATATTTATCTCATTTCCATCTGCCTGCCCAAGAGCCTTGGAGCCGTGAGCAGCAGCAGGCACAGTACGATTGTGCAAATGATGAAAGATGGAAGCATGTATGTTCCATTGTATACTAATGAATAAATCCAGACAGGTGTGCCTTGAGGCGCATAGTGTCCGAAGAAGACGGCGCCGCTGATCAGATGGGAGAGAAACTTCAGCCCGCTTCCAATAAAAACGGCAAGTGTAACATATGAAGCAAGTTTGCCCTTTTTTTTCTCGCTGGACGCTTTACGGATCGGAACGGCAAATGCCCCGCCGATTCCAGCGGCCGTGGGCGCGATAAAATAATCAAGGAGAAACTGCAGGGGATGAGCAATGTAAAGCCCCCCGCTTACAAACTGGAGCAATCCGGCTAAAAATCCAGTTGTCAGCCCCGCCTTCAACCCCCATCTAAAGGAGATCAAAAAAATCGGAATCATCATGACGGCAATTGAACCGCCTTGGGGCATTTTTAAGAACATTCCGGACACCATATCCAATATGATGGCAATTCCGGTCATGATCGCAATTTCAATAAGACGTACAAGTTGTTTTGATTGATTCATGATTACCCTCACTTTTGATGAACAAAGGGATACTGGACTTCTTTCCCAATAAAAAAAGCAATGCGGGGAAGGAGTAGGAAAGTTTTCCACGCACTGCTTTGGATGCAAGTTAGAATGACTTTGCCACATCCCTACGCCAGCGTTAACTAACAGGTTCAAAGGGTCAGAACGGTTCGTTCACTCTCAGCCTGAAGGCTCCCCTTGTGGTCATCGGTTATTTAGTTATATTCTACTATACTAAAAAACGAAACGGACGACAAGCTTCATTTTCAAAAAAAATTGCTTAATTTCTCCAATATGTAGCAATGCTATCGGCTTTTCCTTTATAATAGAACTTATTCGTACGTACAAGATGCAGTAAAGGGTTGATCTGATGAGTGAGCATACAAAATACAGCATGGTCAAAAATCAAATTAAGTCATGGATATACGAGGGAAAGGTTAAGCCTGGAGAAAAAATTCATTCTGAAAATGAATTGATGAAAATATTCGATGTCAGCAGGCATACGATTCGGCAGGCCATCGGCGACCTGGTCCATGAAGGCCTTCTTTACAGAGAGCAGGGGTCAGGGACGTATTGTTCGCACCGTCTTCAGCTTTCGGAAAAAGGAAGGGAAAGAAATAAAATGATCGGAGTCATCACGACATATCTGTCCGACTACATCTTTCCTTCTATTATAAGGGGAATTGAATCTTCGCTGTCGAGCGAAGGATATACGCTGATCGTGGCAAGTACAAATAATGATATTGAAAAAGAAAAACAGTGCCTCGTGAATATGCTTGATAAAAAAATTGACGGACTGATTGTAGAGCCGACGAAAACCGGAAGCTTTAATCCGAACTTAAACTATTATTTGACGCTCGAACAGCACCATATTCCATATTTGATGATTAATCAGTTTTATCAGGAATTAAATCCGCCGCATTTCATTTTGGATGATGAGCATGGCGGCTTTATCGCCACTGAGCATTTAATCAAGCTCGGCCATGAAAGAGTTTTTGGGTTTTTTAAACAGGATGACATGCAGGGTGTCAACAGAATGAAAGGTTTTATCCGCGCCTTTAGAGAAAACGGCTTGTCATTTTATCCTGAGATGGTCGTTACATACACGACAGAAAACAAAAAAGAAAAGACGGTATCCGAAGTAAGAAAGCGGCTGTCTTCTTCCGAACGGCCGACAGCGATTTTCTGCTACAATGACGAAGTTGCTCTTATGGTACTTGATGTGGTAAGGGAATTTGGCTTGAAAGTACCTGAAGACATATCGATTGTCGGGTACGATGATTCACATTTAAGCCAGGCCTCTGAAGTGAAGCTGACATCAGTCACCCATCCGAAAATGCAATTGGGAATCGAAGCGGCCAAATGGATGATCGCCAAAGTAGAGGGCCGGAATGCAGACCAGCTTGAGCATTCCACTGTTTACAAACCTGAACTGATTGTCAGACAATCGACAGCCAAGTTAAAAAATAGTTGAACGATATGTGATTTTTTGGGGACGCAACACGTTTAAGGGTACAGGTGTGTAAAAGAAAAATGGGATCACTGTCATTGATATTCACCATGGTCATGATGGTGATCTTTTTCATCGCACACCTAAAGGTTTTAAAAAATGGACGATGTGCTGATCGCATACAGTGCTGCATTCATTAGAGCTTCACCCCCAGAATCAACCGAAAACATCATGCGCGGAGCAGCTGTTTTCTCTATTGTTTTATACGAAGACGGCGTTCCTTGAACAATGTGCCATTTGGTCATACCTCTTTAAAAGAGGCGATGAGAGGAAACTCATGATCAATATCGTCAGCGCTTTGCTGTTTTGATTCCTCAAAGCGGAGCTTGCAGGAAGACTGCTGTTCCATTCAGCTCTCTGATGTTGCACTCTGCAAAACAGAAGTCCGAAAAGCCTATCCAATAGAAGGAAGCGGAAAAGTGGATTGAGACTCTGTTGATAAAACTTTCCCATCAGGCTGCATAAACGGCATTCGGCCAGAGTTGTGGAAAGTTAAAAGTTTGATACAAGGACCCGGTGAAGTCAGATTTTGCGATTTCGTTTATCTGGATTATTATTTTTTCAAAAAAACTATTGTGCAAAATAAAAATAGATGTTATATTAATATCCGTCCCTAAAAAGACGGCTTTATAAAACAGCATTTAAAATAAGATTGAAAAAAGTTGTTGACATTCACTTTACTAGAATGTTATATTAGTAAAGTCGCTTCTTTGAGAGGCGGAAATGATCTTTGAAAACTAAACAAGACAAACGTACCTGTTAATTCATTAAATAAATCGCACATGCGAATGTGCGTAGTCATTATCAAACTTCATGGAGAGTTTGATCCTGGCTCAGGACGAACGCTGGCGGCGTGCCTAATACATGCAAGTCGAGCGGACCGACGGGAGCTTGCTCCCTTAGGTTAGCGGCGGACGGGTGAGTAACACGTGGGTAACCTGCCTGTAAGACTGGGATAACTCCGGGAAACCGGGGCTAATACCGGATGCTTGATTGAACCGCATGGTTCAATCATAAAAGGCGGCTTCGGCTGCCGTTTACAGATGGACCCGCGGCGCATTAGCTAGTTGGTGAGGTAATGGCTCACCAAGGCGACGATGCGTAGCCGACCTGAGAGGGTGATCGGCCACACTGGGACTGAGACACGGCCCAGACTCCTACGGGAGGCAGCAGTAGGGAATCTTCCGCAATGGACGAAAGTCTGACGGAGCAACGCCGCGTGAGTGATGAAGGTTTTCGGATCGTAAAGCTCTGTTGTTAGGGAAGAACAAGTACCGTTCGAATAGGGCGGTACCTTGACGGTACCTAACCAGAAAGCCACGGCTAACTACGTGCCAGCAGCCGCGGTAATACGTAGGTGGCAAGCGTTGTCCGGAATTATTGGGCGTAAAGCGCGCGCAGGCGGTTTCTTAAGTCTGATGTGAAAGCCCCCGGCTCAACCGGGGAGGGTCATTGGAAACTGGGGAACTTGAGTGCAGAAGAGGAGAGTGGAATTCCACGTGTAGCGGTGAAATGCGTAGAGATGTGGAGGAACACCAGTGGCGAAGGCGACTCTCTGGTCTGTAACTGACGCTGAGGCGCGAAAGCGTGGGGAGCGAACAGGATTAGATACCCTGGTAGTCCACGCCGTAAACGATGAGTGCTAAGTGTTAGAGGGTTTCCGCCCTTTAGTGCTGCAGCAAACGCATTAAGCACTCCGCCTGGGGAGTACGGTCGCAAGACTGAAACTCAAAGGAATTGACGGGGGCCCGCACAAGCGGTGGAGCATGTGGTTTAATTCGAAGCAACGCGAAGAACCTTACCAGGTCTTGACATCCTCTGACACCCCTAGAGATAGGGCTTCCCCTTCGGGGGCAGAGTGACAGGTGGTGCATGGTTGTCGTCAGCTCGTGTCGTGAGATGTTGGGTTAAGTCCCGCAACGAGCGCAACCCTTGATCTTAGTTGCCAGCATTCAGTTGGGCACTCTAAGGTGACTGCCGGTGACAAACCGGAGGAAGGTGGGGATGACGTCAAATCATCATGCCCCTTATGACCTGGGCTACACACGTGCTACAATGGACAGAACAAAGGGCAGCGAAGCCGCGAGGCTCAGCCAATCCCACAAATCTGTTCTCAGTTCGGATCGCAGTCTGCAACTCGACTGCGTGAAGCTGGAATCGCTAGTAATCGCGGATCAGCATGCCGCGGTGAATACGTTCCCGGGCCTTGTACACACCGCCCGTCACACCACGAGAGTTTGTAACACCCGAAGTCGGTGAGGTAACCTTTTGGAGCCAGCCGCCGAAGGTGGGACAGATGATTGGGGTGAAGTCGTAACAAGGTAGCCGTATCGGAAGGTGCGGCTGGATCACCTCCTTTCTAAGGATATTATACGGAATATAAGACCTTACCGGTCTTATAGACAGGTGCGTTTAGATCTTGTTTAGTTTTGAAGGATCATTCCTTCAAAACGTGTTCTTTGAAAACTAGATAACGAAAAGTAGACATTCACAAGAATTTTCTGTAGTGATTCTTTTTAATGGTTAAGTTAGAAAGGGCGCACGGTGGATGCCTTGGCACTAGGAGCCGATGAAGGACGGGACGAACACCGATATGCTTCGGGGAGCTGTAAGCAAGCTTTGATCCGGAGATTTCCGAATGGGGAAACCCACTGCTCGTAATGGAGCAGTATCCATATCTGAATTCATAGGATATGAGAAGGCAGACCCGGGGAACTGAAACATCTAAGTACCCGGAGGAAGAGAAAGCAAATGCGATTCCCTGAGTAGCGGCGAGCGAAACGGGAACAGCCCAAACCAAGAGGCTTGCCTCTTGGGGTTGTAGGACACTCTGTACGGAGTTACAAAAGAACGAGGTAGATGAAGAGGTCTGGAAAGGCCCGCCATAGGAGGTAACAGCCCTGTAGTCAAAACTTCGTTCTCTCCTGAGTGGATCCTGAGTACGGCGGAACACGTGAAATTCCGTCGGAATCCGGGAGGACCATCTCCCAAGGCTAAATACTTCCTAGTGACCGATAGTGAACCAGTACCGTGAGGGAAAGGTGAAAAGCACCCCGGAAGGGGAGTGAAATAGATCCTGAAACCGTGTGCCTACAAGTAGTCAGAGCCCGTTAACGGGTGATGGCGTGCCTTTTGTAGAATGAACCGGCGAGTTACGATCCCGTGCAAGGTTAAGTTTGAAAAGACGGAGCCGCAGCGAAAGCGAGTCTGAATAGGGCGCATGAGTACGTGGTCGTAGACCCGAAACCAGGTGATCTACCCATGTCCAGGGTGAAGTTCAGGTAACACTGAATGGAGGCCCGAACCCACGCACGTTGAAAAGTGCGGGGATGAGGTGTGGGTAGGGGTGAAATGCCAATCGAACCTGGAGATAGCTGGTTCTCTCCGAAATAGCTTTAGGGCTAGCCTCAAGGTAAGAGTCTTGGAGGTAGAGCACTGATTGGACTAGGGGCCCCTACCGGGTTACCGAATTCAGTCAAACTCCGAATGCCAAAGACTTGTCCTTGGGAGTCAGACTGCGAGTGATAAGATCCGTAGTCGAAAGGGAAACAGCCCAGACCGCCAGCTAAGGTCCCAAAGTATACGTTAAGTGGAAAAGGATGTGGAGTTGCTTAGACAACCAGGATGTTG